>JAFYQQ010000062.1 GCA_017559845.1 Bacteroidaceae bacterium | reverse complement strand
GTCCCACCTCTTCCCATTCCGAACAGAGCAGTTAAGCCCGCCCGCGCCGATGGTACTGCACACCCGTGGGAGAGTAGGTAGCCGCCGTTTTTCTTTAACAGAGAGAGTTTCCTGGAGCGTAAAAGTTTGGGAAACTCTTTTTTTGTTCATGTACATTCTAATTTTTACAATAAATGATGTTATTTATGTCATATTTTTTATAATTTTGTCTTGAAATAATCAACCTAATATCTAAAATGAAACGACAAGACTTGTTTTTATTCCTAACCTTTATATTTACTTTTACATTTTCAAATTTCGTTAATGGTAATAGTTTCAACAAAGATTACATTAAAATTGAGAAAAAAGCTCGCAAACTAAAGAATACGATTCTGCGCGCCAAATCTGATTATTCAGTTAATGGCGTAGTTTATTATGTTTCAGAAGATGGAGATGATTCCAATTCAGGAACAAATCAACGCCAGCCTTTTAAATCATTGAATAAAGTAAATTCGTTAGATCTCAAAAAGGGAGATGTGGTCCTTTTTAGGCGTGGAGATGTGTGGAGAGGTTGTATACATACAAAGGCTGGAGTGACTTATTCTGCTTATGGTAAAGGTGATAAGCCTATTCTTAATGGTTCTCCGTTAAACGCAGCACAAAGTGGAAGATGGATTGAAACACACATTCCTAATGTATATGCATATAGTGAGCGTATTGATCTTGATGTGGCGGTTCTTGTTATGAATGAAGGAGAAGAAACTGCATTCAAGGTGATGAAACGAAAATCAGACGATCATAGTACTACCTTACATATTGATTTAAATGAGAAATTTACCTCCTTTGCAGATTTACATCGTGATTTAGATTTTTGGCATGAACCCACTAACGGAATTGTGTATCTTTGCTCTCATCGGGGTAATCCTTCTGAACGTTTCAAATCGATAGAGATGCCAATAAGACGACATGGATTTTATGCGACAGATGATGTTATCATAGATAATTTCTGCATTAAATATGTTGGCTCTCATGGCATCGGAAGCGGAACTACTCAAAGTCTTGTGGTTAGAAACTGTGAGTTAGGTTGGATTGGTGGCAGCATACAATTTTATGGTGACCGACAGCCTACTCGGTATGGTAATGGTATAGAAATTTATGGAGGTTGTGGTCGTTATGTCATTGATCATTGTTATGTCTATCAATGTTATGACGCAGGTATTACACATCAGATTTCTGCAGTAGGAATCGAGGAGGTGTTAATGCATGATGTCACTTATTCAAACAATTTGATTGAAGATTGTGTTTATGCGATTGAATATTTTGTCGGAAAGGCTGAAAACGGGGCAAATCGTCGGATGCAGAATGTCCTGTTCACCGGTAACATTTTGCGTCGCGCTGGTTATGGTTTTGGCAATCAACGTCCTGATAAGACGACTCCTGCGCTGATTAAGAGCTGGGGACACTATAATAAAGCGTCAAATTTCCGTATTATAGGCAATGTGTTTGACCGAAGTAAACCGCATTCTCTTCACATTTCTGCTGATAACCCTGAATGGCTCCCAAAACTACAAAACAATACCCATATATTGCTTAAGGGTACGGATGCCTTGTTGGGTTCACCCGAAAAGATATATACGGTTGATGAGAATTACGGTAATCTTATTCGTAGATTGTTTGACGAAGAAGGCGGCCGTTATATTTTAGTCGAAGAAGATGATATTCCCTGATATCCTCAAATTCAAGGGGCTTATGGATTAAAGACTCATACATCGAAAAACTCCCGTTCACATTTCTCAAACAGAGGTTGTGAACGGGAGTTTTTTAATGCGGTGTTCCCTAAAGGAGATTTTTAATATGAACGAGCCATAAGCACACGGGCAACAGCGGGTTTGCCGCTTACCATGTCCACGCCAGGTGTCTGTTCAAAACCATAGGGGACACAGCGGATTGTTGCTTGTGTCTCTTCCTTGATGCGGGCTTCAGTTTCTGCCGTGCCATCCCAATGACAGAGGAAGAAACCACCGTTCTTGACTCTTGCCTTGAAATCTTCGTAATCGTTACATTCGTAGATGTGGCAGTCGCGGAAATCTTTGGCTTTCTTGAAAATGTTGTTCTGAATGTCATCAAGCAAATTCTTGATGTAGTTGGCAATGCCTTCAATTGAAACATTCTCTTTCTCAAGTGTGTCGCGACGCATGATTTCCACGACACCCTGTTCCAGGTCACGCGCACCCAATACCAGACGTACCGGCACACCCTTGAGCTCGTAATCTGCGAACTTGAAGCCTGGGCGCTTATTGTCTGCGTTGTCATACTTGACACTAATACCGAGAGCCTTCAGGTCGTTCACGATTTCTTGTGCCTTGGTGTCTAATTGTTCCATTTGCGCTGGCTTGCCAATAGGTATGATTACGACCTGAATGGGAGCCAATGCGGGGGGCAGTACCAAACCGTTGTCATCAGAATGGGTCATGATGAGCGCGCCCATTAATCGGGTGCTTACGCCCCAACTGGTTGCCCAGGCGTATTCGGGTTTGTTCTCTTTGTTGAGGAATTGCACATCAAAGGCCTTTCCGAAATTTTGTCCCAAGAAGTGGCTTGTTCCGCTTTGCAAGGCTTTGCCGTCTTGCATCATGGCTTCGATAGTGTAGGTGTCCAAGGCTCCAGCAAATCGTTCTGTCTCGCTCTTCACACCCTGTACTACGGGTACGGCCATATACTTTTCAGCGAATTCGGCATATATTCCAAGCATCTGGCGTGCACGTTCTTCTGCTTCTTCTTTGGTGGCGTGGGCTGTGTGGCCTTCCTGCCACAAAAATTCTGCTGTGCGCAGGAACAAGCGTGTACGCATTTCCCATCGCATTACGTTACACCACTGGTTGCACAGAACGGGCAGGTCGCGGTAAGAGTGGATCCAGTTCTTGAAAGTGTTCCAGATAATAGTTTCGCTTGTGGGACGGATGATGAGTTCTTCTTCCAATCGTGCAGCTGGGTCAACCACTACACCATCATGCGTTTCATTGGTTTTCAGACGGTAGTGTGTAACCACAGCACACTCCTTGGCAAAACCTTCAACATGTTCAGCCTCTCTGCTGAGGAATGATTTGGGGATGAGCAAGGGGAAGTATGCGTTCTGTACTCCGGTCTCCTTGAACATCTCGTCCAGAATGCGTTGCATTTTTTCCCAGATGGCATAACCATAGGGCTTTATCACCATGCAGCCGCGCACATCTGATTGTTCGGCCAGGTCGGCTTTAACCACCAGTTCGTTGTACCATTTTGAGTAGTCCTCACTTCTCTTGGTGAGGAATTCTAATTCTTTTGCCATAGGTAAAATGTGAATTGTTGTGAAAATTTTTGCAAAAATACGAAAAATAACGCAAAATCGTGTCCACCATGAATAAAAATATGTATCTTTGTGTTCGAAAAAAAGATGGATAAGGAAAAGTTTCGCTTGCGAACTCTTCCAAGGAATAGGCTTAGAATTGTTAACATTATATAAAAGTATTAATTTTTAGGAACTATGAAATTATTCAAGACAATTGCCGGAGTTGCCGGAATCTCAATCTTGTTGTCAGGTTGTGGAGCGTCCAATACGCTCAAGGGTTCATTAATCGGTGCCGGAGGCGGTGGTGCCTTAGGTGCTGGAGTAGGTGCTTTGATTGGTAAGGCTACCGGAAACGCAGGTAAGGGCGCAGCTATCGGCGCAGCCGCTGGTGTGGCAGTGGGAACAACTGCCGGAGCACTTATCGGACGTAAGATGGACAAGGCAAAGGCAGCAGCTGCTGCAGCCATGCAGGACGCAACTGTTGAGACTACTAAGGACGGACGTGGATTGGAAGCTGTAAAGGTTACACTTGACAATGGTGTGCTTTTTGCCGCAGGCAAGTCTGACCTGCAGCCCGCAGCCAAGTCTTCATTGATGAAATTTGCGACCGAGGTGCTCAATATCTATTCAGACGTTGATGTTTCTATCCAGGGATTTGCCAGCAGCGATGGTTCTGATGCACTCAACCTCACTTTGAGCCAGAGTCGTGCCAATGCGGTGAAAGCCTATCTTACCGGTACCTGCCGTGTAGATCCTTCTCAGATTACCAGCACAGAAGGTTTTGGCGAGAACCCCGACTTCCTGGTATATGGTCCTGACGGCAAGGAAGACCGTGCGGCCAGCCGCCGTGTAGAGATTTACCTCTATGCCAGCCAGGAAATGATCAATGCTGCTAACGCTGGCACATTGCAATAATGAATTTGCTGAAACGTATCCAGCGAACTATACGGTGGATTGTACTCCTGTTCTTTGGGAGTACAATCCTTTCCGTTTTTATATACAAATGGTTCCCGGTCCACATTACTCCACTGATGGTCATACGCTGTGTCCAGCAGGTGTCACGTGGCGAAACCATCCGTATGCGCCATCATTGGGTTCCCATGGACTCCATGTCCCTTTATATGCCTGTGGCTGTAATGGCAAGCGAAGACCAGCGTTTTCTTACGCATAAAGGCTTTGATTTTGTGGAAATCAAAAAAGCCGTTAAGGAACACAAGGAAGACGGGAAAAAACTTCGTGGAGGAAGCACAATCTCCCAGCAGACAGCCAAGAACGTTTTCCTTTGGCCCGGTTCCACTTGGTTGCGAAAGGGGCTGGAAGCATATTTTACAGTTCTTATAGAATGGATTTGGGGCAAACATCGCATTATGGAAGTCTACCTCAACTCCATAGAAATGGGTGACGGTATATACGGGGCCGAAGCTGTTGCCCAATGGCATTTCCGTCGTCCCAGTGCAGAACTGACCCGTGCCAATTGTGCGCTTGTGGCCGCGACATTGCCCAATCCTTTGAAGTTTGACAGCAGCAAGCCTTCAAAGTATATGCTTCGTCGCCAGACTGCCATCATGAACCAGATGCGGCATATCTCTGTATTCCCGGAAAAATAATCACTTTTTGTCAAAGAGACTTTGCAATTTTAGGTTTTTTGATTAACTTTGTACCCGTTATCATCAGAAATGGGTATGCTTGAAACATTCTTTCGTACACACCGATATTTATTGGAGCACCTGGGTGCCCCCGTGCGGCGCGCGCTGATGGATGAGATCAATTGGCGCGACCGTCTGATAGGAATCAAGGGCAGCAGGGGAGTGGGAAAAACCACATTCTTGCTTCAATACGCCCGTGAACATTTTGGCATGCGCGACCGTCGTTGCCTCTATGTCAATATGAACCATTTTTATTTTCAGGGACATACGTTGCACGAGTTTGCCAGCGAGTTCGTGCGTTCCGGCGGTCAGGTGTTGCTTATTGACCAGGTCTTCAAACAACCACGTTGGAGCCAGGAAATCCGTCTTATATATGACCGTTATCCGCATTTGCGCATTGTCTTTACCGGTAGTTCGGTAATGAGGCTCAAGGATGAGAATCCCGAACTTTGCGGACTGGTCAGCAGTTACAACCTCCGCGGTTTCTCCTTGCGCGAATACATTAATATCCAGACTGGTTTGGAACTTCGCCCGTATGGTCTCCGTGAAATTCTCAACCGTCATGAGCGTATTGCCGATGAAGTGTTGGCGCAAGTCAATCCCATGGAATACCTGGAGTCATACATGCATCATGGCTATTACCCCTTCTTCCTTGAAAAGACAGATTTCTCGGAGAATCTGCTCAAGGTGATGAACATGATGATTGAGGTGGATATTCTTCATATTCAGCAGATAGAACTAAAATATCTGTGCAAGATCAAGAAGTTGCTCTATCTTCTGGCCACCAACAACACCTACGCCCCCAATGTAAGCCAGTTGGCTACTGATGTGACAACCAGCCGCTCCACGGTGATGAACTATATCAAGTATCTCAACGACGCGCGTCTCATCAATATGGTTTTCCGTGGTGATGAGAAGTTCCCCAAGAAACCTGCCCGTCTGCTAATGCACAATACCAATCTTATGTATGCATTGGCGCCCGGTGGCCAGGTGGAACGCCAGCTTTTGTATGATACCTTCTTCCAGAATGCTTTGTGGGGACGCCACGATTTGAGTGTGGGCGACCGCCGCAGCACATTCTTTGTGGACGGCAACCAGCGTTACCGCATCGTTTCCGAAGACGTCCTTCGTCGAAGCAGCGATGTGATATATGTCCAGGGCAATATAGTCAAGGGACAGGAACTTACCATACCCTTGTGGCTGTATGGCTTCTTGTACTAAGCAGTTTGTTCAGAGAAAATAATTAGATTATTATAATAGAATTCACATAATTAAACATTCACGATTATGGCAAAAGAAAAGAAATTTGTGACGTGGGATGGTAATACCTGTGCCGGACATGTAGCTTATATGTTCAGCGAGGTGGCAGCCATCTATCCCATCACTCCCTCATCTCCCATGGCGGAGCATGTGGACGAATGGGCCGCTCAGGGCCGTAAGAACCTTTTTGGTGACACAGTAATGGTACAGGAAATGCAGTCCGAGGGTGGTGCTGCCGGAGCCGTACATGGCTCTCTCCAGGCTGGTGCCCTCACCACAACGTTCACTGCGTCTCAGGGTCTGTTGCTGATGATTCCCAATATGTACAAGATTGCCGGAGAGTTGCTCCCCAGCGTATTCCATGTGTCTGCCCGTACAGTGGCCACACATTCGCTCAGCATCTTTGGCGACCATAGCGACGTGATGGCTTGCCGTCAGACCGGTTTTGCCATGTTGGCAGAAGGCAGTGTGCAGGAGGTTATGGACCTCAGTGCCGTTGCACATTTGGCATCTATCGAGTCACGCGTTCCCTTCATCAACTTCTTCGACGGTTTCCGCACCTCTCATGAGTATCAGAAGGTGGAACTGATTGAGGATGATGATGTGCGCGACCTTGTTGACCAGAAGGCAGTGAGCGAGTTCCGTTCACGTGCGCTCACTCCTGAACATCCCGTAGCAAAGGGTATGGCAGAGAATCCCGAAACCTTCTTTGCTCACCGCGAATCATGCAACCGTTACTATGATGCCGTTCCCGCCATTGTGGAGAAGTACATGGCAGCCATCAGCGAACGTACCGGACGCGAATACAAACTGTTCTCATATTACGGCGCAGAGGATGCTACCGAAGTTATCATCCTGATGGGTAGCGCCACCGAGGCTGCCCGCGAGGCCATCGATTACGCCAACGCCAACGGCAAGAAGTATGGTATGGTCAGTGTTCACCTGTATCGTCCCTTCAGTGTGAAGCATCTGTTGGCAGCTGTTCCCGAGACTTGCCAGCGTATTGCAGTGCTCGACCGTACAAAGGAACCCGGAAGCAACGGCGAGCCTTTGTTGCTCGATGTGAAGGATGCTTTCTATGCAACAGACCGCAAGCCTCTCATCGTGGGCGGACGTTACGCTTTGGGCTCTGCCGACGTAACTCCCACCATGATTCTCGGCGTATATGAGAATCTGGAACTTCCCCAGCCCAAGGACCACTTCACTGTGGGTATCGTGGACGACCTCACCTTCACCTCTCTGCCCGTCAAGGAAGAGATGGCATTGGGTGGCAAGGGCATCTTCGAAGCCAAGTTCTTCGGTCTGGGTGCAGACGGAACCGTAGGTGCCAACAAGAACTCAGTAAAGATTATCGGTGACAACACCGACAAGTATTGCCAGGCATACTTCTCTTACGACTCTAAGAAGTCTGGAGGTTTCACCTGCTCACACCTGCGTTTCGGTGACACCCCCATCCGTTCTACCTATCAGATTAAGACCCCCAACTTCGTGGCTTGCCACGTTCAGGCCTATCTGCGCATGTACGATGTGCTCCGTGGTCTGCAGCCCGGCGGTCAGTTCCTGCTCAATACCATTTTCGAGGGTGAGGAACTGGTGAACTTCATTCCCAACAATCTGAAGAAGTACTTCGCTGAGAAGAACATCACCGTTTATTATATCAATGCAACCAAGATTGCTCAGGAAATTGGTCTGGGCAACCGCACAAATACCATCCTCCAGTCTGCTTTCTTCCGCATCACCGAGGTTATCCCCGTAGAATTGGCAGTAGAGCAGATGAAGAAGGCTATTGTCAAGTCTTATGGCAAGAAGGGTCAGGACGTGGTAGACATGAACTTTGCTGCCGTAGACCGTGGTGGCGAGTACAAGATTCTGCCCGTAGATCCCGCTTGGGCAAATCTGCCTGCCGACGAGGCTCCTGCCAATGACGACCCCGCATTCATCAACAATCTGGTGCGTGTAATCAACGCACAGAACGGCGACCTTCTGCCCGTAAGCGCATACAAGGGTCTGGAAGACGGCACCTGGCAGCAGGGCACCTCTGCTTACGAGAAGCGTGGTGTGGCAGCTTTCGTTCCCCAGTGGAATGCCGAAAATTGTATCCAGTGTAACAAGTGTGCCTTTGTTTGTCCTCACGCAGCCATCCGTCCCTTCGTAATGAACGACGCTGAAGTGGCAGGCTTCCAGGGCAAGACTCTCGACATGAAGGCTCCTGCCGCCATGAAGGGTATGCACTTTGTTATTCAGGTGGATGTGAAGGACTGTCTGGGATGTGGCAACTGTGCCGACGTATGTCCCGGCAATCCCAAGTTGGGCGGTCCCGCACTGAAGATGGTTGCCTACGACTCTTCTTCTGCTGAAATGATTCAGGAAGATGCCAACTGGACCTATTGCGTTAAGCAGGTGGCCAGCAAGCAGGATTTGGTAGACATCAAGCAGAGCCCCAAGAACAGCCAGTTCGCACAGCCTCTCTTCGAGTTCAGCGGTGCATGTTCAGGCTGTGGCGAGACTCCCTATGTGAAACTCATCAGCCAGCTCTTCGGCGACCGTCAGATGGTAGCCAATGCCACCGGCTGTTCTTCAATCTACTCTGGTTCAATCCCCTCAACTCCCTATACTACCAATGCTAAGGGTCAGGGTCCCGCTTGGGGCAACTCCCTGTTCGAGGACTTCTGCGAGTTCGGTCTGGGTATGGTATTGGCCAACAAGAAGATGAAGAACCGCATCACAGAACTGTTGAAGCAGGTAATCGCTGCCGACGAGGCTCCTGCCGGATATAAGGCAGCTGCCGAGCAGTGGATTGCACAGCAGAACGATGCCGAGGGTTCAAAGGCTGCAGCAGCTGCGTTGAAGCCCTTCATCGCAGAAGGTGCCGAAGCTGGATGCGAGGTTTGCAAGCAGCTGAAGGAACTGGATCATTATCTGGTTAAGCGTAGCCAGTGGATTATCGGTGGCGACGGTGCTTCTTACGATATCGGTTACGGCGGTCTCGACCACGTTATCGGTAGCGGTGAGGACGTGAACGTATTCGTACTCGACACCGAGGTTTACTCCAATACTGGCGGTCAGGCTTCTAAGGCCACTCCCATCGGCGCCATCGCACAGTTTGCTGCCAACGGCAAGCGCGTGGGCAAGAAGGATCTGGGTCTGATGCAGGCCACATACGGCAACGTATATGTAGCCCAGGTAGCTATGGGTGCCGACCAGAGCCAGTGTCTCAAGGCCATCCGCGAGGCAGAAGCATGGCACGGACCTTCTCTCATCATCGCTTACGCTCCCTGTATCAACCACGGACTCCGTGCCAAGGGCGGTATGGGTAAGAGCCAGGCCGAGGAGGCAAAGGCTGTAGAATGTGGTTACTGGCACTTGTGGCGCAACAATCCCGCACTGGCCGAGGAAGGCAAGAACCCCTTCCAGATGGACAGCAAGGAACCCAACTGGGACAAGTTCCAAGACTTCCTCGAGGGCGAGGTTCGTTTCCTCTCTCTTAAGAAGATTGCGCCCGAGGCTGCACAGGAACTCTACGATGCTTGTAAGGCTGCCGCACAGCGCCGCTACAAGAGCTACATCCGCAAGTCTCAGGAAGACTGGAGCCTGGAAGAATAAAAAAATGCAAAGCAGAGAGCGCAGAGATAAGCTTGCTTGAACTCTGCCGAACGGCACAGCATTTCGGTGCAGTAGAATAGCAGTAAATAGATAAATCTTTTTCAAGTGTGGGAAGCCGCAATAAAGTCGGTTTCCCACACATTTTGTTTTTAAACGCAATTTCTCCATTGGCAAACGTCCAATATTATCCCCCAAAAACAACAATATTATAACATTTCTGAAATATAACGCTGAAATTGTTGTAAGACAGCGCTATAATTGTTATTTTTGCACTGTGAAAGTATCGTTCCAAAGTTTGGAACGTGTATTCCATACTTTGGAACGTACGTTTCAAACAATGAAATATGTATTCCAAAGTATGGAACAACAATTTTAGTGTGGATAAAAAACTTTTTTAGTTAAATAAAAAAACAATTTTACTGGTGTCAGAACAAAAGTTTAATGCTGATTAAATATAAGGAGGAAAAACATGATTAAGTATTATCTGCAGGAAATGCCAGATGTAAAAAAGGAAGGCAAGAAGAAAGTCTATCCCAAAATGCTGACAAACAGGCAAATCAGCACCAAGGAACTGGTGGAACGCATCCAGATGAAGTCCGGAGTGTTCCGCGAAGGAATTGTGAACGGAATGCTGATGACGCTTGCGGATACGTTGGTGGATTACCTGTCCCTGGGCTATACGGTAAAGATTGATGGTCTGTGTTCCCTCTCTGTGTCACTGGAATTCGATGACAACAAACCTACGGAGATGGAGGGCAACGAAGACAAGATGAAGTACCGCCACGTCAAGGTGAAGGATATAAATTTCAAGTCGGACAAGATGCTGGTGAAGGCGCTCAGGCAGCGGATGACCTTTGAGCGTTGTCGCGGTGGGGTAAACCGGATAAACCGTTCCGCCTATTCCAAGGCTGAACGCATAGAAAGGGCTGTGGCGTTCATTAAGGAAAACGGCAGCATCAGTCTGTACCAGTATTGCGCGCTCAACAATCTGTCGCGTGCGACTGCATCCAGAGAGCTAAAGGCCGAATGCCGTAAATCAGATAGCCCGATTGACTCTTACGGTGCTGCCTCGCACAAGGTATGGGTGTTGAGAAAAATGGAGGAATGATATAATTACAGATGTAAGCTATGATGAACTGGAAAAGAAGCTTGATTGCCAATAGAATAAAGACATTTTGTCTGCTGCATGCTTTTGTGATATGTGCGGCTTTTGCACAACGCGAGATACGTTTCCGCAATGATATGCCCGTGCTGGTGGTGGACGGAAAGGAAGTGGCTTCTGTGCCCGAAGAAGGATTGTGGTCTGTGGCCGCTGGGTGGCAGAACGATTGGATGGCCGACTGGCGTCATGCACGCCCCTCGGCAACGGAGAAGAGCGGCGAGTGGACCATCGTAAAGGGACAGATGGAATTGCAGGACGGCACGCTGCTTCTGCGCGATGCTTACCGCATCACAGCGGACAGCCTGCTTCATTGCGTCCGTCGCTATGAATGGCAGGGCACGGCACCGCTGCAAGGCGTTACGCTCTCTGTGCGCTGGAAGGTTGCGGGCGAAGCCCTTCGCCCTTTCCTGCCCGGTATCCTTTATTATGGCAACAAGAACGGAGCCAAGGTGAATGATTGCATCATTCCCGTCTATTCAGGAGCAGAGGGCGAACTGGCAGTCTTTGAGGAACACCGCTATCCCATGCCATTTGCCATGCTTGAGGACAATGCCGGTCGTTATGCTGTGGCTTTGCACACTACACCCAGTCCTGTCCGTGGCGCACGCAGGCAGGATCAGTGGTGGTCCATGGGCGTGGAGGCACAGTCGGATGCAGGCATGCTGGTGCTTTATAGTGGCCCCATCGGCTATAACCGCCGCCACAGCATTGCCAAGGCATTGCAGCAGACGCCAATGGCATATACTGACACTTACATTGACATGGAGCCCGGTCAGGTCATTGAGAAGGAATTTGTGCTGGAGGCATATCCCGTTTCTGGCCGTGGCACAGGTTTCCAGCGCCCCATCTATACCAGTCTGGACCGCTTCCGCCCTTATGATGCCGACCGCTTCCCCTCCTTTGATGAGATAGTACAGGGCAAGTACCGCTTCTCCAAAAGCCGTTGGATGGAACTTGGCGGCGAGGCTGTGGGCTATAACATGTATGATATGCGTTCGCGCAAGGCGGTTACCATGGGATGGTGTGGCCAGGCCGACTCGCCCGGCTATTATCTTCAGATGCTTGGCAAACAGCTGGCCGATGATTCCATTCCCGACAAGATACAGCGCAGCCTCGATTTTCTGAGCACCAGCAAGGTGAATCCTGAGAACGGACTTTTCCCCGTAATCTATGCCGACGGCAAATGGCAGGGTGGTGGTGATCCCGTTTCCTGCGGTCAGGCCATGTATAATTTTGCCAAGGCCATCGAATGTGCCCGCAAAGGTCGTAAGTATGATACCCGCAAGTGGGAAGGCTTTTTGGAGGCGGTATGCCGTGGCGTGAGCCGCCGCATTCTGTCAGACAGTTGGAACCCGGTTTCTACCAATGAAGGGTTCTATATTGCTCCGCTTGCCATTGCTTCTCGCCTGTTCAAGGAGCGCACGTTCCGCCAAGCGGCAGAGAAGGCCGCCGCACTTTATGCCGACCGCCATCTGCAGATGGACGGATGCTATTGGGGCGGCACGCTGGATGCCACTTGCGAGGACAAGGAAGGCGCATGGGCAGCGTTCCAGGGCTTTTTGGAACTCTATGAACGATTGGGTGAAAAGAAGTATTTGCAGTGGGCCAAGCATGCCATGGACGTGTGCCTCAGCTATGTGGTGGTGTGGGACATTCCGCTTCCTGCAGGTCGCATGGCCGACCATAATTTCAAGAGCACTGGATGGACTGTGGTGTCGGCGCAGAACCAGCACATAGATGTCTATGGCGTACTTTTTGCTCCCGAGGTGTACAAGATGGGTCGCTATCTCAAGGACGACCGTTTGTGCCGTCTGGCAAAGGTGATGTACCGTACCTGCTACCAGCTGACGGACGCCTATGGCTCGCAGGGCGAACAACTGCAACACACCAATTTCGCACAGCGTGGCCACATGGACAATGTCTATAAACTGCGAGGTGGATACTCCGAAAACTGGACAGTCTTCTGGATTACGACGCATTTCCTCAATGCCGCCGCACGCTTTACGGAGATGGGTGTGGAGCCTTAATAACGGCTATTCTTATATTATTATAATGAAAAAAGGGCACAAACGTGTCCTTTTTTTCTGCAAACCACGAAAACGAGATAAAATTTTAGATTTTATACTAATTATGGTTGTGGTTTACATCGGAATTATGTAATTTTGCGCCCCAAAAGCCTTTTTCGCTGCCTGGACAATCATAAAAGATGTGGTTGGAACGAAGGGGGAAACTTCCTTCTGCTGAAGGTTGGATATGGCAAGATTGTTTATGACATAAAAAAATATTCTTAATTATAAATCTAATTTAAAGTTATGTTCAACGTAAAAAGATTGGGCTGCACGTTGTCTGCAGCCATGGTCTGTCTGTTTGCCGGCCTTACCGATGCCAAGGCGCAAAACGGTAATCCGCACACATTGACAGGCAATGTGACATTTTCCAACGTAACACTTAACTGGCAAGCTCCCGCCAGCGACATCAAGCTCCAGTGGCACAATGATTATGACTACAACGGAACTGATGGTGTGCAGGGTAATCCCCAGAGCGGCGTGGTTTATTACGTGGCCAGCAAGTTTACAAAGGAAGAACTGAAGGGCTATGTGGGCGAAGTGGTGGACAGCCTGTCCTTCTTCCAGTATCGTCCCTCATACAAGGTAACCGGAATGATTTACGAGGATGGCACTCCCGTGCTGGAACAGCCCGTAGACTTGACCGGATTCGAGAAGAACACCATGCGCAAGTTCGCTCTCAGCACTCCTTACACCATTCCTGCTGATAAGGAAATCATGTTCGTGATGAAGTACGAATACGGTTACAACCAGGAAATGATGGCTATCTGTGACGAAAGTCCTACCATCGGTAAGGGTAACCTCACCTCTCTGGATGGCAAGACCTGGAGCAGCAATGGCCCCGGCGACTACCTGATTACCGCTTATGTCAAGAACAATGACAAGCAGTCTGTGCCCGACGGCTACAATGTCTACCGCGATGGCGTGAAGGTTAATGCAGAACTGATTACCGAAACCACCTACAGCCTCCAGGGCGAGGCCGACGGCAAGCATGACTATTATGTGACCGCTGTTTATGGTGACACAGAAAAGAAGTCTGCCAGCCTTACCTTCAACTGTACTGCTATCACAAGCCATGTGCCCGCCGTATCAAGCCTCAAGTCTTCAGTTGAGGATTTGAACGGAACCCTTGAATGGACCGCCCCCTTGAGCCGCTCAAGCGAATTGACTTGGAGCAACAAGGAGTTCGGCACCACCATCGGCGGAACAAGCTCCACTCCTAAGGTGTGGGTGAAGCAGGAGTTTGACGCCAATGACCTCATTGCATATCCCAACCACAAGATTACCGCCATCAATGCCTATACCAAGGGCGCGCTGACCGGTGTGACCATCTTCGTTATCAAGAACGGAGTCATTGACTATCACCAAGTGATTGACGAGGCTGTGGTTAAGGCAATGGGCGAGGAAGGTGCCTGGACAAAGTTCACCCTGACTACTCCTTATAAGTTTGAAGCCGGCAACAAGTATGCTTTCGGTTGCTATTTCACCCACGACAAGGGAGTGAAGCCCATCGCAACAGACAATTCTGTGGGTTTGAATAAGAAGGGTAACTCTTTCTCAACCTCATCTCCCAAGTCAAGCGGCTTCGAAGCGTCAAATCCCTCATGGAAGACTTTGGCTGAGGGAAGCATCCCCGGCAACTTCATGCTGACTGCTGATGTAGAGGCTGACGGTGAAGAAATTTCTGCCGCTCCCGAAATTGCCGGTTATGACATCTACCGCAACGGTGTGCTGCTTGCCGCAGACGTGAAGGAACTGAAGTATACCGATACCGTTGAGGATCTCGGCACATACAACTACGGTGTTGTGGCCAAGGGCAAGGACGGCCGTCTGTCCCCCGCAAAGGAGATAGATGTAACCTATACACTCCCCGCTGCCTACGAGGCACCCGTAATCCTTTCAAGTACCATCGATGAGAACAACAAACTCGACCTCACCTATAGCGCTGAGGCCATCGAATTGAAACACTATGATGCAGCCGCTTATATGGCAGGCTTTGCCGAGGAGATGCCCGACCTGCTTTACGGTGCCAAGTTTACCAAGGAAGAACTGGCTGGCTGTGTGGGTTATGAACTCAACTCTCTGAAGTTTGCCATCGGTGAAGGTCTCAGCACCTTCCACATCGAAGTGTACGAGTCTGGCAATCCCGCTCCCATCTACTCAGAGGAGATGAAGGACATTGAACCTGGTTATGTGTACACCATAAACCCCTCTTCAAAGATTACCATCCCCGCTGACAAGGATCTCTATCTGGTTTACAAGGCCACTCTCCCCGCCAACAAGTCTGCCATCATCGTTGACGCCGGACCCGCAGTTGAGAACGGTGCAGTAGTGAGCCTGACTGGTGGTGCAAACTGGTTCAAACTGGGCACTATCGCTCCCGACTTGAAGGACTACAACATTGTGATCAGCGGTATTGCTGTTCCCGCAACCGGCGGCAGCAGAGCCAAGGCTGTTGTGCTGGGCGCACAGGACGAGGCCTTTGAGAATCTGCCCGAGAAGATTGTGACAAAGGCTAAGGAAATTGACTATACAGCGGATGAGTTCGGCGTTGAAAGCGCTGTGAAGCCCGCCAAGAAGGCAGCAAGACTGGCTCCCGCCAAGCCCAAGGCGCTGTCTTACCGTGTATACTGCAACAACGAAGTGGTGCAGGATGGCGAGTCTACAAGCTACACCGAGGTCATCAGCAACTATGGTGTGTTCAACTATCATGTTACTGCTGTTTATGAAAAGGGATGGGAATCACCCGCAAGCCGTGTGATCAGCATCACCAACGACATCAAGCAGGCTCCTGCCGCTCCCTACGATCTGGCCGGTGAAGAAGGAGAAGAAGGCTTCAACCTTACTTGGAAGGCCGCCTCAGAGTCTCCCGTGCTGAAGGTTCACAACGGCAACATCGACTGGAAGCAAGGTTGTGGCATGACCAGCTCAAACAACTCTGGATTCCAGGTAATGAAGTTCGATGCCTCTCAGGTTGCTGACAAGGTGGGTATGGAAATCAGCCACATCCGTTTCGGACTTATCGACAACAACGTGACCAGCGCTTCTGTCATCGTGATGAAGAACGAGAACGTAATCTACGAACAGGAAGTGGATATTGAAACCCTCGTTGTGGGATGGAACGAAGTACGTCTGAACAACCCCGTTACCATTGAGGCCGGACAGGATCTTTACGTAGGTTATCACCTTACATACAAGAAGGGCGTGAAGCCCATGGCCGGAGACGCCGGTCCGGCAGTGGCAGGATATGGCGACCTGATCTCTTCATCTGGCTCAAACGGTTACTGGTATTCATTGATGACCAAGTATAAGCTCGATTTCAACTGGGTGATTGAGGCTGTGCTGAAGAAGCCCGACACCAAGATGGCAAGCAGAGCCAAGCGTGCTGCTGATGCCGTTACTTACAATGTATATTGCAATGGCAAGGCAGTGGCAACCGGACTCGAAACCACCACTTATGCCGTAGCCAAGGGTGCTTATGGCCGATACACCGTAACCGCTGTGACAGGCGAGGTTGAGTCTGCAGAGTCTAATGCAATCAACTACGGCAACGCCACTGGCATCATCGGTGTTGAGGATGCCAAGACAAACGTAAGTGGTGTGTACAGCATCGACGGAAAGATGATTAACGAAAGCGGAACCACAGAGGGCCTGAAGAAGGGCCTCCACATTGTAAACGGAAAGAAGATTATCACCAAGTAAGACAGTTGTCCATTAGAGGGCACTTGAAATAAGGGATGTTCTAAAAATTATGTCGCGTTGATTTTCGTTCTTCTTTTGTGTGTACTTTTGAAAGTTGAAGAAGGAACATAGCGGGCTATGTGACTGATGAGACTTGACAAAATGACACCGGAAGGGACGAAAAGCAGCCGAAACGGAGGACACCAGAAAAGGTAAAAACCTAAATTCAGAATTTTTAGAACATTCCTTAACCCCTTCGGCCATCCCGCTCCTTATTATGGAATGGGATGGCTTTCTTTATGCAATGCGGTGCGATGACAAACGCAATGCATTGCATCGTCCATTGCAATGCATTGCAACGGGCAACGGAAAGCACTGCGTTTTTGGGGGCAGTAGCGCCCATGTCTTGTGCAAGGTAGTATAGGACAGAACGAAAATGTGAAAAAAAAGTTAAATAACGCTTATCCCGTAGAGGGAAAACTATGCGGTTTAGACGGAATTTGTTATCTTTGTTGTCAAAATCATTAAAATACACATAAATATCATTAATTATTAACTCAAAAAAAATTATTCTCATGAGAAAACGATTACTTCGTGGGGCACTCGCAGGATTCTTCCTGATGACTTGTGCCAATGCATGGGCACTGGATGAAGTGGACGGATGCTATCAGATTGGCACCGCACAGGATCTGGTGGACTTTGCAACTCTGGTAAATGAAGGTAAGCCCGAGGCACAGGCTGTGCTGACAGCAGACATTGACATGACGGGCGTGGAATGGACCAGTATCTCCTTGTTCCGAGGAACATTTGACGGTCAGGGTCACAGCATTACAAACTTCAATTACACCACAACTGGTGACAATCAAGGATTCTTCGGTCAGATTATGGGTGCAACCCTGCAGAATTTCAGCATCGCCGGAACCCTTAATGCCATGAACGGTGCAACGGGAACTATCGGTTATGCCGACGGTGGTTCTGTCATCAAGAACGTACATTGCGGTGTGGACGTAAATGTCGAGAACAATGGCCATTGCGGAGGTCTGGTAGGCTCTTTGCGTGATACATGGATTGACGGATGTACCTACAGCGGAACATTCACCATCATCCATGAAAAGGGCGACTCTGACGGTGGTATTGCCGGTTATTCTAATGTCGGTAAGATTACAAACTGTCTGTTCTCCGGAAAGATTATCGTTATGCACGCAGGTAACAACTGTGGTGGTATTCTTGGATACGTCAACAACGGTGATTTCAAGGGCTTGCATGGCAACTTGAGTATCGGTACCGTAGAGGGTGGAACCAGTGGTAAGGTTGCTGCCGTTCTGGGTCATTGCAACACCAGTACCAAGAAGGAGAGAGTGACAGGCAACTTCTATCTGGAAGGAACCTCTGTTATCGGTATGGGCGGTGCCAATGCCGTGGAAACTCCTGCCGTAACAGAGGAACAGTTGGCCAGCGGTGAAATCGCTTATCTGCTGAACGCCCACAATGAGGCTCCCGCCTGGTTCCAGTTGCTTGGTACAGATCCCATGCCTACCCGTACAGGAACGGCAGTGGTTTACCAGTCTGGTACTTACAACTGCGACGGCACTCCCGCAACCGAACTCACCTATACCAACACCGAGACAGAACCCGTTCACACTCCTCACAACTATGACGAGAACGGCTTCTGCGATGCTTGTGGCGCACTTCAGCAGGGCGAGGACGGATACTATGTAATTTCTAACCCCATGGCACTGCGCTGGGTGGCTCAGCAGGTAAACGCTGGTGTTTCTCCCATGAACCTGCGTATTGTGGCCGATCTGGACTTGGGTGGTGAGGATTGGACCCCCATCGGTAACGACAGCCACATGTTTGCCGGAGATGTAGACGGTGGTTTCCATACCATCAGCAACATGGTGGTGAACCATACAGAACCCGGAGCCGGACTTTTCGGTACTGTATCAAAGGGTACCATCAAGAACCTGTTGATTGACGAGACTTGTTCTGTTACTGGTGTCAAGTATGCCGGTGGTCTTATCGGTCACTCTTCTGGTGCAAACACCGTTAACATCATTCAGGTTGGTGTAATGTGCGACGTAACTTGTCAGGGCGAGGCCGCTGCTGGTCTTATTGGTAATGCCAATGCGTCAAGCGTATGTAACATTACCCGTTGCTTCACCACCGGTACCATTACTGCAGAAAAGGATGCCGCCTGCTTCTCTGGATGGCAGGGTAATGTGGGCGCGAAGATTACCGACAGTTGGAGTATCTCTCCCGTAACCGGTTTCCAGGCTGAAAACCGTTATCTGGCCCGTTATGGTGGACTGACCATGACCAATTGCTACTGTCCCTTCGGTACCCAGGGTACCCATATTGAAGAAGAGGATGTGGCCAGCGGTAAACTCGCATTCCTGTTGAATGGCAGTTCATTTATCAATCCTTCTTGGTTCCAGACCATTGGTCAGGATCTTTATCCCGGATTTGACAACACACGCGGTGTGGTTTACCATGCTGGTGACGGCGTATATGCAAGTATTACAGACGAGGCTTCCTTCAAGACCTTTGCCGCCACCGTTGTGGCTGCAGAACAGACCTTTGCACAGGAGGCCGTTGCCACTCAGGCTTTGCTGGATGCTTACTTGGCAGAAACACAGGCTTTGGCAGGCATTGCCGACCGTGATGCATTCCTGGAGGCTTACGTGAAGTTGATGGAAACCCGTAAGACCGTTGAGGCATCGGCCGCAGCTTATCAAACATACAAGACTGCTTGTGAAGAGATTCTCGCTTATCTGGAGGCCAATCCCGTATCAGGAGAACTGTATGATGTGCTGGCTTCTTATCTGAATGATGAAATTGAACCCGGAGAAGATTTTGCCAACGGCAGCTTCCTTTATATCATGACCAGCCATGTGCTGACAGACGAGCAGGTTGCAGCCGAGCAGGCATATGTGGAAGACCTGTTGAAGCAGGCTATTGCGGCCGACTATGTGGCAGGATCTGAAGTGACCAACCTGTTGACCAACCCCTACTTGGATGACAAGTTCGAAGGTTGGGAAAGAACATACCAAGGCAGCATGACTCCTGCCACAGTAGAAGGCGTAATGTCTGCCGCTGAAGCATGGAATTGCACCTTTGACATGCACCAGACCCTTACCGGCATGAAGAACGGAATCTATCTCTTGCAGGCAAATGCCGCATACCGTGCAGCCGGTGACATCTACAACACCTTGCATGCAGCCCAACTTTATCTGAACGGAAACGTGAACTACGTAATGATGGAAGCAGAAGATGTCATTACTAAGGACGCTGCTGTGGATGGTGAGAACTGTCACCTCACTGGTGATGCGATAGACTACAGCTATATAATGGGTGAGATGGAAGGCTATGTTCCCATGGGCCCCATTGGTTGTGCTTATGCGTTCAAGGGCAACCGCTATGTGAACTATGTGGCTGTGGAAGTTACTGACGGCAACCTGACCGTAGGTATCAAGAACCCCGGCACAGGTCTGGAGAAAGACTGGACAGGATTCGGACAGTTCCGTCTGTTCTACCTGGGTACTACTGAACAGGCAAACGAAGCGCTGGACAAGGTATTGGCAGGTTATGCAGACCGTGCTGCCACCATTTCTGCATTCATTCATAGCGAGGCAGAGGACTATGCGAAGTATCCTAACTTCTCTCAGGCATTGAAGGACGAGTTGGCCGCTGCTGTTGAGGCTATCGCAACTGCTACTGACGGAGCTGCCAAGATGGAACTCGCAGGCAAGTTCTCTCAGATCTTCCAGCAGATTTACGAGTGCCGCCAGGCATACGTAACTATGGTTGCCACAGCTGAAAGCGTGTACACCATCATTCAGGAAATGTATGATCAGGGCTTTATCGCAAGCGAGGATAGAGATCCCGTATATGCCGACTACAATGCAGCTTGGGATGCGTTCATTACCGGTAGTGCCTCTGCAGAGGATGCTTTGGCCATTGTGGATAAGTTCAACTCCAATACTCTCTATCCTCCCTTCAAGGATGATGCTTACCAGCTTTCAACAACCCGCGACTGGACAATCTTTGCCATGATGGTAAATGCTGGTGCAGCTGATATTAACGGTGTATTGTGTGCCGACCTCGACTTTACCGATACTCCTTTCATCCCCATCGGATGGAATCTGGTAGACGACGGTGCAACCGCCAACGATACTTATCCTTACAAGGGAACCTTCGACGGAAAGGGACATACCATCAGCAATGCAGTAGTGTTCAAGCCCAGTGCCATCGGTGTGGGTGTGTTCGGTAGCATTGCAAGCCCTGCTGTAATTCGCAATCTTCGTCTGGACAGCACTTGTGCCATCACAGGTAATGACCGTGCCGGTCTGGTAGGCCGTAGTACTGGTAGCGGTGATGTTTGGTTGGAGAACCTGGGTAACGAAGGAACCGTATCAGCCAATGTGGCAGCCGCAGGTATTTTGGGTAACGCCAACAGTGGCAACATTGCCCACATCAAGAACTGCTACACCACTGGTGCCATCACTCAGGCATCAGGCGTTGACAGTTGGAAGAACTGCGCCCAGATTTGCGGATGGTTCGGAACTGTTGGCGGTAGTGTGGAGAACTGCTGGTCAATCAGTACTGTAACCGGACACGACGGTATGGATCAGTTCTTTACCCGCTATGGAGCAGGCAACGACAAGGTTGTTCTCATCAACAACTACAGCAATAATGGTGACGGCAAGAAGGCGACTATAGTGAATCTGGAACAGGTGAAATCAGGAGAAGTTACCTATAACCTGAATGGTGGTAACACTGAAAGCCCCGTATGGTTCCAGACTTTGGGTGAAGGTGGCGACCAGCACCCCGTACTGGATGCAACCCATCTGATCGTATTCAAGGCCGAGGACGGCACCTATTACAATGATAAGGAAAACGCCATTGTAGACGTGAATGCCGAGTTGGGCCAGACCGTGAACGTATATGACGTGCAGGGTCGTCTGCTCCGCTCTCGTGTTCCCGCTTCTGCCAGCCTGCAGGGTATGCCTCGCGGCATGTACATCCTCAAGGGCCAGAAGGGCGTGGGCCGTACGGTTGTAAAGTAAGTCAAAGTACATCTAAAGTAATTGGAAACGATGAAATTCTGTAAATATTTTCTTTTGCTTCTCGCAGCGGTGGCTTCGGTCACCGCTCGGGCGGCAACGGAAAAAATCCGCATCATGTCGTACAACATTCCCATGGGAAACATTCTTGTTACCGACGGTAACGGACGCAATACATGGGAGAACCGTTGTGCGGTCATTCACCAGTATCTGAACGATGTGGCTCCTGACCTTTTGGGTATGCAGGAACCGGTGCGACAGGAACTGTGCGACATCCTGCGCGGCATTCCCAACTATGCCATGGTGGGTACAGCCCGAAACAACGGTGCAGAAAGCGGTGAATACACGGCCATTATCTATCGCACAGATCGCTTCCGCGTTCTGGACACCGGTAATTATTGGCTAACGGAGACCCCGGACGTGCATTCCAAAGTGGAAGGCTCCAGCCACTACAGAATTGCCACTTGGGCGTATATGGAGGATTTGCACAGCGGTGCGCGTTTCCTCATTACCAACACCCACTTGAGTTATGATTCGCAACCTGTGCGCCAGGCGCAGATTAGGGTGGTAAAACAGCACATGCTGGACTTGAACAAGAAGTTCGGCAAGGACTTGCCCCATTATTTTACCGGTGACTTCAATATGAAGGACACCGAGGACAACTACACCTATGTGCTCAACTGGAAGATCCTGCTCAGGGATATGTGGACCAGTTCCCGCCGGCGCAAGCATTATTCTACCGGTTCGAAAGCTCCAACTGGACGCATAGACTATATCTATGCCACCAAGAACGTGACCTCCACTTATGCCCAGTGGGACAACCGCAAGACGCCTGATGGATTCTGGATGTCCGACCACGATCCGTTGTGGGCCGATACCTACTTTACCACCAGTGTGGCCGACGATGCCCGTGGTGCAATCATAAAGGCGTGGCAAGAGGTGGACAGCGTGTATGCCTATACCAATACCCGTACCCGCCTGGTCAATCTCGCGTCCCAACTTTCTTCAGACGGAATGGAGGCCGGTTATGCCATGCGTAATGCCATAGATTTGAACTCAAGTACCTATATCCATTCTCTCTACAGCAAGACTCCGCCTTCGCAGCCCCATTATCTGCAGGTGGAACTCAGGGACGAAAACGTTTCCAACTTCCGTTTTACCTATTATCGCAGAAACGATAATGTGGAATACGGACAAGGAGACCGTTGGAAAGACCTGATGATTACAGCT
Source organism: Bacteroidaceae bacterium (assembly GCA_017559845.1). Lineage (GTDB taxonomy): Bacteria > Bacteroidota > Bacteroidia > Bacteroidales > Bacteroidaceae > Physcousia. Next base: position 16,895 of record JAFYQQ010000062.1, on the reverse strand, counting down.
TCCGAGGATGGTGAGAACTGGAACTACATCTGTCATGTGTATAACTTTGGCGGAGACGTCGCCCGCAGCTACAGCAGTGAAAACATTGCCATGCGCAAGCCTTATAAGTATGTGCGTTTCCATGTGCTTCACACGCCTGCAGAACACTTGCGCAATGGTCATCCCCAGTACAGTGTGGCAGAGTTCCAGATGTACAAGAACGAGGTAAGCTCCTCTTGCTTGTATGCAAAAAACACCGAAGTGAAGGAAGCAGCCGATGCGTTGACTGCCCTTATTGACGAGGTGGGCAAACAGGCCGAGGACGGAACCGTAACCCGTGCTCAGGTGCAAATGCTCGAGGAAGCCACAGAGGCGCTCCGCAACGCGCGCTTCACTGCCACATCGATTGACTGCACTTCCGATCAGATGGCTCATGAAACGGATATGTTCGACCTCAATGGCCGAAAGGTTCAGGCGCCTCAGAAGGGAATTTACATTATGGATGGCAAGAAATACTTAAAGAAGTAAACTGTCCGTCCTCTTCCGGACACATGTCTTACATTTTTACAATTCCGTTCCGTAAAAGGGACGGAATTGTTTTTGTTATGTAACGAGGCGGTTGTTCTTGGAGTAAAAGTGAAGTCCTTACACAAAAATCCCCAAATATCCTCACAAATGAGGATTGCAGAACCCGTGACGCTGCACTATCTTTGCACCTGATTTGAAAGAATTACGTTCTATAATGAGGTTTTGTGTGTGGGCAGGAATGGTGTTTCTGCCTGGTTTGCTGCATTCTGTAAAGGCCGAGTCCGAAAGTGGTGTGCCGGCAGATACCATGCGCCAGGTGGTTGTGGTGGCACCGTTGAGCCGCAACGTGCAGATGGCCGACCTTTGTCCCGTGGCAAATTCTACATTCCATATGCGTGAGATGGAAAAACTGCGTGTGACGGATGTGAAGGAACTTTCCTCTCTGGTGCCCAACCTGCACATTCCCGACTACGGTTCCAGAATGACCTCATCTGTATATATCCGTGGATTGGGCTCGCGCATAGACCAACCTGCCATGGGGGTATATGTGGATGGTGTGCCTTTGCTGAACAAGAACACCTACGATTTCCCTTTGCTGGACGTGCGGAGCATAGCTGTGCTGCGCGGTCCCCAAAATACGCTCTATGGCCGTAATGCCATGGGCGGGGTTATGGACATCAAGACCATTTCTCCCCTTGATTATGAGGGGACACGTCTGATGGTTGAGGGAGGAAACGGAAATACATGGCGAGGAAGAGCATCTACTTACCGGCGTCTTAATGAAAATCTGGGTATTTCGCTTGCCGCACACGGCTCGCGTTCCGATGGATTTTATACAAATGAATACAAGAATGCGCATTGCGACTGGAGCCGAACCGCCGGTCTGAACTTCCGCATGGAAGGACTTACGCGACAGGGTGATCCGGACGGAGTGCATTGGAACGTTGTTTCTGGTCTTGACTGGGTGAATCAGGGTGGTTTCCCATACGGGCTTCTGGAGGAGGGTACAGACCACTTGCTCCCGATAAGCTATAATGACCATTGCGGCTACCATCGTGTGACATGGCGACTGGCAGCTTCGTTCGAAGGGAGGTGGGAACGACTTCGCTACAATGCCACCACATCCTATCAACTGGTGGACGATGCTATGCAGATGGACCAGGACTTTACGCCGCTTTCCATGTTCACGCTTGAACAGGCGCAGCGTGACCACACGATAAACCAGGACTTTACCTTGCGTCCCATTCATTCCAGAGAACGATGGGACTGGCTTACGGGCATGAATCTGTGGGGCAGGAATCTTGCCACGTCTGCTCCGGTTACATTTAAGGCCGACGGCATACAACGTCTGATTCTGGACAATGCCAATGCCGGCATCCAGCAGATGAGCCCGCAAGATACGCTCTCCTTCATGACGGACGTCTTTCCGGTGGAAAGTGATTTTGTACAGCGATATTACGGACTTTCCCTTTACCATCATAGTGTGGTGAATTTGGGCAAGGGTTGGAAACTGACAGCCGGTGGCCGAATTGAATATGAAGGACAGCAGTTCAAGTATGACAGCGGAGCGGAAGTACAGTATCACATTGCTTCGCCCGATGGTGATATAGACCGTCTGCTCCCTGTGCGATTGACTGGTACGCAGACCGCCCATTATCTCCAATGGGCACCCAAAGTGGCCATTACATATAACCGGGGAAATTCCACCTGGCATGCATCGGCAGGCAGAGGATTCAAGGCCGGTGGCTTTAACACCCAGCTTTTCTCGGATTTGGTGCAGCAGTTGATGACTTCGGAAATCATCCGCAACTATATTGCCGTAGAAGATGACATAGATGTGAAAAAGACCACTCGATACAAACCCGAATACAGCTGGAATCTGGATGCCGGATACAAGTGGCAAAAGAACGGCACCTCTGCATCCGCAACCGTCTTCTATACTGATTGCCGCGACCAACAGTTGACGGTATTCCCCCCCGGAATGCAGACCGGACGTATGATGACCAATGCCGGTCATTCGCGTATCTGCGGTGTAGAACTGGAAGGAACACACCGTTGGAATGCGATTACGTTGCAGGCATCTTATGGCTATACGCATGCTGTCTTTGCCGATTATCCTGACGGTAATGCCAACTACAAGGACAAATACATCCCTTATGTGCCGCAACATACGCTGATGGCAGGGGCAGACTGGCATGTGCCGATGAAGAACGACCGGATGGCCCTGACGCTTCACGCCGATGTGCGGGGCGTGGGTCCGCTCTATTGGGACGAACGGAATGAAGCCCGGCAAGACTTCTATGCCCTGCTCAATGCTTCGGCGCGTTTCTCATACGATTCCTGGAATCTGACATTATGGGGACGTAACCTGACAGACGCTTCGTACAGCACATTCTATTTTGTCTCCATGAAGAACCGCTTCCTACAGCAGGGCAAGCCTTTGCAGTGGGGCGCCACATTGACTTGGAATTTTTAATCACTATACATTATATAATATATATTATGAAGTACACTTATCTGACTTGGGCATTGTGCCTTGCCTGTGCATCGGTGGCTTTTACGGCTTGCAGCGATGACGAGAAACCAGAAAATGAGATAACCATCTCTACCACTTACGGCAAGTATGTGGGTGCATACGAAGCTTATTTGCCTGACGGCACGTTGAGCAAGGACGGCAAATCGCAGGTGATGCGCATCATAAAGGGAGAGAATAGCGACACCTTGTATATGGACCAGATTCGTTTTACCGATAAGGTACACTATGCCTTCGATATCCGCTTTGACGGCATCAAACTGATGGAAGACGGCAAGACGTTGAAACTGGCATCGGCCACCAGTGTGCCCGAAATGATTTGGAAGAACGAGTGGACCACAATGCCACAATATACCATTTCTGGCTTTTCCGGACGTTTTACCGCTGACAGTCTGTATCTCGATTTCAAATGCGGTGAGAATATCCTGACCTATGCCGGCAAGTACAGCACAAAGTAAAGGACACGGTATCATCCAATATTAACAAATATGAAAAGAAGGAAGTTTTTTCCTTCTTTTCTTTGTATTCTATATGGCTTTCACTACCTTTGCACTATGAAAAGGATAGTATTATTATGGATGGCTTTGATGATTGTGCTTACTTGCAAAGCACAGTTGGGCTATCTGATGCAACACCCTGCGCCCAAACACGAAGTGCGTGGGGTTTGGCTTACTACACTGAGCGGTCTGGACTGGCCCAAGACCAAGGCACTTAGTGCGGAAAGCCGTAAAAAGCAGCAGGAAGAATTGTGCCGTTTGCTTGATCAAGTGCAACAGTGCGGTATAAATACGGTGTTCTTTCAGACCCGTATCCGTGGAAGTGTGGTTTATCCCAGCAAGATTGAACCATGGGATGTGGCGCTGACTGGAAAATATGACAAGGATCCCGGATACAATCCGCTGGCTTTTGCCATTGAGGAATGCCATCGCAGAGGAATGGAACTCCATGCTTGGGTTGTGGCTGTCCCCTGTTTTAAAACTGCACAGGCCAGGAAAATAGGCAAGAAGAGTTTGATAAACACTCATCCCAAACTGTTGCGCAGGCATGACGGCCAGTATTATTTGGATCCTGGCCTGCCTGGCTCTGCTGAATATGTAAGCAGCATCTGTAAGGAAATCGTCTCAAATTACGATGTCGACGGCATCCATTTGGATTATATCCGTTATCCCGAGAAGGCAGAAAGTTTTGCCGACGGCTCCACTTATCGCAAATATGGCAAGAAACAGAACAAGGCCGATTGGCGACGAGCTAACGTGACCCAAATGGTCCGCACCATATACAATGAAGTAAAGAAGGTGAAGCCTTGGGTGCGTCTGAGCTGCAGTCCTGTAGGCAAGCATGCCGATGTGAGCCGTTATTCTGCCCGTGGCTGGTCGGCATGGGGCACAGTCTATCAAGAAGCGCAGGCCTGGCTGGAGCAGGGTATAATGGATTTGCTCTGTCCCATGATGTATTTTAAGGATGATCACTTCTTCCCCTTTGCGGCAGACTGGCAGGAGCAAAGCCATGGCCGCACCATAGCGCCCGGACTGGGAATTTATTTTTTGCACCCGAAGGAAAAAGACTGGCCTCTGGACGTAATACAACGCCAACTGGCCTTTATGCGCAGCGAGAATCTGCAGGGACAGGCCTATTTCCGTTGCTTGCATCTGACGGAAAACACCAAGGGATTGTATGACTATCTGCAAGGAGAGTTCTACTCCCATCCCGCCTTGCTTCCGCCCATGAAGTGGCAGGACAGCGTGCCGCCCAACAAACCGGAACTGGTGGAAAGAAAACGCATAAAGGGCACTATGGAAGAAATTTCATGGAAACCGCAACAAAAGGACGGAACGTATTGCCGTTATGCGGTTTATGCCAGCCAGAAGCGGCCAGTGGATGTGGGCGATGTGCGCAACCTGCTCACTGTTACCCAAAATACAGCCTATACATACAACCTGCTCAATGCGACTTTGTATGGAATGCATTTGGCTGTGACGGCCATTGACCGTTATGGTAACGAAAGTGAACCGTTGTTTATTGACGGCCTTTCGGTAAAGAGTGAGTCCACACACCCTTGGGCTAAAGAAATGAAGAAAAGAAGCATGATATATTAAACGTTTGAAAAATGAAAATAACAGATACAATACGCTATATAGGCGTTGATGATTTAGATATAGACCTTTTTGAAAGCCAATACGTTGTACCCGAAGGAATGAGCTATAACAGCTATGTGATCCTGGATGAGAAGATTGCGGTGATGGATACCGTGGATGCCCGCAAGGGCGAAGAATGGAAAGCCAATCTGACCGCAGTGCTTGACGGTCGCCAGCCCGATTATTTGGTGGTACATCACATGGAACCCGACCACGCCTCGCTCATTGCAGAAGCGGTGAATACATATCCTGCGATGAAGGTGGTACTTTCTGCTGCCGCGGCAAAAATGCTGCCCAACTTCTTTGAAGGAACAGACTTCGAGGGGCGTGTCTTGTCAGTAAAGGAGGGCGACTCCCTTACTCTTGGAACACATATACTTAAGTTCATAGCTGCTCCCATGGTGCATTGGCCCGAGGTTATTATGAGTTACGAGCAGACTGAAAAGGTGTTGTTTGCCGCTGATGGTTTTGGCAAATTCGGCGCTTTGTGTAACGAGACAGATGATTGGGCGTGTGAAGCTCGCCGCTACTATTTCAATATCTGTGGCAAGTACGGCGCTCAGGTGCAGGCTGTGCTTCAAAAAGCTGCTACATTGAACATCCGTACAATTTGTCCTTTGCATGGTCCAGTGTTGTCGGGCGATCTTACTCCCTACCTATCTTTATATGATACCTGGAGCCGTTACGAACCCGAGAGCGAAGGTGTTTTGGTGGCTTATGCCAGCATTCATGGCGGAACAGCGGCAGCGGCCCGCGAATTTGCTGAAATGTTGCGTGTCCGTGGAGCGGAAAAGGTGGTGCTGAGTGATTTGTCCCGCAGTGATATGGCCGAGGTGATTGAAGATGCGTTCCGTTATCCCCGTTTGGTATTGGCCGCCAGCAGTTATGACGCTGGTGTTTTCCCCGTAATGCACGATTTCCTGCATCATTTGCAGATAAAGAATTACCAGAAACGCCGCATCGGACTCATAGAGAACGGTTCCTGGGCACCTTGTGCGGCAAGGGCTATGCGTACTCTTATAGAACCGATGAAAGAGATTACGTTGGTTGAACCCACTGTAACGATACGAAGCCGCATGAAACAGACGGACATCCCGGCCATGGAGGCTTTGGCCGATGCCATTTTGGCGTAATGATAAGGGACTGATATTTTGCTTTTAGGGATGTTCTAAAAATTATGTCGAGTTGATTTTCGATTTTCTTTCGTGTGTGCTTTTGTAAGTTGAAGAAAGAACATAGCGGGCTATGTGACAGATGAGACTTGACAAAATGACACCGAAAGAGACGTAAAGCGACCGAAACTGAGAACACCAGAATTGGTAAAACTTAAATCCAGAATTTTTAGAACGTCCCTTTAGGGAAGTTGAAGGCATTTTGTTTGTATAATTAGAGAACCCTGGAAGGGTGTGTAGAACACAGCCGGTGGGTGTTAACCCCCGGCTAGGTAACAACAATAAAGAGCCCTAAAGGGGCGAAAGAAAACATAGCGAAGAATGGCCAGTTCATTAGTGAAGATTGACGTTCATCTTATATTCCACGTCAAAAAGGCTGGAGTGAAAATGCTTGGTGGAGATTTACCTCGTATTTTCCAGTATGTTGGCGGAATTATCAAAAGGATGGATGGAATTCCTTATGCAGTGGGAGGTGTACAAAACCACATTCACATACTGGCCTCTCTTCCTAAATCCATGGCATTGACAGATTTTGTCAGAGTAATAAAGTCAAACAGCAGCAAATGGATAAAGCAACTTGATACACATTATACGGAATTTGCATGGCAAGATGGTTATGGAGCATTTTCTGTTAGCCCGTCGCTGCTTGACAAAACAATTCAATATATTCATCAGCAGGAAGAACACCATAGAAAAAGAAGTTTCCAAGATGAATATAGATTGTTCTTGGAGGCTTACGGGATAGATTATGACGCAAGATATGTATTTGCCGACTGACAACTATCTTTCGCCCTTTCAGGGCTACTTTTTAAACGGCACATTTATCGGGGGTTGACACCCCCGTCTGTGTTCTTATAACCCTTTCAGGGTATTTTGAACGTTTCATTCTCCTTAATGACATTTTTCCCTAAATCTCATAAATATCCAGATAACCATTCATAACAGCATAGATGGTAAGACCGGACACGTTGCGGATTCCCAATTTTTGCATGATGCTCTTGCGATGGGAAATGACTGTAGTGAGTGAGATGCAGAGCCGTTCCGCAATTTCCTTGTTTATACAGCCACGGGCAATGAGAACAAGAACCTCCACCTCGCGTGGAGACAGTCCGCAAGGCTCTTCCCAGGGCGTGCGGGGCGGCAGGTTGCGGCCGTGCGCATGGGCCGGTTGCATCAGTTGCAGCATGGAACGCACCAAGCCTTCTTCGTTTTGTGTGACGTCCAGTACATGGAAATCGCTGGTTTGTGGTAATGTGCCCAATCCCCTGACCAGAACAACGGTGCGTGCCCTGCGTTCCATAAAGAAGGCGTTGTGCTCCACCAGCATCTGTGCCTCAATAAAATAATGGACAAAGGCGTCCGGACAGTCGTAGACCAGCTGTCTGAAAGTATGGAAGGTACGCACCTCGGCTTGGGGCACAATGCGGTTCAGCAGTGCTTTCAAACCCAACTGTGTGAGTACGTTAGAGTCCAATATGGCTATTTCGGGCACGTTCATGCCACAAAGTTAGTGTTTTTTCATGAGATTCGTTCGAAAAATGTTATCTTTGCATATCATTAACTTAAAAAACACAGATATTATGGTTACTTTTTATGTTGCTTTGGCGTGCCTAATATTAGGATACGTCGTCTACGGCGCTTTTGTAGAAAAGATTTTTGGTGTTGATCCCAATCGCAAAACACCATGTTATACCAAGGCTGACGGAGTGGATTACATGCCCATGCCCACTTGGAAAGTTTTCCTCATCCAGTTTCTGAACATTGCCGGTACGGGCCCCATCTTCGGAGCGATAATGGGTATCCTTTTCGGACCGTCTGCTTATTTGTGGATTGTCTTCGGCTGTATCTTTGCCGGTGCGGTACACGACTATCTCAGCGGAATGATTAGTCTTCGGCAGAATGGCGCTTCGCTGCCCGAGATTGTGGGTGGAGAACTTGGCCCGGTTATCCGCAATGTCATGCGCGTTTGTGCAATGGTGTTGATGGTACTGGTGGGAGCGGTGTTTGTAACCACGCCTGCAGGACTACTTGCTAACATGGCCAGTGGTTGGGGCGCTTGGGGAACTGCCGGCGTATGGAGTACCGTCATTTTTATCTATTATATATTGGCCACCTTGCTGCCCATTGACAAACTGATTGGCCGTATCTATCCCGTTTTTGGCGTGGCTCTGTTGGTAATGGCAGTCGGTGTGGGATACGGAGTAATGACCAATCCCGGTTGGATGCCCGAGCTGACGGACGGACTTGCCAGCCATCATCCCAAGGGACATGCCGTGCTGCCCATGCTGTGTATCACCGTGGCTTGTGGTGCCATCAGTGGTTTCCATGCCACCCAAAGTCCCATGATGGCACGTTGTATGAAGAGCGAGCGCCTGGGTCGCCCTGTTTTTTACGGTGCAATGATTGTCGAGGGTATTGTGGCCCTGATTTGGGCTGCTGCCGCCATTAAGTTTGCCGGCAGTTACGAACGTCTTGCCGAGATGGGAAATCCGGCTGTGGTTGTGAATGAAATCTGTCAGAACTGGATGGGTACTTTGGGGGCCATCCTTGCCATATTGGGTGTGGTGGCAGCTCCCATTACAAGTGGCGATACGGCTTTCCGCTCAGCCCGTTTGATCGCAGCTGACTTCCTCCGCTTCCCACAGGACAAGTTGTGGCGTCGACTGGCATTGTCCCTGCCCATTTTTATTCTCTCAGCCATTCTGATGGTTGTGGATTTCGATGTATTGTGGCGTTATTTTGCATGGTTCAACCAGACTTTGGGTATGATTACCCTTTGGGCACTTTCCGTTTGGTTGACCCGTCACCAAAAGTGTTATTGGATTGCCCTGCTGCCCGCTATCTTCATGACATTCATCATCCTCTGCTACATCCTTATGGCACCCGAAGGATTCAAGCTTCCTCTCAACGTGGCCGTGGCAGCCGGAGTGGCGATGGCGTTTGTCTTGACTGTCCTCTTTTTCCGTTGGAAATCTAAACAAATCTTAAAAAAACTGTAGAAATTTGGTGATTCGGACGATATTTCTTAATTTCGTGCAACCAATAAAAGAAATGCGTATGAAAAAAATGATTCTCACACTGCTGTTTGCAGTAATTTCAATGGGCGCGTTTGCCCAGTTCGAGCAGTACACTTCTTATCTGAACACTTCGCTCACCGGTCTTAACCTCTCTTACAGCAAGGCTCAGAAGGTAACCTTCGGCATGCAGGCCACAGGCGGTTTCTTCGTTGTGGACGATTGGATGCTCTATGGCCGCTTCGGATATAACCACCAGTTTGTAAAGCACGGAACAGATGTCAACAACGTGCAGATTGGTGCCGGTACACGCTATTATATCGAGCAGAATGGTCTTTATTTGGGAATTGGATTGCAGTATGAACACTGCGCTCCCAATCACAATTATGTACAGCTTACGCCCGAGGTTGGATACTGCTTCTTCCTCAATCAGTATGTTACAATCGAGCCGGCCCTCTATTACGACCTTTGTATGAACAAGTTCTCGGAGGGAAGTACTGTGGGACTGAAAGTCGGTTTCGGCTTCTTCTTTTAAAGAATAGAATTTTCAAACACAAGCCCGTGTGACAGCATAAAGCTGTTATGCGGGTTTTTCACGTAAAACACCCCTATATGCGCATTACCGTTTTGGTGGAGAACACCAGTAGCTGCGGATTCCCGGTAGAGCACGGTCTGAGTCTTCATGTCCAAAGAAGCAATGGACAACAAGTCCTGTTTGACATGGGGCAGAGCGACCTCTTTGTCCAGAATGCCGCGCGTTTGGGTATTGACTTGGACCGAGTGGATTGGGCGGTCCTTTCGCACGGGCATTACGACCACGGCGGAGGCCTGTCTCATTTTCTTGCCCGGAATGAGCATGCTCCCGTCTATGCGCATTGCGAGGCTTTCGAGCCGCATTATTCCCTGCGTGATACGGGGCCGCATTTCATTGGACTCGATTCCGCATTGGAACATCATCCGCAAATACACTTTTGCCAGGGCGTGTTTTCACTTCCCTCGGGAGGAAAAATATTTTCCCTCGGGAGGAAAAAAGAAACGGCACCTCCGGGCAACCGCCTGCTCTACGGCCCGGACAAGCACGAGAACGACTCTTTCGGCCACGAACAAAGCCTTCTGCTCGAAGAGGGTGGGCATATCATCCTTTTTGCCGGCTGTGCCCATTGCGGCATTGTGGCGATAATGCAAGAGGCAACTCGTTTGGCAGGCCATCCTCCCACCCATGTCTTTGCCGGAATGCACCTGATGAAGAGCGGCCTCTCACCGCAAGACGAGGAACGTTATATCCATGACTTGGCCAGCTCGCTCCTTGCCTTTCCCCGTTGCCACTATTACACCATGCATTGCACTGGCGTGGAGCAGTTTGAAAAACTCCACACCCTCATGCCTGGCCGCATCTCCTATCTCGGAACAGGCGAGGCGGTGGATTTGAATTAGGACGTTTAAAGAAAACGAATATGAAAAAACATAGCCTCAAGCTTTGTCTGATAGTTATCATGTTGGGATTTGCCTTTCCTTCAGTTACGCTCATGCCCTTGACTGCACGGAACCGTAGCGAACGTAAGGCCACTAAACTGTCAAATCCGAAGGCCTCCCCCGAGGCTCGTAGCCTTTTCAAAGAACTGCTAGCTTATCAGCGTCAGGGGAAAATCCTCTCCGGACAGATGTGGTCGCCCTGGGGATTCGATGAGGTGGAATATATATACGAACTTACGGGGAAATACCCTGCAGTAAGGGGACATGACCTTCAGATTGAGGCCAACAATGCCAATGAAATTCAACTGGTGATTGAATGGTACCGTAAAGGAGGCATCCCCACTCTCATGTGGCATTGGGGCGCACCCACCAAGGGCGAGGGTTATATGCAGAGCAAGCAAACCATTGACATAAAACAATGCTTTGTGGAGGGCACGCCCGAGTACAATGCCGTGTGGGACGATCTCAGACGTATTGGCCGTTGGCTGAAGCTACTCTGCGATGCCAAGGTGCCTGTGCTCTGGCGACCTATGCACGAATTCGACGGACGCTGGTTCTGGTATGGCAGGGGCGAGGCAGAAGATTTCATCAGACTTTGGCGTACCATGTACGACTATTATACAAATGAGATGGAACTGGACAACTTGATTTGGGTTTTGCCTCACAGCGGTGAGTTCCGGGCAGAGTGTAATCCCGGCAGAGCCTATTATGACATAGCCGGCGCCGATTCCTATTCCACCGAGAATGACAAGAAACTCTACTATGCCGTAAAGGAAACGCATGGCGAGAGAAACCGTCTCATCCCCTTGCACGAATGCGGCCGTCTACCCGTTCCAGAACAATGCTTCAAGGACGGCACCCTGTGGTCATGGTGGATGCTCTGGCACACGGACATCATCCGCGACCACGATAAGGAGTGGATCAAAACGGTCTATGCCCATCCGCTGATTCTTACCTTGGATGAATTGAAGAGAGCCCGACACCTGAAGTAACTTCAGTCATCTCAATTTGGAAGAAATAAAAGACGCCATTTTGGTGTGGCTACAATAAAGCCGGAGGCTTGAAAGTCCCCGGTGGAGGTAGGTTAGAACAGGAAGGTCAGGCTCTTTCTTGTGTTTTTCTCTTTCCCTTTTATCTCGTTCTCCATCCTGCGCATGGCACTTTGGTAAAAGAAGGAAACAAGGAATTCTGCGCTGTCACGGTGAAAGAGTTTCAACGCGCGGATATATTCTTCTTTCGATTCGCGGGTAATGATGAGAACGGGATGCCCTGCTTGAAGAAGAATCTTGTTGGAAAGTAGTCTGGCCATTCGTCCGTTCCCGTCTCTGAACGGATGCAGATAGATAAAGTGGCCGTGAAAAGTTGCGGCAATGAACATCGGGGGCAAACCCTTTTGAATGGCGCGGTTGGTGTGTTCAAGAAGGTCGGGTACTCTCTTTATCAGTTGTTCGTGATTGCCGAACAATGTATCTCCTGCCCCCATGTCCATTGTCGTGTATTCTCCGGGATTGGCTCCGGGATGGCGGTAAGCAATGGTGTTTTTTTGTGAGTGTGGCATGAAGATTAAGGATATACTCCTCGGATAGTGGTTCGTCTTGCGTGGCAAGCATCTGTTCGTACGCATGAAAGTGGTCCAGCATTTCCATGGTCTCAACCAACGGCTTGTTCTGCGGCACCACGCCAAGTCCCAGTTCCTTCAGCGCCTGTGTGTCATTGACGGTATAGGAATTTCCTTCAATTCCCAGGCTGTGGGCAGAAAACAATACTTCGTTGTACTACAGATAGTCTTCTGCAGCCATCCTTTCCCCCACTTGCTTCCGATACGTTGGAACTCTGATTGTTCCTCTGCCTGCCGCCAAGCCTCCTTTTGAGATGGTTAAATGGGTCTGTGACTCGGTCGTGACATTTTTACGCGGCTGAAAAATGGTATTTTCTCAACGGCGTTCCATGAGTTGTGAATTTTGTATAACTTTTATGAACATACTTTCTTATGTCGCAAAATACTCACAATTCTTAGCTTATAGCTAACTCCAGAATTTACTTCTTTTCTAATTCTTGGAGGTTCTGCATCTTTTTATTTTCCAGGAATTCGTAGATGCCGCAGAGGTGTTCGCGGACGCGTTGGTTGCCGAATTCGTAGACTTTCGTGACGAGACCGTCTAGGAAGTCGCGGTCATGGCTGACGACGATGAGTGTGCCGTCAAAGTCGATGAGCGCCTGCTTGAGTATGTCCTTGGTCTTCATATCGAGGTGGTTGGTGGGCTCGTCAAGGATAAGGAGGTTGACGGGTTCGAGCAGAAGTTTGAGGATGGCTAGGCGTGTGCGTTCGCCACCTGAGAGCACTTTAACCTTCTTTGTACTTTCCTCACCGCCAAACATGAATGCGCCGAGCATGTCACGAATTTTGAGACGGACATCTCCTTTGGCCACATCGTCAATGGTTTGGAACACGGTGAGTTCCTCATCGAGTAGGGAAGCCTGATTTTGGGCAAAATAACCAATCTGTACGTTGTGGCCGAGGGTGAGCGTGCCGTCATGTTCAAACTGGTTCATGATGCACTTGACCATGGTGGACTTTCCTTCACCGTTTCGACCCACGAATGCCACCTTTTCGCCGCGCTCAATCATGAATGAGGCGTTGCGGAAGATTAGCTTGTCACCGAAAGACTTGCCTACCATATCTGCCTGTACTGGATATGTGCCGCTACGAGGTGAGGGAGGGAACTTGAGGCGCAGACGCGATGTGTCTTCTTCGTCCACCTCTACAAGTTCAAGTTTCTCGAGCATCTTGACACGGCTTTTCACCTGGAGTGTCTTTGCATAGGTACCCTTGAAACGTTCGATGAAGTCGCGCGTCTCCTGAATCATCTTCTGCTGCTCTTCGTATTGCTTCTGTTGTTGCTCACGGCGTTCTTTGCGCAGTTCAAGGTAGTGGCTGTAGGTGGCCTTGTAGTCGTAGATGCGACCCATGGTGACCTCTATTGTACGGTTGGTGATCATATCCACGAACTTGCGATCGTGGCTGATGACGACCACAGCCTTAGAAGAGGTTTTGATGAATTCCTCAAGCCATTGAATACTGTCTATGTCGAGGTGGTTCGTAGGCTCGTCGAGCAACAAAACGTCTGGATCCTTTAGCAGTAGTTTCGCCAATTCGATGCGCATGCGCCATCCACCAGAGAACTGGCTGGTAGGCTTGTTGAAATCGGAGCGTTCAAATCCCAAACCGAGGAGTGTCTTCTCTACATTCTCTTCAAAGTGGGTCATGTCAATGGCATAGAACTTTTCGCTGAGTTGGCTCACCTGCTCTATGAGTTGCATGTAGGAGTCGCTCTCGTAATCAGTGCGTTGTGTGAGTTCCTCGTTCATGCGCTCAATTTCCTTTTCCACTTCGCGCAAATGGGCAAAGGCCTGGGAGGCCTCTTCAAAGACGGTGCGCCCGTCTTCGGTCATGAGGTGCTGGGGCAGATATGCCACTACGCAGTCGCGGGGAATGTTCACGGTTCCCGATGTAGGCTGACGCACCCCTGCCAATATCTTCAGAAGGGTACTTTTTCCGGCACCGTTTCTTCCCATAAGGGCGATGCGGTCCTTCTCGTTGATAATGAATGATATGTCCTTAAAAAGTGTGGTGCCGCCGAACTCAACGGCAAGAGACTCTGCTGAAATCATATTATTTGTTTGTGTTATAATAGGGTGGGGAATTATTCGTCTTCTGTCTCTTCCTCTGTGAAGGCTTCCATGATGATGCGGAACTTCTGTGGAAGGTTATATTCGTAATAGGCGAATTCTATGAATACAGCCAGATAGAATATGGCCAGGAAAACGAGCCATCCGATTAAAATATACAATGCCATATTTGATATAATGAGGTTATAATTGCGTTAATTTTATGTGTTATATGTCTACCAACAATGCGTTTCTGTGCGCGTTTCTGTATTTGCGCAGGGTGTCCCATTCCTTTGTGTTCAGTTGCCATCTTCGGGATAGACTTTCCGTGCCCATGCAGTCTATATGGTTCAGCACCTTGTCTATTGTCATGTGACTGATGTCCATTGCTGGGAGATAGTGTGTCTGCGTTCCGCGTTCGTTATGGAACGATACAAGCAATCTCATCTGCACCAGTTCTTCCAGGAGCAGGCGCACCAAGCTTTGTGGCAATTGTGTGTCGCGTGCCAGCGTGTTTGCCGAGAAAGGAGAATTCCCGGCAACGAACCTCTTGCATATCCGGCTCATGAGCAACAGACAGATGGCATCTCTGTACCGTCGGCTCAGGCGTTGGCTGCTGCGCTCGAACACATAGTCTTCCATATTCTGTGCGGCATAGCACATCCTTGCGCCGATAAGGCAGATTGTCCATGAAATCTGAAGCCAGAGCATGAAGAAGGGGATGGCAGCAAACGAACCGTATATGGCGTTGTAGCTGCTCAGCTTGATTTGGAAATGCAGATAAAAAATCTGTACTCCATGGAACACCGCTGCTGCCAGTATGCTGGGAATGATGACATACTTAAACTTCACCGGTGTGTTCGGCATAAGCTTGTACAGGAGCATGAGTGCAATCGTAAGCAGAAAACTGGGCGTAATCTTGAGCAGCGACTGAATGGTGTGGCTGACGAGCTGGAAATCGGGCAGTATGCTCTTGAAGGTCATGAGGAAAAGGCTGATACCGCTGGACACGATGATGGCAATAGGTAAAAGGAAGAATACACTCACATAGTCCGTGAACCTACGGTAGACATTGCGCGAATTGCCCACATGCCAGATGGTATTGAATGCCACCTCAATGTTGCTGGTGAGGCTGATGATGATGTACAGCAACATTATCAGACCCACACCGATGAAGACTCCGCTGTGCGTGTTCTGTAGATAGGAGTCGATGAACGTAAGCACATGTTCTGTCAGTTCCGGATTCATCTGCAGGGATTCGCGCACATTGTCCTCTATCAACTCGCCAAACCCAAACCCTCTTGCCACGGCAAACACAATGGCCAGCACGGGCACGGCAGCCATCATGCTGGAATAGGTCAGCGCCGATGCAAAGTTCATCAGATTGTCCTTGGTAAAGCTTTCAATGATGATAATCAGAAACTTCAGGCTACGGTAAAGCCATCTGCGCCCCTTGCTCAGGGACGTTTCGTCAATATTCCATATAAGTTCCAGTTTGTCAAGCTTTATCATGGACGGACAGCCTTGTTGTCAATCATTGATCTGAAAAAAATGAAAAAAACCAGCAGCAGGCCTGTAAGCCGGGTTCTGTTTCCGCGCATCGGCACGGACGCCTGTCATTTATCTACGATCCGTGTCACCACGAACCTCTATCGTTCTACCCTCCGGCTCAGACGGACCGCCTTCTCTGTTTGTTCGCCGGTATACATGAACTTTCAACTCCCGGAATGCACAGCACCGATGTCACCACCGGCCTGGTAGGCTCTTGCCCCACCTTCTCACCCTTACCCCGACAAGCGGGGCGGTTATTTTCTTCTACATGATCAGACCCTCACGAATCTCTTCTCGTTAGGAAGCGGGATGTCCTGCGTTGCCCGGACTTTCCTCTTGCCATAAAAATGGCCAGCGACAAGCCGGCCTACTGCTGGTCGTTGGCAAAGTTACGAAGAAATGTTGAGATAAGCACACGTTACACATTACTTTTAGACAGCGGAACGGAATAAAAACGGAAAAAACGACAAATGGGAACCGATTCTGCCCGTGACAAACTGTCTGCAAACAGGAAATGCAACGTAAACGAATGTGAAAAAACAGCCCATGCAATTTTAACAATCGTTAATCTCTCCCTCTGCTCTGTTAAATAAAAGGAAAAAAAGTCAGTTTTCGGCTGATAATCCACAAAGTTGCCCTATATTTGCAGTACGATTGACGAGAAAAGATAAAATGCAATATTAACAAATAACAAAAATAAGATTATGAAATGCCCATGAGATAAAAAAATCACGCCAAAGTGAATGAAAAACATTAAGCTTAAGTTACCTTTGTAGTATGAATACGTAAAAGGTAAGCTTATGGCAAATGTAACATTCCCTCAATTGATACAACGTGCTTG
>JAFYQQ010000061.1 GCA_017559845.1 Bacteroidaceae bacterium | reverse complement strand
TGGTTAGAGCGCATGCTTCACACGCATGAGGTCACAGGTTCGAGTCCTGTTGTCTCCACCATATAGAGGATTTGTGTAACGGTAGCACACCGGACTCTGACTCCGTTTGCGGGGGTTCGAATCCCTCATCCTCTGCCAAAAGCACCTGTTTTCGAAAGAAAACGGGTGCTTTTTTCTTCCTCTTTTTCCCAACGAAAGGCTCCAAAAGTGGCTGAATGTGGGTAAAATCAGACCTCATGCCTGTTTGCTAATTTTACGAAAGGCATGAGGTCTAAATATGGCACGAAAAATCACATTTCATGGACAGTTCCGCAAATCTATCGAAGAAGTTTTTGAGGACTTCATTTTATCCCAGACCGCAAGGGGTTTGACCGATACCACCATCGCAACATACCGCAATCATATTCGTAGCATCTCCAATCATTTGGACATCCAGAAGTCAATGGAAATACTGACCCGTAAGGATTTGGAGGCAATGGTGGTATCTATGAGAAGGTCAGGTCTGGCCCACAACTCCATCTCCTCTTATTGTAGGGTGTTGCGCACATTCCTAAATTGGTGCGAGCGCAGCGGGCTGAACGTCCCCGAACTCCCCAATATCAAAGACAAAGAAACCGTGAAGGAAGCCTATACCGATGAGGAACTGATTGCGCTATTGGAGAAGCCCAAAAAGAACTGCTCCTTCTGCGATTATCGCAACTGGGTCATCGTCAATTTTCTTATGAACTGCGGGTGCCGTTCCTCCTCTGTCCGCAATATCCAGAACAGGGATGTGGATTTGAATACCCGTCAAGTGCTTCTGCGTCACAACAAAAACGGTAAAATCCAGTCTGTCCCGCTGTGTTCCACGATGGTTTCCATTCTGCGGGAGTATATGCCCATTCGTGGAGGTAAGCCGGAGGACTATCTTTTCTGTGACCAATACGGCGGGATGCTCTCTATGAATGGTATGCGGTTGGCCATCGCACGGCACAACAAGTCCCGTGGCGTGGAGAAAACAAGTGCCCATCTTTACCGGCACACCTTCGCCCGTAAGTATCTCGTAGATTGTGGTGGCGACGCTCTTATGCTCCAAAAGATATTGGGACACTCCACGCTGAAAATGACGAAGCACTACTGCGCCATCTACGATGCGGATATTTCCAAAGATTATGATCGTTTCTCACCGCTGGCGCAGATGAACCAGCCAAAAGAGAAGATAAAGAAGAAACGCCGCTGAACATTTTACCATCATCTCGCATCATCCGGCATCAACTCACCATCATCTTGCATCAACTCATTATCAAAAGGGGAGAAGTTGCTACTTCTCCCCTTCATCTGTATACTCTGGCGGAAACAGTGCCTTCTCGTTATCTATAGGGGTCACTTTTACGTAATCGGTCATGGCATCAAGTTCTTCATTGGTTAGAATGGCATCCGGCTCCCTGTCCTGTTCGTATAGACGTGTGTAGTCGTTTATACGATTTTTCTCCCACTCTAGAAATCGTTCAATGACATCAGCGGGGCTAATGATTTTCGCATAACACTTAAATCCCGCAATCCAAGAGAGTAAATCCGGTGAAGGTCTATCAATTATAGTTGTCTGGAAATGGTAATCATCTACATCAATAAGAACCGCATCTTTTCCCAGTCTTTTGAGAACATCTTGCATTACCTCCTCAGTATAGCGGAAACGGACGGTAATGGCTCGTTTTTTACCTATTAGCTTGTCAATGATTTCTTCCCTTATTGGGTTTCCGGGGCTGCGTGCGGTTTCCCTGTATGAACTAGGCTCATTCAAAATTGTTATATCGGTAAGCATGGAAACATCAATCTTACCGTAGAATTGGTATATGTTATCTTTGTTAGTGGAATTTTTAGCCTTTGTACAAACTTCCAAATCCTCAGCATATTCCAAAATGTACTTATTGGACTGCTGTATCAGCTTATGCGGGCTTACGATATACACAGTGTACCCTAGGAAAGTGTGTTCAGTGCGGTTTGCCACATAATAGTATCTCCTAAAGCTGATTTTTCGCTTGCTTGTTATTGCTTTTATCAGCAAGGGAACGTTTTCAATAACACTTGCCCCGGTCTCGCTCTTTCTATTGTCTTCTTCCAACTGATAGGACAGAAGTTCTCTGTCCGGCGCACTTGCAAGCCCTTTGATTTTCTTCGTAAGGGTGGCTGCGTCCTCTTCTGTGATAAATTCAGCATTACGGATGCAGTCAATCAAAAGCCGCAGCTCGGCGGGAGAGTATGGCCTTTCGTCAATATAATAACCCCGTCGGTGGCGATTGTATATGACAGGAACATTCGCATCCTCTCTCAGCCGCTTTACATCGGTATGAATTGTTCTATCTGTGGCCTCTATATCATATTTTTCTTTCAGATATTCCATGATTGCTTCGGAGTTCTTCGGCTTGTCTTTTGAGGCTTCATTGTATAAGTAATCCCGGATAAGCAGCAGCTTCAATCCTTGTCTCTTGGAACGCTTGCTCTTCGGAGGAGCGTTCGGGTCTCTTTTCTTCTTCTCTTTCCTTGTTTTGTTCTTGGTGCCCTTTTTTCTGCCCCTTTTCTTTTGCTCTTTTTCCTCTTCCCGGTTGTCCTGCTCTTGGTTTACCTGTTGCAGCCGTTTGGCAATTTCCTCCTTTGATAAACCCCAACCTTCCTCTTCGCCTTCTTCATCGTTCCAATCTTCCTCATATTCATACTCTTTCACAGTATCACCTCCCGCATCGGTTGACTTTATTGTATCATACCAACAGAAAAGAAAAAAGGGCGGATTTTCCGCCCTTTTTGCTATTTACATATCACTGAACGCAAGCAGTTCCGTAATGACTTTATCTAAAAGAGGCAAGTATTTTTCATCAATGCGGTGAATAGCATCCAGACGCAGGGCATCGTCCTGTCTCTCATTACCGAACAGAACATAATCAGCAGACAGACCCAGCACATTGCAGACTTTAACCAACAATTTCACAGAAATGCCAGTTCTGCCCCGTTCCAGTTCTGCCAGATAGGACACGCTTACATCCAACTTTTCCGCAAACTTCTCTCTTGTATAGCCTAAATCCTCACGGGCCTTGCGAATCCGCATATACATTTACCCTCACCTCAACATATAGTATCGGTGATAGTTCATCAAAATGAAATCAACCTATATAGTATATAAAACATCTTGTATTAGTTGTTGTTCTGTGATATACTAAACGAAAATACAAAAAGGAGGCTTTTCTATGGCTCTAATTAAGTGTCCTGAATGTGGGAGAGAAGTATCATCATATGCAAATGCTTGCCCCATCTGTGGTTTTCCTATTGCAAACGCAAACCCTTGTGGAACAGTTGTTATTAAAATAGCGTCTGGACTTATTGGTACAATTAAAGTTCATAATATGGATACAGGAGCGATATTATGGCAAGGAAAAGCAGGGCAAATTGCCAGATTTGATGTTGAGAGCCCCACTCATATCGGCTTAACTTGGGGATTGATGAAAAAACCTCCGCGCGAATATCAAGTAAACGTAAAAGCACGGGAGCGCTACGAACTCTCCTTGGGCCACGGTTTTGCTGGCGGATATGGTATAAACCAAGTAGATGTTATTGATTCTGATTGAAAATGATTGGAAGGTTTAATTGTGAATATGAATATGGTTCAATTTGCTAACACGCCTATGTTAACGGCAAGCGCAGGCCGGGGCATGGGTTCAACGGTGATACTCATTCTTGTTGTTCTGGTAGTGGCTTTTGTGGTGTGGTTAATTAAACGGAAATAAAGAATGTGCTATACAATATACTACTTAAAGCACACTATATAAAACAGATGAACGTGGAGCCGAACGAGGGCTCCACGTTTTTTATATCTCCAAAAGCTCAATATACTTGTAAACTGTTGTTCTGCTCAAATCGCACACTCTGGAAAGTTCGCTGATATTCAAATGTCCGCTCTTGTATGCGGGATAATGGCGGAGGAAGATTGCGGGGACATCGTCCTTGGTTGTCTGCGGTCGGCCGATTTTGGCTCCTTTGGCGACGGCGTTCGCCATCCCAGACCGAACACGGGAGCGTATCATAGCCAACTCCAACTGACTAAACACACCCGCCATCTGTAAGAAAGCCTCGCTCATAGGGTCGGCCTGTCCGTTCCGGCAGTCCAATGTGATGGAACCCACAATGACCAGACGCAGATGCTTCTCCCG
>JAFYQQ010000060.1 GCA_017559845.1 Bacteroidaceae bacterium | reverse complement strand
GTTTTCTTCGGACGCTGCACGCAACGTCCCTACCCCCCTCACTACTCATCACTCATTCTTCAACGAAAAGCGTCTGAAAGACGGGAAGCCCGAAGGGCGAATAGCCGCGGGTTCTTGAACCCGTGGAAATAATTGCAAGGATGGAAAATGCGTCTGCAAAGACGCGGAACGGCAACCCTTACCACCGATTCCCGTCTTTGCAGACGGCAGATGTATGTATATATCCTTATCCCACGGGTTTGAAAACCCGCGGCTATTCATTTTCCCGTCTTCCAGACGTTTTTCAATTACGCTCACCCCTCACCACTCACCACTCACCACTCACCGCTATATAATATAATAATGTATAGAGAAAACAAATCATCGTTTGAACTCCATTAAGCCAAGAAAAACGAAATTCGTCATTTGAAACACCGCCGTTGGATACAAATTGAAAGAGAAAAGGTCCAAAACGGAAAGTTTTTAATAAAAAAACCGTTAAATTAATTAAAATTCGTTAACTTTGCAGCTGATATTTGTTAAAATGAGATAAAATACCTTGTCCGTCTTACTAAAACGGACATTATTTTGCATTTGCAATATCATACGACGCATGGATGAAGAAAGGTAGAAAAAAAATTAAAATACAAATATATTTATTAACTAATCATTCAACAAATCAACATGGGTAAAAAAATTCTATTTTTACTGGTTTGCGCTCTGATGAGCGTGAACATGGTATTCGCCCAGACATCGCAGGTGACAGGTACTGTCATTGACAGCGAAACAGGCGAACCATTGGTTGGAGCTTCTGTAAAGGTTGAAGGTACCACTATTGGTGCCATTACCGACCTTGACGGTAAGTTCACATTGAGAAAACTTCCCCGCAGCGCCAAGCAGGTAGTTGTCAGCTACATGGGAATGAACACAGTTAAGGCTTATATCAAGCCTCACATGGCCATCACGCTTACTGCCAATGCGCAGGACATGAGCGAGGTAATGGTTGTAGCCTTCGGTACTGCCAAGAAGAGTGCCTACACAGGTTCTGCCAAGGTGGTTACCAGCGAGTCTCTGGAAAAGAACCAGACCAGCAACGTAATCAACGCTTTGGCCGGTACGGTTACCGGTTTGCAGTTGTCTTCTGCTAACGGTGCTCCCGGCTCACAGTCAACTGTTCGTGTGCGTGGTTTCAGCTCTATCAACGCTGGCAAGGACCCCTTGTACGTTGTGGACGGTGCTCCCTATGACGGTTTCGATATTGGTAACATCAACCCCGCCGACATTGAGAGCGTAACCGTATTGAAGGATGCTGCTTCTAACGCATTGTATGGTGCACGTGGTGCTAACGGTGTGATCATGATTACCACCAAGAAGGCAAAGCAGGGTGATGCCACCATCACTTTCGATGCCAAGTGGGGTAGCAACACACGCGCATTGCAGTACTACAACACCATCAACGATCCCGCACATTACTACGAAATGCACTATGGTGCAATGGTAAACAACTACCTGTCTAAGGGTATGTCTGCTACTGAGGCTTGGATCAAGGCTAACCAGAACATCACTGGCGACCAGGGTAACGGCGGTTTGGGCTACAACATCTGGACCACTCCCGAGAACCAGATGCTCATCGGTACCAACGGCAAGCTGAACCCCAATGCCACTTTGGGTCGTGTTGTATCTTACAAGGGCGAGGAATACTTCATCACTCCCGACAACTGGGACGATGCAGCAACCCGCAACGGTTTCCGTCAGGAATATAATGTTAACGCAACTGCTGCCGGCGAAAAGTCTAACTTCATGGCTTCAATGGGCTACCTTTCTAACGAAGGTCTTACCGAGGCTTCTGACTACAAGCGTTTCACCGGTCGTTTGAAGGCTGACTATATGTTGAAGCCTTGGGTTAAGGTGGGTATGAACATGAACTTTGCCCGCTACGACTCTAACTCTTTGGGTAATAACGGTAGCTCTTCAAGCTCTGGCAACATCTGGGCCTTCACCATGGGTATGGCTCCCATCTATCCTTTCTATATGCGTAATGCAGACGGTTCTTACAAGTATGACGCCAACGGCATTCAGATGTTGGACTACGGTGATGGAACCAACGGTGGTATGTACCGTCCCTTCATCAGCGATGCCAACCCTGTTCAGGACAGCCGTCTGAATACCCGCAACACAGAGGGTAACCAGTACTCTGGCAACGCATTTGCCGACTTCTACATCACCAAGGGTCTTACCCTTACTGTTAACGGAACCCTTAACACTGACGAATACCGTCAGACTTACGTTTACAACCCCTACTATGGTCAGTTCGACACAACCGGCGGTACTGTAACAAAGGGCCACAGCCGTTTGTTCTCTTGGAACTTGCAGCAGTTGCTGAACTACACCTTCACCGTGAAGGATCACAACAACTTCAACTTCCTGTTGGGTCACGAATATACCAACGACCGTACTTACAGCCTTTCTGCTTCAAAGAGCAAGATGTTCTCTCAGGACAACAAGGAATTGAGCGGTGCTGTTCAGGACGGTCAGTCTGCAGCTTCTTCTAAGAGCGAATACAACAACGAAGGTTACTTCGTTCGCGGTATGTACGACTATGATGAGCGTATCTTTGCTTCTGCTTCTTTCCGTCGCGACGCTTCAAGCCACTTTGCTCCCGAAAACCGTTGGGGTAACTTCTGGAGTGCCGGTGCTGCGTGGCGTATCGGTAAGGAATCTTGGTTCCCCGAAACAGACTGGTTGAACGAGTTCAA
Organism: Bacteroidaceae bacterium; assembly: GCA_017559845.1. Taxonomy (GTDB): domain Bacteria; phylum Bacteroidota; class Bacteroidia; order Bacteroidales; family Bacteroidaceae; genus Physcousia. The sequence continues at coordinate 69,852 of JAFYQQ010000060.1, read as the reverse complement.
GCTGAAGGCTTCTGTGGGTTCACAGGGTAACGACGCCATCGGTTCTTACATGTACACTGACCTGTACGGCATCAACAACTCTGACGGCAACGTTTCAACAAGCTTTGAATCAAAGGGTAACCGCGACATCACCTGGGAAACCAACACCAACTTCAATACCGGTATCGAATTCGAAGTGTTCAAGCGTTTGAGCGGTAGCGTTGAATACTACTATCGCAAGACTTCAGACATGTTGATGCGCTTCAACGTTCCCAGCTCATTGGGCTACAGCGCATTCTACAAGAACGTGGGCGACCTGTACAACACTGGTGTTGAAATCGAATTGAACGCCAACATCTTCAAGAAGAAGAACTTCCAGTGGGATGCCAACGTGAACTTCTCTTACCTGCGCAACCGCATCACCAAGCTGCACGAAGACGTTAAGTCCAACTCTTACTTCGACGCTGCCGGCAAGGAATACCACGGTTACACCTCTAACCCCTTCTTCATCTGCGAAGACGCTTCAATGTACACCTTCTACATGCGCGAATATGCAGGTGTTGACAAGACTACTGGTGAATCAATGTGGTACAAGAACGTAGAGAAGAGCGAACCCATCGTTGACGCCAACGGTGCTCCCGTAAAGGACGAACAGGGTAACGACACTTACAGAACCTGGACAGAGCGCGAAACTACTACAGACTACGCTTCTGCTGACTACTATGTAACCAACAAGTCTACCGTTCCTCCCTTCTTCGGCGGTTTCGGCACTTCTTTGAAGCTCTACGGATTTGACCTTTCATTCCAGTGCTCTTACCAGATTGGCGGTTACGGATATGACGGCACTTACCAGAGCATGATGTCTTCACCCACCAGCAACAGCACCGGCGGCGCATTCCATGCCGACTTGCTGAACTCTTGGAGTGCAGACAATACTGCCAGCAACCTGCCCCGTTTCCAGTTTGACGACAACTATACCGCAGGTACTTCTACCCGCTTCCTGACCAAGGCTTCTTACCTGAATATCGAAAACATCAACTTCGGTTATTCATTGCCCAAGACTCTCTTGTCTAAGGCTCAGATCAACGGCCTCCGTCTCTATGTTCAGGCTCAGAACGTATTCTACTGGTCAAAGCGCCGTGGTTTCGACCCCCGTCAGACTTACAGCGGAAACACAAATGCTACCAACTACTCACCCATGCGTACCATCTCTGCTGGTGTGAAGCTGACATTCTAATCAGGAATTTTACGCATATAACTTAATAAAAAAGAAATATGAAAATGAAATCATTCAAATATATGCTCATGGCAGCTGCGGCTTCTCTGACCGTAACGGGATGTATCGATGAGACATTCCCCGAGGGCGGTACTGCCACTCAGGAGCAGGTGGGTGCTTCTGCATCTGCTTTGGAATCTTCGTTGAGAGGTATTCCCACCCAGATGTCTCAGGGTTACTTTGTGTATGGTGATCAGGTTCATGAGACCGACATGTCTTATGCTGGTCTCATCATTGCACAGACTGAGATGTTGGGCGACATGTACACCGGCAAGGGTGCAAATACCGGTTATGACTGGTATTCAAACTACAACAACTTCTCTCGTTCTTACAACGACAACAGTTATTTCTCTTACCTCCCCTGGTTCTCACTGTACAAGCTGGTTAAGGGATGTAACGACGTTATCGGTGCAGTGGATATGGAAACTGCTGCTGACAACGTGAAGGAAGTTGCCGGTAAGGCATATGCTTACCGTGCATTGGACTACTTCACTCTGATGTATCTGTTCGAACCCAAGGAGAACAAGTACACAGACTGTTCAAGTGTTTTGGGCCTGACCGTTCCCTTCGTGTTGCCCACAACCTCCATTGAACAGGGTATGAACAACCCCCGTGTGCCCCACGACGAAATGGTTGCCTTCATCCTCTCTGACCTGGACACTGCAGAAGAGTGCCTGGCAAACAGCGTACAGAACGACCTGCTTTACCCCTCTTTGGCTTGCGTTTACGGTTTGAAGGCACGTGTGTATATGTGGCACGCAGGAATGACCAAAGATTCCGAAAAAGTCGAAGAAAGTTACAAGAATGCTGCCAAGTATGCACGTCTTGCCATCACCACTCACGGTCAGGCTCCTACTACCGAGGCTCAGTGGCTTGACATGAATACCGGTTTCAACACCGCCGTTCAGTCTTGGATGTGGAAGATGAGCTACAGCGCAGAGAACATGGGTAACCTTTGCAACTGGACTGGATGGATGTCTGGCGAAGCTGACTGGGGTTATTCTTCTCTGACCATGCCTTCAATCGACCGCTCTTTGTATGACCACATCAGCTATACAGACTTCCGTAAGTACACCTTCCTGGATCCCGACCGTAGCGTTTACAACTACAAGTCTCCCCGTGGCCAGGAATGGTTGGACGAGAAGCCCGAATATATGTCTTTGAAGTTCCGTTGCGTAAACGGCGACTATGAGACTTATTCAATCGGTGGTTTGTGCGACATTCCCTTGATGCGTGTTGAAGAATTCTACTTCATCGAGGCTGAAGCGCTTGCCCACACCGAAGGATACGAGAAGGGTGTTGAGAAACTGAACGCTTTCATGACCCAGTATCGTGATCCCAACTATATGTGCAAGGCTACCGATTTGCGCGAGTTCCAGCTGGAGAACCTGATGCAGATGCGTATCGAGTTCTGGGGCGAAGGTGTTGCCTTCCCCATGGCCAAGCGTATCGCTCCGGGCATCATGCAGAACTACGAAGGAACCAACGCTCCAGCCGATGCTTACAAGATCAACTGCGAAGGCATCAAGCCCAACTGGAACCTGGTAATTCCTCGTTTCGAGTACGAATCTAATCCTATCCTGGAGAAGACAAACAACCCCGACCCCACAAAGGCAGTGGTTGGTCCTTCACCCGTAGGCCAGTATTCATAATCATTTAACCAACATTAAAATAGAAGTTTCAACATGAAATCTATTAAGAATATATTCAATGCACTGCTGGCTTTGGTTGTCGTGGCAGGTTTTGCGTCTTGTGCAGACGAACCCGAATACACTCCCGCCGGCCAGGTAGAGGGTATGCAGGTTTACTTCCCCGCAACCAACCCCTCACAGTTTGACCTGGAGCTGAAGGACTCCAGCTTTGAGATTGAGGTATCCCGCGAGGTTGCCGATGCCGATGCCAACATCGCCATCGCTGTTACTTGCAGCAACGATGCCAACTATACTTTCCCCAGCACCGTAAACTTCAAGGCTGGCGAAAAGACTGCCAAGTTGAACGTGGCTTACAAGGGTTCTCAGATGGAGTATGCGGTATACGACACTATCGCCATTTCAATCAATGACGAGAAGAACGTATCTCCCTATTCAATCAGCAACTACGAGTTTGTGGCAGGTGTGCCCGCTCCCTGGACTGAGTGGTTCAACTCTAAGAGCGCATGGACTGCTGCCGGTTACGATGCTGCAGCATGGCCTCTGGGCGATGACAAGAAGACAACCTGTACCTACACTTACAACTATCTTTGGTCTGGTGTGGATCCCGGTTTGGACATCTCTTTCCGTCAGTATCTGTTGGATCCCGCCGTTGCACAGTTCAAGATTGACAACTGGGGTTCAGGTGTGTCTTTGATCATCGACTACAACACCGTTACCAAGAACTGCCAGGTGGCTTCCCAGTTTGCCGCCAACCACTCAACTTACGGTCCTGTAACCATTTCAGACATTACATATTGGCAGGGTCAGGATTACTATGCAAGCTATCCTTGCTATTACAACCCCGAGACTGGCCAGTTTGTATTGAACGTGGTTTACTACGTTCCAGCCGGTAACTTCGGCTATGGTCCTGAGACCATTCAGGTAGCCGGATTCTACATTCCCGACTATTCTGTAGACGCTCAGTACTTGGGTATCTTCACCAACCAGGAACAGCAGGCTTTCGCACAGATTGCCGTAAACGCAGTTGGTGTTGATGCAGAAAAGGCAATGGCTTACATCGTAGAGAATGGTGCTGATGACGTTGCTGTAGCTGACGCGATGGCTGCTGGCGACGTTCAGGGTACTGATTTGGTTATCGGTTACAACAACATCGCCATCGAAGAAGGCCTTACCGGCGAACTGAAGGTTGTTGTTTGTACCGTAGCTGAAGGTGCTGCAATGGACGTTCAGTCTTACAGCTTCGAATACTACGGTGGTGGTGCTAACCCCTGGACTTCACTGGGAGTTGGTTATTTTACCGATGATATTGTAGCTCCGCTTGTTAAGGTGGCTCCTCCTACCTATGAGGTGGAAATTTGCGAAAATACAGAAAAGCCTGGTGTATATCGCATAATGAACCCATACAGTAATTCAGTCTATCCTCTTGCTGAGGATGATGCTGCACCCGAAGGTCTTTACCTTGAGGTAAATGCAGAGGATCCCAACGGCGTATACGTACCATATCAGGCATTGGGCTTTGACTGGGGCGTTGGAGAATTTGGCTTTGAGTCAATTGGTGCTAACCTTCTGGCAAGCGGCTCAGATTTCGAGACTCTTAAAGGTAAAGGTTACTTGGGCTCTGTTGTAGATGGTGTCATTAAATTCCCACTACTCTCTAACGGCAGTGCAGATTTCCAAGGTTATGTATACGGAGGAGGCAAATTGATCAATTATGCAGGAAAGAACAATAAGATTGAAATCACCCTTCCTTCTGCAAATGCATTCGCAAAGAATATGGCCAAGGCAAAAGCCAAGGTTTCTGCCGCAAAGATTCAGAAAGGCAAGATTTCTGCTAAAAAGGCAGAAAAGATGCATATCGGAATGTTGCCGCGTACAGAAAACTTCAAGTAATTAGTTAACATACTTTTTGCAAAAACCGAAATGGGGGCGCAGTCATGGTACTGCGTCCCCATTGTTGTAAGCGGCATGTTCCCTAAACTGAACCATACTTTTTGAATTGTATATTTGGCGGATAAGAATTTTATGTTTATTTTTGCGGTGAAAAGATAAAAGAATTACAATTATGACACAGTTGATAGTAAACGTTGAAGACATTAGTTTGCTAAATGATTTAAAGCAAGCTATCACAATGCTGCGTGGTGTTGGCTCTATCATAGAACGAACCGATGAAACAGCCGCGTCCAATAAGACAACATTAAAAGCCATGGAAGAAGCAAGGATGGGTGAAACCATCAAATGCAGTAGTTTTGAGGATTATTTAAGAACCTGTTTTGATTTTCTTGGAAAAGTTTCTTAGGCCAATGTGAGGCATTCTTTCGGCTTGTTTGAGCCCTTTTCCAGATGTCTTCGCCTCCTTGCTTCTTGCAAATAGTCCACTATTTGCTGCAAACCAAGAAGACAAAACCACCCAGAAAATACTCTCAAACAAACTCGAAATAAAATCAAAACAGATTCTTAAAATGGTACAATAATGTTCGAGTTAGAACTTACCCATTGGAACAGTCTCTGTATACCCCTTTCCTGCAGAAATATAGCTTTGGAAAATGCACTGTGGCGCGTTTGCACCAGCATCCTTTAATATCTATGCAAATAGGTCTTCTATTGTAATTTCACTTTGTATAATTCCAGAATGTGCGTTTGAACGCAATAAAAAAAATTTACAGCGTGTTTTTTCCTGAAAATCCAGTTGGTTGGCGGGAAATGCCCAGTTGGCAAAATATTTTTTCCCAACTGAGAAAAAATATTTCTCCAACTGGATAATTATTTTTTTCCAACTGGGTAATTTTGAATACCCTTTTGAAGCTATTTTTGTACGTTTTTGCCCTTGTTTTTGTTGATTTTGGGAAGTGGGGCGAAAGTGTGTGGATTTGATAAATGTTTACAATCGGCGGTGATTCGTGGAGTGCAAAATGTGACAATTCTGTCACTAAGTGACCTTCAAAAAATAACCTGCCTCGTTTTTTAATGTTTCCTTTAGGCTTTCAGCCTCTTGTCAGACTGTCTTTCTGCCGCTTTTGCCTTTGTTCATCAGTCACATAGCCCGCTATGCTCCCTCTTCGCAAAAACAAATCTGTGAGTAAGCGAGAGTAGAGTGAATTTATTTGCTCTACCGAGCGTGAACAGATTCGAAAATCTTCAAAATCAATCAAAAATACAATCCGAAACTGATGCAGTTTATTTTTTTCACGCCACTAAATTCTGTATATGTTTTGCCATACCGGCAAATATTGCTAACTTTGTGAAAAATAACAAAAAAATATACGTATGAGAAAAAGAATATGGATGACAATCCTTGCATTTTGTGCCTTGTTGGCACAAGGTGCCTATGCCGTGCCGGCCTATCAGGGAAAGAAGACATTTACCCGGAAGGACGGCACGCAGATTACCCTGCAACTGGTGGGTGACGAGTTTTTTCATTATTATAAGGCCGATGACGGAACGGCTTACCGTTTGCTGGACGATGGTTCGCTGCGTCTGCTTGGACAAGGCGTGCTGAAAATCCAACAGCAGGATGCCGCTGCAGAGCGGGCGAAGCAGAATGCGGAGCGTGTGAACCGTGCGCGTCGTCGTGTGGGCAGTTTCCCTGAAGGTGGATTCACGGGAAAGAAGAGGGGACTGGTGATTCTGGTGGCCTTCCGCGACTGTGATTTCGTTACCCCCGATCCCAATGCCGTATTTTCGGGATACTTCAATGAAGTGGGTTATTCGTATAATGGAATGGGAGGTTCTGTGAGGGATTATTTCAATGCCCAGAGCTATGGCAAACTTGATGTGGAGTTTGACGTGGTGGGACCTTACAAGTTGAGCCGAAACATGAGCTATTATGGCGGAAATGACGCAAACGGCAATGACTCCGCTCCGCAACAAATGGCCGAGGAGGCTTGTCGCCTGGCCAATCCGGACGTGGACTACAGAAACTATGACTGGGACGGCGATGGTGAGGTGGACCAGATATTCCTTATCTATGCCGGTTATGGCGAAAACTATGAAGGAGCGGCTCCCAATACCATTTGGCCCCATGCGTTTAACATGCCTTCTGCCAACGTGATGCTGGACTATATGAAACTGTGGAGTTATGCCTGTACCAGTGAATTGATGGGGACAAAGGGAGAGGTGCTGGCTGGAATCGGTTCGGCATGTCATGAATTCAGCCACTGCCTGGGCTTGCCCGACACGTACGATACCAACTATTCCGGCGGAAAGGGCATGGGGCAATGGGATGTGATGTGCAGCGGTTCCTACAACAGGAACGGGTATGTGCCTGCCGGTTATACTGCCCATGAACGTTGGTTGTCCGGATGGCTTGAACCGGTGGAAATAACGGAATATACGGAGGTGAAGGACATGAAACCCCTTGTGGAAGTCCCTGAAGCCTATGTTCTCTATAACGAAGCGAACCGGGATGAATTCTATCTGCTGGAAAACCGTCAGCAGGTGGGATTCGATGCCGGATTGCCAGGCCATGGCCTAATGGTAATGCACATCGATTATGACCAGAAAGTATGGGAGAGCAATGCCCCCAACAACAATCCTAATCACCAGCGTAGTACCTATATCCCAGCAGACGGAGCGTTCAGCTCCAATGGTGATGCCGGAGACCCTTTCCCCGGCAAAAAGATTGTGCACAACCTGACCGACTTCAGCACGCCCTCAGCCACCGTATACAACGCAAATACTGACGGAGAAAAACTGATGCACAAGCCCATAGAGAATATTACCGAGGCGGAAGAGGGACTCCTGTCATTCTCGGTGATGAAGCCGGAACTGACCATCCCGGCTCCTGTCATTTCAAGAACCGAGGACAGACTGGTGCTGAGCTGGGATGCTGTGGAAGGGGCGGATGCTTATGAGGTGCGTTATACCGAGATGAAGGCACAGGGCGGCATGGAGGAATCGTGCCTGTTTGCCGAGGATTTTGCCGGGGCATATAGTGCAAGTGCAGGATTCAAGGACGTGGGTTCGGAACTGGTAAAGTATTTGAAGACAAGCGGCTTCAACGGTGAGAACCTTTTCCTTACGCCCGATCTTTTGCGTCTGGGCAGCAGCAGCAAGCAGGGAAAACTCTATTCTCCCACCATCAGGACACTCAACACGGGCCGCATGACAATTGTGCTGACGCTGAAACCCTTCAAGGTGGGCGAAGAGGCCAAGGCTGAGTTTTCAATCTATACCAATTCCGGCACACAAGAAAGTTTTGACTTGGCCTTCTCGGACAAGAAGACCTTTGTCATCCATTCTGAAAAGGTCTATGCCGAGGCGCTGCGTATGAAGCTTGTGGGTAAAGACCGTTGTTACATCAGTTGTTTTGCGGTATATGACGGTGTGTTTGACATCCCTGCAGACCAGACTCGCGCCATGACACGGGCCGGCATTGAGGAGGTGACGGTGAGAGTGGAAGGTACAAGTCTTGTCATAGAAAATGCGTCCGCCACTTCTACCTTCCAGATGGAAGTACGTGCGTGGGATAAGCTGCGCTATAGCAAGTGGAGCGAGAAGATAGAGTCTGCTCCCGAAGGAAATGCCATCCCTCTGTTGCCACAGGACAAGCCACTGCTGATGAACCGTTGGTTCGATCTGAACGGCCGCAGAATAGATGAACCTACCCGTCCGGGTATCTATATCCACAACGGCAAAAAGGTGCTTAGATAGAGGATTAAGGGAAAAACCGGAATAAAGGTCTGCCACAAGAAAGGCAGACCTTTTTTGTTTTGGAAATGACCACGAAAAAGGGTTGTAATGGACCATAATTGTCTTAAAAACCCTTTGTACATGCAAAGAGAGCTTAATAAGTAATAAAAATGAGGAAAAAACTTAGTTGCTATCCCTATTTTTAGTACTTTTGCATTCAATTTGAGAAGGTAAAGAAAGATTTTGTCTATTTTACATAAAGATTTTACATAAAATGAGAAAGTTCCGTTCAATAGCAATTATGAGCATCCTTGCACTTTGCTGCAATGCGCAAAGTGTGTCTGCACAGTCTTTTCTGGACAAGTTGGGAAGCACCCTTTCATCATTGTCCGGCAAGCAGGAGAACAGCACGGTAAGCAAAATTACAGACATTGCGTCCCAATTGTTGGGCACCGGTGCCGTGAATGCGAACAGCCTACAGGGAACCTGGTCATACGAAAAGCCTTGCATAGCGTTTGAAAGCGAAAATGTTCTTGCTTCATTGGGTGGCGTTGCGGCTTCTACGAAGTTGGAGAACTCGCTGAACAATATATTAAATAAGGTAGGGTTCTCGTCTGGAAAAATCGACCTGACACTGAATGCAGACAGCACCGGATGTATAACCTTAGGAGGCAAAAATACAGAATTCAAATGGAGCATAAAGGAGTCTGACCTGGCGTTGACTTTTCCCCTGACCCAAAAGACCGTACTAATGAACGCCAAAATTTCGGGTGGAAGCTTGCGTCTGGCCATGAATGCAGACAAGTTGCTTACCATCATCAACACCGTAAGCGAAAAGGCCAGCAGCATCAATTCCACAGCAAGCAGCATAAACGCATTGATCAAGAATGTTAAAGGCATGTATGTGGGGCTGAAATTCACCAAGAAAACAAAAAGCAAAGAATAATGAGCAACAAACAAAAAAGATATTTTCTGACAGAGGAAGAAATTCCCACACAGTGGTATAATATCCAGGCAGACATGGTAAACAAACCTATGTCGCCCATCAATCCCTCCACCAAAGAGCCACTTAAGCCCGAGGATATGTATCATCTTTTTGCAGAAGAACTCTGCAAACAAGAGTTAGACCAGGAGAATGCGTGGATTGACATCCCTGAAGAAGTGCGTGAAATGTACAAATATTACCGCAGCACGCCTCTGGTGCGCGCATACGGGTTGGAAAAAGCATTAGGCACTCCTGCGCACATCTATTTCAAGAACGAGAGCGTGAGTCCCGTGGGAAGCCACAAGCTGAACTCTGCCTTACCCCAAGCATACTATTGCAAACAACAAGGTATAACCAACGTAACCACTGAGACTGGTGCAGGACAATGGGGAACCGCCCTTTCCTATGCCGCTAAAGTGTTCGGGTTGGAGGCTGCAGTATACCAGGTAAAAATTTCATATAACCAGAAACCATACCGCCGCGGCATCATGCAAACTTACGGCGCACAGGTTACTGCATCGCCCAGTATGTCTACCCGTGCTGGAAAGGACATCCTGACACGCGAACCAAACAACCAAGGTTCGTTGGGTACTGCCATCAGCGAAGCCATCGAACTGGCCATGAATACCCCCAACTGCCGATATACCGTTGGTTCTGTATTGAGTCATGTGACCCTGCACCAGACTATCATCGGCCTTGAAGCTGAAAAACAGATGGAACAGGCTGGCGAATACCCAGATGTAGTAATCGGTTGTTTCGGTGGAGGTTCAAACTTTGGCGGAATCTGCTTCCCCTTCATGCGTCATAACATTCTGGAAGGAAAGAAGACCCGATTCGTAGCGGCAGAGCCAGCCAGTTGTCCCAAACTGACACGTGGCGTATTCCAATACGACTTTGCTGATGTGGCAGGTTATACGCCCCTTCTTCCCATGTACACCTTGGGCCACAACTTCATGCCTGCAAACATTCACGCCGGCGGACTCCGTTTCCACGGTGCCGGAGTGATTGTAAGCCAACTGCTCAAGGACAATCTGATGGAAGCCATGGACATCAACCAGCTTGAGTCATTTGAAGCAGGACTACTTTTTGCCCAAGCTGAAGGCATTGTCCCTGCACCAGAAAGCGGCCACGCCATTGCTGCAGCTATCCGTGAGGCAAAGGCATGCAAGGAAAGCGGAGAAGAGAAAGTAATCTTGTTCAATCTCTCAGGTCACGGTCTTATAGACATCCCCGCCTATGACCAATATCTGAGCGGAAGTCTACACGACTATGAAGTGGACGACGAGGCCGTCCGCGCTAACTTGGACAAACTGGAGAAATATATTTAACTAGATGTTCTAGAAGTCCTAGAAACCCTAGACAGACTAGACATTCTAGAAAAGCAAGAAACAATAAAAAAAGCGGGAGATTCCCGCTTTTTTTATTACCAACCTTAATCCTCTAACAAATGACGGAGGAACGCTTCAAGTTCCTCATCCATCCCTTTGAGCAACTTCCCGTCCAAGATCACCGTCTCTTCATTATCGATATACATAATATCCTGTACGGTTTCATGTTCATCATCTACCAAGACGAACGAGAACGGACGCATAATCTGCATGGTATCCACCACTTTACGCGATTTGCTGATACATTGGGAGAGGACTGGCACAATCTGGTTATAGAAATCCTCTTGTGTATTCTCTATCCATTCTTCCACTACACAACGATGAAGTTCCACATCATCGTCGTTATATACCAGAATCTCACCACTTTCCTGTATGACCTGGATATAGATATCCGTCAACACAGGTTCTTCAAGTTGTGAATACTTGCCTGCCACCTTTGTGATGGCCCGCTCAATCTGCTGCAGCGTCTGTTGAGTTGCTTCCATAAGTCTATAATTGTGTTTTTATGATTTCAGGTTTTTGACAATAGTCTGTCCACGGCCATCTCATCAGAGATTACGGCCGTGGCAGTTCTTGAATTTCATTCCACTTCCACAAGGGCAGGGATCATTTCGTCCGGGAAGCTTTTCCGCACGGATTGGTTGTACAGGCTGACGTCCACGAGTATCCTGTGCCGCTGCACGCGCTTGCGCCTCGTCAGTGAGGCTTTCATGCGTTTCTGTCAACTCTGGCTGACGTTTAGGCAGTTCTGGTGCAGGTGCTTCCTGACGGATTTCCACCTCGGGAATCATGGCACGCATGATAATGCTAACCGTGCGGTCATTTATCTGATTAACCATATTGTCAAAGAGCTTCACGCTCTCCAGCTTGAAGATGAGCAGGGGATCCTTCTGCTCGTAGCTGGCGTTGTGTACGCTGTGCTTCAGTTCGTCCAGCAGACGGAGGTTCTCCTTCCATGCGTCGTCAATAATGTGGAGCATGATGGCCTTGTGGAAGGCGGTTACGACTGTCTGAGATTCGCTCTCATAGGCTTCCTTCAGATTAGCAGGAATGTTATACTGGCGGTTACCAGCAAGAACAGGCACCATCAGATTTTCGTACATCTGGCCTTGAGGACTTTCATATATAGCCTTTACCACCTTATTGGCATTACCTGCCATAATGGCGACTTTCTGCTTGAAACGTTCCATTACCTTCTGGTATGCTTCTTCGCAAAGTTCCTCACGGCGCATGCTTTCAAGTTGTTCCGCGGTGAAAGGCACTTCCATCGCCAATGTAGACAAGAACATCTCGCGGCATCCTTCGTAATCGTTGTTCTCGATGATGTGGCACACGCGGTCCCAAATCATGTCGCTGATGTCCATGCCGAGGCGTTCGCCCATGAGTGCGTGGCGGCGCTTTTCGTAGATGACGGTACGCTGCTTGTTCATCACATCGTCATATTCCAGCAGGCGCTTACGTACACCGAAGTGGTTCTCTTCCACCTTCTTCTGTGCATTCTCGATGCTGCGGGTAATCATGGGGTGTTCTATCATTTCGCCTTCTTCAAATCCAAGACGATCCATTACTTTGGCAATACGCTCGCTTGCAAAAAGGCGCATCAGCTTGTCTTCAAGACTCACGAAGAAAATACTGCTACCGGGGTCTCCCTGGCGTCCGGAACGTCCGCGAAGCTGACGGTCCACACGACGGCTTTCATGGCGTTCTGTACCAATGATGGCCAAACCTCCGGCCTCCTTCACGTCTGCGGCCAACTTAATGTCAGTACCACGACCCGCCATGTTGGTAGCGATGGTTACAGTACCCAGCATACGTTCTTCGGGTTTTCCATCCACCATTACGGTTCCTTTAGTGCTCTGTCCGGCCAATGCCACGATGTCTGCCTCCTTTTGGTGCAATTTGGCGTTAAGAACCTGGTGTGGAATCTTGCGCATCTGCAACATCTTGCTCAGCATTTCAGAAATCTCCACGCTTGTTGTACCCACGAGCACGGGACGTCCGCTGTTGCGCATCTTTTCCACTTCCAGAATCACAGCCTTATACTTCTCGCGTTGGGTCTTATAGACACGGTCGTTCTGGTCATCGCGAATTACAGGACGGTTTGTGGGAACCTCTACTACGTCCAGTTTATAAATATCCCAGAATTCGCCGGCCTCCGTAACTGCCGTACCGGTCATACCGCTCAATTTGTGGTACATACGGAAGTAATTCTGCAAGGTGATGGTGGCATAAGTCTGTGTGGCAGCCTGCACCTTCACATGCTCCTTAGCTTCTACCGCCTGATGCAAGCCATCGCTCCAACGACGGCCCTCCATGATACGGCCTGTCTGCTCGTCTACAATCTTGATTTCGCCATCCTGAATGACATACTCGTCATTGAGGTTGAACATGGTATATGCCTTGAGCAACTGCTGAATGGTGTGTACACGCTCACTCTTGGTGGCGTAGTCGTTATATGCTTTGTCTTTCAGTTCAAGGCGCTCCTCATCCGTAACATCACTATTCTCGATATTTGCCATGATAGTGGCCATGTCGGGCAGCACGAACAAGTCGGGGTCATTAACCTGTGCGGCCAACCATTCATTACCCTTGTCTGTCAAATCTACACTGTTCTGCTTTTCTTCCACCACAAAATAGAGAGGGTTGGTTGCCTCGGGCATGCGACGGTTGTTGTTCTCCATGTAGATTTCCTCAGTAGCCAGCATACCAGCCTTGATACCAGGCTCTGAGAGGAACTTGATAAGGGGTTTGTTCTTGGGCAGCGCCTTATGACTTCTGTAAAGTGCAAGGAAACCGTCCGCGGTTTTCTCCTTGTTATTCTCTTGCTGTCCTTCAGCAATCAAACGCTTGGCCTCCGCCAGGTATTGGGTTGCCAACTGGCGCTGTACACCTACCAAACTTTCCACAAGCGGCTGATACTGTTCAAACTGCTGATCCTCGCCACGAGGTACGGGACCAGATATAATAAGAGGTGTACGGGCATCGTCAATCAACACGGAGTCCACCTCATCGACAATGGCGTAATTGTGCATGCGCTGTACCAAATCCTGAGGATTCTGGGCCATGTTGTCACGCAAATAGTCGAAACCGAATTCGTTATTTGTACCAAAGGTGATATCTGCCAAGTAAGCACGACGGCGTGCCTCGCTGTTGGGTTGGTGCTTGTCAATGCAATCCACGCTGAGACCATGGAACATGTAAATGGGACCCATCCATTCAGAGTCACGCTTGGCCAGATAGTCATTGACCGTTACCACATGAACACCATTGCCAGTCAACGCGTTAAGGAAAACGGGAAGGGTGGCGGTAAGGGTCTTACCCTCTCCGGTAAACATCTCGGCGATTTTTCCCTGATGCAGCACTGTACCTCCGAACAACTGTACATCAAAGTGAACCATGGCCCACTTCATATCGTTTCCTCCAGCTACCCAATGATTTGAATAGATGGCTTTGTCGTCCTGAATCTCCACAAAGTCGAAGCGGGCAGCCAAAGTGCGGTCAAAGTCAGTAGCGGTAACTTCGATGGTTTCATTGTTGGTGAAACGTTCCGCTGTGCTTTTAACGATGGCAAACACCTCGGGACGCACTTCGTTCAGTACCTCCTCATAGCGTTCCAGCACTTCTTTTTCCAGCTTGTCAATCTGTGCAAAAAGAGGAGCACGGTCCTGAATATCAGTAACCTTCACCTTGTCTTTCAACTCCTGAATCTCTTTCTTGAGGTCCAAGGCAGAATCTGCAATCTGCTTTTTGATTGCGGCAGTGCGGGCACGAAGTTCATCGTGGCTGAGCGCCTGAACCGCAGGATAGGCTTTCGTTACCATCTCCACCAAGGGACGGTATGCCTTAAGGTCGCGAGACTTCTTGTCTCCGAAAAGTTTTACTAGGAATTTGGAAATATCCATATCTTATTTTTATTTGTTTTTCTGAAATAATTAAATTTAGTAAACATCAATGATTGTGCAATGGAGCCAGGCTACAGGCATTGGGAGCCCTGATACGCATGGACTTTGCCAAAGTTGGCGCCACATAATCTATGGTTACCGGTGTGGTAATCTTTTCTGGCACAATATTGCATCCCATAAAGAATAGCGGGAAACCGATATAGGATTCGCGGCAAATGGTCTGCTCATGGGTGTTTTCATTCACTAATGTCCAACCGGGAGAAACCTGGATAAGAATATCGCCCGAACTCTTGGGGTTATAAGCGTTGCGCAGTTCGTTCACGCCGGGAATACCCGCACCCAATGCCAGGCGCTGGCTGGAGAACACATCGCGTACACCGCTGAGTTGGATAAGGAAATCGCTGCAACGGTCAAGTATCTCAGTAAGATTGAGGTTGCGATTCTCAATCAGTTTCAAATTGAGATACAATTGGTTATCAAGGCAAGTCTCCACATATTCACCTGGCCCGTAGACGGCAATCAGGTACATATTGAGCAGAAGCTTGGCCTTGGTAATGGAGAAGGTTCCGGTGGGGATGCGGTATTTGCTCAGGTCTACAATGTCATCTGGTTCTGCGTTGCCTGTACTGGTGATGGCAAACAGGACACGGCCCTGCCCCACTCTTTTCTCAAGGTATTCAAACAAGTCACCCAAATCTCTGTCCAGACGCACATAGGTGTCCTGCAGTTCTATTGGAGCTTGGGGCACTGACTGGTGATCGAAATTGCCCGCATAATATGCAACGTTCAAGATGTCCGTCACATCGTCCAGTCCCACTTGAGTGTTCTTCAGCACTTCACGGACGAAGTTATTGGTTTCCTCGTTCATTGGCGCGCTGGCCAGGAACTGACGGAACTTGCGTTCGCCCGTAAACTTATGTTTGAAAGGTTTCTTCTCGGCACCGGAGACAAAATAATTATACTTGCCCACCAGTTCATTCAGCGGTTCCCATTCAAGTTTGGAAATACGCTGCTTTACAGAAGATGTCTTGTTATATGCCGCAGCCCATTCAGGGAAAGCGCCGTAATAGCTGGTACTACACCAGTCTCCGGTTTCTTCATTGAACCAGAATGCGCCATCCCCTGCATGGCCGGCCATAAGCACCGCCGCATCACGGGTTGGAGCAATGGCATATACCAAACCGTTGCCTTCGGTTGCCACCTTCAGCTCGTCCGTTATCGTGGAAACGCCCAAATGTTGGGGCGAAGACGCTACAGTGGTATGCTGACCCTGGAACTCCTTGTCATCCACACAATATACAGGCGTAAGTGTCTGGCGGTCCAGCCAGCGTTCACCCACAATACCGTTTTCATAAGGGCTGGTACCACTCATGAAACAGGCAATGGCCGAAGCGCGGTCGGGATTGGCAAAAGGATACTCTGCCTGAGTGTAGACACGGCCCTGTTTCAGCAAACGCATAAAGCCCCGTTCGCTGTACAAAGGAGAGAATGCCTCCATGTAGTCCGTGCGCAGTTGGTCAATGACGACATTCACCACCAGCCGGGGGACTTCCGGTGCAGTCTGGGCCTCGGCGCCTGCCACTGACATCAGTATGAGCAACGAGGTCAGCAGCCTGATTCTTTGTGCAGATAAGTTTGTCACAATCTGTTTCTTTTATAGTAAATTTGGTAACTAACGGGCCTTGTAAGCAAAGCCAGTGCCAAAGGTACGACAATTTGTCCGAAATCTTGTGGTATCCAGTGACTAAATATTATAAAAAAGGTCAAATAAGCCAAATGGAATGCATGCCAGAAGGTACGTCTGCGTTTTATTGCAGCCAAAACCACGTTTGGGATGGCAAAAAGAGCCAAAGGAGAGAAAGGCCAGAGAAGCCAGTTGGAATCCACTGCCGGATGTTCCGAAAAAAGGAACATAAAAGCCAAAATACAACCCACTACGCCTTGCGCCAGCAACAGCACGACATCCCAAATCCATATCATCCTGCGAATCGCTTTCTCCAAAAGGACAACCAACACACAGAACAGAAGGAAAAGGCAGGCCACTGACAGCGGGGCATAGAGATATTTCTGGTAACTTGGAGAGGAATTTTCGTCTAAATCCGACAACCTTTCTTGTAAAATAATTTCCGTATTCTTCACCAAAGGTCTGAGCGAGCCGTCGTCGGCATAAATCTGCGCTCCCTCGGCAAACCATTGCATGTATTCCGGAGCGAACATGGCGGCACGGTCAGAAAGGACAGTATCTACACTCCCTCCCAAGAGAAAATCATTTCCCTCGGCAGCCCATAAATCTTCCCTGGTGTATTCATGCAAAATCTGACGGTATGTTTTCTTCTCTTCCAACTGCGGATAAGCGATACGCCCCATAACGGCTTTCTCTATCATATCGCGCACCTTTGTGGTACAGTTATTGTAAAGAAAATTGTATCTATATTCGCAATTCTCAGGCAGGCAGTTTGCCATCAGGCCGGCATAGAGAACATTAGCCTCCAATCTGGTCAGATTCAGTTCCTGTGCCACAATGCCCGAACCGCGCTCTTCATAATCCAAGGGGAAATACTTCCAGTCGATTCCCATAACCATATAGTCACATTCCCCACGCACAAAGCGCCAGACAAAATGAGGCTGGCGGAAAGAGAATATGCCGTAGTTGAACACCACATCCTGCTTTTGGGTGAAGTTTTCACAGCGCAGGGCAGTGTGTCCATACAACTGGTACACTTCCTTGCCTGGCGAACAGGTAATCAGACTGACCCGTATGGAATCCAATGTCTGAGCCGACATCCGGAATGCACAAATTATAAGGTATAAAAACAATAAAAAACGTTTCATCGGCCGCAAAGGTACAACTTTTCGCCGTAAAAGGCTCCCATAAGCATTAGTTTTTTGTCTGATATGCTATTCTTTAAGGCATCATCTTTTAAAATTCAACATATTATTGTAACTTTGCAGCGTGAAATTGATAATAGACATCGGCAACACTGTGGCGAAACTTGTCGCCTTTGACGGAGACGAGCCCATCGAGGAAATCCGCACCAGCAACGACTCTCTGTCGGCGCTGGGAGCATTTGCCGCAAAATATGCCTTCACCCACGGCATTGTGGGAACAGTAAAGGAACTGACGGCAGAAGCCGAAGAGCAGCTCCGCAATTTGCATATTCCTATTCTTCATTTTTCACACGAGACGCCAGTACCCATCACCAACCGCTACCGCAGTCCCAAGACATTGGGCGCAGACCGCCTTGCGGCCGCCGTGGGAGCCCGTTCGCTCAAGCCGGGAAAAGACCTGCTCATCATTGATGCGGGTACATGCATCACATACGAAGTGATTGATGCCAAAGGAAACTATTGGGGCGGCAATATTGCGCCGGGCATGCAGATGCGCCTTCGCGCACTGAACGAGTTTACGGCCAAGCTTCCATTGGTCTCGGCAGAAGGCAATGTGCCGGGAATGGGTTACGACACCGAAACCGCCATTCGGTCCGGTGTGTTGCGCGGCATGAAATATGAGATTGAAGGGTACATCCGCTCCATGCGAAGCAAATATCCCAAGTTGTTGGTCTTCCTGACTGGGGGAGACAAAATCAATTTCGACGCCACAATTAAAAGTATCATTTTTGCAGACAAATTCATTGTCCCCCGAGGACTAAACAAGATATTGGATTACAATCATGACAAAAAATAGACACATCGCCGCCCTGCTTCTGGCCGCCCTGGCTTTTGCGCAAGTTTCGGCACAAAACAACGGAAGCAACTCATCCTATTCGCGCTTCGGGCTGGGAACCATTAACGACCAGTCTACAAGTTTCAACAAGGCCATGGGTGGCGTGGGCAAGGCCATACGCATAAGCAACCGCGTAAACACCAGCAACCCTGCCTCGTATTCGGCCATCGATTCCCTCACCATGATTATCGACGCCGGAATGACCATGTCTACCGGCCGTCTCAAGAGTGGCGAGGCACGCATCAGGGCTAACAACTGTTCTTTTGACTATGTAAATGCGGGATTCCGCTTGCGCAAGGGATTGGGTTTTTCAATAGGAATGCTACCCTACACCACCATCGGCTATTCCTTTGCCACAAGCCAGAAGGTAACCAACGACTTCTCTTCCACCCAAGCCATCACCAGCCATAGTTCATACAGTGGTGAGGGTGGGCTCCACCAAATTTATATGGGCGTGGGTTGGAACCCCTTTGCCGACCTTTCCATCGGTGCCAATATCAATTATGTATGGGGCAACTACACACATAATCTGTCACAGACTTTCGATGAGAACGGGACCGTCAGTTCTAACTATAGCGGTCTGAACTCCACACACGATGCGGAAATCAGAACATACAAGATAGACCTTGGAGTACAGTACCCCATCATCATTGACCAGCAGAACAGACTGACCGTGGGCGCAACCGCCAGCCTGGGGCACAACATCAAGGGAGACGCCTCACTGGTTCGCTATAACACCGTGGGCGACAGCATCAACATTGTGGTCAAGAACGCCTTTGACCTGCCCTATACCATGGGAGGCGGTCTGGCTTGGGAACACAGCGGAAGACTATTGGTTGCCGCAGACTACACTTATGAGAAATGGGGCAACTGCAAAACCCCGCAAATGAGTACAGAAGGAGGGCTTTCCTATACCGCTAAGGAAGGAGGCTACATGAACCGAAGTAAGATTTCTGCCGGAGCACAATACATCCCCGACCCGCTCAGCAATGGTTTCTTTAACCGCGTACATTACCGTTTCGGTGCACACTACTCCACCCCTTACCTGAAAGTAAACGGACATGACGGCCCAAGCGAATACGGCATCACTGCCGGTGTGGGACTCCCCATCAGCAACAGCATCAACCGAGGTCCCATGGCCAACATTTCCCTGCAATGGTTACGCCGCGCCCCCAAAGCAAGCGGCATGATTACGGAAGATTACTTCCTGGTCAGCCTCGGAGTCACTTTTGCCGAATCGTGGTTCATGAAATTCAAGATCAGATAACGTGAACAAACGCCCGTCATACAAACTTGCCATTGCGGCATGTACATTGGCACTCTGGTGCGCATCCCTTTTTTCCTGTAGCGGAGAAGTGGAACACCCCGCTGCCTCTGTCCATGCCGAAGACTCCCTGCCCTTCATGCATTCAAGAGGCATCAACACCCTCATTTCCGACTCCGGAGTGATGCGCTATCACATGGTTGCCGAGGAATGGGACATCTATACAAGTGGAAAAAACAACAACGGCCCCAGCACCTGGAAGTTCAAGAAAGGATTGCTCATGGAACGTTTCGACGAGAACTTTCATGTAGACCTCTATGTCCAGGCCGACACCGCCTATCTGCACAACCAGAAGATGTGGGAGTTGAGAGGTCGTGTGGTCATCCGCAACACTAAAAACGAAGTCTTCAAGACCGAAGAACTGTTCTGGGATATGGATTTGCATGAAATGTGGAGCCACAAGTTCATCCGCATCATCACGCCCGAAAGAGAGTTGCAAGGCAATGAATTCCGCAGCAACGAGACCATGACCCGCTATTGGATCACCAACAGTTCGGGAGCGTTCCCCGTGAGCGACACCCAAAACCAAAGCATGCCGGCTGACACGGTCCAGAACGCCACAAACCCAACAGAACAATGAACACCCTTTTTATAGAGACCGCTATCGTACTGCTCTTCTCGGCACTCTTTTCCGGAATGGAAATCGCGTTTGTCACGAGCAGCAAACTCCGATTCGAGATGGATCGCGAAGAACAGGGCATCACCGCTCGCATCATCGACATTTTTTACCGCCATCCCAACCATTTCATCTCCACTTTGCTGGTGGGCAACAACATTGCGCTTGTCATCTATGGTATACTGATGGCACAGATAATCGACACCCTGCTGCTCAGGCCCCTCGGACTGATGGAACCGTCTTCTAACGGAGTCAATGAGATTGTCTGTCTGATTGCCCAAACCGGCATCAGTACACTTATCGTATTGATAACCGGAGAGTTCCTCCCCAAGACTCTTTTCCGATTGAACCCCAATCGGATGCTAAATATCTTCAGCATCCCCACATTCCTAATCTACATTATATTGTGGCCCATAAGCAAGTTTACCAGTGCGCTCAGCAAGGGCATCCTCGCTCTTCTTGGCATGAAAGTGAAAAGTCAAGCCCAAGAAAGGATTTTCACCAAGGTAGACCTCGACTATCTGATACAGAGCAACATTGACAACATTGAGGATGAAAAGGACATTGAAGACGAAATCAAGATTTTCCAGAATGCGCTCGATTTCAGCAGTGTGAAGGTGCGCGACTGCATTGTTCCCCGTACCGAAGTCGAGGCTGTGGATGACCAGACACCACTGGGCGAACTTAAGAACCAATTTGTGGAAACCGGCCATTCGAAGATAATGGTCTACCACGAAGACATTGACAACATTAAGGGCTACATTCATTCTTCCGAAATGTTCCGTCTGCAAGCCGGAGAAGACTGGACCAAGTATATCAGGGAAGCGCCATTCGTCCCGGAAACCATGAATGCCCAGAAACTCATGCATGCCCTCATCAGCCAGAAGAAATCACTCGCCGTGGTGGTGGACGAGTTTGGTGGCACAAGCGGAATCGTCACCTTGGAAGACCTTGTGGAAGAGATTTTCGGAGACATTGAGGATGAGCACGACAACGTAAACTACACCGCCAAGCAACTGGACAACGGCGAGTATCTGATTTCAGCCCGACTTGAAATCGCCAAAGCCAACGAAATTCTGGGCCTTGAACTGCCAGAGAGTGACGAATATCTCACCGTCGGCGGACTGATTCTGCACGAATACCAGAGTTTCCCTAAACTGAACGAAGTGGTCAAGTTCGGGCAGTGGGAATTCAAGATTATCCAGAAAACCACCACTAAGATAGAGCTTGTCAGACTCAAAGTGCTCGTTTAGACCACTTTTTATTATATAAATAGGTGTAATCTGAGAAAAATTGTCTATCTTTGTGCGCTTTTAATGAAAATAATAATTAATAAATCATAAAAAATGGCAGCATTACAAACAATCAGAAGCAAGGGCAAGGTCCTCATCGCAGTGGTGGGATTGGCCCTGTTCGCCTTCATCGCCGAAGAGTTTGTACGTTCGCTCTCTTACTCACAGAACGAGAGCCGTCAGCGAATTGGTGAAGTGTATGGCGAAAGTATCAACATCCAAGAGTACAGCAAGTTGGTAGAAGAGTACACCAGCGTGGTAAAGTTCACCAGTGGAATGACTTCACTGACCGACGACCAGCTCACCATGCTCCGCGACCAGGTTTGGCAGACTTATGTAAACCAGAAGCTCATTGAGCACGAGGCAGAAAAGTTGGGTCTCACCGTTACCGACGCTGAATTGCAGAACATCATCAGCACCGGAAAGAGCCCTCTGCTGGCACAGACTCCCTTCCGCACCCAGCAGGGCACATTCGACGCCAACGCGCTGAAGCAGTTCCTCACCCAGTACAACGAGGTTGTCAACAACATGGACATCCCCGCTGAGAGCAAGGAACAGTATGTAAACATGTACAACTACTGGCAGTTCATTGAAAAGAGCCTGCGCCACCAGACATTGGCAGAGAAGTTCCAGAACCTGCTCACCGGCGCCATGCTGAGCAACCCCATTGCAGCTAAGATGAACTTTGACGCCCGCAGCATTGAGAGCGACATCCTCATGACAGCCGTTCCCTACACCAGCGTGAAGGACGAAGAAGTGAAGGTAGAAGACGCAGACCTCCAGGCCAAGTACGAAGAGATGAAGGAAATCTTCCGCACCAACCAGGAAACCCGCGACATCAAGTACATTGACGTTGCCGTTAAGGCTAGCCAGGCCGACAAGGATGCCCTCAAGGCAGAAATGGAAGGCTATGCAAAAGCACTCAACGAAGGTGGCAACGCAGCCAAGATCGTTCGCGAGGCAGCCAGCAAGATTCCTTACAGCGCACTGCCCATCAGCGCCAACGCATTCCCCTCTGACATTGCTAAGGCTATCGACACACTGAAGGTTGGCGCACAGGTTGGCCCCTACAACAACATCGCCGACAACAGTTGCAACATCATCCGTCTGATCTCTAAGGTAGAACTTCCCGACTCTGTAGAACTGCGTCAGATTGCCGTTCCCGGTGTGGACATGGAAGCCGCACAGAAGACCGCAGACAGCATCATGACCGCTCTGCAGGCAGGCACACACTTCGACTCAATAGCCAAGAAGTACAACCAGCCCGGCACCAAGAACTGGATTACAGGCAAGGACTACGAAGGACAGATGATGGACGAGAACAACCGCAAGTTCATTGAGACCGTTACCACCGCAAGCACCGGTTCATACAACAAGATCGTACTGGACGGACAGGGTGTAATCATTGCACAGGTAACAGACCGCAAGAACTTCATCAACAAGTACAATGCCGCAGTCATCAAGCGTACATACGACTTCAGCAAGGAAACCTATGGCAAGGCCTACAACGACTTCAGCGCATTCCTGGCTGGCAATCCCAAGGCCGAGGACATCGAAGCAAACGCACAGGCTGCCGGTTACACCGTACAGACCCGCAATTCTATGAGCAGCGCCGAGCACAACGTGGCTAATGTACGCCGCACCAGCGAAGCTCTGCGTTGGGTATTCAACGAAGACACCAAGACTGGCGATGTTTCTCCCCTCTATGAGTGTGGCGACAACGACCACATGCTGGTTGTTATCCTCACCGCTGTAAACGAAAAGGGTTATCTGCCCTGGAATGACGAGCAGGTGAAGACTTTCCTCACCACCGAAGTACAGAAGGAGAAGAAGGCAGCCCTGTTGATGGAGAAGATGGCAAACGTGAAGTCTGTGGCCGACGCAGCCAAGATTGCTGGTGCTGTTACCGACACCATCAAGCACGTTACCTTCGGAAGCAACACCTTCGTTTCTAAGGTGGGCACAACCGAACCCGCACTGAGTGGCGCCGTAAGCACCGCCAAGAAGGGCGACTTCAAGGCCGGCATCGAGGGCAAGGGTGGCGTTTACGCCTTCCAGGTACTTGGCCAGCACAGCCACGAAACCAAGTTCGACGAGAAGAAGGAAATGCAGCAGCTCACCCAGATGAACATGCGTGCGCTGAGCACCTTCACCAGCGAACTGTATCAGAAGGCAAATGTAGAGGACAAGCGTTACTTGTTCTACTAATCAAGACACACATCACACACCTTTATAACTTTGAAAAAGGGGCAAGTCCAAATCGGATTTGCCCCCTTTTTCATTATACAATGGAACGCTGATAACACAGATATGACAGATGACTGCATTTATTCTGAATCGTAAGTTGCGAGCCGTGGGCTTGATTTCGACAAAAGAACATAAGTTCAGAAGTATTATTGTTCAAAACTCAAGACTCGCAACATAATGCCCATCGTTCAAAGGCCAATGTCAAACATTTTTACTTTTATTCGAAAATCACACATTGGTATCAAAATGAACAAAATCCACTTAAAATAGTTCAAAAACGAACCTAAAACGGTATCCCCAAATGCCCTACTGCGAAATTTTGACTTTCCAACTGAGAAAAAATAATTTTCCAGTTGGGAAATAATATTTTTCCAACTGGGCATTTTCGACTTTTCAACTGGTTTTGCACGAAGATACGGTTTTGTAAAATAATTTTATCAACTATGAGAAAAGACAAATGTCATCTTGAAACAAACGAGATTCAATAATCGCTAAACAGTCATCGTCAATTACCATTTTTTTCTTACTTTTGTGATATAAACAACAACAAAAGTATCATGCAAATGACATCAACTTGGTATGAAGAGGGCATAATCCTTTGTGCCAGAATCAACAAAACGCACAAACGTTACCTGCAATATATCGGATATGACAGGAATAAAGAACAAGACATCATACAAATCTTTGAAACCGTCTACACCACAGAAGAAAGCCCAAGCATAGACTCCATTATCCGCGACAAAGTGTTATTTTTCACTAAAACGTACTTATATAATTGGATTAGAGAAGGGTATTGGGAAATAACGGGTAAAGGCAAGGTGAAAGTATCGTTACATGACTTCAATCTTAAAGTAAATTACCCGTCCGGATGGTTTGTATGGAATGCCGGTTCAAGCGAGAGAGAACATAAGCATGACGAGATAACAGACGGCCCCCTGGAAAATTACTCCGAACTTAAAACAGAAAATTATGCAGAAATAATGGAACGCCTTTCTGAAGGTTATGAAGCGGACTTCATAAAGCCCAAGAAAGAGCGCATGACAAAGGGAAGCATATTGTGTCTGACTGTCAGAAACGACTTTAAAGTATATATGCAACTGATTGGAAAGGAAGGAACCTTTGGAGGGGCACCTGTAACATGTGTGTTCAAACGTCATTATCCCATCCATTACGAACCGACAATTGAAGATATCCTTGATGATGAAGCGGACTTCTATTGTCTTCATTTTTTATCAATAACGCAAGAAAAAGGAAATATCGACAAAGTTGGCACAAGTAAAGATCTTCATCATGCAGACAACCTATGGTTAGTTGATAAAAATTCATGGGATGACGATTATTTCATGATAAAATATGGGGAGCCGTTTGAAAACAGGCAACCCTTCTCACATAAAAAAGCAGGAAAAAATGCTGTATTCTGCGGTAACGAATATATTCCATCGTTTAACTTGCTATATTACAGAATTTCAGAGGGGGAATGGCCAGAATACTACTACGGAGTAAGGGATTTCGACTTGCTGGAGTTGCCTCCTAAAACAATTCTAAAACAATTATGCGATATAGGGAATAAAATATGGGGAAAGAAGTGGGTATAAGGGGGGGCAGTTTCTGTACAGAGCCAATAACCCATAAATATCCATCCAAAACAAGGTTTTCTGGATTATTTTTCCTATCTTTGTGACGTCAGTGACTATTTCGTCCGAAGTTCCGAGACAATATGAATCTTAAAAAATATAAACTATGGGCTACTACATTATGGTTATAGACAGCGAACTCCGCTTCAAGAATAGCCGGGAGTTTCTGAATTGGTATGAAACCGCATTGAAATATGAGGATGACATAAACTATGACGACTATCGCCACGCTACGGACCGCATACAGCAGTGGTTTATGGAAATAAAGGAAAAAGCCCGGCCAATGAACGGAGAGTTCGCACCGCCCGAAGAAGAATGCGAAACCGGAAAGTTCAACGAGGTGGACTATAGTATTGGGAAAGACTTCATATACGCCTGTATGTCCTATTCTGATGCAGAAACGCTTGCACCGCTGGCTTCAGAAATGGCAACGAAGTACGGACTCACGTTTTTTGATGTCAGCGGCACCAGTCAGGTGTTTTTCCCTGACGGACGAATTTTACATATAACCGAGGAGGCATGCGCCAAAGAAGCTTATGAAGAAGAGGCCATGACAGAATACAAGAGGAGATGTAAAAAACTATACATGACCGTGGGCGGTCTTCTCATTATCCTATTGGCTCTTGTATTAGTAAAGGACACAGCCTTTATGCAAAACTGGGATCAAGCGATTCTCATCACCTACTACCTGACATTCTTAGTCGTCCTCATGTGTATGTTGGCATGGGTGGAACGAGCAAAGAAAAAGGTTTTGAAGCTTAAGTCTTCACAGGAAGTGCCACAAGCTGAGCCTAGACCGACAATCGTAAATTCCGTGGACAGAGCCACGTTGGATGACATATCATGGAATTTCCGCGAGGGGGAGTTTGACAATCAAGATGAGTTTCTCAATGCTGTAATCAAGTATAACGAGAAGGTTCAAGGTATTGACGGAGAGGGCGTAAAGGAAATACTGGAGAGGAAAATAGATTCTATAGGAAGCGAAGTAAGATTCGTCCTTTTCGATGAAGATTCGGAAGAAGCTGAGAGACAGGAAATACGCGAAATCCGCCTGACAAGCGATGACGGCATCTCATTCAGTGCAGGGGAAATCCTGTTCAAACTGAACCGCACGCTCTACCCAATGCTTACTGACTCGGATACCATATTCTTTGAGGGGTTCAGCATCATTACAGATGCAGGCAGCATTACGTGCCGCCTACATCTTGGAAGTTAAGTCCAGAAACCTCAACCTGACTTTACCACGAAAATTCGACCTTGACACCATCGGGGTCGTTTTCGTATTTGAGCAAATAGGTCTGGCTGGAGGTGTCCCATGCTATTTCATTCAAAACGTCCTTGCCATTGACCTTCACTGCGGTGGGGCAAGACGGCAACCACACACGAGATACTGCTGTGGTGCGTTGTGGTCCCTTGGCCAGATAAGTGTAGCTGTGCGAGGAAATGATTTCATCACTCTCCCTGCTACCAGAGGCCAACACTTGGGGTTTGTCCTTCTTTATACGGCCAAGGTTGATGAAATAACCCTGCTCACCAGGGTGAATCTCCTTTGTTTGGCACACGGGAAGTTCAGGATCGAAAAGATCAATCAAGGATCCCTCCACGCGATATGGTTCCTCGCTGACGCTCTCGTTCATTACCGCCACAAGGTCGTACATGCCTCTTTGCAGGCTGAATACATTCTTGAACTCGAGTTCCATGCCCTTGGCCGCTTTCTTGTACAACGCAGACACCTCACGGACAAAATTCTGGTCAGCGCCCTCGGAAAGCACATATTCCTTGGGATCC
This sequence comes from Bacteroidaceae bacterium, assembly GCA_017559845.1. Classification (GTDB taxonomy): domain Bacteria; phylum Bacteroidota; class Bacteroidia; order Bacteroidales; family Bacteroidaceae; genus Physcousia. The sequence continues at coordinate 42,417 of JAFYQQ010000060.1, read as the reverse complement.
TTACGGGCCACCATGACGGTGCCCTTACCATATTTATATATACCCTCAGGGGCTTTTTCGGGTATGCCCATCAAGGAGAATAGGTGGGCCGAAGGTGCGTCATAGCGGTTGCCATTCTGATTCCACCACTCCATCACCGTCTGGAAGGGGTCTTCATCCCGACTGCTGTAAACCAGCGTGCCGCCGTCTTTCACCCATTGTGCAAGGTGGCGATGGGCGTCAGCATCGAGAGGCTTGTAGTTGGAATAAGACATGAGCAGCACCTTGGTGTTGTCCAACGCGCCATGCACCAGATTCTCCAGATGTGCGGTGCGGACGGGTACGCCACGTTTGAGGAAAGGAAGCGCCAGGCCAAAGAAGTTGGACAACTGTGGGTCCTTGTAGCCTTTGTGCACGGGCTCGCGCTGGAACATGAGGGAGTTTGCCATGAGCACGGTAAGGCCTTCGCTTCCGCTCACCTTGTTGTCCGAAAGTGGCATCTTATTCAGCGAATTTACCATAACCTGCATTTGGGTGGAAAAACGGCGGGGAATATATGTGCGCTCGTCGCTATCGGCACTTATGCGGTACAGGCCGTCATAGACACGTTCGGGCCAAGGCATCACCTCAAAGTTGGCAATGTTGGGATACATCAGTTGCGCGGCAAAGGTGGCCTGATAGTTGCGTTTGAAGTCGTCCCAGTCTCTGGGCTGGTCCTCAATGGGATCTGTGAGGAAGAACATCTTACGGCCGGTGGGCGCGGTCATGGACTCCATGGAACCATACTCCAGATAGGCCGTCTCGAAGACGCGCTCGGCCTGCCGTCCGTTGAAATAGTTCTGGGCTCGCGCCGTGCCCGTCCACACCTGTGCAATGTAGCCGTCCACACAATCCAGCGATGCCAAGCTGGCTTCGGGCGAGACAATCTGCCACTGCGAATAATTGACCAACGAATGGGTGGGCACATAGCATTTCACGTCCACTCCCTTGGACTTGCCGTATGATTTAGCATAGGTGAAAACCTCGTTCAGGGCGTTATAGTAGAGTTGGTATTTCAGCTTGTTGGCCAGCCAAGTGTTCTCCGGCGACTCGTGGGGCGGACGCCAGGCAAAGCCGTAGTACTTCTCCCATTCCTTCTTGAAAGACTCGCTGTAGCCTGCCCTTGCCCAGAACTCGGGTTCTTCCATGAAGATGGCGTCTATTCCGGCATCAATCACACGCTTGACGTGTCTTTCCTTGATGTAGTTGAGATAATTCTCTGTGGGCACGATATAAGGCACCATAGGCCCATGCCAGATAGTATCGCCGTTCTGCTGCACCTGTCCTTCGTCGAAATGGGTCTTGCCGTCCCATTTGCCGGTGAAGTAGTCCTGGTATTCACCCCAGGCAATGCCCGTCATGAAATGGGTGATGTAGCCGCGTTCCTTCCACGAACGGATTCTGTCCTCGATGGAACGTCCTGAAGGTGCGCCGGGATTACCACCCACACCATACACCATCACGGCATCGGCCCTGTTGTCAATGGTGGGCCGCCACGCGCTTCCGGTCTGGAAGGTGGTCTTCACACCGTCATCGGCATATAGTGCTCGTTGCGATGTCGCATTACATCCAAACAGGCATAAGGAGAATGCCAAAGGGAATAGTTTGTTTTTCATTTGAATCGGATTTATAGAATTATGTTCATTTTAGATTCACGACACAAATTTAAGGGATTCTTGCCAAAAATGGAAAATTTTCCCATAAAAATCGTGCGGCAGCCTCTGCCGAGGACCTTTTGTGGCGAAAAAATGCCCGGCAGACCCTGCCGAGGGCTTTTTGGGGTTAAAAAATAGCTCGGCAGACCCTGCCGCGGACTTCCTGTGGCAAAAAAACGCGCGGCAGACTCTGCCGAGGGCTTTTTGGGCTAAAAAATGGCTCGGCAGCCTCTGCCGAGGATTTCCTGCGATAAAAAAGTGTGCGGCAGGGTCTGCCGAGGCCAAAAAAAGGAGTCCAAAGCCCTTTTCGGGGCAATGGACTCGCTTTTCTATTTTGGAAAACTATTTCTTAGTTGTTCTCGGGGCGAAGCTGACGTACAGTCTCGGCGGTGCGCCACATTTCGCTTTCGCGCAGAGCGGCGAGCTCCTTCTCCAGACCCACACGATAGTCGGGCTTAGAGTTTGCATCGATAGAGATCTGTGCCTCGTTACCACACTTCACACTGGCATAGAGTTTCTCCACAACAGGCTTGCAGGCATCGTGGAAGGGACCCATCCAGTCCAAAGCACCACGCTGAGCGGTGGTAGAGCAGTTGGCATACATCCAGTCCATACCCTTCTGCGCAAACAGAGGCATCAGTGACTGAGTGAGTTCCTCAACGGTCTCGTTGAAAGCCTCAGAGGGAGTGTGTCCGTTCTCGCGGAGCACCTCATACTGAGCCAACAGCAAGCCCTGGATTGCACCCATCAGCGAACCGCGCTCGCCGGTGAGGTCAGAAGTAGCCTCGCGCTGGAAGGTTGTCTCGAACAAGTAGCCGGAACCGATACCGATACCCAGAGCCAAAGTGCGCTCCAACGCACGGCCTGTAGCATCCTGATAAACGGCATAAGAGCTGTTCAGACCACGGCCTTCGAGGAACATGGTGCGCAGAGAGGTTCCAGAACCCTTGGGAGCCACCATGATAACGTCGATGTCCTCCTGGGGTACACAACCGGTGCGGTCGTTCCAGGTGATGGCAAAGCCATGAGAGAAATACAATGCCTTGCCGGGAGTGAGGTACTGCTTCAGTGTGGGCCATACGCTCATCACAGCCGCATCGCTCAACAGACACATTACGATGGTACCCTTCTCGGCAGCCTCTTCAATAGAGAACAGGGTTTCGCCGGGAACCCAACCATCGCTGACAGCCTTGTCATAGGTCTTGCCCTGACGCTGGCCAACAATCACATTGAAACCGTTGTCACGCAGGTTGCAAGCCTGGCCGGGACCCTGCACGCCATAACCGATTACGGCGATGGTCTCGTCCTTCAGCACCTCGCGTGCCTTCTCCAAGGGAAATTCTTCACGGGTCATCACTTCTTCGATGACGCCACCAAAATTCAATTTTGCCATTTTCTTTTTTACTTTAATATTATATTATATGTATTACGATTCTGTTTTTTCGCAAATCGGTGCAAAGTTACAAATTATTATCAAAATACCTACTATTTGAAACAAATTTTTGCTTGACAGACCGTTTCGCTATCATTTTTTCGCACTTCTACGTCAAATTCGTTCTCATCGACAGGCTGCAGATAGAAGCTCAGAGGCTCTCCCAGGTAGGATTCCGCCTTGTAGGCAATCTCAAAACGGCGCAATCCCTGACGGGTGAAACGCTCTATGGGGAAAAGGTCAAGGATATGTTCGATATACTTGATGCTGTTCACATGGCCGTTGATGTCGATGTCGCTGTAATAGGTATCTATGGTGCGCACCAGTTCGGCATTGCGGAAACGGAAGCGTCCGTGTCCAGCAATGGGACAGATGTTTTCTTCTGGTTCCACCACATAATTGACAATGTCTCCGTCGTAGAGGCTCAACAGGTCGCAGGGCTTGCGTGTATCCATGTCAATCATGGACCAGATGCTGCGGGCATATCCGTAAGGTGTACCGTCGGGACGCAGGATGGCAAAGTTACGGCTGGTAAACAGCTTCATCACACCCTCCACCCAGGTCTTCACCTCGGCGTGCTCGTATCTGAGCGGCATCTCCTCCATCTCAATGCACAGGCGGCTGAGCACCCATGTATGGCGGTTCTCATTGAGCGCGCCTATGCCCCATCCGCGACGTTGCGAATGGTTGCCGGCGGCGTTGAGCAGATGGTTGCCCAGAATCCCCATAAAGATTCTGCCGGACAGGTCCACATGGAACGGTTCCACATAAAAGGGATAAATATCTATTTTTTCCATTAGGGATATGTATTTAATGAGAGGAATACAGATCAGCGTTGCGACTCACGTTCTTCCAGATAGCGGTCGAGCTGTTCTATGCAGCTTTTGGTTACGGCGATGCGGCCGCTGCGCACAAACTGTAGCACCACGCCAAGCTTGTCCAACTGGTGGAAAAGACTGAGGATATCGGCAGTGATTCCCTTCTTCTCAATAATGCTGTAAGTGGGGTTCACCTCCACAATGCGGGCGCCATGGATGCGTACAATGCGGCCCACGTCCTTGTTGTTCAGCATCATGTTGGTGTTCACCTTCAGCAGGCAGGCTTCCAGAATGAAAATCTGGTCGTCAGTGAAATAATTCGCCTGCAGCACATCAATCTTCTTTTCAATCTGCTTGGTCAGCATCATGGCCATCTCTTCGTTGCAGAAACAAGTGATGGTGTATTTGTGGACGCCTGGCGTGCTGCTTGCGCACACGTTCAGACTTTCGATATTCACTTGTCTGCGTGTGAAAACCGCCGTAATCTGGTTCAGGATACCGGCAAAGTTCTCACTGTAGATGATCATCGTGTACATGTTCTTGCCTTCAGGACAATCCAGGCTTCCGCAGTTTCCGCAAAGGTTGCAGTCGCCGCATTCTCCGCCGGCATTCTTGGTATATTTCGTTTCCATCTTCTTCATACTACTTTACTTCCAACAACATCTCGTCAATATTAGAACCGGGCGGTATCATGGGCAGCACATCGTCCTCTGCCTTAACCGCACATTGCAGCAGGAATGGACCTTCCGTAGAAAGCATTTCCTGGATGGCGCCCTCCAAATCGGCACGTTCCACCACCGTGCGGCAAGGAATGCGATAGCCACGAGCAATCAGTTCAAAATCGGGATTGACCATAGGTGTGAACGAATAGCGCTTGTTGTAGAACATGTACTGCCACTGGCGTACATTTCCCAGGTAATCATTGTTCAGCAGAATAATCTTGACCGGAGCCTGCTGTTCCATGATTGTGCCCAATTCCTGGATGGTCATCTGCAAACCGCCGTCGCCGCAGAACATACAGACCGTGCGGTCGGGCGCACCGAATGTGGCGCCCATGGCGGCAGGCAGGCCGAATCCCATTGTTCCGCATCCGCCGCTGGTCACGATTGAGCGGTTCTGCGAATATTTGAAATAACGACAGGCAAACATCTGGTTCTGGCCCACGTCTGTCACAAGGATGGCCTTGTGCTCGGTGGCCTCGCTTACCTTTCTCACCACCTCACCCATGAGCAACGGACCTTCTGTGGGATAAATGGCAGGATGGATAACCTTGTTGTCTTCCTTCTCCGCATAAGGTTTGAATCCGTCAATCCATGCCTGATGCGTGGTCTTGTCCAGCAGGCGCGTTACGGCAGGCAGTGTCTGCTTGCAGTCGCCCACCACAGCCAAATTCACCCTTACGTTCTTGTTGATTTCGCTGGGGTCAATGTCGAAATGGATGATTTTCGCCTGCTTGGCATAAGTGTTGAGGTTGCCGGTAACACGGTCGTCGAAACGCATGCCTATGGCAATAAGCAGGTCGCACTGGTTGGTCATCATGTTGGGACCCAGGTTTCCGTGCATTCCCAGCATACCCATATTCAAGGGGTGGTCAGAGGGAAGGGCGGAAAGTCCCAGCAAGGTGCGGGCTGCTGGCAACTGAGCTTTCTCCAGGAACTCGCGCAGTTCTTCCTGCGCATTGCCCAGTTCCACACCTTGTCCCACCAGCACGAATGGCTTCACACTGTTGTTGATCAGGCGTGCGGCCTTCTCAATCACACTATCTTCGGGCACAGGCGCTGGTTTGTAACTGCGGATAAAGTTCACCTTCTGAGGCTCAAAATCCACCAAACCCGTCTGAGCGTTCTTGGTAAAGTCGAGCACCACAGGACCGGGACGGCCGCTGCGAGCAATATAGAACGCACGGCTCACCGCCCACGCAATGTCCTCGGAACGGCGAATCTGGAAGGCCCATTTGCTGATGGGCTGTGTCACACCGATGACGTCCACTTCCTGAAAAGCGTCCGTTCCCAACATGGCAGCGCCCACCTGGCCGCAGATCACAACCATCGGGGTGGAATCCACCATGGCGTCGGCAATACCGGAAATGGTGTTCATGGCACCGGGGCCGCTGGTCACAATGGCGCATCCCACCTTTCCGCTCACACGGGCATAGCCCTGCGCAGCATGGATGGCACCCTGTTCATGGCGCACCAGAATGTGGTTCAATGTTTCTTTGTGGTCATACAAAGCGTCGTATGTGGGGATGATGGCACCGCCGGGATAGCCAAAGAGGACTTCCACCCCTTCGTGCTCCAGCGAACGCATCATGGCTTCCGCACCTGATATTCTTTCCATCATATCTTGTCTGTATTCTTTGTTCGTTAGTCAATAATCCTCACTCCACCCTTGTCGGCCGATGTAACGCTCTGGGCATAGGCACGCAATGCCTTGCTCACCACACGCTGGCGCTTCAGCGGTTGCTGGGGGCGCTGCTGCAGTTCCTCATCGCTCAGACGCACATTGATGCTGCGGTTGGGAATGTCAATGTCTATGATGTCTCCGTCCATCACCTTGCCGATGTTGCCGCCGCTTGCGGCCTCGGGGCTGATGTGTCCGATGCTCAGTCCGCTTGTTCCGCCACTGAAACGGCCGTCGGTGATGAGCGCACACTCCTTGCCCATGTGCATACTCTTGATGTAGCTGGTGGGATAAAGCATTTCCTGCATGCCGGGTCCTCCCTTGGGGCCTTCGTGTGTGATAACCACCACATCGCCCTTCTTCACCTTGCCGCCCAAAATCCCTTCGCAAGCATCCTCCTGACTGTCAAACACCACGGCAGGACCGCTGAACTTCCAGATGCTCTCGTCCACGCCGGCAGTCTTCACCACGCAGCCGTCCTGGGCAATGTTGCCGAAGAGCACGGCCATGCCACCGTCCTTGGTGTAGGCATGCTCTATGTCGCGGATGCAACCGTTCTCACGGTCGGTATCCAATGACTCGTACATCTTATTCTGTGCACCCAGTTTGTTGCAGAACACGCCTGCGGGGGCCGAGCTGTAAATGCGCTTGGCCTCCTCATCTACCTGGGGCTTCATGATGGAATACTTTTCTATGTCCTGCGCCAAAGTGGTGCCGTTCACACGCTTTACCGTTGTGTCAAGCAAACCGCCTTTCGCCAGCTCACCCATTAGGTTCAGCATACCGCCGGCACGTCCACACTCCTGCACGCTGTACTTCTGGCTGTTCGGTGCCAGTTTGCAAAGGAAAGGAGTCTTGCGAGAGAGACGGTCAATATCGCTCATGGTGAAGTCAACCTCGGCTTCCTGTGCCACGGCCAACAAGTGCAGCACGGTGTTGGTGCTTGCGCCCATGGCAATGTCAAGAGTCATGGCATTGAGGAATGCGGCACGGGTGGCAATGGAACGGGGCAGCACACTTTCGTCGCCGTCCTCGTAATACGCCATGGCATTCTTCACAATCTGTCGGGCAGCCTCCTTCATCAGTTCCACACGATTGGCGTGGGTGGCCAGGATGGTTCCGTTTCCAGGCAAAGAAAGTCCTAGACCTTCTGTCAGGTTGTTCATGCTGTTGGCGGTGAACATGCCCGAGCAGCATCCGCAACCGGGACAGGCGCGGTTTTCCACCTCTGCCAGCTCGGCATCGTCTACGGTGGGGTCTGCGCCCTTGATCATGGCGGCAATCAGATCCAGATTCTCACCCTTATATTTTCCGGCCTCCATGGGACCTCCGGACACAAATACGGCAGGGATGTTCAGACGCATCGCCGCCATCAGCATTCCGGGGGTAATCTTGTCGCAGTTGGAGATGCAGATCATGGCATCGGCCTTGTGGGCGTTGCACATATACTCTACGCTGTCGGCTATGATGTCGCGGCTGGGCAAAGAATACAACATGCCGTCGTGGCCCATTGCAATACCATCGTCAATGGCTATGGTATTGAATTCTGCCGCATAGCATCCCATCTTCTCAATCTCGGCCTTGACAATCTGTCCGGCTTCGTGCAAATGGGTATGTCCGGGAACAAACTGGGTAAAACTGTTCACAATGGCAATGATAGGTTTGCCGAATTGTTCACGCTTCATTCCGTTGGCCACCCACAGGGCACGCGCTCCTGCCATACGGCGACCTTCCGTGCAGACAGCGCTGCGTAGTTGGTGTTTCATATCTGTAAATCTTTATTGTTCTTTTTTACCTTACACACAACAATGTGTATTTGAGGTGCAAAAATACATCTTTCCCCTCATTTGGACAAGTGATTTACTGCATATTTTAACTTTTGCTGACATAAGTCAATAAAAAACAGCCGTCTGCAGGCCAAACTTACCGCTCATTTCCCCAGATTTCCTTAGGTTTCTGTTGGGACTTATACGGATTATTGCTACCTTTGTGCGGTATTAAGCATAAACACAACACTTCGGACATCATGAAACGATTTGCGCTTTCCCTTGCAGTTCCCCTCATCTGCCTTGCCCTGCAAGCACAGATGCCCTGGGATAAAAACTTCTTCAACCATCTTTCCGTCGGCGTAAATGCCGGCACGCCAGGCGTCGGCGCGGACGTCGCCATGCCTGTTTGCAAGTTCATCCAGGTCAGGGCCGGTTTTGTCAAGATGCCAGACTTCAACATCAATGCCTCGCTTGACGCAAGCGACACACACTACTTCGACACTTCGGGCAGTCTGCAACAACTCCCTGAAGGAAAACTGAAGATTCAAGGCAGGCCGAAACTGGCCAATGGAATGATTATGCTGGACTTGCTGCCCATCCCCATCAGTTCGTTCCACATTACCGTGGGAGCCTATTTCGGCGGAGGCAAGGTAATTGAGATGTACAACCGAGAGGACGGCTCCCTTGCCGAAATCTATGCAGCCAACCAGGAGATAATCCAGTGGAACTTCACACACCCCTACAACCAGCAAAACCTTGTAGGACTGGAACTTGGCGATTATCTGCTCACCCCAGACAAGAATGGCAACATCCGCACCTCGCTTTCCACAAAGAAGTTCCGCCCCTATGCCGGTTTGGGATTCGGTCGTGCCGTGCCCCGCAGGCGCATCGGCTTCCGCACAGATATCGGCTGTATGTTCTGGGGAGAGCCTACAATCAAATGCAACGGCGAGACCGTTTCGGCCACCGATGTTGGCGGAGACGAGGGCAAAATCATCCGCGCCATCAGCAGAATCAAGATATACCCCTGCATCAATTTCCGTTTGTGCGGCCGCATTTTTTAGAGCCATTTATGCGCTTAGGTCAAAAAAATCACGTAACTTCGCAGAGAATTTCACATTATAACATTCATTTTACAGAAATCAAAAACAAGAAAATATGAGCACAACAAACAAGTACATCACACTGGCTTACAAACTCTACACCACCATGGCCGACGGCACCCGCGAGCTTATGGAAGAAGCCACCACACAACATCCTTTCATGTTCATCTCTGGCATGGGACTCACACTGGATGCCTTTGAGGCACAGATTCTTTCTCTGGGCAAAGGCGATGCTTTCGACTTCACTCTGAGCGTGGACGAGGCATACGGCCCTTATGTGGAAGAGGGCGTGCAGACCGTTCCCCGTCAGATGTTCGAGATTGACGGAAAGATTGACCCCAAGCGCATTTTTGAAGGCGCTGTAGTGCCCCTGATGAACAGCGAGGGCGAGCGCTTCAACGGCACCATCACAGAGATTACCGACCAGCACATCACCGTAGACCTGAACCATCCTCTGGCTGGCAAGACACTCAACTTCATCGGCACCGTAGTGGAACATCGCGAGGCCACCAACGAAGAGTTGCAGGAGATGGCAAAGATGCTCTCTGGCGAGGGAGGTTGCGGCGGATGCGGCGACGGAGATTGCGGCGGATGCGGTTGCAACTAAATCATGCTTTATGAACACATTCGGTAAGCTATATCGGATAACCACTTTTGGAGAAAGCCACGGCAAGGCCATCGGAGGCGTCATAGACGGAATGCCTCCGGGCATCGCCGTGGATTTGGACTTTATCCAACACCAGCTTGACCGCCGCCGTCCCGGACAAAGCCGGCTCACCACGGCACGCAAGGAGGCCGACCGGATAGAGATACTCAGCGGAACGTTTGAAGGGCGCACCACCGGCCAGCCCATTGGCTTTGTGGTGTACAATACCAACCAGCATTCCTCCGACTATGAGAACATGCGCAATCTGTTCCGCCCCAGCCATGCCGACTTCACCTATACGGCCAAATACGGTATCCGCGACCATCGTGGCGGCGGCAGAAGTTCTGCCCGCGAGAACATCAGTCGCGTAGTGGGTGGCGCTTTTGCCATGCTGGCGCTCAAGGAATTGGGAATCAGCATCAAGGCATACACCCAGCAGGTAGGCTCAATTGCGCTGGAGGGCACATATAAAGACTACGACCTTGAGCGCATTGAGGACAGCGATGTGCGTTGTCCCGATGAGGAAACCGCCCGCCGAATGGAAGAGCTGATTATGCAGGTAAAGGCCAAGGGCGACACCGTTGGCGGAGTGATTGCCTGCGTAATACAAGGCTGCCCCGTAGGTTGGGGCGAGCCCTCGTTTGACAAGCTACATGCCCGATTGGGCTATGCCATGCTCGGCATCAATGCCGTGAAAGGCTTCGAGTATGGCATGGGATTCAGTGGCGCTTCCCAATACGGAAGCCAGCAGAATGACATTTTCATTCCCGATGGAAACGGCGGCATCACCACCCTCACCAACAACAGCGGAGGCATACAAGGCGGCATTTCCAACGGACAAGACATCTATTTCCGAGTGGCATTCAAACCCGTAGCCACACTTCTTCAAGCACAACAAACCGTTACACAGGACGGACAGCCCGTAACGCTAAAGGCCCGTGGCCGTCACGATGCCTGCGTGCTTCCCCGTGCCGTACCCGTGGTGGAGGCAATGGCTGCCATCACATTGCTGGACCACTGCCTTCTGGCAAACGGAAAGCTTTAAAAGGGAGGTTTTAGCGGTTACACTTTGGCTATGTGTAAAAATATCAGTAACTTTGCGACGTCTAAAGTTTAAAGGTAAAAGGATGAAGACAGGAAGGTTCACTTACGGCAATAGCGATATCCCTTACACAAATGCAGAGGTATACTTGGCTGCAATATTTACCCCCCCCCTATAAATATTCTTATAATCAGATAGTTAGCCGCAACAGTGCGGCTCAAGGTCATATATTGGCGTTACCACTTGGCACATTGAGTGCCCGGTGTGTAACGCCTTTTTTAGTGTGTAAATTCCTAAACATTATATAATTTCTAACATTAAAAACTTATGAAAATTTTTAAAATTATGGCAGTTGCCCTCGTGGCAATGTTGGGTTTCAACAGTTGTTCAGAAGATTGTGACCACGAATTCATTGAGCACGATTTCACCCAAGAACTTGTAGGCACTTGGACTTACGATGCAGGTGAACAAGCAGAGGCTATCGTAATCAAGGAAGATGGCTCGTTTACCATAACAGGCGTTATGAAATACGGTGCTCTATATGAGGAGAAAGGTTCTATCAAGGTGGTAAATAACAAGGTTACTCTTGCATACGAAAGTGGTGATGTATTTGAAGGTCGCCTCGAATTGGTAGCAGGCAAATCTTTGTCTATCGTTTTGTTTGAGGAAGAAAACATTCGTTTGACTTATGACTATTGCAAAGAAGACCTTTCAGATGAGATTATAGGTATGTGGGTATGTATGGATACTCCTGCGAATGCAGAAAGTGAAATGATGATTGAAACATTCTATGAGAATGGTAAATCTACATTGACAGGCTTTCTCCCATTGGAAGGCGATTCGGAACAAGTTAAAAATGAAGCAACTGATTATATGGTTATTGGCGACTTGTTATTTATTCATATTCCTGCTGATAAGTTCGGAGATAAAACACCTTTCTATGTTGTTCATAAGATGATATATACTCCTAATGCGACAGCAATGGGTGATATTATGACAATGAAGTCTATTGCAAAAGCAGAAGGCGGTTATGTTGCAGGAACTTCTTCTTGGCTTCGTGTAAAACAATATCTCAATCTTGATAACAAAGTATATGATTATAGTTCAGCATATGTAAGTAATGTAAAGGGTAAAGATGAGGATTTCTCTATTTTGGGTAACACTTTGAACATTGCCAAGATTGAAGCAAACGACTTTGATATGATGTTCCGTTCTGTTCTCTCTTGTTTTGAGTTTGATGCTAACTCAATGACATATAGATTCCGTCGTGATGATGGTTTTGAAATGGAATTTGATACTCAAATTGCTGTTGATGGTAACAAGGTTACGCTTGATATGAGTTCTATAAACCCTGCTTGTCGCAAAGTAGAGATGCATATGTTCCAAGACAAAGATGATAGTCAGTTGCATATGTATATGCATACAGACGCTTTCATCAACTACTTTGCTAACTTGAATGTTATTGCTTTGATTACAGAGGGTAAGATTAACCAAACTGACGAGGTTGCTATTGCAAAGGTGTTTGCTGATATGGAAGCACGAGTTGAAAGCATCAATGTAAGTTTTGTATTGAAGGCTCGCAAGTAATCTTGCAGATTTAATATCTACCTAACAGGGGATGTGCCGTTGTGGTGCATCCCCTTACTTTTTTTTGCAAATGCAAAACGCAAAAATGCAAAGAATCGGTTAAGCGAGTGGATTACCAACTGTATTTGAGGAAGGCCGAACGGAAGTCCTTTCGATTAGAGAACATCAGCAAAGGAGGGGATGAGCGATGAGCATTGAACGAAATAAAAATCTGTGGTCATCTGTCGCATCTGCGTAATCTGTGTGCCATTGAGGTAATTTTCTTTTACACCCCTCCAAGCGCATGGCGTGGAAAAATTTACGGCATGGCGTGGGAAGAAAATTTTCCTCGCCATGCAAAAATCCGGCTGACGGGAAAGCGGACATCAAGCTTCAAATAAATTTTTACAAACATACGCAATCCACCTCAAAAATCCACTTCAACGAACAAAGGCAGATGGTCGGATATGCCACCGGCATAATAGGGGCCACGAAAAGTGCGGAAGGGGTGACCGTCCTTGTCTACGAGAAAAGGGAAGGCGGCCACTTTTGCCTGCGGTTCCGCCTGTGGTTTTAAGGCAGGACTCACGAAAATGTGGTCAAGGAAACCCCACTGGCCTTGGAACACATAGGTTCCCTTTGCCTTGCGCAACTCGCTCTTGCTTTGGGGCATCAGGGAAATCATCCTGTCTTCCAACATCTGAAAGAGCGGGTCGGAGGGTTCAGCGTTGAAGTCGCCCATCAAGACGGTCTTCTTTCCTTGCAAGCTGTCCAGGACGGTACAGAGGGAAGACATGGCCAAACGGCGGTGACGGGCACTCTGACGAGAGTTGCCCGAACGACTGGGAAGATGAACGGCCACAACGTGAAGCGTATCTCCCGAAGGCAGCAAGCCAGTGGCGTGGAGGATGTCGCGAGTGGGGCGGAAACCGTTTTGCACAGAGGGCACCCGCACGCTGCAATGCGCGAGAAGGCGGAAGGCCTTTGGCTGGTAAAGCAAAGCCACATCTATGCCACGCACGTCAGGGCTTTGGGTTACCAGAAAATCATAACCCGCCCTTCGCAAGGGGCTGCGACGGGTGAGGTCGAACAAGACAGAGTCGTTCTCCACCTCCATCATCCCCACCAGCAAGGGCCATCCGTTCTGTGGCTCCACGGCCGCTATGGTGCGGGCCAATTGGTCCTGCTTGCGCCAATAACGGGCGGGAGTCCATCTGCGTTCTGACTCCGGAAGAAACTCTCCGTCATCTTTCAGAGGGTCATCGTGGCAGTCGAACAGGTTTTCCACGTTCCAACTCATAATCGTAAACCGTTGGCATCGAGCCTCATTTATCCCACAAAGGAGAAAGAGAATGGACAAGATGAAAAACCTGTTCATGGGATGCGGACGCTAACGTTTGGAGAAGCCTACGCGCAGGTTCAGCTTCAGATAGTAAGCTCCGTTCTCGCGCTCAAGAAGGCCATACTTGTCCGCATCGGGCGAACCCGTCTCCAAGCGGGTGCGGGATACCAGATAACGGGCAAAAGTCTGTTCCTCGGCTCGTGTGAAAAGCAACAGGCTGCCATGTCCGTCCACCATTACATAACCCGATATGGCAGAAGGGGTTCCGTCGTATGTCTTGGCCGGACGCATTCCCCACGCTGCCGCCAAAAGGAACTGACGGACCTTGTGCCCGTAGAAACCGTGCTTGGACACCAGTTCCGACTTCATCTTCAACGGATTCGTCTCCTCCAGCATGGCAATCAGGTCAGACATTCGGCTGATGTTGTCCAGATGAAGCGCCCTCACCATTGCCGCCAATATTCGGGGCAGATTGGTGTCAATCATGAGCAGATTGCTGCGGAAAATGCGGTCGCAAACGTCGGCATACTTGAACACGCCGCCCACGCTCTCGATATAGAGGATGCGGCGCACCACCTCGGCCACGCTGTCGGGGTCTTCGGTATAGTTGATTTTCTGCACCGCGGGTTGGGAGAAGCGGATACCGGTCTGTTCCCACTTGAGATTGGCGGTGCGTCCACCGGAGAGCAGGGGCGTGAAGCCGCACAGACGGCCCTGGACGCGGATGCCCAGCAGAGGAGCATCGGGATGCCAAAGGGCTATGTGAAGGTGTGTGCGGTCCTGCGTTGTGGCGCACAGGTCATTTATGCCCACGGCATCAAAGAAAGGCTGAAGGCGGTAGATGTCAGTCTCCTCATTCGACTGCAGGAGGCAGTCCAAAAGATAGTCGGCCGCAGTGACAAAGTCGGACTTTGGGAAACGTCCTCTTCCCTCCACCAGCACCTCATCTCCCTCGATCAGATAACGGCGGGGGCCGTCATTGTCCTGCCTTTCCACCAAGGCCACGGGCACATTCTCCCCAGCCTCTCCATCGGCCGTTCCCATTGCCAGATATCCCTGACCTAAAATGCGGCACAGGGTATAAACCTCATGTATCTCGTTTCTGTTCGCTTCTAACATATCTTTCTTATTTATTGGTTCTTAAAACTTACAAAATGCGATGTCGCAGTTCTTGATTTCCTTTTCGTTCTCCTGTTCGCGTCCATTGACCGCCTTGTCCATCAGCGCATGAAAACGCGGGCCGTGGTTCATTTCCACCAAATGCGTCAGTTCATGGTGCATGACATGGTCCTGCAGATGGCGGGGCAGCAGCAACAAGTAAAGACTGAGGCTGATGTGCTTCTGCTGGCTGCAGCTTCCCCACCGGCCTTTGGCCTTGCTGATGCGGACCTGCGTGTACTTCAGACCACGCGCCTCGGCCAACGCACGCAGACGGGGCGGAAACTCGCGGGCCGCCACACGCCTGATGCCCTCTTTAATCTGATGGATAAGCCATTCCTGAAAGTCCTTGTCCTCAAAAGAAAAGGAAGCGGGATAGAGGCAAACCGCACCATTTTGCGAATGCCGCACAATCGGACTTTCCCGTTGGTCAACCTGGGCATGATAGGTAAAGAATTCATTGTCTATACGGAAATCAGGCGTAATCGTTCTGTCGGTTTCGGCGTGGCGCTGTCTCAGTTTCAGCAGGCGTTCGCGCATTTCCTTTATCGCCGTCTTTATCTGGGATTGTGTGGAAAATGCGGGAACGGTTACCACCAGCCCCTCGTCGCACGGGCGGAACAACATCTGCTTGGCTCTGCTGTTCCGTTTAATCCTGATAACGCCCAACTGGGCATCTTCCATAACTTCTTCCATATTCACAAATCGTCTGTGTCAATGATGCAAAGTTAGCAATAAAGCCCAAGAATACGCAAATCTTTAACTCTTTTTTTGAATAACTCATGGGAAATGCGTACCTTTGCAGCGCATTTGCACATTATATATTTAAGTTAGAAAATAAGTTTTTCACATTATGAACATATTGGAACTGAGCGAACAGGAAATCGTTCGCCGCAACAATCTACAGCAGCTGCGCGACCTGGGCATCGACCCCTATCCCGCTGCAGAATACCCCACAGACGCCTTCAGCACAGAAATCAAGGAAAGCTTTGTTGACCTTCCCACCATCAAGAACGAGGAGGGAGAGGACGTGCCCACCCCCGCCACTGCAGAGAACAGCCGCATGGTTTGTGTGGCCGGACGTATCATGAGCAAGCGCGTGCAGGGTAAGGCCGCATTTGTGGAACTGCTGGACAGCAAGGGCCGCATCCAGGTATACATCACCCGTGACGCCCTGTGCCCCAATGCCGAGGACACCACCATGTACAACATCGTGTTCAAGAAGTGCCTGGACCTGGGCGACTTTATCGGCATAAAGGGTTTCGTATTCCGCACCAAGACCGGCGAAATCACCATCCACGCCCTGGAAATGACCGTACTGGCCAAGAGCCTGAAGCCCCTGCCCGTGGTAAAGGAAAAGGACGGACAGGTATACGACTCGTTTGAAGACCCCGAACTGAGATACCGTCAGCGATATGTGGACCTCATTGTGAACCCCGACGTGAAGGAAACCTTCCTGAAGCGCTCGACCATCCTGCGCACCATGCGCAACATCCTGGACGAGGCCGGATACACCGAAGTGGAGACTCCCACCCTACAGAGCATCCCCGGCGGTGCAACCGCACGCCCCTTCATCACTCACTTCAACGCGCTGAGCACAGACATGTACATGCGTATCGCCACCGAGCTTTACCTGAAGCGTCTTATCGTGGGCGGATTTGAGGGTGTGTACGAAATCGGCAAGAACTTCCGCAACGAAGGTATGGACCGCACACACAACCCCGAGTTCACCTGTATGGAGCTGTACGTCCAGTACAAGGACTACAACTGGATGATGGAATTCACAGAAAAGATGCTGGAAAAGATCTGTATCGCCGTGAACGGCACCACAGAGACCGTGATCGACGGCAAGACCATCTCGTTCAAGGCCCCCTATCGCCGTCTGCCCATCCTGGATGCCATCAAGGAGCAGACCGGACACGACCTGAACGGAAAGAGCGAGGACGAAATCCGCGAAGTGGCCAAGCAGCTGGGAATTGAGGTGGACGACACCATGGGCAAGGGAAAACTCATCGACGAAATCTTCGGCGAGACCTGCGAAGGAAACTTCATCCAGCCCACCTTCATCACGGACTACCCCGTTGAAATGAGCCCCCTCACCAAGATGCACCGCAGCAAGCCCGGACTGACCGAACGCTTCGAGCTGATGGTGAACGGAAAGGAACTGGCCAACGCATACAGCGAGTTGAACGACCCCATCGACCAGGAAGAACGCTTCGTGGAACAGATGAAGTTGGCCGACAAGGGCGACGACGAGGCAATGATTATCGACCAGGACTTCCTACGTGCCCTGCAATACGGTATGCCCCCCACCAGCGGTATCGGTATCGGCATTGACCGTCTGGCCATGCTCATGACCGGACAGGTGGCCATCGGCGAAGTTATCTTCTTCCCCCAGATGAAGCCCGAGGTAAAGGCTCCGCGCGACAAGGACGACGCCTTCCTGGCTCTGGGTGTTCCCGCCGAGATCATCCCCATCCTGAGAAAGGTGGGATACAACCTGGTTTCAACCCTGAAGGGAGTGGCACCAGCCAAGATTCAGCAACAGATCATAGAAGTTGTGAAGAAATACAAACTGGACGTGGAAAAGCCCTCACAGGACGCCATCGCCCAGTGGACCGCACAGGAATAAGACATCCCCATCAACCGACAAAACGGCGAGAGAGAAATGATAGGTAAAATTGCAGTAATGGGTGGCGGAAGCTGGGCCACGGCCATAGCCAAGATGCTGCTGGAGAAAAACCAGGAAATCTGGTGGTATCTGCGCCGCGACGACCGCATCGAAGACTTCAGACGGCTGGGACACAACCCGGCTTACCTGACAAGCGTACACTTCGACGTGAACCGCATCCATTTCCACAGCGACATCAACCAGATTGTTGATGCCTGTGACACCCTGGTTTTCGTAACCCCTTCGCCCTACCTCAAGGGACACCTGAAGAAATTGAAGGTGCGCTTGCGCGACAAGTTCATCGTTACCGCCATCAAGGGAATCGTCCCCGACGAGAACCTCATCTGTAGCGAGTATTTCCACCATGCATACAACGTGCCCGACGACAATCTGGCCGTCCTGGGCGGTCCCAGCCATGCCGAGGAAGTGGCACTGGGCCGTCTGACCTACCTGACCGTGGGCTGCACCAACGAGGAAAAGGCACGTGCGTTTGCCGATATGATGGCAAGCAATTACGTGATGACCAAGACCTGCCCCGACGTCATCGGAATCGAATACGCCAGCGTGCTGAAGAACGTTTACGCCATTGCCGCCGGCATCTGCCACGGACTGAAATACGGCGACAACTTCCAGGCCGTGCTCATGAGCAATGCCGCCCAGGAAATGGAACGCTTCCTGCACACCGTATATCCCATTGACCGCAACATCATCGACTCGGTTTATGCCGGCGACCTGCTGGTTACGGGATACAGCAACTTCAGCCGTAACCGCGTCTTCGGCACCATGATTGGGCAGGGATACAGCGTTAAGAGCGCCCAGGTGGAAATGGAAATGATTGCCGAGGGATACTTCGGAACCAAGTGTATGAAGGACATCAACAAGCACATGCACGTAAACATGCCCATTCTGGATGCCGTGTACAACATCCTGTACGAACGTATTTCGCCCAACATCGAGATAAAGCTTCTCAGCGAAGCCTTCAGATAAGGAAAAAACACCCGGAAGCACCTCCCCCCACAGCAGAAAGGGGAATGCCCCGGGTCTTTTTTGTACAGGCAAAGGAAGAGAGAAAGAGAACAAAAACATAATGAAATAATAAGGTAAAAAGTAAAACAATGATTAAATTAGACATTACAAAAGCGTTGGAAAACGCTGCACAGGCTGCCGAGCTGAAAGAGCAGGTAGCAGCGGCTCAGGAAGCATTGGAAAACGGAACCTGCCCCGGTAACGATTTCCTGGGATGGCTCCACCTTCCCAGCAGCATCACTGCTGAATTCCTTGCCGAAATCAAGGCCTGCGCCGAAGTGCTGCGCAGCAACTGCGATACCGTAGTGGTTGCCGGTATCGGCGGTTCATACCTGGGCGCACGCGCCGTTATCGAAGCCCTGGGCAACAGCTTCGCATGGCTCACCAACAAGGGCGAGAACCCCGACATCCTCTTTGCCGGAAACAACATCGGCGAGGATTATCTCTACGAACTTACACAATACCTCAAGGGACGCAACTTTGGTGTGATCAACATCAGCAAGAGCGGAACCACCACCGAGACTGCCCTGGCCTTCCGTCTGCTGAAGAAGCAGTGCGAGGAACAGCGTGGCAAGGAAATGGCACGCAAGGTTATCGTGGCCGTAACTGACGCCAAGAAGGGCGCAGCACGCACCACTGCCGACAAGGAAGGATACACCAGCTTCATCATCCCCGACAACGTGGGCGGCCGCTTCAGCGTGCTCACTCCCGTAGGCCTTCTGCCCATCGCCGTTGCCGGATTCGACATCGCACAGTTGGTAAAGGGTGCAGCCGACATGGAAGCAGCCACCGCTACAACCGTTCCCTTCGAGGAGAACCCCAGCGCCGTATATGCCGCCGTACGCAACATCCTCTATGCACAGGGCAAGAAGATTGAAATCCTGGTGAACTACCAGCCCAAGCTCCACTTCATGAACGAATGGTGGAAGCAGCTCTACGGCGAGAGCGAAGGCAAGGACCTGAAGGGTATCTTCCCCGCAGCCGTGGACTTCAGCACAGACCTCCACTCCATGGGTCAGTGGATTCAGGAGGGCGAGCGCAGCATCTTTGAAACCGTAATCAGCGTTGAAACTCCCGAGCACGAGCTGCTCTTCCCCCACGACGAAGAGAACCTTGACGGCTTGAACTTCCTGGCAGGTAAGCGCGTTGACGAGGTGAACAAGATGGCCGAACTGGGCACCCTGCTGGCACACGTAGACGGCGGTGTACCCAACATGCGCGTTGTCGTTGAGCGCCTTGACGAGTACAATCTGGGCCAGCTCATCTACTTCTTCGAGAAGGCTTGCGGAATCAGCGGCCTGTTGCTTCAGGTAAATCCCTTCAACCAGCCCGGCGTTGAAGCTTACAAGAAGAACATGTTCGCCCTGTTGGGCAAGCCCGGTTACGAAAAGGAAACCGAGGCCATCAAGAACAGACTGTAATCCACAGTAACCATACCAGGGGATTAAGAGCCGTACGCAAAACCGGTTTTTAATCCCCTTTTTCCTTATATAATATAATATATAATGTATATCCGGCTATGCCACTAAAAGCAGTACTTTTCGATATGGACGGCGTGCTTTACGACAGCATGCCCAACCACGCCACGGCATGGAGTGAGGCCGCCACACGCTTCGGGCTCACCATGACACCCCAGGAAGCCTATCTGCATGAGGGACGCACCGGCCACGGCACCATCAACATCCTGGCCCAACGCCACTGGCACCGCGATGCCACCCAGCAGGAAATGGAACAGATTTACAAGGTAAAGAGCGAAATCTTCAACACCTGTCCCGCACCGCTCCCCATGCCTGGAGCAGCCGAGCTGCTGCAAAGCATCAGCCGCCTGGGGCTGACCATTGTCCTCGTAACCGGCAGCGCACAGCACTCTCTGCTGGACCGTCTGGCAAAGGACTACCCCGGCATCTTCGCTCCCGAACGCATGGTAACCGCTTTTGATGTAAAGCATGGTAAGCCTCATCCCGAACCCTATCTGATGGGGTTGGAAAAGGCTGGCGTACAAGCCTCCGAAGCCATCGTTGTGGAAAACGCTCCCCTGGGTGTTGAAGCCGCTCATGCAGCCGGCATCTTCACCATTGCCGTGAACACCGGCCCCCTCGACCCCAATGTTCTCCTCGATGCCGGAGCAGACGTCGTCCTCCCCCGCGAAGGCGGATTCTCCCAAGCGTTGGAACTCATACAGCAACGCCAAGGCACAACTGCGGCCGAATAGCATTGCACAAAAAATTCTTACACTAAAAACCCATCAAAAAAAGACTTAAGTGTTTCTCCAGTAACACTTAAGTCTTTTTCCGGAAACTGTTAAGTAAAACTCAAGAAACACTTAAGTGAAACTTTCGGCCGTTTTAAGCCATATTTTCATCTCTCCTTTACACAGCTGATTTTCAGCCAAATAAAACACACCCCACAGAAGAACAAGACCCAACCAACGCCCCAAAAACCTCATTTCAAAAATATTTACAATCTCATAGTAGGGACGCTGCGTGCAGCGTCCGCCTGTTATGTACGGGTCAAATGCATTCCGGACGCTGCACGCAGACGTCCCTACAACTGCGTATACCACACATATCTGCCAATTGTAAATATTTTTCAAACCCGCACATTTCTGTCCAACTTCCCAAAACAAACAAAAACAAGGGTAAAACGAACAAAAACGCACCGAAAAGGGGGTCCAGAATTGCCCAACTGAAAAAAAATAATTATCCAACTGAGAAAATATTATTTCCCAGTTGAGAAAAAATATTTTGCCAACTGGGCGTTTTCGGTTTCCCAACTGGATTTTCAAGAAAAACCACGCTGTAAAGAATTTTCATAACGTCCCTTCGGATTTGCATGAGATGGCACGCAGATGAGCGCGCTTTTTGCTTTTGACAGAAGAACATATTTTTCTTTTGTTCTTATGTCAAATCTAAAACACATCACTCACTGCTCACGGCTCAACGCTCACTACCCCAAAAACCGTATGCGCTTATCAAATTCCTATTATGGCATCTGCGATGCTTTAAGCGGATTAAAAATCCTGATAATAGGTTACGGACGATTACAAATCACCCATAACAATATGCTGTTGCCGTTTCCCGTCTTCCAGACGGAATTTATGAATGCCCCCTTCCACCCCGGAGGCTTAAAAGCCCCCCGGCTATTTGAATCCTCGTCTTCCAGACGATTCGTTGGCCAACACTACATTATAATATAAGGAGGGGGGCGCAAAACCGTCTGGAAGACGGGATACTTTAATAACCGCGGACGTTTAAGTCCGTGGAATACATGATTTAGATATACATCCGTCTGAAAGACGGGAATCGGCAACCCTCAAAAACTCAAAACCCATTATTCACGGCTCACTACCCAAAAAGCTTTGCATTACAGGGAAAAAACATTACCTTTGCATATCATGAAACGATTTATACCATTTTTTATAACTATATTCACCGCCCTGACGGCTTGTACGGAATACCACAACTTTGAACGCCGACTCTCGGTGGCAGACACGTTGATGAACGAACAGCCCGATTCCGCCTATCGCATGCTGTGCGAAATGAATGAGGAGGCGGTGAGCATGCCCGATGCCCAGCGGATGCAGCATCTGCTGCTGCGCTCCAATGCGCAGAACAAGGCCTACGTGAACTTCACGTCCGACAGCATCGGCAATCTCCTGGTGGAATACTATGACCAATACGGCACGCCCAACGAACGCATGCTGGCACATTACATACGCGGCTGTGCCTATCGCGATATGGGCGACCAGCCCGCCTCCCTGCGTTGCTACAACGATGCCGTGGCGGCAGCGGATACCTCCCGTGCGGATTGTAATTACGAACAGCTCAGCATCATTTACGGCCAGATTGCCGATATTTTCGACCGCCGTGCCATGCCTGATAATGCAATAGAGGCCTATGAAATGGCAGAACGCTTTGCCTGGACAGCAAAGGACACCATTAAGGTCTATACCTTGTGGGGAAACAAATCCAATGCCCTTATCAACAAGGGAGAAATCAAGGAAGCCTTGCGCATAAAGGAAACGGCGGCAGAAGGCTTCCGAAACATGGGCGACTTCCAAAAAGCCGCCAGGATTTTGGGACTTTGCATCAAATGGTATGCCCAGCAAGGGGAGTTCGACAAAGCCAAGGCCGCAATGGACGAATATGAGAACCATTCCGGTTATTTCTTGGGAAACGGAGAAACAAAACCAGGGAAAGAAGGATATTACAGCATCAAGGGGACCTACTTTCTGCAAAAAGGCGAATTGGATTCTGCCGAACATTATTTTCGCAAACTTCTGTGCAAAGGTTCTTCACGTAATAACCAACATCTAGCAACATGGGGATTGACACAGTTATATTATGGCAAAATGCCATTGGACTCTATAGGCAAATATGCCCTACAGACTTTGGCACATAACGACACCTTATATAATATAGCTGCTGCCCAGAACCTGCAGAACGTACAAGCCCAATACAACTATACCCGCCACTTGGAAACTGCCCACCGCAAGGAACTGGAAGCAAAGGATGCAAGATACCGCTTGCTGCTGTTGGGCAGCACCTGCATGCTGGCAATAACGCTGCTCGCCCTGCTCGTCCTTTGGCTGCGCAAGCAAAACCAGAAGAAACAACAGGAACTCTCACTGGCCAACAAGGCAAACGCACAACTCCATTCACAAATTCAGGTAAACGCACAAACCATAGAAGAACTGAACGGACTGATTGAAGAAAAGAGGGGAATCATCCATTCCCTCAATCAACAGTTGAACCTGCAGGCCATTGACGTAAACCATTATCGCCAACAGACAGAAACCATCCATGCACTGAACGAAAAAATTGCCCACTACGAATCCAGCATGATGAACCGCATCAACACCAATCTGATGCACCAGCTGCACGAAGAGCCTTCCATCCGCCTCCTCTTCCAAAGGTTGAAATCAAAAGCACAGCAACCCACCTCCGATGAATGGGCTGCCGCCTGTGCCACCACCGAAAAATACTACCCCGCCATGTGCGACATCAAGGCCAACCCCAAGATTTCCCCCTTGGAATACCACATCTGCATCCTCACCAAACTGCGTTTCGAGATTGCCGACATCGTTCTGCTCACCGGCTCGGACAACAGCAGCATCACGGCCAAGCGCAAACGCATGCTGCCCAAGCTCTTCAACTGTACCGGCAGTGCAAAAGAGTTCGACGCCCTCATCCTTGCCCTGTAAAATTATCTGCCACTCACACCATATTTGTAGGGACGTCTGCGTGCAGCGTCCGCATCTTTTTTGCGGGGTTTGCCGGTTTTGCGTGCCATCGGACACATTTCCCCCATTTGTCGAAAATTGTCGAATTACCCCCCTTGTTGTATCACACTGTCTACCAACAACTTAGAACTAAACAGCCAACTCATAACCTTCATTTTGTCGAAAATTGTCGACTGTTTTTCTTGGTGCCCTAACCGAGGCTTCCTAATTTTGCCGTCGTAAACAACACTTAAAATTATAGATTCATGACGACAAAAACATTTATCACAATTTGCCTTTTCGGTTTACTCGCACCCAGTAGCCACGCACATTTTGGTTCAGTTGAACTCATATCTGTTTGTTCTATGGACGAAGGGGAAAAATTACCCTTACGTACAAAAATAAATACCAATGACAATGGAGAGCCAAATCCAAGAACTCTAATCCCAGAAGTAATCTTACGAAACAGGACACTCCACTTCATCACTTCTTGTAATGGATGCACCCTCCGTCTCGTACAGAATGACACTGTATGTTATAGCACAGAGATTACCGGAAGCGCACTGACTATCCCCACCGCCTTCACAGGCACATACGAACTACAGATTGTAAGCGGAGATTATATATTCTATACGGAAGTGGAATTATAAAGACATACTCATGAAAATCATCCAAACCTTCTGGACGGCAGGACAAGACCCACTGAAACACAGTTTCGGGTGGACACATCCCGAATACAACCTGATGTCTTGGGCGCTGAGCTGTCTCAGTCTGAGGGAACATTATGATGAGGTGGAGCTGTACACCGACTCGGCAGGATACCACATCCTCGTTGAGGTGCTGCAGCTCCCCTACACCAAGGTACACGTCATCTTTGACGACTTCCAATGCCTTCCTCACCACTGGGCATTGTCCAAGATAAAGACCTATTCCCTGCAGACAGAACCCTTCCTGCACATAGACGGTGACATCTATCTGCCCCGCCCCTTGCCCGAAAGAGTGCTCACAGCCCCGTTGGTGGCACAGAACAGGGAAATCGGGACAAGGTATTACCGGGATATGATGGACAACGTATTACGGATGGAAAATCTAAAACTCCCCGAAATCGTAATGAAAGGGCTGAAGGAAAATTCCATCGCATCCTATAACATGGGAATCTTCGGTGGTACGGACATTACTTTCATTCACGATTATTGCAAAGAGGTCCTGCGTTTCATCACGGAGAATAGAATAAATGACTTCAAGTGCCGGAATTCAAGGGTGGATTGCAACGTGTTCTTCGAGCAAGTTCTGTTTGCCGTATTGGCAGACCACGCACAAAGGGAAATCACTGATATGCTGGGGCGAGCCATGCACGACGAAGGCTATACCGTACACGAGTTCTGCAATTTGGACAAATACGAGGAAAAAGCATTCTTCCATCTTTTGGGCGGACATAAGCGGAACATCCACGTCATCCCCATGCTGGAGAATGCCATGATAAGGATGTACCCCGAACTGTACCGGAAAATCGTCTGCATGTTTCCGCACAGGTATGTCAGGCTCTCCGGCTGCGCCCAACCGCAATCCCCCATACTGAGCATGGAAAGGAGTATTGCCCAATGGGAAGATTTCCTGGACAAGAGAGCCAAGGAATGGAAAGACCTACCAGTGGAAGAACTGTTCGAGCGAGAAAAACGTATAGCCCATGCAGGGCAAGCACCGGCTGAAAGCCTGTGGGATACACCATTTACCACCAATCCGAATCTTGCGATTTTTGACATTCCCCAAAACTGGCACCCCAAGGCCGTTAAAGCATTGAAGGAAAAGTTCCAATGCGAGAAAAGGTATCCGCTTACCATGCTGGCCACCATTCCCACCGTACGTGCGGAAGGAGTACGGAGCAAGCCCATCCTTGAAATGGAACTGCGTATCATAAAACTGCTGCAAGAAAAAGAAATGACCTTGAACGAATTGAGGGATGCCATTTTAGAAAAGTTCAATCTAAAAACAGAAGCGGACAAGAATGGTGCATCAACGCATATACTACACAGCGCCACGCAATTGCTGAGGTTTGGGATCATTGTCAAAAAATAAGGGCTTTGCCCTATCCAATAACAATTTATTAACTTTTAAAATTTTTGTATTATGGCTAAAAAAGGCACGAGACAAAATCCCTATTGGGGAAGTGAGTACTTGAACACAGACGAATGGCGTGGAGGATGGGTTTTATTTGAAGCATCTAATCTAAAAAGTTACATCACCCAGCACCGCACAGAGTACAGAGAAAGGGACGGAGAAATACTTGGAAGTAAATATCGTCCTTTCACCTATGCCGTTTACGATGAAATGAAAAGCCTTGAAATCTGGACTGGAGGATGGGTTTTACCAAATCCCAACGACCCTAATTCAATAGATACAACCTATCGTACGACGAGCGATGAAATCTTTGGCATCATCAACCTTATTCCATTCGGTAACGAGGAGAATCCTATACCAACCGATGTCTACAACGAAATGGTCTTTAATGGTATCTGGTTCGGAGGTTGGGTTCTCTATCCAAATGGAAACAAAGAATACATTGAAAACATGTATGGTGGAAGTTCTGGATGTGGTTCTGGATGCGGTTGTGGTTCTGGGGCTTCACTACGAGCTGGAATAGAAAGGTATCGTCCTATGGGTTTACCTGCTAATTCCGAACTTGTCATATCATGGGGAGATGGAAGTTTTTCTGCACAATCACAACCCAGTTTAACCGTAGCATTAGTAAATTATCTAACAGGTGCAACGATGGGGACTCAAGTAAATGCATATTGGGGAGCACCTTATCAAATCGTGATTACTTGCACATCATTTCCAAATGTAACGTATCAGGTTCCTGGTCACTATTGGAACTAATTAACAACACAATGATATAGGCCATAAAACGTATAATCTGTATCAGGTAATACATACTATCAATGATTGAATGAGTAAATATACGAATCAATCAGGCCTATATCATTGTGAAAAACAATACGACCTCATATTGTTTGCTGTTTTTTTTCATCATTCGTTTTTTTTCCTTATATTTGTGGCAAATAAAACTTCAAACGCATGAAAGCTAATACCCTTTCCAGAAAGACTAACCAAACCATCATCATCCTGTTGATGCTCCCCAACCTTGCGTTCGGCCAAATGCAGTCATTCGTGGCTAAAGTGGTAGATAACAAGACTGGAGAAGCCGTGTCATTTGTACAAGTGTTCATCACTCCAGAACGTACAACATTGGGCAACGAAGAAGGTATGTTCAGCATACAGGCTGAAACCACAGACACACTGCGCATATCATGCATAGGATATGAAACTATTCGAATCCCTGTTAAAGATATGAAAGAAGTTATTCGCCTGTCACCCATTGCCACACAAATGCGGGAAGTAACGGTGCGCACTTCGGAAAGTATTCTGGACAAGGCTGCCAAACGGTTCAAGAATATGTACAAAAGGGAGAAGAAAGCCAATTCACAGTTCTTCTGCCGAACATCGGAAGAGGTCATGGGAACCCACGAACTGATGGAGGCGTTCATCGAAGCCAAGTCTGCTGCATATCTGCGCGATTTGGACATACTGGGCGGAAGGAGAATGAAGCTGGACGACTATACCGACACCAAGGCAACATTGAACAACGTAAACCTGCATCACATGCTGGAACTTGGCCCAATGCTGAAAGACGCCACCTTTTGGACGGAAATTGACGCACCGCTGGACGGAAAAAACTATAAGCGGTACTATAACACCACCCTTGAACAATACACAGACAACAACGGGAAGACCATATACATCATACACCTCAGGCGCAAACGCCTGCTTGGCGACCGAAGGGTATTTGAAGGGGCGCTCTATGTGGACGCCGAAACATACGACATTGTGCGCTACAAAGGCAACACTCCCACCATGCAGATTTTTGTGCGCAGCCGAGAGATGATGGATGTGGTGAATGTGGCCGGTGAATTTTGTGTGGATTATAAACACGACAACGGTTTTTCAGAAGTCCAATCAATACGGTATAAGATTGAAGGCGAGGGATTCCTTGGAAAATCCGTATTGTTCAACGTAAACAATATGATTGGACTGCCCGCAAAAAAAGACAAGAAGCAAAAGATGGGCGAAAACATGGCTGAAGCCATTGACGAGGCAGGATTCGACTCAACGCTATGGGCCAATTCGGGTATCGTACAACGCACGATGGAGGAAGAGCGGATCGCCTTTGGCCACAGTACTTCCATTGAGGTAAAGAAGCTGATGCGCCCCTCTCCCGACACCGCAGCTGTGGCCGGTGTTGCACTGAAGAGATTGAGAGACAACCTCAACGCATTCGGCGGAAACACGCCACAGGAAAAGGTCTTCGTTCACATGGATAACACCAGCTATTTCCAGGGAGATACCATTTGGTTTGCAGCCTATTCAAGAAGCACAGACTATGGCGCACCCTCGCAAATCAGCAAAGTCTTGTATGTGGAATTGCTGAACAATGACGGGTATCTTGTGGAACGCAAGCTGATTGAAATGCACAACGGCAGGGGAAACGGATTCTTTGTCCTGGACAAGCCCATCCAATACAGCGGTTTCTACGAATTGAGGGCGTACACCCGCTGGCAACTGAACTGGGGAGAGTTTGAGCACCCGCATTCCTCCTATGCCAAGAAGTGGTTCCTCAGCAAGGACTTGAGAAACAATTTCTATCGCGACTATGAGAAACTTTACAGCCGGGTCTTCCCGGTATACGACAAACCCGCCAAGGAGGGAACCTTTGAACACAAAATGACCTTGCGCTCCATGCGCCGCTACTTCAAGAAAGACCCGGACAAACGCGAACTGCTGATATCATTCTATCCCGAAGGCGGCAACCTCGTTGCGGGCATTCCGTGCAGGGTTGCGTTTGAAGCCGCTTGGGACGACGGGAAATGGGCAGAAGGCCATCTATACATCGGCAACGATTCCGTTCCGGTAACCAACCGGGGAAGAGGTACGTTTACGCTTACCCCCAAAGCCGGAGAAAAGCTACAGACGGTTTTCGCATCAACTGACGGGAAACGCGTAAAGGCAAAATTACCAGAACCGATTGCAGACGGAGTGGCCATACAAGTGAAGCCAGAGAATGAAAACACGACCGGCATACACATAAGCATAGCCGGCGATTTGAATCCGGACAGCTTGGCCATAACTGTCATGCACGAAGGCTGCCTTGAATATTTCCGCCCACTCGACGGCAGGGAGTGCTTCTTTTCCATTCCCCACAAGCCGTTTCCGGCCGGTGTCCACCAAGTCAGCGTGTTCGACACAAAAGGGAACATTCATGCCGACCGCCTTTTCTTTGTACGGAAGGAAACAACGGGCAAGCCCACATTACAGATTACTCACAAACAAACAGGCTATGACCCTTACCAGAAAATAGAGCTGGACATCAGTACCACCGATACAGCCAATGCCGGAAAATGGGAACGCATTTCGCTTTCCGTAAGAGACAAATTCCATGCAGACAAAACTTATGACAACGGCAGTATCCTGACCGAAATGCTACTGGCATCTGAAATCAAAGGCTTCATCCCTGACCCAGGATGGTACTTCGAGGAGGACGACGAACAGCATCGTCAGGCATTGGACCTGCTGATGCTGACCCAGGGATGGCGCAGATTCGACTGGCTGCAAATGACACAACCAGACAAATGGGTACAGAAACACCCGAAAGAAAAGACACAGATGCTGGAAGGAATGGTCTATAAGGCAAGTGAATGGAAGGACGTACAGCAGGAATTCTTCAAGGACGAGCACGGAAGAACGCCCAAATCCATTGAGAACAAAGAAAGGAGGATAAACAACCTGGCTGGCGAGCAAATCATAACAAGCGAACCGACCGAAGGTAAAGATTTCCTAAAAGCAGAGAAGGCATTTCTCGAGGGTTCAAACGGTGCATCGGATTTCATGCTGCACGGCAATCCCAAGAACGAAGCCATCGTACAAATGGAGATGATTCGCCCCGGCACCATCAACCGTTATGCAAAAGACAACCAAGAGACCAAGAACGGAAAGTTCCACATAGACATGCCTCGTTACCATGGCGATTGTTTACTATTCATAGACGCTACAGACAAGAAGAAATGGAAAAGGAACAAACACTTCTCCCTGACCCAAACCGAAGAGGAGAGGCTTGAACGGATGCCCCTGAAAAGAAGAAAGCGCATCAAGGAAAACCCATCTTCATTTCATATCACCATGAATTTTCCTTATCCGCGCTTTGTTAAACCATACAATTTCTACCAGAAGCACCTTATGGACTCGTACCACAAGAAAAGCATGGAACGTACCCTATTGGCAGACGGGTCAACCATGATGGGCGAAGTGGATGTGCGCAGCCGGTTCAACGGAATGAGAAAGTTTGACGATTCTCAGCCCATCTATGTAATGGACGCCTACGATGCCTATAATGCGGCCTATGACGCCGGTATGCTGCCCAAGGATGAGAAATCCATTGCACACATG
Source organism: Bacteroidaceae bacterium (assembly GCA_017559845.1). Taxonomy (GTDB): domain Bacteria; phylum Bacteroidota; class Bacteroidia; order Bacteroidales; family Bacteroidaceae; genus Physcousia. The sequence continues at coordinate 12,052 of JAFYQQ010000060.1, read as the reverse complement.
ATTGTGGGCGACATGGGGTTTGAAAGACCCTATACCCGAATAATGACCCCGGTCCTGAACGACGAAGGCAACATATCAGATGAAACCTTGCCATTTGACGACCGCATCAACATCCGCTATGGACTGGACGCCAATATGAGACTACACAAAGGATTAACCATCAATCCGGATTCAATGTATCTTAGGCACAATCTGGCATCCGTTCCTGTCTGGGTTTCCGGAAGCGACCAAAGCGGATGGGTGGCCGAAAAGAACCATGTACTTTCCCCCAGTCAAAAACAGGAGATTAGCACTTGGGCAGGACGAGACAAAATCGTAGTCTATACCGATTACCAACCCCGACTGGAAGGGGATGACAGATACAAGCTATCCAACCTACCTTCGGTTGACATTGTCATTTACCCCTTTATGGACGGAAGCAAACGTCTGTTCTATAAAGCCCGCCGTTACGTTCTTCCCGGGTTTGCCTATCCCGCAGAATGCTACAGCCCCGACTACAGCAAGCAGACACCGCCGGACAGCGTGAAGGACTACCGCCGAACGCTCTACTGGAACCCCAACCTGATGCTGGACAAAGACGGCAAGGCAAGCATTACCTTATATAATAACGCGCGCACGACACAAATCTGCGTGGATGCCCAGGGGCAGGCCGCAGACGGCACGTTGTTGTGGGGAGGGGAATGATGAACGGGGAATGATGAATGATGAGCGGGGAGCGATTAACGGATTACGTGTTCATGTTAACTGTTAACCCCTAATGGGGGGGGGGCAAGATTTTGAAGCGTAGCCTGTGAGGGCTACGTAACCAATCCATAACAGAAAGATGCGCCGTAAGTGCGAACCGCCCCATACATCACATAGACGGACGCTGCACGCAGACGTCTCAACATTCTGTCCAACCCCTCATGCAAAAAAGACACAGTATATATTACTTTTGGGAAACATATTCTTGCCCCAAAAAACACACCACGGTGCGATGAGCATCGTATGCTGGTGCAAACGCCAACGGACCGCGGTGCGATTGGCTTTGCACCAGCATACGTTTTAGGGCGCAGTGCTTTCTTCCTCTTCTCCCCCCTCAACGTCCATATACTCGTCCTTGGTGATTTCGGAACTGCCGTCGGGGCCAATGGTGAGGAGGAAGGGCTGCGACAGGTCGCTGTCGGGATAGCTGACACAAAGGCTGAACACTAGTTTTCCGTCCTCTACGCGAAAAAAGCGGAAACCGTCCAGGATGCCGTTCTTCATGAAATCGGCCGGCAATTTGTTGCCGAGAGTCTGCTTGGTAAACTGTTTGCGGTAAAAAGAAGAGCCGCCACGCTTGATGTCCAGCTTGTAAAGTGTGTTCACATAATAATCGCCATACTCGTCACACACGCTGCCCAGGGAATCAAGGGCTTCGCGGTGAAGGGTGTAGACATAGGTGCGGTTTCCCACCTGCACCGAATCGGAAAAATGGTATTCGGGAAGGCGGTTGATGGAGGGACCGGTCTTTTCTTCCTTTGGTACCTCGGTCACCACGGGTTGTTCCTGTTTTTTGCCGCAAGAGGCCGCCAACAGGGCCAATGCACATATTGCCAATATCTGTTTTGTCTTCATCGTTTCTTATTTTGAAATGAGGGATTTTCTTTACTGTTATTTAATCTCACCCTTTACACGAAGGGTCTCGCCCAAGTCTTCCAATTCAAAGATTTTGGCGCGTTCCATTCCACCGGGGCTATTGGGCGAATGGAGTACCAGGCAGAGACGGCCTTCAAAATCTCTGAAAATCATACTGTGCCCACCATTAACAAAGAGCGGTTCGGGCTGTTGAATCCACGACCCCGTGATTTTACCGGTGGCAGATTCTGCAATGCCCACGGCATAGACTCCCTCCTTGAAGCTTGACCACACCATCAGGAGCTTGCCCGTGCGTGTACGGTACAGGAAACAACCGTCAGTGACGTAATGTTTGCTTCCCTCGGGGCCATCGCCGGTGGACCATTCGGCCGAAGAGGCGCAGAACAGGCGGACTGCCGTGCCTTCGGCACCGGAAAGGTCTTTCTTCAGGCGCACAAGGTTCATGCCGCCATCGCGCACCTGCACCCACTCATGGCAATAGACCATATAGGGGACACCGTCCTCGACCCACAATGTGCCGTCGAGCGCCATCTGGTCAATCGGCGTTGCCGGAAGTTTCTCCTTGAAAGGAAGGAATGGGCCTTCGGGCTTCTTGGACCAGAAAATCTGCGTGCAACGGTGTCTGTAGGGCGTTGCGCCTTCGGGGGCTTTCTTCCAGTTGATATCGGTGTTCAACGTGGCAAAAAGGTAATATTTCCCCTTGTACTTATGCACCTCGGGCGCCCAAACCGTACCGGTCAGATAATTGTCCCTGGGCACATCGAACACACGGACCGGTCCCTGCCAAGTCTTCAGGTCGGTACTCTTATAAGCAACCATTCCGCCATAATGCAAGCCGTTCTCCTTTACGGAAGAGGACGCATACATATAATATATGCCTTCCTTCTCCACCGGAAGGATAAAGGGGTCACGAATGTTGATGTCCTGCAATGTGTAGGTCTTTTCCTGTGCAGACAGGACGCCTGACACCAAGAGGAAAACAAAGGTAAAAAAAACGCTTTTCAACTGCATGATTAAAAGGCCTTTTCTGTTCATTTGAGAAACTTTAACATAACAATACTAAGACAAAGGTACGATTATTTATCCACAATCCGTTTTTTTTATCTATTTTTGTGCCATGAAACTACATTTTTTACTGCTCATCCTGTTCATTTTACCTGTTGCTTGCCATAATCCATCGGACAACGGGCAAAACGAAGGCCATGATGCCGATGCTGACAGCACCGACCTGGTACTGCGCATCAGCAGGCAGAGCAGACTATACACGGCCGAATGTAAGTTTCACAAAATTGTAACCCACGAGGACCTGTTGCATTGGGAAGCGTCCATCATGGGATATGAACTGAAAAAGAAACTGCCCATCGGAAACCGCAAGATTGCCATTCCCATTGATGTAACGCTGAGGGTGTATATCGATTTCTCGGGCTTCAGCCCCAGTCATGTGCGGCGCGAGGGGGAATCCATACACATCATTCTGCCCGACCCGCGCATTGTGGTGTCTTCCTCTCGGGTGGACCACAAGGGAATAAGGCAATACACCGACATTACCAGGCACGAATACACGGACGAGGAAATGACATCCTTTACCCGGCAAGGCGTGCAGAGTATTCTGAAGAAAGCTCCGGAGACGGGCATCCTGGATACGGCGCGTGAGAACGCTGCGGCATTGCTTGTGCCCCTGCTCACGCAGTTGGGATACAAAAAGGAACACATCCGCATCACGTTCAAAGACCGGCTGGAGGAAACACCCCTGGAACTTTTGTATGACAACGAAGGGTCTGTGATTCGTCTGACCAAAGAATAGACAGAGAAAGACCATGCAAAAGATACGTTCATTCCTGCAATTCCTGTTCACCCTTGCCTGCATTGCGCTGCTGGTATGGGCATTCACCCTTGCACGCCAGTGGAAACAAGGCGAGGCCATGCCATCCCTGTTCTCGTTCAGACTCGGCGGCAAAAAGGGGATAGCTCCCACTCCCGCGCAATTGCGCAGCATAGAGCGTATTGGCAAATGGGAGTTTCTCAGCATTGAAGACGAAGAGATTGTAGACACCGTGCGCCGCCGGCTGCTGTTGCCAGACCAGCATCTGGTTCGCATTTACCGCGGCACGCTGAGCCTGGGCATTGACCTAAGCCAGGCACAACAGGAATGGGTTAGAATGCAGTCGGACACAATGGTGGTAACCCTTCCTCAGGTAACGCTGCTCAATCCCCAGTTCATTGATGAAGCCAGCACACGTACTTTCCACGAAACCGGCACATGGGACGCACAGGCACGAGAGCAGATGTACCAAAAAGCACGAAGGGTGATGATGGACAGATGTCTTTCCGAAGAGAACCTGAGAATGGCACAGGAAACAGGCAAGGCGCACATGAAAGCCGTCTTCCGCAACCTGGGATTCGAAAATGTGGTGGTGGAGTAAGATGAAGGCCAAAAGAAGGGGGAACCGTTTCTGTTTCCCCCTTTTTTATGTTTGTCTCGCTTGGTTTTAAAGCTTCACCTTTTTCTTTGCACTCTTGGACTCGTTGTGCATACGGTCAAGTGCGGTTACGACATAATAATATGTGTTTTCGCCACCTTCATATGACAGAGGGAAGAAGGTGTCGCTGGTGATGCAGACAATATTGCGGGAATCTTCCAAATCCTGGGACTCGCCCTTGAGGAAGCGGTACACCACATACTGATGGGCTTCGTCCATCACGCCTTTGGCCTTGGGCGCTGTCCAGAACAGCACGGGACCGTCTTCAGTCCAAACCACCTTTGTCTTGCGGGGCTTGCCGGGCGCTTTCTTGTCAATCCAGGGCATAAGGGGCTGCAAAGCGGGCGTGTTGTGATAAACCTGACGGAGCGTGAGTCCATAATTGCCCACATTGTCCACCACTGCTTTGGCATACCACTGGCAACTTCCGTAAATGCCAGGCAGAGAACGCTGCAAGTCATACTTGCGTCCCATCTGGTGAACCTGGGGATTCTGGGGGTCGGGATGGTTGCAAGTGCGGGTAACATCCTGCCCCACATACAAGGGACGCTCGCCGGCATTGGCGCTCCACCAATGGATCAGCTTGTCATAGTCGGCCGCCTTGTTGCCAATCTCCCAATAGATTTGAGGAATGTTATAGTCTACCCAACCTTCGCGAACCCACAAGAGCACATCGGCATACAGGTCATCGTAGTTCTGGAGTCCGTTGGTTTCGCTACCATTGGGGTCGTTCTTCTTGTTACGGTAAATTCCGAAAGGAGCCACGCCGAACTTTATCCAGGGTTTTACACGACACAACGTCTCATGCATCTGTTTCATGAACAGATTGACATTCTGACGGCGCCAATCGGCACGGTCCATTCCACCGCCATACTCGGCATAGGAAGCGTCATCGGGGATGGGCACACCAGCAGCAGGATAGGGATAGAAATAATCGTCAATGTGCAGACCGTCCACGTCATAACGGCTCACGATATCTGCGGCCACCTGACAGATGAAATCGCGGTTCTCGGGACATCCGGGGTCGAAAATCATCAGACCTTCATAATTGAAGAAACTGCCCGGGCTGCGGAAATAGGCATGATTCTTAGCCAATGCCACGGTTCCCTTGGTTTTGGCACGATAGGGATTAATCCAGGCATGACACTCCATTTGGCGTGCATGGCACTGCTCCACCATCCATTGCAGGGGATCCCAATAAGGATTGGGGGCAAGGCCCTGCTGGCCAGTCAGATAACGGCTCCAAGGCTCCAGTTCGCTTGCATAAAGCGCGTCACCTTCGGCGCGTACCTGAAAAAATATGGCATTGATGCCCGACTTTTGCAACTCGTCCAGCTGATATGAAAGGGTCTGCTGCATGGCATCCCGTCCCATACCCTGGAACTGTCCGTTCACACACTGAATCCAGGCACCGCGAAACTCTCTCTTGGGGTTCTGGGCCATGGCTGTAACTGCGAGTAAAAGCAGTAGGATAGAAACAATTTTTCTCATAATGGACACAAAGTTACGAAAAATGTTCTGTATATCGGACGCAGGCTTGAAGGTTTTTTGTATCTTTGCGAAAAATTACATTTTAATCTGCTTATGTCCCACATCAATGCACGCCGTTCCAGTGTTCTGCTCATCTATACGGGCGGAACTATAGGCATGGTCAGGAACCAGGAAACCGGGGCCTTGGAAAGTTTCAACTTCGATCTGTTGTTGGAACAAGTTCCCGAGCTGAAGCGTTTCGACTGCCGCATCAGCACCCATACGTTCAATCCGCCGATAGACTCGTCGGACATGATGCCCGGACACTGGGAAAAGTTGGTGCGTATTATTGATACCAACTACCAGTTTTTCGATGGTTTTGTCATCCTGCACGGGACAGACACAATGGCCTATACCGCTTCGGCATTGAGCTTTATGCTGGAGGACCTGGGCAAGCCGGTGATACTGACTGGTTCACAGTTGCCCATGGGCATGTTACGTACTGACGGAAAGGAGAATCTGATTACAGCCATAGAGATTGCATCGGCACAACGCCCCGACGGCAGCCCGATGGTCCCCGAGGTGTGCATCTATTTCAAGGAAAAGCTGATGCGCGGCAACCGCACCACCAAAATCAACGCGGAACAGTTCAATGCTTTCCGCTCGTTCAACTACCCCGAGTTGGCGACTGCCGGCATCAATATCCAATATAACGAATATTTCATCCGCAGGCCCAATCCGCTGAAGTCCATGAAAGCCCATTTCAAGGTGGACACCAATGTAATGGTTCTGACGCTGTTCCCCGGCATACAGCAGGCAATGGTACACACTCTCCTGCACCAAACTGGGCTGAAGGCCGTAGTGCTGCGCACTTTTGGCGCCGGAAACGCACCGCAAATCCCATGGTTAAAAGAAGAATTGACCGAAGCACGCCGCAAAGGGATTGTACTGGTAAACATCACTCAATGCCAGGCAGGTTCCGTACACATGGGACTTTATGAGACCAGCCTCCCACTGCTGGATGCCGGTCTGGTCAGCGGATACGACAGCACACCGGAATGCGCCATCACGAAACTGATGTTCCTCCTGGGACAGGGACTTCCTGCCGAGGAGATACGCGTCAAAATGGATTCGGACATTGCCGGAGAGATTACAAAACCGGCATCAGCAGAAACAGCACAATAATAACTGTGCCCTTTTAAGAACAACAAAACGGCAAATGAGCACCATACAGATAAAAGGCGCACGCGCCAACAACCTCAAGAACATAGACTTGGAGATTCCACGTAACAAGCTGGTGGTCATCACCGGACTGAGCGGAAGCGGAAAGAGCAGTCTGGCCTTTGACACATTATATGCGGAAGGCCAACGCCGCTATGTGGAAAGTCTGAGTTCATACGCCCGCCAATTCCTGGGCCGTATGCACAAGCCTGAGTGCGACTTCATCAAGGGCATACCGCCCTCAATCGCCATAGAACAAAAGGTAAGCAGCCGCAACCCACGCAGTACAGTGGGCACCAGTACCGAAATCTACGAATACCTGCGACTGCTTTTCGCGCGAATCGGACACACTTTCAGCCCCATCAGCGGAAATGAAGTAAAGCGCCAAGGGTCCCAGGACGTTGTGGACAACATGCTTGCCCATCCTGAAGGCACCCGCTTCATGGTATTGTGTCCTTTGCGTGTACCAGCAGACCGCACCTTGTACCAACAATTGGAAATGTGCATTAAAAACGGTTTTACCCGTATTGAGTACAACAACGAGGTTTTCCGCATTGAAGATTGCTTGGAAACCAGCAAAGAGTGGGACGGACAGATCCACATTATCATAGACCGTTTGATTGCAGGCAACAGTGCCGACACCATATCCAGACTGACCGACTCTGCCGAGACCGCCTTTTACGAAGGCCAGGGAGAATGTGTTCTTGAATATCTTCCAGAAGGCGAAAAAGTGTCGTTCAGCATCCGCTTCGAGGCTGACGGCATCACCTTTGAAGAACCATCTGACGGTCTTTTTGCATTCAACTCACCCATGGGAGCCTGCCCCGAATGCGAAGGTTTCGGCCGCATTCTCGGCATAGACGAGCAGCTTGTCATACCCAATTCTTCACTGAGCGTCTATGAAGGGGCGGTTGTGTGCTGGAGAGGGGAAAAGATGAGCGAATGGAAAAACGAGTTCATTCTGCGTGCCGAACAGTACGGTTTCCCCATTTTCACTCCATATTACGAACTTACACAGGCACAAAAGGACTTGCTGTGGCACGGTGACCCCAAGATTACAAACTGGCACGAACGCATTTGCATTGACAGTTTCTTTGAGATGCTGCGCGAGGGTCAATACAAGATACAAAACCGTGTCATGCTTGCCCGATACAAGGGGAAGACCACTTGTCCCAAATGCCACGGAAAGCGTCTGCGTCCGGAAGCGGAATATGTGAAGATTGCCGGCAAAAGCATCACCGACCTGGTGGAAATCCCCATTTCCGAACTCATCTGTTGGGAGCCGCTGCAAGAACAGAATTCCCTCTCCGAACACGAGCAAAAGATTGCGCGACGACTGATAACCGAGATACGCAACAGACTGCAGTTCCTTATCGATGTGGGATTAGGCTATCTCACACTGAACCGCACCAGCAACTCGCTCTCGGGCGGCGAAAGCCAGCGCATCAATTTGGCCACCAGTCTGGGCAGCAGCCTTGTCGGAAGCCTTTACATTCTTGACGAGCCAAGCATAGGTCTGCACAGCCGTGACACACAACGGCTCATCGGTGTATTGAAACAATTGCGCGACCTCGGCAATACGGTTGTGGTGGTGGAACATGACGAAGAAATCATGCAGGCTGCAGATTGGATTATTGACATGGGCCCCGAAGCCGGACGTTTGGGCGGTGAAGTCGTTTACCAAGGTAAGCTGCACGACATGAAGGCTCTGGAGAAGGACTCGCCAGCCGGGCGTTCGCACACGGTACAGTTCATCACCGGAGCCGACCACATCCCCGTTCCTTCAAGCCGAAGGCCATGGAACACCGCCATACAGATTATTGGTGCAAGAGCTCATAATCTGAAGGGCATAGACGTAAAGATTCCCCTTCACGTCATGACTTGCGTTACCGGAGTCAGCGGAAGCGGAAAGAGCAGCCTTGTACGTGATATTCTTTATTTGGGCATGAAGCGGCAACTTGACCAGGCGGCAGACCGCCCCGGAGAATTTGCCGCATTGAAGGGCGACGTGCAAGAGGTCAGGAGTATTGAGTTCGTGGACCAAAACCCCATAGGTAAAAGTACACGTTCCAACCCTGTCACCTACATCAAGGCATGGGACGAAATCCGCAAGCTCATGTCCAACCTTCCAATTTCCAAACAAATGGGGTATACGGCCGGTTTTTTCAGTTTCAACACTGATGGCGGACGCTGCGAGGAATGTAAGGGCGAAGGTACGGTAACCGTGGAAATGCAGTTTATGGCCGACCTTGTGCTGGAATGTGAAAGCTGCCACGGACAGCGCTTCAAGAAAGACATCCTGGACGTGCGTTTCGAGGGTCAAAACGTGAACGACATCCTGCAAATGACCGTCAACCAGGCTGTGGAATTCTTTACGGAACACAACCAGAAACGTATCGTAAGCCTGCTGAAACCGTTGCAGGATGTGGGCCTGGGCTACATCAAGCTGGGACAAAGCAGCAGCACGCTCTCCGGCGGAGAGAACCAACGCGTCAAGTTGGCCTATTTCCTCAGTCTCGACAAGCAGCAGCCCACCATGTTCATCTTCGACGAGCCCACCACCGGACTCCATCTCTATGACATAAAGAAACTGCTGGCCGCTTTTGAAGCCTTGATTGCACGCGGACACACGATTGTCATCATCGAACACAACCTGGATGTGGTAAAATGTGCCGACCACGTGATAGATCTGGGACCGGAAGGCGGAGACAAAGGCGGCTATCTCACCGCCTACGGAACGCCTGAAGAAATTGCGCAATGTTCTGAAAGCAAGACCGGCAAGTTCCTTTGCCAAAAACTCAGCATGAAATAATAACACCCAAAAACTAATAAAAATGAGATTACGTAACCTTATCCTGCTTCTCTATATTCCCATTGCCACAATGGCCAGGGAATATGTAGATTATGTGAACAACCGCATTGGCAACATCAGCCACCTGCTGGTGCCCACCTTCCCTACCGCCCATCTGCCCAACAGCATGTTGCGCATGAATCCGGCACACAACGAATTTGTAACAGACCGCATGGCCGGACTTCCATTGAACGTTCCTTCACATCGCCAGGGGCATGTCCTCCTGTTACAGCCCTATTGCGGTTCGCACGAAGGCGTAGCCACTGCCGGCAACTACAGGTACGACCAGGAAAAGACCACGCCTTACCGCTACGATGTCTTCCTGGACGACCACGGCGTACAGCTCACTTTTGTCCCTTCTGCCAAGGCTGGTCTCTTCGACCTGAAATACGAATACGACGGCCAACGATATGTGGTATTGTCCACCTGCGGAGCAGGAGAGCTCAACCATTCGGGTAACATCGTTTCGGGCTACGAGACATACAAGAACAGCAAACATTACTTCTATCTTGTCTTTGACCGCAAACCCGAACAAGTAAAATCCGTTCCGGGCGGCCCGGGCCAACAGCGTCTTGCATTCCACTTCGGAGAAAAGGCCAAACAAGTGCGTGTCAGATACGGTGTTTCATACATCAGCACAGAACAGGCCCGAAACAATCTGGAGGCAGAAATCAAGGACTTCAACACCAAGCCCCTTATCGCACGCGCCAGAGAAGCCTGGAACAAGGCACTTGGCAAAATCCAGATCAAGGGCGGAACAGAGGATGAAAAGGTCGTGTTTTACACTGCGTTGTACCGTTCTCATGAACGTATGATCAACATTTCCGAAAACGGGAAATACTATAGCGGCTTTGACGGGAAAGTCCATAACGACGAGGGAACTCCTTTCTGGACCGACGACTGGATTTGGGATAACTATCTGGCCCTGCATCCCCTGCAGATTCTGCTTAATCCCCAGGACGAAGCCGAAAAGCTGGCATCTTATCTGCGTATGTACGAATACTCGGGTTGGATGCCCACCTTCCCCTGCGTCTTTGGCGATGCACATTGCATGAACGGAAACCACGCAGCCGTAATGTTTGCCGACGCCCTGTGCAAAGGCATTCCCTTCGACGTGGAGAAAGCCGCCAAGGCCATGAAACATACTGTCCTCAACGAATCCATGATTCCCTGGTACAGAGGGCCAAAGACCGAAATCGACGATTTCTACCACAAGCACGGCTGGTATCCTGCCATCTACCCGAACGAAAAGGAAACCAACCCTCACGTAAGCACCTTTGAACAACGCAATGCCGTTGCCGTTACTTTGGCCGCATCTTATGACGACTGGGCCATCGCACGCCTCTACCGCCACTTGGGTCAGAAAGACGAGCAGAAATTCTTTGACGAGCGTTCCTACAACTACCGCCACCTGTTCAACAAGAAGACAAACTTCTTCCATCCAAAGGACAGCGCAGGCAAGTTCATTGAACCATTTGACTACATCTTCTCGGGCGGCATAGGCTCTCGTGCCTATTATGACGAGAACAATGCCTGGACATATAACTGGCAGTTGCAGTTCAATGTGGCCGACCTCATTGCCCTCTTCGGCGGCAACGAACCTTTCACTGCCAAGCTGGACCAACTGTTTGTTGAAGGAATGCAACGTTCAAAATGGCAATACTATGCCGTCCACCCCGATGCCACAGGAAACGTAGGTCAGTTTGTAATGGGTAACGAACCCAGCTTCCATATACCTTATTTATATAATTATGCCGGACAGCCTTGGAAAACCCAAAAGCGCATCCGCATGCTCATGGAAAGCTGGTTCCGTAACGACCTGATGGGAATATGCGGCGACGAGGACGGCGGCGGCATGTCTGCCTTCTATGTCTTCTCTGCCATGGGATTCTATCCCGTCACCCCCGGTCTTCCCATTTACTCTATCGGCAGCCCCTTGTTCGAGCAAGTCAGCATGCGGTTGGACAACGGAAAGGTCTTCACCATAAAGGCAAAGGGAGCCTCTCGCGAAAACAAATACATCCAGTCGGCCCGCCTCAACGGTAAGACTTGGGACAAGACCTGGTTCCACCACGACGACCTCATCAACGGCGGAACGCTGGAACTGCAAATGGGTCCCCGTCCCAGCCACAACTGGGGTACATCTCCACAAGCCGTTCCCCCATCGTATGATATGTAATTGAAGAAGTTCACTCATATAAGAGGATGTGTCAAAAATAGGCGCATCCTCTACTTATTTGCAGCAAAAACCATAAAAACTATGGACTTCTTGCATGAATGATAATTTTATTTGTACTTATATAACAACCCCAAATAATCGGTCATGCTGAACCCGTTTCAGCATCTCACTGCGAGCCTTTACTTACCCTCCCTTTCCTCGGTGAGATCCTGAAACAAGTTCAGGATGACT
>JAFYQQ010000059.1 GCA_017559845.1 Bacteroidaceae bacterium | reverse complement strand
GTTAAAAAACCGAGGGCTTAAAAGCCCCCGGCTATTCATGTTCACGTCTTCCAGACGGCTTTTGAGCAATGAGTTGCGAGTGATCAGTAACGAGCCTTTTATGATCTTATGTTCTTTTGTCTCAAAAAAACTCATAGCTCATCCCTCACTACTCACTGCTCATGGCTCTCTATACGTCATGCTGAATTTAGTCAAGCATCTCACCGCGAGCCTTTACTTGTCCTTCCCCGCGGACGTTTCTAAAAAAAACCGAGGACTCAGATGCTCTCGGTTTTCTATTCGGTGTATGGATGTACGTCAGTTGTTCTTCAGGATGCTTGCCACTATGAGGTGGTATTGTTGTTCAAGTTCAAGCATTTCCTGCATTTTTTCCAATATGTCGGCCTGTTCGCGGCAACAGTCGATGACGGAGATTTCTCCTTCCTGGCAGGCCTTGACAAGGGTGTCCATGCTTGTCTGCATCAGAGCGGCATCGTAGGCTTGGAGTGCATTGCGTGTGGCATGCATTTGGTTGATAAGTGAACGAATCTGTGCTTCGGTGTGGATGCGCTGATGTTCGGTTTCGGCTTCAGCACTTTCAAGTCGGGCTTTTGCGGCACGCGTACGGTTGCGGTTGGAGAAGAGGGGAACTGCAGCGCCCACAAGGAAACCGTGGCTGCGTTCTTCAAGCGCTGTATTTCGACGGTAACCAACAGAGAGCGAAGGCAGATTTTCCTGGCGTGTCAGGCTGATTTCGCGGTTGATTGTCTCGTTTTGCAGTTGAGCGGATTTCAACTCCAGATCGTTTGCCATGTATTGTGCCAACAAGGTGGCGTCGTCGGGCAGCGCGTCGATTGTGGGGTATGCGATTCCGTCAAACGCGAGTTCCTTGTTTCCGTTGAGTGCCGTCAGCGTTGTCTTTATCTCGGAGATTTGTGCATTGCATTCCTCCATTGCGGTGGTCAGTTTCATGGCTTCGAGTCGGGTTTTGTTCAGATCCATCACGGTGGCGTTGCCTTGTTGCAGGTTGGTTTCGCAATGTGAGGTCAGACGCGCCATGCAGTCATGTTGCCGCTTCAGCACGGTAGCCAGTTTCTGTTGGTGGACAAGTTGTATGCAAAGCAGTCGGGCATCGAGCAGCACATCGCGCCGGAGGCTCTCAAAGCGGGTGTCGAGCACTTCAGATTGTTTCTTTATCATCTTGTTGCGTCCTGCATAAAGGGTGGGGAAGTCGAAATCCTGGCTCACCACCAGCTCGGAACTGGCAATTCCTTGCACACCATTGGCAAAGAACGGGCTGTACGAAACGGCGGTGCGGTCAAGGTTGTTGCTGGTCTTCAACTCAATCTTCTCGGCATTGCGTGCTTTGTCCTGTGCATGGAGCTGCGGATTGTTTCGTGCTATTTGTTGCAGAATTTCGTCTATGTCTTGTGCGCCGGCGATAAGCCCATTGAAACACAGGATGCCTACGCACAGGATGGCGCGCAACATGTATATGGTTGTTCTTTTCATAAGTATGTTCTTGATTATGTAAATTGTTTATGCCATTGTCTTCAGTTGTTTCTGTTCTTTCTGACGATTCATGCGTATCATCTGAATAACGGGGACGATGTAGGCATTGAGTATGGTTGAGGTGATGAGTCCGCCCAGGATTACTTTTGCCATGGGGCTTTGAATCTCGTTACCTGGCGAATCACTGTTGATGGCCAGTGGGATGAGCGCAAGGGCAGAGGTGAGTGCCGTCATGAGAATGGGGTTCAGACGGTCCACTGAGCCTGCGATGATACATTCGCGGGGCGAGAGGCGGCCTTCATCGTGCAGAAGATTGTACTGCGTAATCAGCAGCATGCCGTTTCGTGTGGCTATGCCAAAGAGCGAGATGAATCCAATGATGGCTGGTATGCTGGTCTCTCCGGTGGTGAAGTATAACACAATCACGCCGCCAATAAGCGCCAAAGGCAAGTTGATCAGGATGACGGCGCTTTGCTGGGCACTGTGGAACTGCATATAAAGTAACAGGAAAATGACCACCACGCTAATGAGCGAGGCAACCATCAGTGTGGCACTGGCTACAGCTTCACTCTCGAACTGACCGCCGTACTGAACATGGTATCCTTCGGGCAAAACGATGTTTTCATCAATGCGCGCCTTGATGTCGTTTACCACACTGCGGAGGTCGCGACCGCTGGTGTTGGCAGAAACCACAATCTTTCGTTTCACGTTTTCACGGTTGATGGTGTTCGGTGTGTACGAAGAACGTATGTCTGCCACTTGAGAAAGCGGAATCATGCGTCCGCTGGCATTGCTGATGGTCATGTCCTTGATGCGCTCGGCAGTGGTGCGCGTATCTTCATCGGCTCTGACTACAAGGTTGAATATCTTGTCGCCTTCATAGACGTGCGAAACCACTTCTCCAGCAAGGCAAACGCCAATCCATTTGTTGAACTCGGCCAAACTGATGCCGTGGCGTGCCAGCATCTTGTGCTTGGGGACTATGGATAATTCGGGGCGTTCCACAAGTTGTTCCACATTTAGGTCGGCAACTCCTTCAACATCCGCCGTGGCAGCCTTTATCTGATTGCCAAGGTCGTATAGCTTTCGTAAGTCGTCTCCGAAAATTTTGATGGCGATATTGGCTTGTGTTCCACTCAACATGTGGTCAATTCTGTGACTGATTGGCTGGCCTATTTCTATATTTACTCCGGGAAGAACAGAGAGACGATGACGCACATCGTCCATAAACTCTTGTTTTGAACGTCCGTCCAGTTCGTACGGTGCTTCAATCTCTGACATGTTCACACCCAAGGCGTGCTCATCCAATTCCGCACGACCAGTTTTGCGTCCAACCGTTTGGATTTCGGGTATTTCCAACAAGATACTTTCGGCAATCTTTCCAATGCGATCCGACTCTTCCAAAGATATACCCGGCATGGAATTGATGTTGATAGTGAGTGAACCTTCATTGAACGGCGGAAGGAAACTGCGGCCCAAAGTGGCGAACAAGCCAATGGAAACGCAAAGAATTATAATGGTGAGACCCACAACTGACTTTTTGTGATCCAACGCAAAAACAAGGCTTTTATGATAGATGCGCTTCAAGAATGCCGCCACGGGAGAATCAGCCTTCTTCTTTGTTTCTGCATTCGCATATTTTTTGGCCAGCATAAAACTGCACAGCACCGGTGTCAAAGTAAGCGCCACAAAAGTGGAAGCGCAAAGTGCGGTTATGAATGCCACACCAAGGGGAACAAGCATTTTTCCCTCCATACCACTTAACCAGAACAAAGGGATAAAGCTGACGATAATAATCAGGGTAGAGTAGAGGATGGGCAGACGCACCTCTTTCGATGCCTCGTAAACCACTTGCAAAGTTCGCTTCTGCTGCTCAACGGGTAACAAACGGTTGGCTCGCAAATGTTTCCATACGTTTTCCACATCCACAATGGCATCATCAACCAACGAGCCGATAGCAATGGCCATACCGCCCAGACTCATGGTATTTATGGTCAGCCCCAAAAAGTCGAGCACCAGGATGGTTGTAAGCAAGGCAATGGGGATGGTTATGATGGAAATGAAGGTCGTTCGGATATTGGCAAGGAACAGAATCAGAATGATAGCCACAAAGAAACCGCCTTCGATGAGCGAGCGCTGCACGTTGCCGATTGCACTATCAATGAAACGCGACTGACGGAATATGTCAGTGGTAACCTTCACATCAGAAGGCAGGTGCTTTTGTATGTCTACAAGAGCTTCTTCAAGTTTGTCTGTGAGCTGTGTAGTGCCGGTGTGAGGCTGTTTGGTAACCGTAAGCAATACAGCTGGCTTGCAACGAACAGAAGCCTTTCCTAGTAATGGCAATTGGCTTCCGACCTGAACATCTGATATTTCTGCAAGTGTGATAGGGGTACCGTCATCAGACAATTTAACTACGCAACTGGCAATCTTGTCCACATTGTTGGTGGTGGTGTTGGCACGGACTATATATTCGTTTCCATACTCGTAAATGACACCGCCGCTTGTGTTTCGGTTCATCTGTTCGGTGGCTTCCATCACTTCAGAAAGTGTAATTCCAAAGTGTTTCATCTTGTCGGGATGCAGTTTTATCTGGTATTCCTTTACATCGCCACCTATGACAGAAACTTGTGCCACACCACCTGTTGAAAGAAGGCGTGGACGGATGGTCCAGTCGGCAATTGTTCTCAGGTCAAGCATGGATGTTGAATCCGAAGTAAGGCCAACAATCAGCAATTCACCCAGCACAGAAGACTGCGGGCCAAGTGTGGGACTTCCTACACCAGCTGGCATGGCATCGGCAATTGTGGCCAGTTTTTCAGATACAATCTGTCGGGCAAGATAAATGTCTGTGTCCCATTCAAATTCCACCCACACAACAGAGAAGCCAGATGTGGATGAAGAACGAACTCTTCGTACATGTGTGGCACCGTTTACTGCCGTTTCAATGGGAAATGTTACCACTTTCTCCACCTCGTCAGCAGCCATGCCTTGCGCTTCCGTCATAACCACCACAGTGGGAGCATTCAAATCGGGAAACACATCCACTTCGGCATGGAAGGCTGTGTAAAGTCCGCATACAATTAGCACTACGGTGGAAAGCAGCACCAATAAACGGTTCTTTAATGAAAATTGTATGATTCTATCAAGCATAATTTCAACTTACATGATTAAATATAAAAACAAGGAGTATAATCAATGGCTGTGACCATGTCCGCCAATTATATTGCTCATTCCGGCCTGTCTTACACACATAACACCTTCTGTGACGACATGGTTTCCTGCATGCAGACCTTCAACGATTTGAATTCGTCTTCCATCCGTTGCTCCGGTCCTTACTCTCGTTTTTTTATAGTGGCTGTTGTCGAGTTTTACGTATACATAATAGGTTCCGCCTTCATCAGTCAATGCCGATACCGGTATAGAAATTGCATCAGTCACTGTTTCTGTTTGCAAATAAATCTTCGCAAAACTTCCAGACCATAAACCAGCAGTGCGGTTCATTTCCCATCTTAAGGTAATAAAAGCGTTTGAGGTGGATACACCGGTGGAGCAGGGGAGTTTCTTTCCCTCAAGGCTGTCCGTATGAAAAACTTCTTCGCTGCCTTCAGCAATAAATGTGGCAGACTTAACCATTGAAAGTTTATTTTGATAACGGAGAGGAACATCTGCAACAAGCATCATCTTGTTATTCCGAACCACTTTTGCAATGGGGGCGCCGGCATTGACAAAATCACCATTAGAAACAAGTGTTTCAAGCACATAGCCGTTAATGGGCGATTTAATTGTATTTCCTGCATTCGCTTTGCTGTTCAGTACAGACTCATACTCAATTCGTGCCTTTTCATAATTTTCAAGCGTGGTATTGTAATCACTCTGTGTTACAATTTTTTCTTTCAAAAGACGTTCCTTGCGTTCAAGTTCTTCTTGAGCTATTTTGTAAGTAACTTCTATTTTCTTTGTGGGGTCGCCACCAATGATGTTGTCTGAAGAAATCGTACATATTATGCCACCTTTTTTAACGGGAGTTCCGTTTGTGTAGGTTTGCAGAAAGTTTACCGTTCCGGAAATGGTGGCGCCGATCGTCATTTCATCTGTCTGGGCGAACTGAAGTTTTCCACTTACGGGAATAGTCTGCGCAAACTGACTTTTCGTAACTTTTTCCACTTTTACTCCGGCTGTCTGAGCTTCGGATTCACTTAATTCAATGGCATTAATGTTGTTGTATGTTGCAGATTCATTTGAGTTATGCCCATGATGCTCATCTTTATATGCGTGATTATGATTGTGGTCGTGTCCTTCACAAGATTCTGTTTCATGTTCATGCTGATGGTCATGCTCATGATTGTGGGAATGGGAAGAATGTCCGCCACATGCGGCCAAATACAAGATGGTGAATGTTCCTAATAAAACTCTTTTCATACTTTATCTTTAAAATTATTGGCACAAAGGTAGTGCAAAATTTCTGCAATCTTGTTGCAAACAACTTGATACGATCGAGTATGTCTGCATAATTTTCAGGAAAAATTTGTTTGGTTTATCAAGAATATCTAACTTTGTAGACATAATATAAACAAATTACCAGCGTATGAACACAAATAAAACCTATATTGCATTCGATTCTGTAGGCGTTCTTGATCATGTGAACAGTAATCTTCACACTTTTCATCAGCTTGCAGACTGGCAGAAAAGATACCCAAGCCGTTTTCAGTTCATCAACATTGATGAAATTGTCTTTTCTTCGGAACACGATGATTTGGTTGACACAACCGTCAAAACCAATTTCTTACGAATCATGGCCGAAGCGGACAATCTTTTGCTTGTCATTTCAAAATACACAAATGTAGACAGTCCTATGCTGAATTGGCAAATAAGCCGATGCGTAAACCGTTATAAAATGCCCGTTATTATCGCTTATGCAGACGTACAAGCACTTGACCAGGATGCAGTGAAAAAATATTGGGAAAGACTTCCACAAAAGATAAAGAAATACATTGGAAGAGACAGTGCCAGAATGTGTCATATTCCGCTTACAATGGATAAAGTTGAGCGAGCCTTAAGCACTTTCTCCAACAAGACAAACATGTATCCTTGGGACTCTACTACTATATTCTAACCAAACAGCGTTGAACACATGCAATTAGGCGAATACATCAAAAGAATAGAAATCGACTCGCTATGGAATGGCAAGCGACACATTGAATGGGAACTGTCGCCTGATGTGAACATTCTCAGTGGCGTAAACGGTGTGGGCAAGTCCACAATTCTGAATAGAGTCGTAAAGTACTTGCTTGGTTTCAATAAAAAGAACAAGGAAGAGGGTATCAAACTATCTTTCTATCCTGAAAATGCCACATCCATAAAGTTTGATGTAATCCGTTCGTTTGACCGCCCGATGCTTTCTTCTGACTTGCTCAACATTGTCACGGATACAATCTTGCAAAGCGAGTTGGACTTCTATCTGTATCAGCTCCAAAGAAAATACCTCGATTATCAGGTAAACCTGAGCAATAGGATGGTAGAGCTTTATACCAACAACGTGCCAAACGCTCATGAGAAAGCACAGCTCATTGCGCAAGAGAAGACCAATTTCCAAAACATTGTAGACGAGCTGTTCAAAGAAACAGGCAAAACAATTGTACGAGATAAAAACGAGATTTATTTCACATCACTTGAAGAAATAATACCACCGTATAAATTGTCAAGCGGGGAAAAGCAGATGCTGATAATCCTATTGACGGTTCTCATACAAAACAAACAACCCTATGTATTGTTCATGGACGAGCCAGAGGTAAGCCTGCACATCCAATGGCAACAGCGTCTCATATCGCTGATTAGGAATCTGAATCCCAACTGTCAGATTATCCTCACTACTCACAGCCCTGCAGTAATCATGGATGGTTGGGGCGATTGTGTCACCGACGTAGACGACATAGTAACCTAAAGGAACAGTCCATGAAAAAACGACTACAGGACCATCTCTCATCGGGCTACATAGAATCAGCCAACAAACTATGCTCAAAAAGATTGAAGAAGCGTATTGTGGCCTATGTGGAAAGCTATGACGATGTTTTCTTTTGGCGAAGCATTCTCAAAAAGTTTGAAAATGATGAGTACTATTTTGAGGTGATGCTCCCAAGCCGCACTTCGCTCTCACGAGGAAAAAAGTCGGCCTTGATGAATATGCTTGGTCCGGGTCTTGGAGAATATATGATTGCTTGTGTGGACGCCGATTACGATTGGCTTTTGCAAGGTGCAACTGAAATGAGCAAAACGGTCTGTTCGAATCCCTATGTCATCCACACATACGCTTACGCCATTGAAAACTATCAATGTTATGCACCAAACCTACACACAATTTGTGTGATGAGCACGCTTAATGACAGGATAATGATTGACCTAAACGCATTCATGTCAGAATATAGCTCCATCATTTGGCCTCTGTTTGTGTGGAATATTTGGTGCTATCGCTACAACAACTACAGCGAGTTTACCATGTCAGACTTTTGCGAAGTGGTAACCTTCCGCGATGTGAACCCTTATCATCCCGAAAACACACTACAGGCCGTAAAGAACAGGGTAAACAAGAAAATAGCCTGGCTGCAACGGAGATTTCCCGAAGGCAAAAAGACTTACGCACCCTTGAGGGTAGAACTCTTGAACATGGGGCTCACACCGGAAACCACTTATCTTTTCATGCAAGGCCATTCCGTTTTTGAAAATGTGGTCATGCCATTGCTGACACCCGTCTGTACCTTGCTCCGGAAAGAACGTGAAAGGGAGATTGTCAAACTTGCGGAACATGAAATCCAACGACAGAATGAATTGGCTTGTTATCAGCACAGCCAGGCACCCGTAGATGATATGCTTAGAAAAAACACCGGTTTCAGAACCAGCAAGCCTTACGAATGGCTAAGTGAAGATATAAAACGGCTGATGGAAGAAGTGGGACGGCCAAAATAACGGTCGAGTTTCTTTATAATTGTGCTTAAACTGAACACCACAACGCAGTCTCCGGGCTGAATCTGTGTGTTACCGTCAATTGCATAACCCACACCATCACGCACCAAACCACCAAGATTGACACCGGTGGGGAGATTCAACTGATGCACAGGCACTTGGGTAACCATACTGCCTTCCGCAGCAATAAATTCTGCCACATCAGCCTTTGCAATGGTCAGACATTTCACGTTGGCCACGTCTGTGTCGAGCATCATTTTATAAATATGGCTTGCCGCAATCATCTTCTTGTTGATGATTGTGCCAATATCCAAGCGTTCGGCCATGGAAACATAGTCAAGATTCTCAACCAATGCCACGGTTTTTCTCACACCGAGACGTTTGGCTGCAAGGCAGGCAAGAATGTTGGTTTCAGTCTCTTGTGTCAGCGCCACAAATGCCTGCACATCCTTGATGCCTTCGTCAATCAGCAAACTGGTGTCACGGCCATCTCCGTTTACGACAAGAATATCATCGTTTTCAAGTAGCTCGTTCAGTCTGTCACAGCGTTCACGGCTCAGTTCTATGATTTTCATGTTCATGTAGTCGGGCTTGTCATTTGCCACATGAACTGATATACGTCCACCACCCATCACCATGAGTTTTTTTACATCGGCATACTCTTCCTTTCCCACCAGCTTTCGGATGAGCTGGATGTTCTTTTTGGTCGTCATGAAATATGCGATGTCTCCAAGCTGCAATTCATCATTACCGCGAGGAATGATGGTGTGGTCGTCGCGCTTGATGACTACGATTCTATATGGTGAGTCGGGCGGACAAAGCTTGTACAGGGGTTGGTTAAGGATTGTGGCCGTTTCCCTCAGTTTGATACCCAGCATGATGAGCGCACCATCGTGCACTTCCCAATATTGGCGCACCCAAGAGCGTTTTACGCCCTCGATGATTTCCTTGGAAGCCAACATTTCCGGGTAAATAAGGGAATCGATACCCATTTGATTGAAGAACTCCTGCGATTGCGGTAGCATGTATTCAGAATTGTCCACTCGCGCCACTGTCTTCTTCGCCCCCAATGTATGTGCAAGCATACAACAGGTGATGTTGCGTGTCTCGTCTGGTGTAACGGCAATGAAAAGGTCGGCACGTTGCACACCCGCCTCTTTTTGTGCGCGAATGCTTGTGGGTGAAATATTCATTGTCAGAAGGTCAAAGTCACCGGCATTGGACAACTTGGCTGTCTTTTCCGGACTTTCATCTATGAGCACAATGTCCTGGTTCTCCCTTGACAACAGTTCCGCCAAATGCGTACCTACGGCTCCTGCTCCTGCAATGATAATTTTCATGACTTACTAATGGATATCTGATTTAACGACTATTTATTTGCCTGAGAATGCTTCAATTTTTGCGGCAATGGAGTTGACGTCCAGGCCCACAATCTGATACAGTTCTGCGGGTTTGCCGTGCTCAATGAACTCATCGGGCAGTCCCATTCCGTGTACGCGTGTCGGGTAACCATTTTCTGACATAAATTCCATGACAGCAGATGCCAGTCCACCCTTCAGCGCACCGTCTTCCACTGTAATCACGTTTGAATAGTGCTCGCCCACATATCGAAGGATGTCCTCGTCTATAGGCTTCAGGAAGCGCATATCATAGTGCTGCACGCCGATGCCTTTTTCCTTGGCAATGGAAATGGCTTGCTCCACCTCGTTGCCAAGCGGTCCAATGCTCAATACGGCAATGTCATCACCTGTTTGGAGCAGACGGCCTTTACCCACGGGTAATGCCTGCATGGGACAACGCCAGTCCTTCAACACGCCCTTGCCTCTGGGGTATCTGATGACAAAGGGACCCATGTTGGGCTGTTGTGCCGTATACATCAGGTTGCGAAGCTCATGTTCATCCATGGGAGAAGAAATAATCATATTGGGTACAGCCCTCAGACTGGTCATGTCAAAAGCACCATGATGCGTGGCACCGTCTTCTCCCACAAGTCCCGCACGGTCAAAACACAATACCACATTCAACTTTCCGATGGCCACATCATGAATGATATTGTCAAACGAACGCTGGGCAAAAGCAGAATATATATTGCAGAAGGGGATAAGTCCGTCCTTGGCCATACCAGCCGAGAAGGTTACGGCATGACCTTCGGCAATGCCCACATCAAAGGTGCGTTCCGGATACTTCTTCATCATGATGTTCATGCTGCATCCGGTGGGCATTGCGGGTGTCACACCCACGATGTTGGGATTTGCTTCGGCAAGTTCAAGCAGGGTTTCGCCAAAGACATCCTGATAGCGCAAAGGCTCATCTTCGTTTGTGCTTTCAAGGCGTTCTCCCGTCTCGGGATTGAACTTGCCCGGCGCATGCCAGATGGTGGCGTTCTTTTCCGCTGCGGGGAAACCTTTTCCTTTGGTAGTGTGTATGTGGAGCATCTTCGGACCGGTCATTCCCTTGATACTTTGCAAGGTATGCACCAGAGATATTACGTCATGTCCGTCCATCGGGCCGAAGTAACGGATATCCATTCCCTCGAACACATTCTTCTGATTGGTCAGAAGGGACTTAACCGAGTTGTTGAAACGCAGAATCTTGCGTTTGCGTTCCTCGTTGAGCCATCCAAGCTTCAGCAGTTTTTGGGACATGCTGTATCGCAACGAGTTGTACCAACTACTCGTATGGAGCTGATGCAGATAATCGGTCATGCCTCCCACACTGCGGTCAATGCTCATATTGTTGTCATTGAGTATGATGAGCAGGTTGTTGGGCATGGTGCTGGCATTGTTCAGTCCTTCGTAAGCCAAACCGCCACTCATACTGCCATCGCCAATGACGGCAACCACCTTGCGGTCTTCATTATGCAGATTGGCAGCCACAGCCATGCCCAAAGCCGCTGAAATGCTTGTGGAGGCGTGTCCGCTGGTGAACGTGTCATATTCGCTTTCTTCGGGAGAGGGGAAAGGCATAAGTCCATGCAGGCGTCGATAGGTGGAGAAACGGTCTTTTCTTCCTGTCAGAATCTTATGTCCTCCAGCCTGATGACCCACATCCCAAACAATGCGGTCATACGGTGTGTCATACACATAATGCAACGCCACGGTCAGTTCCACTACGCCAAGACTACTGGCAAAATGGCCGGGGTTGCAAGAGAATTGTTGGATGATGTATTGTCTGATTTGATTGCAGACTTCAGGCAAAGCGTCCAGAGGGAGTTTGCGAAGGTCTGCTGGGCTATTGATATCTTTTAATAAATCTACAACGTCTTTTTTCACGATTCGATAAATTTTTATATTTGCAAAATTACATAAATTTCGCGGAAGTTCCGTAATTTTGCATCAGAAATTTTTAATTAGACATCCGTTTGTAATGAAACATTCCTCAGAAGCACCCCTTTTTCGCACGGTTGTGGATTTGCCCCAATGGCCTTTCCGCATGTTCCCTGCCGACGGATTCGTGTTTCTTGGCTCATGTTTTGCCCAACATGTAGGCTCACGCTTCGCTGATTATGGCATGCAGGCAATGGTCAATCCGCTTGGCGTGCTCTACAATCCGCTTAGCATTGAGCGTGTGATAATGCAGACCGCACAACCTTGTGTGGAACCTTTTGTCTTCCAACATGAGGGTCAGTTCCGCTGCTGGCTTGCCGGCACACAACACATTGCCGATACCGCAGAAGGCTGTGCTGCACAAATCAGAGCAACCTTGAGCAAACTGAAGCATGAGATAGAAAACGCACGGTATGTCTTCATCACATTGGGTACAAATGTGGTCTATCGCCACAAGCAGTTGGACGCCGTGGTTTGCAATTGCCACCGTGTGCCACAACAGGCTTTCATTGAGGAACGCATACCCCTTCACGATTGCACAGAATCGCTCCTTCGCACAGTTAAATCATTACTTGAGATAAACACCGATATAAGGCTTATATTTACCATCAGTCCATACCGCTATTCCAAGTACGGTTACCACGGCAGCCAGCTCTCAAAATCCGTGCTCTTGCTTGCTATGCAAACAGTCTGCGAAAGCTATCCTGATGTGTGCTACTATTTCCCTTCATACGAGATTCTGCTTGACGAACTGAGGGACTATCGCTTCTATGCCGAGGATATGCATCATCCCTCCGCACAAGCCATTGATTACATTTGGTCGCGACTGGCACAATGCGCCTTCAGCTCACAGGCACAGCAATATCTGAGGGATTACGAACCCATACGGAAAGGATTGCTCCACCGCTCCTTGCAGGCCAACGCCGAGGAGGAAAAGGCTCGCAGAGCGGATTTGGAATGCAGAGCGGCAGCCATAAGGCAGAAATACGGAATCAGCCTCTGAGAACCCCAACATTAAAAGAAGAACAGCAAAGACAAGATAACATAGCATGTACACCATTTCAGAAATCTCCCAATTCATCGGTGCAAAGTGCGCAGGTCATTCCACAAACCGCATCAGCTCGCTGCTCACAGACAGCCGAAGCCTTTGTTTTCCAGAGAACACATTATTTTTTGCGCTGAAGACCACTCGCCGCGATGGGCACGAATTCATCCCCAACCTGTACCAGCGCGGTGTCCGCTGTTTTGTGGTGAGTGAAATGCCTGTTCGCGACTTTCCCGAGGCATGCTTTCTCCTTGTGGACAACACCCTCCGTGCACTTCAAATGCTTGCACGCCGACACAGGGAACGCTTCCACATACCCGTTGTGGGCATTGCGGGAAGCAATGGCAAGACCACGGTGAAGGAATGGCTCTATCAGATGCTCTCGCCCAACCGCTCTGTGGTGCGCACCCCCCGCAGCTACAACTCACAGATTGGCGTTCCATTGTCTGTTTGGGGGATGTGGGAAGGAGCGCAGTTGGCACTCTTCGAGGCTGCCATATCTCAGCCCGGTGAAATGGAAACGCTGAGGGAAATCATACAACCCACCATTGGCATCTTCACCTTTCTTGGCGAGGCACATCAGGAGAACTTCACTTCCATGGCGCACAAATGCCGTGAGAAACTTGCCCTTTTCACCGCATCCGAAGCCCTCATTTACCTCTCGGGCAACCCTGTTGTGGACAAGTGTGTGGCCGAGATGGGATTCAAGGGAAAACTCATACCTTGCCCCGCCACAGGGAACGCACTGCAAGACAATGTGCAGCTTTGCCGCGCCCTTTGCCAATACATGGGCATGAGCGATGCGGAAGCCGCAGAAAGAGCCTCCATGCTGCAACCCGTTTCCATGCGACTTGAGGTGCTCGAAGGCAACCACGGATGCACCCTCATAAACGACACCTATAACAGCGACCTCAACAGCCTTGACATAGCCCTCGACTTCATGAACAGAAGGGCAGAGGCTAAGTCGCTCACCCAAACCGTCATCCTCAGCGACATTGAACAGTCCGGACTCCCATCTGCCGAACTCTATGCACGCGTGGCCAAACTCCTTGCAAGCCGCGGTGTGGATTTCTTCATTGGCATCGGCCCCGAGATTACCGCTCACAAGTCTCTTTTCGAAGACCTTGGCATACGCACCGTTTGCCATTCCAGCACGGGAGAACTCACTTCAAGCCCCACTTTAGCCAATCTCAACAACAGCCTCATTGTCATCAAGGGAGCGCATTCGTTCCATTTTGATGAGGTGAGCGACCTTTTGGTGAAAAAAGTGCATGAAACCATCCTCGAGGTGAACCTCCAATCCATAGTGGACAACCTCAACCACTACCGCGAACAGCTCCAACCCCAAACACGTATTATCTGTATGGTGAAGGCAGACGCTTACGGTGCTGGGGCAATAGAGATTTCCAAGACTTTGCAGGAACACAACGTCCACTATCTTGCCGTGGCTGTGGCCGACGAGGGCGTTACGCTACGCAAGGCAGGCATCTCCACCAACATCATTGTCATGAACCCCGAGATGAACAGCCTGTCCACCCTCTTCAAGTACCATCTTGAACCCGAGGTCTACAGCTTCCGTCTGCTCAATGCCCTCATTGATGCGGCACGCAAGGAAGGACTCACAGCCTATCCCATACATCTTAAGATAGACACCGGGATGCACCGCCTTGGCTTCAACCCCGACAAGGATATGCCCCGTCTCACCGAGCTACTCTCTTCCCAGTCGGCCTTGCGACCCTCCTCCGTCTTCACCCATTTTGTGGGAAGCGATGCCGATGAATTCGACGATTTTTCCGCACAGCAGTACAATCTTTTCACCACGGCCGCAGACACCATTCAGGCGGCATTGCCATACAGAATAATGCGCCACATCTGCAACAGTGCGGGCATCTCTCATTTCCCCCAACGTCAGTTGGACATGGTTCGCCTTGGCATCGGACTCTATGGTGTGAACCCACGGAACAACCAAATCATCCACAACGTGTCCACCCTCAAGACCACCATCTTGCAGATACGCGAGGTGAAGGCAGGGGAGAGCGTGGGATACAGCCGCCGAACCTTCCTCCATCGCGACAGCCGCATTGCCACATTGCCCATCGGTTATGCCGACGGACTGAACCGTCTGCTTGGCAACCGCAACGCCTATTGTCTTGTAAACGGACATAAAGCACCCTATGTGGGCAACATCTGCATGGATGTGTGCATGATTGACGTCACAGACATCCCTTGCTCCGAGGGAGACACCGCCATCATCTTTGGCAATGAACTGCCCGTAACAACCCTCAGCGATGTGGCCGGCACCATCCCCTATGAAGTGCTCACCGGAGTAAGTCCGCGCGTAAAACGTATATATTATAAGGAAAGGTGATTGTTGGCTTTTCTGGCTGTTGGTTATTGAACGGTGATAGTTTCCTTCCAACCAAAACGTCCAAAAGACGTGATATAAAATAAAATAGCCGCGGGTTTTCAAACCCGTGAAAGACATGAAGACCTCATAACTAAGACCGTCTGCAAAGACGGGGTTTAAATACCGAAGGACTTTCAAGTCCTCGGACACGTTGCCTTTCCGCGTCTTTACAGACGCCATTTTCTATTTTCTTCCTTTTTTGTTTCCACGGGTTCAAGAACCCGCGGCTATTCGCCCTTTGGGCATCCCGTCTTCCAGACGTTTTACTCATCGCTCACAACTCATTGCTCAAGGCCCATACTCCTCCGCAGGGATGAAGTATTGCAAAAGCACCTTGCCCGTGCTGGCACTCAGATAGACACACTTGAAGTTGGCCTTGCCCTTCTTCACATCGCGCAGAGTCACAGAGTTGCGGATGTCCCTGATAAGCGTTTCGCGGTGACCCTCAACCACATCATCCGTATAAAGCGAGTCAAAGTCGAGGAAGCCATGCAGCGAGTAATAATATAATAAGGTGTGCGACCCCTTGTCAAAGGCCATGCTGTCCAACATGGTGTCCTGGTCCACCTCCATTGGGCACATTTTCTCCGTGTTCTCTCTTGTCTCCCTCACCATTCTGTCGCCGAAAGACTCCTTCTTGCAGCTTGCAAAAGTGCCGAGGAGCGCAGCCAGGCACAATAATCTGAAATGTTTCATAAGTAAAATATTTTTGCGAAATTACGGATTATTCTCCACAACTTCTTGATTTATGTTAAGAAATTTGCCGAATGGGCGGTCAAATTAAGAGATTTTAACACCACGGTTTGCCATATTTCGGAGAAATCCTTATCTTTGCACACGTTTTAAGGACAATAAAGACAGTTGTTTAAGTAAAAAGATATTATGAACGAAATGATTGGAACAAATGCAGGTGCAATTTGGACTGCACTGAGCGAGAATGGTGCTATGAACACCAAGGATTTGAAGAAAGCAGCAAAGATTAAGACTGACAAGGACTTGTACCTGGCAATGGGCTGGTTGCTCCGCGAGGACAAGATTAACGTTACCGAGGCTGACAAGATAATCACCGTAGAGCTGAAGTAATCATTATTTCCAAAGATTCAAAACCCCTAAAGACCCGAAAGGATTCATTTCCCATCGGGTCTTTTTCTTTTTGCGCTTGCCGATTCAGAAGGTTATGGTTCGCCAAGACCATTTTCATATTAATTTTCTTCCTTATTCCTTTGTTGGTATCGAAAAACTTTCTAAATTTGCAACGTGCTTTCCAAAGCACAAGACTTTTTGATTGCTCATTTCTCTTCCGAATCACCACCTCGCAAAAGAAAACGAGTTATCAACACCAAACGTATGTGAGGTTTGCGCTTAAGCGTAGACTTCTCCATAATACGTTTGGGGCTTGTGGTGAGCCTGGAAGAGATATGGCGAAAGTCTGCGCTTTTTCTTTTCCAAGATGTTGGCGCAGTTTTGTCAAACAAAGAAAGGCAATATTGCAAAACAACATTTAATACAAAAAGTTATGAGAAACAAATTTTTTTTTGATAAGATTTCATTGGATGAAACTAAATTGCGGCGCATTTTTTAGTTTAATGACTTTGACGTAGTATGAATAACATAGTAAACCTCAGGGAACAAACTTTTGACTGTATTCGGTGCTTCTCCTGCCGAAATACAGTTATAACAATTTAACAATAGAAATGTATGATATATTTTGATGAGGCTGGATATACAGGTTCAGATTTGACTAATAGTGAACAACCGTATTTTGCATTGGCATCTATTAGAATGACAGATGATGAGGTTATTCGTATGAAAAAAGATATTGGTTATTACGAATGGGGGAAGGAGCTACATTTTATAAAGATGTATAAAAATTTTCAGGGTAGAGCAATGCTGGATAAAATATTTAATCATCCTCTGATTGACGATAATCATGTACTTCCATCTTTTGCGCACAAACGATATTGTGTTAGTACTGATGCGATAAATTCGCACGGTTATTAGAATTCATCAAATAAAGTGAGTTCTTTGACATTTTGGTTTTGAATGATTGGGTTCTTTGGCTTAGTGATTAGGTCTCTCAAATCCACTCTTTCGAGTGCAGAGATTC
>JAFYQQ010000058.1 GCA_017559845.1 Bacteroidaceae bacterium | reverse complement strand
TTGTCATCGCCAACCCATGTTACGCCGTATTTGTCCAAAGTACCGCCAGTGAACACGGGAGTCCATGCCTCGGTCAGGTTTTCGGGATTAGCCTCGTAGATGGGGCTGCCCAAACCGTTGGCCATACCTAAGAACAGACGGCCGTCTTCGCTCAGACGAACAGTCTTGGGAGCAAGAGGAGCATAAGAGTCGTTGATGCGGATTGCCAGTGTATCGTTGGCAAGCATGGTGGCGCTGTCAGTAGCGAGCATGTCAAGACCACCGGTGTAAGCGGTTGCATTTACACACTGCAATGTGGGAGTGTAAGCATACAGACCAGCAGCTGTGGTGTCGGTGCGTTCGCCCTGTGTCAGATACATGGTACCGAATGCGCTGCTTTCGGGCATTGTGTTGATGGCCATACCATAAGGAGTGGTAACAGGTACACTTTCACCAACCTTGGTGGGTTCGAGCACACCGATAGCGGTAACGGCAACCTCGTAAGTGAGGGCAGTACCCTTGGCGGGCAGCAAGCTGTTCTCAACCATTACAGAGTGTCTGCCGGGCAGGAGCTGTTCTCCGGAGAGGACTGCGGTGTATGCGAGAGCCTCACCGTTGAAGAAGCGGATTTCAGCAGCCTTGGCGGGAGCATTCAGAGAGTAAGTGATGGTTACATCGTTCTCAGTTGAAGTGGTAGCCAGGTCGTAAGCATATGCGTTCAGTTCGATAACAGGCTTTTCATTGATGAATTCCTTGTTATAGTAGTAAACAGTGTCACCCTGGAACAGACGAGGAATAGTGTCGGTGCCGATGGTCTGCAACCAAACAGCGTTCTTGCTACTGTTGCCGTTCAACTTGTAGGTGAATTCACCGGTCTTCAGGAGTGCGGTATCCAAAGCAGCGACTTCATCAAAAGCGCCCTTGATGTCGTAGCAGTTGGTAGCAGTGATGTCTGTGTTGCGATAGAAGTAGTTGGTGCCGTCGTAGTTGGCAACCTGAGCAATGCTCCAGCAGTTCTTCACATATCCCTTACCGCCGGTCCATGAGCAGATGGCTGCCATGTTGCCTGGGCCAGTGATTGTACCGGTTACATAACAGTTTTCAATGTTGTATGTAGCAGTAGAACCCATATTGGTACCGATGATACCGGCAGCCTCGTTTGTTCCGGCTTCAACTATACCTTCGTTACCCAACTGCTGAACGGTGATGGTACCTGTTTCGTTGGCACCTCCGATGATACCACCGTAGCTTCCGGTTCCGAAGATACGGCAGGTGTTGTCAAGGATGAAATTCTTGATGGTTGCACCAGCGCCCACACAGCCGAACACGCCGAAATAGTTGCCACTGACTTCGATGTTGAGGTTGCTGAACTTGTGACCCTGTCCGTCAAATGTACCAGTGAAACGGTGGCCGGCAGCATCCTTACCGATAGGAATGAGGCTGACACCTGTCATGTCAATATCGTTTGTCATCACAGCATTAGCCGCATTGTCGATTCCGTTTACGATAACAGAGTAAGTAACCATGTGCAACTTGGTCTCAATCTGGTATACGCCATCAACCACGCCTGGCATGATGGGCAATGCATTTATTTCAGCAACCTTTGCCAAAGCTTCTTCTGTACTATAAGAACCGTCTGCGTAAGCTGCTATCATGTCTTCAACCATAACGGCAAGCGCATTAACGTCAACTTCGGGTACATCAATCAGAGAGTAGGTGGCATCTTCCATAGCAAGAGATGCAGAGAAGAACTCAACGTATGCACGCTTACAAACGATGATTTCGTTGAAGATATTTGAGAACTTCTGAATGAGAGCGTACTTAGCCTCTACACCAGAAACAGTTGTGGCTTCAATTATAAGAGCCTCCAACTCGCCTCTCAACGCCTGGCTGAAGTTGGGATTCTTCATGTAAAGGTCTGATGCATCTGCCATATAATCTGCGAGGATGGTATTGGCACGAGCCACCTGGCCGGCAATAACCTCATCCATAGCGGATTCAGTGCCTTCGTCTTCAGCACCACCCAGATAGGTCAGCTTGGTGTTGGCAAAACCGGTCCAGTCTGAGCCGTAACCACTACCCTGGTTGCGGATACCTACGAGCAGTGAATCGCCTTCTTCCACGTATGTAATAATGTGTGTGAGTGCGCGTCCGCTGTTGGCTGCAATTGCAATTGAAAGTTGACCTTGCATAGCGAAGTAGGCAGTATCCAGTACTTCAGCCAAAGGATCTGTGGCAATAGGCAGGTCGCTTACTGAACCGTGAATGTTGGCATTCACTTGGTCAATGGCCTCTTCTGCAGATATCTTGGTTTCAAATACTGTGGGGACATAAGTGTTGTTTTCGCCGGCATAGAGCTGTGCAATGTGGTTCACACTATATCTATCGTTGCTTGCACGGTAGCCAGTGTTCATGGTGAGCATATAGTAGCCGGGCTTGCTCACGGGAACCTTTTGGTACATGTCAAATGTTTTGTTCCATGCTTCTGCTCCAACCATGTTGTTTTGATCAGCATAAGTTGTGGCGCCACTACCAGTAACACCCTGCCATCCGTTAAATCCATTGGCAAACTTTCCATTGGCCAGCAAAGCGGTAACCTCACTGCCGGGCATGTAACCATTGTTGATGGCTGTCTGCAACCATGCATCCAGACGTGCAATTTCAGCTTCGATTTCCTCTATAGAGAGCAACATATTGTCGACAATATAGAAGTATCCACCGCAAGGATTCAGTTCGCTGGGTTCTTCGTCACTCTGTAAGTATGCATCCAAGTCATCACGGTCGGGACCTTCAAAGTCATCATGGCTTTCGAGGTATGCGATCAGTTCTTCAGCCTTTGCCACATACTTTTTATAAGCATCGGCACTTGCCTTTACCTTGGCCTTTGTCTCTTTGAGCAGACCATAGTACTTGGACAGTGAATCGAGGTTCTGCTGAACACTTTCGTACTCCCAAGCGGGAAGCGCTTCTGCCTGTGCCTTATATTCTTCAATGAGTGATTGCTGTGCAACGAGGTCTTCAGTGTACTCCTCTGCCTCGCTTTGCATCAGCTCGACAAGAGTTGCATACTCATCCTCGTTTGCTACAGAACCATAGGTTCCATATACATAATATACCACACCGCGTGTTGAGTCGGCAACAGGATGTGAATCGCCCTCGTTGAGGTTCTGATACCAAATGGGAGAGGTGAACTTTTCGCCGTTCATGCGCCATGCCAACTGACCTGTCTCAATCTGATCGACAGAGAAACTGTTAACCTGAGTTCCCTGTACGGTCCAGCAGTTATTAAAGGTGGCGGGGGCGCTGCTATTGAAACGGCAGAATTCCTTGCCTTCCTCTGTTCCGGCCACTTCTGTTCCGGCCCAGCAGTTGGTGAGCACCGCATTGTTGCCTAACCAACCAGAGAACGCACCGTTTTCCTTGGTGCCAACGATGGTTGCCATAGAGTAGCAATTACTGATTATGAAGGTACATGCACTTGACATACAGCAACCTACCAAACCGCCGGCATTGGCACCATTGGTGCATTCAACATAACCGTTGTTACCCAAGTTGGTGAATTTAACGGTTCCACCAGCAGGTGTTGAGAAACCGATGAGACCGACATATCCCAAACCGATGAGTCTACAGTTAGCACCCAAAGTAAGGTTTTCAATTATAGCGGGACCTGCTACGGCACCAATAAGGCCGACACCACGCGTTGAGGGTTGGTTTACCTCAAGATAGTCAATGGTGTGGTGGTCACCGTCGAATGTTCCGGTATAGGGAGAAGACTCAGTACCGATGGCGATGAAACGTGCATTGGCATCATCGTCCATGTCAATATCATTCATCAGCTTCACGTTCAATGAACGGTCTTCAGCCTGAGCAATCTTCTGTGAGAACCATGCAAGGTCCATTCCGGTTGAAATCTCGTAATAACCTTCTTCGTTGGGCTGTAAGTATTCTGGGTCAATATTGCCGCAGACATCGCAGAAACCGTTTACATAGGTATGCTCGGGAATCTCCGCAGTAGCAGGCTCATTGCTATATGACACATTTCCCTGTGGTGTGCCGTCGCAACGGAAACCGTCAGAGGGCACCGCATAGACCGTTCCATGGTCGCCGAATGGCCAAGGATGTTCATCGGTGCCAAGTGTCTGCTTGAATGCTGTGCCGTCTGCACCCTTCATGGCGTAGCACAATTCACCGGTAGTTGCAGCATCGGAGGAAAGCAATGTCACACCAGGATTTGCATTTCCGAAAGGATCGTTAACGATATATACGCCACCTGAATAGTCTACCATTCCAGGGTTACGAGAGATGATGTTATTGTCGCTTTCCAATACATCCATGACACCAATCATGGCCACGTTCTGCATCACGGTTGTCGCACTGCTCCAACCGATGAGACCGCCACAGTTGGTACCCGTAGAACTTATCGTACCATTAAAAATACAATTGCGGTATACAGCAGAAGTTCCTTCGTTCACGGCACACAGACCACCATTGGTGTTGTCTCCAGAGTAGGAACAGCTGATGTTTACGGAACTTACGCAGTTCTCCAAAAGGGAAGCACCCTTAGTCTTGCCGATAAAGCTGGCGTTGAAGTGGTTCTGTGAGGAGAGTGTACCGGTCATGTTAAGGTTACGTATTACACCGCCACCACCAAGCCAGGGAATTAGACCGTTAGGTTCTGTAGTTACATCAACCCATTCTATGTCGATGGTATGGCCACGGCCGTCGAAAGTTCCGTAGTACCAGTTGCTGTGGTTCAGCCATTCCTTACGGCCTTCACCGTGATGGATGTCGGCATAGAGAGAAGCGTTACGATATTCAGCTCCATAGGTGAAGTACTGAGCAAACCAGTCCATATCATACACAGACTTCAGCATATAAGTGCCATTCTCGTCGCGTTCAACTTGAGTGGGATTCCAATAAGAGCAAACGTCGCACTTACCATCCTCGCAATCGGTGTGAGCTTCGTGTTTCACACCTGTGTCGGTGTTGCTGAAGGTGGGAGTTGCATCCTCGGGGAATATACCTGTACAGGGGGCCGGAGTGTCGGCATATACCTGCTTGCGGGTCTTGAAGGGCACGGGGTAGTCATCCTCGCCGATGTTCTGAGTCCACTGGATGTTGCTCTGGTCATGGTTCAGCATGAAGCAGACAGCACCGCTCTTCAGCTGTTCTTCTGTAATCTGGGTACCTTCTGCATCAGTTGTGGCAGACAGCTTTGTCAGATAGAAGTTGTTGGCCAGAAGTCCTTCAGCAGTCTTTCCCGGGTTACGGCAAATACTGTGTGAATCGCCTGGGTCGGCCAGCTGGATGTCAGCAATCACCAAGTTGTTGGTTACAATACAGCGATTGTCAGTCCAGCCATGGATACCACCTACGCTTGTCGTTGCGTTACTGTGGATAGACGCCAATGACAAACAGTTGGAAACCACAGCACCCATATTGTTGATGGCCACGAAGCCGGCATGGGTACCGTCACCGGCAATACCGGACTTGATGGTTACCTTACTTACGCAGTTAAGGATGTGACCACCCTCGTTCCATGCTACGAAACCAGCTGCGTACTTGTAGTTGGTGGTGATGGTTCCGTCCACGATGAGGTTTTTGATTACACCTGTACGTGTTACATTGCGGAACAGAGCCTGTCCGTTTTCTTCGGCATAGGCATTCAGTGTAATGGTATAGCCGTCACCGTCGAATGTTCCGGCATAACGATGTGCGTCCACACCAATCATAGGTTGGTCGGCAGCACACACAATGTCGGCGGTCAAAACGGCGTTTGCCGTATTGTTGCCACCTGCAACGATTTCTGCGAATTCCCGGAGGTCTTCGGCAGAGCCAATCTGATAGACGCCGTCAACTTGGTCAAGCGCCCAAACAGAGGTGCTCATCAGGCATAAAAGCCCTGACAAGAAAACTTTGTGTAGTTTTACTCTCATTTGTTGTTAGAATTATTATTGGTTAAAAAAAGTAAATATTATCATCTTGAACAATCTAGTATTCGATGAGTGACAATTAAAGGGAGTTGGATATCATACTAATACCATTTAATCAGTAATAATGGCAGAAATATAATTCCTGGCTACAACCCAACATGTCAATCACAGAAACCCGTATTCCAATAAGTTTTTTGACCCGCGCAGCAACGATAAACTGGCTTGGTTATTGCAAATTTATTAAATATTAATGAATTGGAGAAAATTTTGGGAGAAAAATGTTGTGTGTATCGCAATTATTGTTTCAAACACTGAACACTATAGGGAGTTATTGTTTGTAAAGCTCACATTATCAAAAAATGGTATGGTCTGGATGACATTTGTGTGCTAGTTACTCATTGCTTACAGTTCACAAATCTGTGGACATCTGTCCCATCTGTTTCATCCGTGTGCCATTGAAAATCCTTTACAAAAACGCATTTCTGTATAAATCCAGTTAGAAAGTCGAAAATGCCTAGTTGGAAAAATATTATTTCCCAACAGGAAAATTATTTTTTCTCAGTTGGAAAGTCAAAATTTCGTAGTAGGGCATTTGGGGATACCGTTCTAGGTTTGTTTTTGAACTATTTTATATGGTTTTTGTTCATTTTGACACCAATTTGTAATTTCGGGGAAAAAGTAAAAATGTTTGACATTGAGCGGTGAGTAGTGAGCAATGAGCAATGAGCGATGAGCGAATATCGCTTGATACATCCATGTTGCGGATTCGTGTCTTTACGTTTTCGTTCATCGCTCATCGCTCATCGCTCAACGTTCATCGTTCAACGCTGATAAACAAGTCCTTATTTGTCAAAAAAGGAAAAGAAGACCTCTATTCGTGGGTTGTGATTACCAGTTCCTTACCTTTCTGTAATTCATCATGAGAGATGAAATAGCCATCCACGGGCTTACCATCGTAGGTGATGCTGGAAAGTTTGCGGCCAGAGCCTTTCTTGGTAATGGTAAATGTAGTGTCTCCCATGGTGAATTCCACCTTGTCAAATACAGGTACGGTTACGATATACTCTGCATCGGCAGGAGAGAAGGAGTAGAGTCCCATTGCATTCATCACATACCATGCAGAGAGGCTACCCTCGTCGTCCATTCCGGCATAGGCAAGACCTTCCTTGCCCATGGCATAGTAGTCGTTCATGATGACGTCAATCTTCTCCTGAGTTTTCTCGGGCTTACCCACAAAGTAATAGTAGTATGAGACGCCTTGCGAGGGCTGGTTGCCCACGCAGTACATTCCGTACCATCCGGTCATGTTGTCGGCTTCGTAACCACCGAAAGGCGTACTGAAAACGGCGTCTAGCTTGGCTTCGAATTCCGCCTTGTTGGGGTAAAGGGCAATCAGACCTTCGGGATCCTGGGGAGCAAAGAAGGTAGACATCCATCCGTTTGATTCGCGATACATGTAGACATAATAGGGAATACCCGGATCATAGGGCGTTACCCATGAACCGTCTTCCCATCTTGCACGCAAGAATCCCGTGTTCTTGTCAAAGAGGTTGCGGTAGTTCTTAGAACGCTCCGTCAGCACCTGATAATTTTCCTTGTCGCCTAGCGCATTTGCCAACTGGGCGACGGCATAGTCGCTATAGGCGTACTCTACGGTTTTCTGCACCGAAGCCTTGGCCTCGTTCTCCTCTGTCTTTACGGTTGGGTTGGCCACGCGGTTCTCTGCAACCCATCCTTGGCGTCGGTATTCGTCTCCGTATTTACGGCCACCACGTTGGCCGTTCACCCATGAACGGGTGGCATTATTCAAAGCATATTGATAGGCCTTGTTCACGTCATAGTCCCGTATGCCACGCATATAGCTGCCGGTGATGAATGCCGGGCAGAAGTCGCCGTGGAATCCGCTGTGTAGGAAACCCGAGCGGTCGGCACGCTGTATGTCGCTACGGATGACGTTGGCAATCAGATCCGGCTCAAGCATCTGCAGTATCACCAACTTGTTGGCATAGGTGTCCCAATAATTGTTGCTGGAGTAGACCGTTTCATGCGACTCCACATCCGCGTCGCTACGCAGGTTCGGGTTCTGCATCACGCGGTATAGGCCGCTGTAGAAGAGGCTCTTCTGCAATTCCGTACCGCCGGTTACCTTAATCTTTGAAAGTGCTTCCTCCCATGTCTGGTCGGCATTGGCACGCACTTCGTCAAAAGTCTTGCCCAAGATTTCCTTCTCCAGGTTCAGCTTGGCTTTCTCACAACTGGTGTAGGAGAAACCTATCTGTATTTCCAGCACTTTGTCACCGTCAGCAAAATCAATCAACGTAAACGCTTCGCGGGCGTTCTTTACGGTGCGAGTGCCGCTGATGTCCTGGTTGGCTATGGCATAGAAGAACATGCCGTTCTGCGAACCTTTGAATGTTCTTCCGTTCACCTGCTCAAATGTCCATTTCGCATTTCCGGGACGCACGCTGTTTGTTCGGGAGAGGTTCATCATGATGTGCTTGTCCTTTCCGTTCTTGAAGGTGTGTCGGTGGTGTGCGCTACGGAAACTGACGGTCAGTTCCGATGCCACCTTGTAGCGGTTCAGATACACCTTATAGTAACCGGCCTGCGCGGTTTCGTTCTTGTGACTGTATGCCGAGGCATAGTCATCGGGGTTGAACTCACCCCAGACGGGAAGGGTGGGGAAGTGTCCCTGTCCCCAGTGTCCGTGGCTGGTATGGAAGAAACCGTAGATGGTGGGGTCCTCATACTGATACCCTGTGCCCGACCCCCAGCAGGTTACAGGCGAGGCCTGCACCATACCATGCGGCATGGCTGCTCCCGGATAAGTTTCTCCGCCCCACGCCCTTGTCTTGCCTTTGGCGGGACGCCTGCCTTCCTCGGTCAGCACTGTACGGTAAATGGGATTCTCGCTCATCTCGTATCCCAAGTCCTTCTTGTCCCATAGCGTGGTGGTACCAAACAACGGATTCACATATTTTGTCACATCGCCGGCCCAAGCCACACTGCTCGCAGATGCAATGAGCATTCCGGCCGCAATAGTCTTTATTAGGTGTCTTTTCATTTTATTTTTCTTCTATGTTATTATTTTGCATATTTGAGTATATTGTTGATAATCAAGAATTCCTCTTCGCTGAAGCCTGGGCTTTTCATGGCCGCCAGATTTTGATGAAGCTGTTCGGGAGAACTTGCGCCGATGAGGACACTGGTGATGCCAGGATGATGCAGGATCCAGCTTAGCGCCATGGCTGAAAGCGATTCGCCCCGTTGCGCGGCCAGA
The DNA here is from genome assembly GCA_017559845.1 of Bacteroidaceae bacterium. Taxonomy (GTDB): domain Bacteria; phylum Bacteroidota; class Bacteroidia; order Bacteroidales; family Bacteroidaceae; genus Physcousia. Next base: position 88,194 of record JAFYQQ010000058.1, on the reverse strand, counting down.
TGGTTCAGCCTGCGGATGCGGTCAAGCACTTGTGGGGTAAGCATATCGGCATGCAGGAATCTCGGGTCGTGCGCCATGCGGCTGTCAGACGGTATGCCGTCCAGATAACGGTTGGTGAGCAGTCCCTGAGCCAGGGGTGAGAAACTGATAAAGCCCACGCCATTTTCGGTGGCGGCATCAAGGATTCCCTCGTTCTTGGGCGATTGGTCAAACAAGTTGAAACGCCCCTGATAGATAAGGCAGGGAACATCATGGTTTCGCAGGTATTCGTATCCCTTTTGCGACGCCTCCAGAGACCATCGGGACAGACCGACATAGAGCGCCTTTCCGCTTCGTACAATGTCCACCAATGTCTGGAGCGTTTCTTCCAGTGGCGTGTCGGGGTCGTAGCGATGACAATAAAAAAGGTCTACATAGTCCAACTGCAGACGCTTCAGACTCTGGTCCAGGCTGGCCATCAAATGTTTACGCGATGCCCATGAACCATAAGGACCCTCCCACATATCGTAGGCGGCTTTGGTGGAGATGAACAACTCGTCTCTGTACGGTGCGAAGTCATCATGCAGGAATTTGCCAAGCCGGCTTTCGGCAGCACCGGGTTCCGGACCGTAATTGTTGGCAAGGTCAAAATGCGTGATGCCCGCATCAAAGGCAGCCCTAACGATGGCACGACTCTGTGCCTCGGGTGTGACATTGCCGAAGTTGTGCCAAAAGCCCAAAGACAAGGCTGGGAGCAATACGCCCGATTGTCCGCATCGGCGGTATGTCATATCGTTGTAACGATTGGGGTTCGCTGAATACATATTTCGTTAATTATGAGAGGGGTTATCCGTCAAGAAACATAGGCAGACCGGCTGGGGCATGCTGATGCGTTTTCCGGTGTCGGAGAGCATTCCGGTATTGGTGTCGCGGCGGTAGATTTCTATCACATTGTTGTCCTTGCAGGCCACAAGAATGTAACGCCCGTTAGGCGTAAGGGCAAAGTTGCGGGGATGCAGGCCTGTGGGCTGATAACCGACGCGTTCCAGCGTGCCGTCCTCGGGATGTATCTTCATGATGCTCAGCCCGTCTCCTTTCAGACGGTGCGAGGCATAAAGGAACCGGCCGTCGGGCGAACAATGAATGTCGGCACTTCCGCCGGCGTGCAGGCTGTCAGCCAAAACCGTTTGCACGATGTCCCACTTGCCCTCCTTTTGCGCAAGGACATAGACTTCGCCCGACAGTTCGCCCAACAGATAGGCACGGTGTCCTTTGGGATGAAAGCACAAATGGCGCGGACCGGCTCCGGCCTTGATGTGGATGTCCGTGAGCGATTGAAGACGGATGGAATCTTTTCCTCCTGTCAGAGGAAAGGTGTGGATACGGTCTGTTCCCAGGTCATTTGCAAGCAATGTGCTGCCGTCGGGTGTGAAGTATACGGCATGCAGATAAGGCTTGTCCTGTCTGGAGGCTGCAATGCTCTTCCCCGTAAAAGGGAGCGCGCGCCCTTCGCCAATCTTTCCTTCGGCAGTAAGGGGGAATTCTGAAATGCTTCCGCCCATGTAGTTGGCCGTATAGAGGAAGTCTTCAGACGGTGAAAGGGCGATGTGGCAGGGGGCGCTTCCGTGCGTGGGGCTGCAGCTGGTCAGTGCAAGGGTGGCATCCTCTGCGCGGAATGCAAGGCTGTGCGCTGCGGCTTCCGCACCGCCGGTCTCTGAAACGGCATAGATCCTGTCCCCTTTTTTGCTGGCGCAAAGGAACGAGGGGTTTGCAATGCCGGCATGGCCGCTCCTATAGGTGGCCTCGCCTGTGTTTTGGTTGAAAGAGAACACCTTGATGCCCTCGTCTTGCTTCTTGCTGTAACTGCCTACAACAAGAAAAACGGAGTCCTTCCCGTTGAGTGAGGACAGTGATTTATGACTGTGATTACAATTGCAAAGCAGGGTGGCAAGCATATATAATAATATATAATGTGGGCGCATAGCACTTTTTTTATGAATGAACGGTGCAAAAATAAGAAAAAAATTGCACGTTAAAGAGATATTCCTTAAATTTGTCAGACAAAACATAAAAATATTTGAAATGAAAAGACTTTTTAAACGTACATCTGTGATTTTGGCTGCAATTGTTTCCTTGTCAGCCGCTTTGGTTTCTTGTGACGGTGCTGCATGGGCAGAAATCCTGTTGCCTGTGATTTCTGAATTGCTGAAACCCACAAATGGGTATCAAAACACCATCCAATTCTCGGGAACGGCAAACATGGAGATGTACAACTACAACACCAGCAACAACACCTATGACAAGGACTCACGTCAGACAGCAAAGGTCTCTACCGTGGCATCCATTTCATACAACGACAGCATTTGTCAGATACAGATGACCGACCTCAGCGTGGGCACACAAAAGGTGAGCAATGTGGATTTCGTAACCTATTTCGAGTCTACCACCTTCACCATCAGTCCCAATGAAGACTATCTGACCGGTGGAATCTGCACCTTCAATGGAACGGCCAACACGGCATTGGATGCCGCTTGTTTCACCGGTAAGATTACCAATCAGACTTTGAATTTGACCACCATCTACTTTACCATTGGCAACAAACTCTTCAAGGGCACGTTCCAGGGTACGCAGATGCAGTAACAACGACAACCCTTTGACCACCTAAATTTTTTCCCTCCCGATGAAAAAAATATTCCCTCGCGTGGCAGGCTTGTTTCTGGCTTTCGGCATGTGCCTTGGCATCAGTGCGCAGAACAAGACTTTTACCAACCCGGTCTATAACTATGACAGTCCAGACCCCAGTATCCAACGCGCGCAGGACGGCACGTTCTATTGCTATGCTACCAACTGCCAGACGCGCAAGTCAAAAGACCTGGTTACTTGGAGCAATCTGGGTGGCGTGTTCACCACCCCTTCATGGAATGGCAATGGCTATGCGGTATGGGCCACTGATGTGAATTACGTGGATGGGCAATATCTGATGTATTATGCCCTTGCGCTTTGGGGCAACACCTCCGAAACCGGTATTGGTGTGGCCAAAGGCACAAGTCCGGAGAAATTCTCTGATGTGGGCAAGATGTTCAGAAGCAAGGAAATCGGTGTGAAGAACAGCATCGATGCCTGCTATGTGGAAGAGGGTGACAAGAAATATTTGGTTTGGGGCAGTTTCCATGACATTTACATTGCGGAACTGACTGAAGACGGTCTTCAGATAAAGGACTTCAACAAGAAGACCAAGATTGCCGGTGGTGCCTTCGAGGGTGCCATGATTCACAAGCGTGGCGGCTACTATTACCTCTTTGCCAGTGTGGGAAGCTGTTGCGAGGGTAAGAACTCCACCTATCGCACCGTGGTGGGCCGCAGTACCAAACTGACAGGACCCTATGTGAACAAACAGGGCGGCACCATGTTCGACAACAACTACACCACCATCATCCGTGGCAATGACATCTGGGCGGGTCCCGGCCACAACAGCGAAATCATTACGGATGACAATGGGGATGACTGGATTATGTATCACGCCTATAAAGCGGCGGATCCCGACCGTGGACGTGTCCTCATGCTGGACAAGGTTACTTGGGATGCCACTGGATGGCCCAGCGTAAACGATGGTTATCCTTCAAGCACTCCCATGCCTGCGCCCGTGTATTACAAGGGTAGCGGAGCGGATATGACTTACCGTCTGAACAACATGGATTTGGCCAAGACAGGGTTCAAGAAATGGAACATCGAGGAGGACTCTTGTGCCACCTTTGTAAACGGAATTGTGATTGGCTCACCTCACATGCCCATCATGCATGCCAAGAACGGCGAATATAAAATCTCCCAGTCGCGTCAGAACATGTCCAACGGACTGTACGAACTCAGTCTGGACAACTTCTGTACCAACGGTGGTGCGCAATTGGTGGTAAACAATGTGGTCACTCCGGCACATAATGCGGCCAATGACGATAAGAAGGCTCCCACGAGTCGTAGCAACATTGCCACCCGCTTCATTCGCACAGACGACTATCGCCAGCGGGTCTACGGATTGGTGACCGACGGCAAACTGAACATTGCCTTGCAAGGTGATTTGGCAGAAGATGAGTCGTACTATGCAGGAGACTTACGGGTGGTATACCGCGAAAAGGACTCAGCTGCCTGTGTGCCTGTACTGGAATCTTATGTACGCATGAGCCAGGAGATTATCGCAAGCAAGGACGTCTTCTATAAAGGTTACCGCACACGTTTGGCAGAACTGGCGGAGGAGGCTGCGGCCACTCCCGCTTCTTATCCGCTGTTGCTGACCACCCATCTGACACAGGATAGTGTGGCACAAAGCAAACGAATCTATGCTTCCCTGGCCGAAGAGATTGCTCGAATGGATGAGGAAATCGCTACGTCTCGCAGCCTTGGACTGAATGTGGAGGCATCGGAGGTTATCCGCGAAGAGGCGGCACAGGTCTATGCCGCACAGGACCATGACGACAATCAGGTTCAGGACTTGCTCAGACGTTTGAAAAAGGCGATTCATGACCAGGCTTACAGCTATTCTGCCGGTGATGGCACGGAAAACAATCCTTACCGCATTGTACGTCCCACCCAGCTGGATCACATGCGCAATGTGCTGAAGAAGGACACCATGGTGTATTTCTGCCTGGACAAGGACATCGACATGACTGGTTTTGAATGGCAACCGTTGAACACATCCGATTCCAAATACCGTTTCAGAATCGACTTTGACGGTCAGGGCCATCTCATCCGCAACCTCACCATGGCCAATGAGGGCTATCCCAGTTTCTTCGGTACGATGTGCGGAAACTGTCGAAACGTGGGCTTCGTGGATGCGAAGGTGTGCTCTACCACTTCCGCAGCGGCAATTTTGGCAGGAAATGCCGGCCACAGCTCTTATGAGGATGCCGAGGGGAACATTATTCCCTGTAAGGTGGAGAACTGTTATTTCACAGGTAAGATTGAGGCCAAGGGCAGAGTGGGCGTAGTGGCAGGAATGGTGGCGCAGAAAGCACACTTGGAAATCAGAAATGTATATACAAACGTAGAGATAGTGGGCAATGGCGGTTCTTCCAATTACGGTGGCGGTCTGGTCGGACGTGTCCAGGGCGGTTTGGAGATCAGCCAGAGCTATGCGGCCGGTCCCGTCAATGCGCCTATTGCCGGTGGCATTGTGGCAGGAGGGCACTCCAGCACAACTCCGCCGTCCACCTATGACAACGTCATTGCATGGAATCCTTTCGTAGACGGAAACACGGCACTTCCTTTCGGCACAATACGTGACATGGATGTGATGAAAGATGTGTATCATCTGCAAGGCATGACGGTCAATGGCGAGGAAGTGACAGACGGAAAGACTGTCCCCGAACTGTATGAGATTGTGGGCAACTGGAGTGACGCATGGCATAGCGACCCCACTTCCGGAAATGGTTATCCTATCTTGGCATGGCAATTTGCCCGTGGCGATTATCGTGAGGAGTGCGGATTTGAAAAAGCCGATGGCGTGATGTCTCCTGACCTCTCAGTACGTCCCGGACAGGCAGAATATTACAACCTGAACGGCCAGCGTGTGGCACGTCCCACCCGTGGTATATATATCATCCGAGAGATGGGCACGGCGCGTAAAGTGCAGATACCCTGATAATCTTGAATACTAATACACATATTATTGAATGATGAGAAAACTGTTATTTTTACTCGCGTTTGCTTTCGCAGCAATGCTTCAAGCGGCAGATTTTGTGACCGAATCCCGTTGGATTACTGCATCTGAAGGTGATGTGAATGCACAGAACACATGGATTGCTTTCCGCAAGGATATCACCCTGGGCAGTATCCCCATGAAAGTGGAGGCAAGCATAGCGGCGGCTTCCAAATATTGGTTGTGGATAAATGGAGAGATGGTTGTATTTGAAGGCCAGCTCAAGCGTGGTCCCACACCCAAGGATACCTATTATGACAAGGTGGACATTACCCCATTCCTGAAGAAGGGAAACAACGAGGTGGCCGTCCTGTTGTGGTATTTCGGCAAAAGCGGTTTCTCCCATAACAGCAGTGGTAAGAGCGGTCTGCTTTTCTCCGCACAGGCAATTGGCTTGTATTCCGACAGTCAGTGGATGAGCCGTATCCATCCGGCTTACGGCACTTGTGGAGACCCCAAGCCGAACGGCCGTTTGAGTGAGTCGAGCATAAAGTATGACGGAAACAAAGACCTGGGCGAATGGCAGACGGGCGACATCCAAAGTGGTTTTGCCACAAGTAAGGAAATTGGCAAGGCGGGTTCTTCCCCCTGGAACGCTTTGGTGGAACGCCCCACACCGCTTTGGAAGGACTTCGGCCCAAAGAAGGGCAAATACACAACCAAACGCGGAACGGAGGAAGACACTCTCGTGGTGACTCTCCCCTACAATATGCAAATGACCCCTATCATTGAAGTGGACGATCCCGAAGGCGGACGTGCCATCAGCATCAAGTCTGACCACCTCTTCGGTGGTGGCGAACCCAATGTATGGGCGCAGTACATCACGCGTCCTGGCCGTCAGAAGTATGAGTCGTATGGTTGGTTCAATGGCGAACACCTATATGTCACGGTTCCCCATGGTGTAAAAGTCAAGAGCGTACAATATCGTGAGACAGGTTACAACAGCGAGGTTGTGGGCGGTTTTGAATGTGATGACGATTATTTCAATACCTATTGGAAGAAGACGATGCGCACGTTGTATGTCAATATGCGCGACACTTATTTTGACTGTCCCGACCGTGAACGTGCCCAGTGGTGGGGCGACGGCACATTGCTGATGACAGAAAGTTTCTATTCGCACACCACAAGTGCGCATGCCATGGCACGCAAGGGATTGCTGGAACTTTGCAAGCACCAGCGCAGGGACTATACCATCTACAGCCCCATACCGGGTAATTGGGGTTCCGAACTTCCCGCGCAGATGTTGGCCACAGTAGGTCTGCCCGGCGTATGGACTTATTATATGCATACGGGTGATTTGGCAACACTAGCCGAACTCTATCCCTATATCCGCAATTACCTTTCCATTTGGAAACTGGAAGAAAACGGTCTGACCGCATTCCGCAAGATCGGCTGGAACTGGGGCGATTGGGGCGACAACCGCGACATGAGGATGATCTACGCAGCCTGGCACTATATTGCATTGGAGGCCGCTGCACGTATGGCACAAGTATTGGGTAATCCCGTAGAAAGCGAATACTACAGGTCGCAGATGGCGCGCCTGAAAGTGGGTTTCAATGCCTGCTGGAACGGAACAGCCTATCGTCATCCCGAGTACAAGGAAAAGACCGACGACCGCGTGCAGGCTTTGGCCGTTATCAGCGGATTGGCGGACAAAGACAAGTATCCTGCTATCAAACAACTTTTCCGTACCGAGATGCATGCCAGTCCTTATATGGAAAAATATGTAACCGATGCCTGCTTTGTGATGGGTGACGGCGAATATGGTATGGAGCGTGTGCGCGAAAGATATAAGAAAATGGTGGAACACCCCGATTATACAACCCTTTTTGAAGGATGGGGAATCGGTGCGGAAGGTTTTGGTGGCGGCACCACAAACCACGCCTGGAGCGGTGGCCCGTTGATTACGGTGTGCGAATATCTCATGGGCGTAACACCCTTGGAGGCTGGTTGGGGACGATTCCAGGTAAAGCCAACCCCGGTTACCTTTAACCGTGCCTCTCTTGACGTGCCTACTGTGAAGGGCATGGTACGCTTTGCCTACAAGAAGAGTGGCGGCAAGACAACTTTTACGCTGACTGTACCCGAAGGTACAGAAGCGGTTTTCTATCTGCCTGTAACTGACGCGGCGAAAATTAAGGGCAAGAAGGAGTTCATCACATCCCAAGCCTCTTTGCAAAAGGAAGGCTGTACTGCCTTGCTGCTTCCCGCTGGTAAATACAAATACACGATTCAGAATTAAACTATTGCGATATGAAGAGATATTTAAATAAAGGGTTGTTCCTTGCCGCCATGTTGGCCTTGGCATCCGGATGTCAGCAGGATGGCGAGCGTATTGCATTGGCTGATCCCACCATCTTTGTGGCGAACGGGAAGTATTATATGACCGGAACCAGTGGCGATGACGGCTTCACTCTGCTTGAGTCAAGTAACCTGCGCCATTGGACATATTCCAAGGCTGATCCCTATATCCTCCACAAAGGGGAGAACACTTACGGCGAGCGTGATTTCTGGGCACCTCAGATCGTCGAACTCGAAGACCGTTATCTGATGACATATTCTGCCCAGGGTAAGATGTGTGTGGCGGAAAGCAAGGAACTGACTGGCCCTTACAAGCAACGGGAGAACCGACCCATTACCGATTGCCCCGAAATGAACATAGACACCTATCTCTTCAAGGATGAGGATGGCAAGTGGTATATGTATCACGCAAGATACATCCAACAGGATGATATGGGCGGCAATGCCATTTTTGTGGCGGAATTTGATATGGATACGCAGAAACTTAAGGAGGAAACCCTGACGGAATGTCTGCGCGTAAGTGAACCCTGGGAATTGACGATGGATGGCATGAGCCATAACCATAAAACCCTGGAAGGACCTACTGTCATGAAGCGCGACAGCATCTATTACATGTTCTATTCGGCCAATGACTACAGAAGTGTGGATTATGCTGTAGGTTATGCCGTATCCAAATCACCTTATGGCCCTTGGGAGAAACAGCCCGGGCCTGTTATTCATGCCAGTGAGGTAGGCGAGAACGGTTCTGGTCACGGAGATTTCTTCATCGGTTTGGATAAGGAACCGTACTATGTCTACCATGTACATCAGAACGACACGACTGTCGATCCGCGCACAGTCCGCATTATGCCGTTGAAAATGTCCAAACATCGCGTTACAGGCATTTTCCACATTTCTGCCAAGAAAAAGGGGAATGTGATTGTTCCCAAATTGTTTAAATAATAAAAAATGGGTCCACTCTTCCGGTGCGGACCCATTTTTGTTGTTTTCTTAATTTTATGACTGGAGACTACGCTGGTAGTCAACCATCTTTATCGCCGTAACGGCGCATTCGTCACCTTTATTGCCTAGCATTCCGCCACAGCGGTCTTCTGCCTGTTCCATGTTGTTGCAGGTAAGCAAACCGTATATTACAGGCACGTCATACTGGGTGTTCAGTGTGGCCAGCCCTTGAGTGGTGCCTTGGCAGATGTAGTCGAAGTGGGGGGTGTCTCCACGGATGACACATCCGATGGCAATGACAGCATCCACAGCTCCGCTCTTCACGAATTGTGCAGCACCGTAAATCAGTTCAAAACTGCCGGGAACCATTTTCACCTGGATGTCGTCTTCGCAAGCGCCGTTCGCAACGAGCGTGTCAATAGCACCCTGCATAAGCGCACCGGTTATCTTGCTGTTCCATTCGCTCACGACAATGGCAAAGCGCATTCCTTCAGCGGACGGAACGCTTTTGGGATCGTAATCTGAAAGATTATGTAAATTGGAAGCCATATTTATATAGATTTTATTTGGTTACAGATACGAAATACTCCCCATTCGCAACCAAACCAGAACTGTTTTTGTCTGATGACATTGGTGACGAATGGGGAGTATTATGAGGGATAATTACTTCAGACGCTCAATGTACTTGTCTACTTCGTTTGTCTGGAAACTCTGCTTGTAGCTTTCCTTTACCTTCTCGTAGCAAGCCAAAGCCTTTTCCTTCTGGCCCAGGTCTTCATAAATCTGGCCGGCCTGAATCAGGAAAGTGGGGCTCAATGTGTTGTTGTCTGCAGCAGAAGCGGCTTCTTCCAGAGTGGTTGCTGCCTTTTCCTTCTGACCCAGTGCGGCGTAGCAGTTGCCCAATGCGCCGATGGCTGCGGGGCTGATCATTGCGTCACCACAACCGCTGAAATCTTCCAGCATGGCAACGGCTTCATTGTACTGGCCCAGATTGGCGTAGCAGATGCCTGCATACATCTTGGCCAGGTTGGCAGCCTTTGTACAACCGAAGTTGTCTGCGACAGCGAGGAAACCCTGAGCGGTCTCGTTGCCGTTAAGTGCCTTCTCATACTCTCCGCTGGCAAACAATGCCTCAGCCTTGTAGAGGGCTTCATTGGCCTTTGTGTTGCGGGGAACAATGTAGAACTGGTGAGTGAGCAATACAATGATGATTGCAGCCAACAGGCCGCCGCCACCGTAAACGATGGCCTTCTTGTGCTTGTCGAAGAAATTCTTTGAGGCCGCGAGTGTCTCGTCGAACTCATTCACAGGTGCTGTGTTCTTTTGTGCTTTTTGTGACATTTTTATATGTATTTTTTATTATTTCCGTAAAAGACTGCGCAAAATTAGTCAATTTCTCCCACAACACATAATTTATCGGTCAATATTTTTGTTTTACCCTCTCATTTTTAGAATAAAATGTATAAATTTGCAAATAGAATTATGATACTGAACCACCTTTCTGTAGTTAACTACAAAAACATTGCGCAGGCCGAATTGGACTTTTCCGATAAGGTCAATTGCTTTATTGGCCGTAACGGTCAGGGTAAAACCAACCTGCTTGACGCCATTTATTTTCTCTCGCTTTGCAAGAGCGCTACCACATCTCAGGATGCGCTCAACATTCTGCACGGACAGGACATGATGGCGCTTCAGGGCAGATATACATGTGAAGACGGTACGCTTGAGGACATCCATTGCGGACTGAAGCGCGGACAGAAAAAGATACTTCGCCGCGGACAGAAGAATTACAAGCGTTTGGCAGAGCACATCGGGCTTATTCCATTGGTCATGGTGTCGCCTTCTGACCAAATGCTGATTACTGGAGGAAGCGAACTGCGTAGGAAATTTCTGGACATGGTCATTTCTCAGTGCGAACCGGCCTATCTGGAAAGTCTTATCCGTTACAACAAAGCCGTGCTACAGCGCAATGCCATGTTGAAGATGGAGCAGGAACCCGATCTGGAGGTAATGGCGCTATGGGAAGAGGAAATGGCACGCGAGGGAGAATTTATTTTCTCGCGACGCCGTGCGCACGTAGAACAGTTCGTCCCCATTTTTCAGCATTACTATAATCAGATCTCCTTGCAGCGTGAGCAGGTGGAATTGCAGTATGTCTCGCATTGCCAGCGTGGCCCGTTATTGGAAGTCATCCAGCGTGACCGCTTCAAGGACCGTGCCGTGGGTTATTCGTTGCATGGTGTACACAAGGATGAACTGGAAATGTCCCTGTCCGGTTATCCCATACGCCGTGAGGGTTCGCAGGGGCAGAACAAGACCTTCCTGATTGCCTTGAAGCTGGCCCAGTTCGATTTCTTGCACCGCATCGGTTCCAAGACCGCACCGCTTCTGCTTCTGGATGACATCTTTGACAAACTGGATGCCGATAGGGTGGAACAGATTGTGCATTTGGTGGGAGGAGACAATTTCGGCCAGATTTTCATTACAGACACCAACCGCGATCATCTGGACAGTATCCTGTCCCATTCGCAGGGCGATTATCGTTTGTTTCATGTTGAGGAAGGAGTGATACGCCCATGATTAGAAAAAAGGAACAGAAGCTTGGCTCCATTCTCCAGCATTTTTTGCGCGAGCAGGGACTGGAAACACCCCTTAACGAGTACAGGGCAGTGCAGATATGGCCCGAAATTGTTGGGCCTGCCATCTCACGCTATGTCGGAAAGGTTTTCATCAAGAACTGTATCATGTATGTGCAGATTCGTAGTGCGGCCTTGCGCGAAAACCTCACCCATCAGCGTACCGTATTGGCTCAGCGTGTCAATCAGCAGATTGGCGCACAGGTTGTCAACGAAATCCGCTTCTATTAGTGGCAGGTTCGCGTCTTAGCTGACGCCTTTGAATGATAGATTTTCAAACCCTTGTCACCCTGCCACGTCTGCCAAGCAGATTACACAACTTTTTATAAACAGAAAATTAATTCTTACCCTCCTTAAAAGGGACTATCAATTAATTTTTTTTTTCGCATGAAAGTTATAAGAAACACGTGGCAAACGTGGCAGTGTGGCAAATTCCTTCCTTTAACGCATAGCGTTGCAAAAGCCAATGCAATACGTTGCGATGGCAAAGTCAATGCATTCCGTTGGCCGATGCAATGCATTGACTTTGCCGATGCAATGCATTGCGTCAAGAATCACACAAGACGGCATCCATCTTTATATCATACGTTTCGCACGGAATGCTTTCCATGAACTGATAGGGAAAGCACAATCCGATCTTGTATGCTTCAGTCAGTTTGGGTAAGGTGCGGTCATAAAATCCGCGTCCGCGCCCCAAGCGGTTACCTTTTTTATCAAAAGCCATGCCCGGCACAATGGCGAGGGTTATTTCCTTATGGCAAGTAAATTCCTCGCCGACAGGTTCTTGGATGGAATAACTGCCAGTTTGAGTGGCCCCGGTATGGATTTTCAGTCGTAGGTCGTCGCCGTCAATCACGGGCAACAATACGGTTTTCCCTTCGTGCATGGCGGCATCTATCAGCATGGCGGTGTCCACCTCGTCTGGCAAGGCATGGTAGAGAAACACGTTTTTTGCCTCAGCCCAATGCGGATTTGCAAGCACTTGTCTGCAAATGCGTGCGGACATTTCCGCCTTTTCTTCTGTAGTATGTTCCGCCTTTCTCTGGCGTATCAGTTTGCGTAGTTCCTTTTTCTGCATTTTGGGGTTAACTCCAGTCTAATGACAACTTGCGGGAACGCGCCTCTTCAATAGAAACCAGTCGGGTATTGTCATTCTGATGGCGTAGGCATTCCTGTTCCTTCTTCAATGCGTCAAATGCCGTCTGTCTGGTTTCTGCATTCAGGAAAGGCAGCAGGGCGGGAGCGTTTTGACTGGCATCCTTTATCCAAAGGACGGGTCCTCCATACAAAGGGGCAATCTTTACAGCAGTGTGCAAGGCACTGGTGGTGGCGCCGCCAATCATCAGCGGAACGGTAACACCGGCTTGACGGAGCAGTCTTGCCACGTTTGTCATCTCTTCCAGGCTGGGGGTAATCAGCCCGCTCAGGCCGATGGCGTCCACTTCCTGTCTTAAGGCTTCTTGCACAATGGTTTCTGCCGGAACCATTACACCCAAATCAATGATCTCGAATCCGTTGCATGCCATTACCACGCTCACGATGTTCTTTCCAATGTCGTGGACATCGCCTTTGACGGTTGCCAGAAGAATCTTGCCGGCCCTTTTGCCGTTGTCCTTCTTGTCCGAATTCAGATAAGGTTGCAGGATGGTGACGGCATGTTTCATTGTGCGTGCGGCTTTGACCACTTGCGGCAGGAACATCTTGCCCTCGCCAAAACGTTCGCCCACGAGATTCATGCCATTCATGAGCGGACCTTCGATGATGTCCACAGCATCGGCAAACAGCGAGAGGGCTTCAGTCATATCGTTTTCAAGATGGGCGGTGCTTCCCTGCAATACAGCCTCAATGATGCGGTCTTCCACCGGTATCTGACCTCTGTCTTGAGTGGTAGCACTGTGTTTTCCGGATATGTCCGTGCCTTGCAACGCTCCGGCAAGTGCGATCAGTCTTTCTGTCGCCTGTGCGCTTGGACGCAAGACCACCTCCTCAATGACTTCGAGTTGTGTTTTTGGAATGTCGGCATACATCACCTTGGCAGCCGGATTGACAATGGCCATGTCCATGCCGGCTTGTCGTGCATGGAACAGGAAGACAGCGTGCAATGCCTCGCGGATGTAGTTGTTGCCCCTGAAACTGAAACTCAGATTGCTCACTCCACCGCTGATATGGCTGCCGGGCAAGTTTTGGTGTATCCAGGCAGTAGCCTTGATGAAGTCCAGCGCATACGCGTCATGCTCAGGCATTCCTGTCGCCACAGCCAATACATTCGGGTCAAAGATGATGTCTTTCGGATCCATCTTGGCCTTCTCTGTCAGCAGATGGTAGGCACGCTGGCACACCTCTATGCGTCGTTCGTAGGTGTCTGCCTGTCCCTTTTCATCAAAAGCCATCACCACGACGGCAGCGCCTCTACGTTTGATTTCGCGCGCATGGGAAAGGAAGAGGTCTTCTCCCTCTTTCAGGCTGATGCTATTTACGATACATTTTCCCTGCACACATTTCAACGCCTCACTGATGACCTCCCAGTTGCTGCTGTCAATCATCAGCGGAACTCTGCTGATTTCGGGTTCGCTGCCGATAAGATGCAGGAAACGGCACATCTCGGTGCGGGTGTCAAGCATGCCGTCATCCATATTGAGGTCAAGCACCATGGCGCCGTCCAGCACTTGCTGGCGGGCTATCTCAAGGGCTTCATCGTATGCTTTCTCTTTGATGAGCCGCAGGAACTTACGGCTGCCAGCCACATTGCAACGTTCACCCACATTAACGAACACGGTATCATTATTCTTTGTGGTTAGCGGTTCCAGTCCGCTCAGTTGTATGCTGTAGTCCAAAGTCTCCTTGGCTATAGGGATATGTGGTGTTCCTTTTGTGATAAGCGGAAGCAGGGCGGCTATGTGTTCGGGCGTGGTGCCACAGCATCCGCCTATGATGTTTACCAAACCTTCGCTGACAAAATGTTCCATCTGTGCAGCCATCATGGACGGACTTTGGTCATATTGTCCCATGGCATTGGGCAGGCCGGCGTTGGGGTGGGCAGAGATGAAGTATGGTGCTTTGGCCGCTAATGTGCGCAGGCTGGGCAACATGTCTTCCGCACCGAACGAACAGTTCAACCCTATACTTAGAAGGGAAAAATGGCTTACGCTCGCCAACAAGGCTTCAAGGGTTTGACCGCTGAGAATCCTGCCGAATCGGTCATTTACCGTAATACTCAGCATCATGGGCACGCGGACGCCGCGTTCCTGCATGGCCGTCTCTATGGCATCCATTGCCGCCTTGGCGTTGAGGGTGTCAAAGACGGTTTCCACCAGTATGCCGTCCACTCCGGCCTCAAGCAAGACACAGGCCTGCTCCCTGTAGGCATCGTACAGTTCATCATAGGTGATGGCACGGAATGCCGGGTCGTTCACGTCGGGACTGATGGAGAGAGATTTGCTTGTCGGGCCGATGGTGGCAATAACATAGCGCGGCTTTTCTGTCGTGCTGAATGCCTCTGCCTGCCCTTTGGCTATCCTTACCGATTCGATGTTGAGTTGTTTTACCAGATGCCCGCAGTGGTATTCTGCCTGCGAGACACGTTGGCTGCTGAAGGTGTTGGCGGTGATGATGTCCGCCCCGGCTTCAAGATAGCGGCGGTGTATGTCGCTGATGATATCGGGGCGTGTAAGGCTCAACAGGTCGTTGTTGCCCTGCACATTTGTTCCTTCGGGCAGATCCAGGTTGCCCCGGAAATCCTTTTCCGCCAGGCTGTAGGTCTGTATCAGCGAGCCCATGGCGCCGTCAAGCAGCAGTATCCTTTCTTGGAGTAATTCGCTCAGTGTCTTCATTCCTTTGTTCAGAAAGATTTCTTGAAAGCTCTGGACATGTCCCTGCGGTCTTCCTTCTCCTTCAGTGTCTCGCGCTTGTCATATTCCTTCTTGCCTCGGGCAATGTAGATGTCCAGTTTTGCCAGGCCTTTTTCGTTGAGGTGGAGCAGGGTGGGCACAATGCTGAATCCGGGTTGCTTTACCGTCTGTTGTATCTTGCGTATCTCGCGGGACTGCAGCAGCAGTTTGCGGTCGCGGCGTTCCACGTGGTTGTTATACGAGCCTTGTTGGTAGTGGGCGATGTACATGTTCTTCACCCAAACCTCGCCTCTGTGGACAAAGCAGTAGGTGTCCACCAGGCTGGCCTTACCTTCGCGGATGCTCTTGATTTCTGTACCGGTCAGCACCAGACCTGCCGTATATTGGTCAAAAAGCAGGAAATCATGTTCCGCCCGTTTGTTCTTTATGTTTATCTTGCTTTGGAAAGTTGTTTTCTTTGCCATGACTATTTTACTATTTCTGCAAACTTTTCAATGTGTTCGTCCACATATCTTGCAATCAGTTCGGTCACTTCCTCTTCGCATTCTACAAACTCGTCATCCAATTCGTCAAATTCGGGGAATTGCTCAAACAGCGCCATGAACTCCTCGTCGCTGCAGTCTTTTGTCAGCGCCTCTCCATGCTGCTCAAATAGCTTGCGGCCTTTGTATACGAGTTTGCTGAAGTCGTGCGCTCCCCAAAGGCGCATGGCCTTGGCAAATGGGTTCAGGAAGATAAAACCGCCGTAGCCGTTGTGGATGAGCTGCACAAAACCGCCGTCCATCACCTCGTTCCGGAGCATGATGTATGCCAGCAGTGTAATTTGCTCGCCATTGAGTTCCTGCATGGTTGTCTCGTTCAGTTCGCCACCGATGGCATCCATGATGGCATCATAAAACACCTGTATAAATGCGTCCATGCCCTCGCTTGCGGCACGGATGATTTCGCTTTCTGGAATGCGTATTGTCATAATGTTACTTTATATAGTTGCAAAGATACGCAATTTCGCTGAATTTTACATGACGATGGAAAAAATGATTGAAAATATTAGGTGGAATACTTAATTTTGTTTATTTTTGCATACCGAAATGTTTACACATTTATACTTAAAACATTAAACATAAGTAAAAGTATGGTTTATTCTCATGAAGTACAGAACATGTGTTGTGTGGCAAAAGGCCCCAACCATGGTCCTGCCCCCATCCCTGAAGAGGGAAAGTGGATCAAGGCAAAGGAAATCAAGGACATCAGCGGTCTGACCCACGGTGTGGGTTGGTGTGCTCCCCAGCAGGGTGCCTGCAAGCTGACCTTGAATGTAAAGGAAGGTATTATCGAAGAGTGTCTGGTTGAGACCATCGGTTGCTCTGGTATGACTCACTCTGCCGCTATGGCATCAGAGATTCTGCCCGGCAAGACCATCCTCGAGGCATTGAATACCGACCTCGTTTGTGATGCTATCAATACCGCCATGCGCGAACTCTTCTTGCAAATCGTTTACGGACGTACACAGTCTGCTTTCTCTGAAGGTGGTCTGATGGTAGGTGCCGGTCTCGAAGACTTGGGTAAGGGATTGATTTCTCAGACCGGTACTCTTTATGGTACCAAGGTGAAGGGAACCCGTTACCTGCAGCTCACCGAAGGCTACATCACCAAGATGTTCCTGGATGAGAACGACCAGGTTTGCGGTTATGAGTTTGTTCACATGGGCAAGTTCATGGATGCCATCAAGAAGGGTGTTCCCGCCGACGAGGCTTTGAAGAGTGTTACAGGTACTTACGGACGCACCAAGGAAGAGGATGGCGCCGTTAAGTCAATTGATCCACGTCACGAATAATAAAGGAGGACTGCTATTATGATTAGAGAAGTAAAATTCGAATCTCAGGACCGTCGTATCAAGCAGATTCTCGCTTGCTTGAACGCTCACGGTATTTCTTCAATTGAAGAGGCCAACCAGATTTGCGAGGACGCAGGTCTTGACCCTTACATGACTTGTGAGGAAACTCAGATGATCTGCTTTGAGAACGCAAAGTGGGCTTATGTGGTAGGTACTGCCATCGCACTGAAGGAAAAGGCAGAGAACGCTGTAAAGGCTGCCGAGTACATCGGTGAGGGTCTGCAGGCATTCTGTATCCCCGGCTCTGTAGCTGACGACCGTAAGGTAGGTATCGGCCACGGAGAACTGGCTGCCCGTCTGCTTTCTCCCGAGACCAAGTGTTTCGCTTTCTTGGCTGGACACGAGTCTTTCGCTGCTGCTGAAGGTGCTATCAAGATTGCCCAGATGGCCAACAAGTCAAGACCAGCCGACAAGCCTCTGCGCTGCATCCTCTGCGGTTTGGGTAAGGACGCTGCCTTGATCATCTCTCGTATCAACGGATTTACCTATGTACAGACCGAGTTCGACTACTACACTGGCGAACTGAAGGTTGTGAACGAAACTCCTTATAGCAAGGGTCCCCGCGCTGCAGTAAACTGCTACGGTGCTGACGACGTTCGCGAAGGTGTGGCTGTATTGTGGAAGGAAGACGTAGACGTGTCTATCACCGGTAACTCTACCAACCCCACTCGTTTCCAGCACCCCGTTGCAGGTACTTATAAGAAGGAGCGCGTACGCGCAGGCAAGCCCTACTTCAGTGTAGCTTCTGGTGGTGGTACTGGCCGTACACTGCACCCCGATAACATGGCTGCAGGTCCCGCTTCTTATGGTATGACTGATACTTTGGGCCGTATGCACTCTGACGCTCAGTTTGCCGGTTCTTCTTCAGTTCCTGCTCACGTAGAAATGATGGGCTTCCTCGGTATCGGTAACAACCCCATGGTTGGTTGCTCTGTAGCATGTGCCGTTAACGTGGACCTCGCTCTCAATCACAAGTAATCAATTCTAGAAAACCCTAGAACACTAGTCTATCTAGAACTTCTAGTCCTTCTGGAAAAATCAAAAAAGCCGGCAAATCGCCGGCTTTTATTGTTACTCAAAAGAATTCTGCAGATAATCCTCATTGGTGCCTAAGTCTTGATAGGCAGTGTTCAGCATGGGGACGGTCATTTCAAAGTCCCTGCACACTGGCCTTCCCTCGTCTCTGATGGAATGGCTGAACAACCAGTCGTATGTTTGTAACATGTAGAAGATGCGTCCTGGTTTTCCGTGGTCCACGCCATTGAGCCTTGTATATATCAGGCGCGAGTCGTCTCCGCTGTCCTTGATGATTTTGGCCACACGGTCAGATTCCTTGATAGCCACCGCCTTGTCTGCTGTACCGTGTATAATCCATAGCGGCACTTCAGACAGCCTTTCCAGTTCCTTTACGCTTCCTCCGCCACAGATGGCCATTGCGGCCGCCACTTTGTCGGGATAGGTGGCGGCAAAGTCTATGGTGCCATATCCGCCCAGGCTCATGCCGTATACATAGATGCGGGTGGTATCCACCGCAAAGTATGCGCTTGCCCATTCCACAATCTTCATTATCTTTTCCGGGTTCCATGCACCACCGGGGTTTTGGGGTGCCACAATATAGCTGTCTATGCACCTGCCTTTGGCAAGGGCGCTGATGGGTCCATAGCGTTTCACCTTATCCAGATTCTTTCCGCAAAGGCTTGCACCGTGCAGGAAGATGAGTAAAGGATAATGTGCCTTTTCGTCCGGAATGCTTTGAGGGTTATAGAACCAGAAGTTATAGCTCGATGCCACTTCGCCTCGCTGTGCCGTAAGCTTTTGTGCTTGCAGTCGGCTGCTCAGAGAAAGGAATAGCAGCATGTATATTATATATAAGGTGTATGTGTTGCGCATTTTCTTTTGTTTGGTAACACTAAAAAGCCCACTCATCACTGAGTGGACTTTCCTTAAATTATGAAACAAATTGCGGTGAATTATTCACCAAAGTATCTTTCGAGCAATCCTATGAAGCCCTTTCCGTGACGAGCCTCGTCCTTTGCCATTTCGTGTACGGTATCGTGGATGGCATCCAGATTCAGTTCCTTGGCAGCCTTGGCAATGTCGAACTTACCGGCGGTGGCGCCACACTCAGCCTCTGCACGCTTCTGAAGGTTGGTCTTGGTGTCCCAAACCATGTCGCCAATCAGTTCGCAGAACTTGGCAGCGTGCTCAGCCTCTTCCAGCGCATAGCGACGGAATGCCTCGCCAATTTCGGGATAACCCTCACGGTGTGCCTGGCGTGACATAGCCAGATACATACCCACTTCCATGCACTCTCCTTCGAAGTTAGCCTTCAAGCCTGCCATGATTTCTTCGGGACATCCCTTGGCTACGCCAATCTCGTGTTCGCAAACGAAGTTCAGCTTCTCATCCTTCATCTCCTTGAACTTCTCTGTGGGAGCCTTGCACAAGGGGCAAGCCTGGGGAGCTTCGTTACCTTCATGAATATAACCACATACGGTGCATACATATTTCTTTGTCATAGTCGTAAATTTTATAAATTGTTTATACTTGGTATTTTTATCTCTTATATATTTATTTACATTCTCTCTTGTTTCAGCAGACAGCTCTGACAGGTTCCGCGGTAGTAGAGGTGCATTTCCTCTGCCCGGTGTCCGGGGATATGCATCTCTTCAAGCATCTTGTCGGCGGTGGGCACATCATACACTCTTCCGCAAACCTTGCACATGAAGTGAGCATGTGATTTGGCATTACCGTCAAAGACCAACTGTCTTTCGTTGATGGTGAGCATGCTGCACAAACCCATTTCCGCATACATGCGAAGTGTATTGTACACAGTGGTCTTGCTCAGTGTGGGCACTTCTGGACTTAAGTGTGTGAACACCTCGTCCACATTAGGATGCGTAAAGTGCTCCTGAATATATTTATATATGGCCACTCTGGGTCGGGTAGGGCAGATGCCCTTCGCCTTTAATGTGTCAATAGCTTGCTGTTCTGTCATTGTTCTTTCTCTGTAATGATTACAATGCAAAAGTACACACTTTATTTTATATACACAAATATAATTACATAAAAATTTGTACTGATTCTATTTTTTAATGTTTTTTTACATCTTAGCCATCCCAATCTCTAAATACTCTAGGCCCTCTAGTCCCTCTAGATGATCTAGCCTTTCTAGAAGATCTAGCCTTTCTAGAAACTCTAGATAATAAAAAATCCCCCGGGTTTGGCCCGGGGGATTACTATAGAGAGGAAATTGTCAATTACTTAACCATAACCTTCTTGCCATCGATGATGTAGAGACCCTTAGTGGTCTTCTCTACCTGGATACCATTGATGTTGAAGATCTTGCCCTTAGCAATGTTTTCAACCTTGTTGATACCGTCGGCCAGAGTACCATCGAATACGGGATAGCTACCTTCAGCCATGTCGCATGTCCAGGGTGATCCCCAATTTACAACTACATTCTGCAGGTCAGCGAAGTTGCTTCCATTGTAGAATGCGATGTTGTTCAGCTTGTCACCGGCATAGAAGTCGCGGCCGTTCTGCTTGAAGTAGAGAGCCTTGGCCATATCTTCGGTCATAGGTTCGCTGTACATACGTGCGTTTACAATTTCAAAGTTTGCACCGTTAGATGCACTGTTTCCAGCATTGTCAGCACCGATACCCAACCAGAGGCTCTCATCGCTTGTGGGGAATGCGAATGTACCCTCAGCAGCTCCGCTTGCAGCATTGCCACCATTGATATAAACGCTTACCTTACGAGCAGCCTGATCATAAACACCTACCATGTGGTAGTAAAGTTCGGGCTTCACATATACTGAACTGTTTGCATAACGATAGGCCTTTGTGCCATCAATGTCAGAGTATACTTCGAACTTAATCTGACCAGTACCTTCGATGTCGAATCCATAACCACCAGACTGTGTTGCACGGAACGGAGTGATTGAACCGGGAATGTTACCACGTACCTTGAAGGTTGTTTCAACGGTGAATCCGTTTGCAATGTTGTCCATCAATTCCTGATTGCCCACGAATGGAATCTTCAGGTAGCTAACGGGAGTGGTTCCGTTGGCTTCGCTCCAGAATACATTCTGCTTGAACTGTTCGTTGTAAACAACCTTGGGCTGTCCGATAACTTCAATTTCCTGCTGTGCGGGAGAAATGTCAGTTGCGGTGCCGTCTTCGTTGAATACTACATCCAGTAAGTCAGCTGTGGGAAGAGTAACTTCCTTAGCAGCGATAGTGGGACCGAAGTTTTCGTCGGTGTTGTTCCATACAACGATGTTGTTGTAGTTACCAGGAGTTGTAGCAAGCTGCTGTGCACCACCGATGATACCACCAACCTTAGCGGTCTCGCTGGCACATGTAATGCTACCTGCAGCATAAGCCTGGTCAACGTGGAACTGGTCACGAACGCGACCTGCGATACCGCCTACATAGGGAGCGTCGCTGATGATTTCGATGTTGCTGTAGCAGTTCTTGATAACGGTGGGACCAGCAACGGTTCCGAAGAAACCTCCGATGTAGTCTGTGCTACCGGTCAGCTGACCAGTTACCCATACGTTTTCAACCTTGCTGTAAGCCTTTGTTGCATCGTCGTTCTGGAAGTTGTCATGTCCAATGTAACCACCGAGGATACCGGTACCGGTAGCTTCACAAGCAACCACTGCATCCTTGAAGCCTACGTTGCGTACGTTACCGTTCAGGATACCGAAGAAGCTGTTATACTTAGTGGTAGGATCAGTACAAGTAAAGTTGCTGATAACGTGGCCCTGACCGTCAAAGTCAATCAAGTTCATGTAGTCAATACCATTAGCCTTGTCGCCAGAGATGTTCAGAGGAGTCCAGCTTGTAACTTCGCTCATGTCAATGTCTGCGTTCAACTTCACATAGTTTACGCGGCCGGGAAGCATGAAGCGGCGCAGAAGTGCCATGTCATTTGCAGTGTTGATGATGTAGGGATCAGCCTCAGTTCCTTCGTACTTTTCAATTTCGTTCTGGAGTTCGTTTGTGAAGGTACCGTCAGCCTTGACGTAGACAATCTTGTGAGTGGGATCCAGTGAAGGAATCACATCGCTGCCGTCGAGGTTCTGACGCCAAACTACATCCTTGCGTGTCTTGCCACCGTTCAAACCGTAGGTAACAGCTCCGCTCATCAGTTCTTCTTCAGTAATCTGGATTGCGCCTGCAGGAGCACCACCATAAGGAGTTACATAGTAGCAGTTCTTTGCCTCAACAGAGTTACGAGAAATAATGTTGCCATTTGTTGCGTCGGTTGTGATGTTGGCGATAACCAGACAGCCTGTGGCCACAACCTTAGCTGAGCCCCAACCAACGATACCACCGTTGCTTGTACATGCGCTACCGCTCATTGAACCGGCAAAGATACAGTTGTTGAATGTTCCGTTACCAGATTCATTTACGGCTACGATACCAGCGTGAGTACCGTCACCGCTAATACCTGCGATAATGTCTACGTAGCTCTGGATGCGCTCGAATGTACTTGCGTCATGAGCATGGGCTGCAATACCGGCAGCATACTTGTTCTTGGTGTCAATGGTACCACGAACAATAAGGTTCTTTACAATACCGCCGCGAACGTTCTCGAAGATGGCTGCGTTGTCAGCCTCGCGTACAATGTTCACGTTCATGGTGTGGTCCTGACCGTCAAATGTACCATAGAAGTCAGTTACCATCATGGCTGTGTTCATGTAAATGTCACCTTCCAGGATTACATGATGCTTGTCCTTGTTGGGGTTGTTCTTTGCGTATGTGTCTACAAAGTACTTGTACTCAGCAGTGTTGGTAATATGGAATGCTCCGTTCTCATCGATTGTGGGCTGAACGGCAATGGTCTTTGCTACAGCACATTCGAGAGCCTCTTCAGTGCTCAGAGAACCTGTTTCGTATTGCTCCATCGCTGTGGCCATCATGTTTTCAGCCTCGGCTGCGAGTCCTGCCAACGATTCATCCAGTTCGAATGCGGTATAAGCTACGTCGTAAACCTTCTCCACTTCGGCGAAGAAGCTCTTGTAAGCAAGCTTAGATTCAAGGGTCTCCTTGAAGATTGCGCTCAACTCTTCGATTACAGCATACTTGGCAGCAGCATCGGCAGCAGCTTCAGCATTTGCAATGGCAGTAGCCAAGCGGTCTTTCAATGTCTGGCTGTAGTTGGGATACTTAATATAGTCTGCGTCAGAAGCAACCTGGATGGTCTGCAATGTGTTGGCACGGGCCAACATGCTTGTAAGCGCACGGTCGATAGCCTCTTCTGATTCTTCCAATGTTCCGTGGTAAGTCAGGTGGATGTCACCAATACCCAACCAGTCGTGGCCGCTCACACCGAAGTAAGTCTGCTTGAGACCCAACTTGATGGTATCGCCTTCGTTCACGTTGATTACGAGACGGTTGTCGTGACGGCCAGCCTCGAATGCCTTACAGCAGCTGAGCACACCGTGCATTACATAACCGATGGTATCGCCTTCTTCGTTGGTGATGGGGTAGTCGGGCACGCTTCCTTTGATGTTACAGTTCACACCGTCAACTGCGTCTTCGATGGGCATGTAGTCCTCCATGATAGTCTGCAGGTAGTTAGCGTTTCCATTCATGTAGAAGTAGGGAGAATACTGCATTGCATCCTTCTGGTCGAAGGGACGGTAAGCACCGCGCATCTGCAGTTCGTATACACCGGCCTTGGCCACTACGATGTTCTGGTACATGTCATAGTTGCTTGCGCTCCAAACCTCGGCGGCACGCATGTTGCTGCCTTCGGTGGTGGTGGCACCATGGCTGTACAGTCCCTGGCTCCATCCTGTCCATCCTTCTGCAAAGTCGGCATTGACAATCAGGTTGGTGATTTCGGTTCCGGGCTCGTATCCGTTGGCAACGGCAATACGCAACAGTTCCTTCACATGCTCAATTTCGGCGTTCACTTCCTTGGTGGTGAGGGTACGGTTCTCCATAATGTACTCGTAAGTACCATTGGGAGCACCTTCATATTCACCGGGACCTGCGCTCTCGCCCAGGTAGATGCCTTCCAAGAAGTCACGGTCGTCACCGCTGAAGTCGTCACGGGCTTCCAGCTCGGCAAATACTGCCTCAATCTGAGCCTGGTAGTTCTTGTAAGCGGTAACAGAAGCGGTTACCTCCTTATACTTGGCTTGTTCTGCATTGTAAGCCTCAGTAATGGTAGCCATGTCGGTGGTGGTGCTGTAGGCGTTCACCAGTTCTACATATTCAGCCAGCATAGGAATGTTTGCATAGTTCTGTGCGTCTTCGGTCTCGATGTAAGCCAAGCCTACGTCCTGAAGTCCCTTCATGAACTTGCCGAAGCTTTCTGCGTCAGACTCAATCACAGTGGCATAACCTTCTGTGGTCTTGTAAACGATGCCACGGGTGGGATCCAAAGTGGGAGCAAAATCCTCTTCATCCAGGTTCTGGAACCATGTGGGATTTACAAAGCTGCTCTTATTCAGTTTCCATGCCAGTTCACCGTTCTTGGCGGCATCTTCTGAATCCAATTTGCCAACATTTTTGCGGTCACCTTGGTATGACCAGCAGTTGGTAAAGGTTACATCAGAGTCACCGGCAGGACGGCAGAATACTGCGCTGGTTGTGTTGTCGCATCCAGATACTGAACCGGTAAACCAGCAGTTGGTGACGGTTGCCTTGCCGCCGGCGAACCAGCCGCTCAATGCACCGGCTTCGTTGTCACCGACGATATTACCGGTAACACCGCAGTTCTTCATAACAACAGTGGCGGTAGAACTCATGTTACAGCCATAGATACCGGCACCGTTGGGGCCTGCGGCACGTACGTTACCGTGCATGAACAGATTCTCCATGGTAATGGTAACAGAACCGGTGGTCTCGCCTACGAAACCTGCACTGTAACCGCCACCATTGATAGAACAGGTTGCGTCCAGGGTAAGGTTCTTCACGGTACAGCCGCCGGCCAAACCGATCAATGCCTGGTCTTTAACCGCGCCTTCTGCCACGGCGCCAACCTCGTGGGGAACGTTGTCGATAATCAAGTTAGAGATGGTATGGCCACCACCGTCGAAGATACCTGAATAAGCGCCACGGATGGGTCTGTAGTGTTCGGTAACCTCTGCCATGTCAAGATCGGCAGTGATCTTAATCTTGGTAGTGGGGTTGTTGGTCGCATAGTTGGCAGCGTAGATCAACTTTTCGGGAGTGTCAACGATATAGTAGCCGTCAGCGTCTTGTTCAATGAAACCGGGCTGTGCCTGACCGCAATTGTCGCAGGTGCCGAATTGGTTCCATACATGGTCGGGGATGTTTACGGTTCCTTCGTTGCTGTAAGAAGGATTTTCGCTGATGAGTGTACCGTCACAGTTGTATTCACCGTCAGAGTATACTTGCTTGTGGGTGTTGTCCAAAACGGGAACTACATCTTCGCCAATGTTCTGGTAGAACGCGATGTTGCGCTGGTCGCCATTCAGACCGAAGCAAACCTCACCGCTTGCCAACTGCTCGGGAGTAGCGATGACTACGCCGCCGGGAGTCTCGTTGAAAGCCGCGCTTGCATATACGTTCTTGATAACGGCATTGCCCTGGTTACGGGTAATGGTGTTACAGCTGGCCTGATCTACCTGGATGTCACCAATCATCAATACACCTTCGTAAAGGCTGCGTGCGTTACACCAACCGGAAATACCACCGCAAGAAGTGGTGGCGCTACCGGAAATGGTTCCGGCAAATACAACGTTACGGATGGTTGTGCTACCCTCGCAACGGCCGAGAATACCACCATGGGTACCGTCGCCGCTGATTTCAGAAATCAGGTTTACGTAGCTGGTTACGTTCTCGATAAGTGAACCGGCATGGCAGTCCTTGGCAATAGATGCCAGATATTTGGTGTTAGAGGTGTTGGTTCCGTCGACAACCAAGTTCTTTACAGTACCGTAAAGCAAGCCGATGGGGGCACAACCCACTTCCACGCTAACGCCTGCCTCTATATGAGAGATGTCGAGGGTCATCTTGTGTCCCTTGCCGTCGAATACTGAATTCAACTGAGGAATGGGAGTTCCCTTGGCAGAAGTAAGCGTTACATCTGTGTTCAAGGCCACATCTGTGTCAACGATGATGGGCTTGGTCATGAATTTGTTGAATCCGGCAACCCAATTTTCAAAGTCTTCCTGGGTGTTAATCTGGATGACTCCGTCCTGTACGGTATAATCTGCCAATGGGTTATCGGGAGCATCAGTGCAAACGCGGAGGTCGCGGATGCGGAAGGTCAAGCCTTCGGCATTACCGGCATCCACACGTATGGTGTGACCGAGGGTTCCCCAGCCCCATACCTGGCGTGCCTTGGTGATGTCCAGATTGATTCGCTTCCACTCATTGGTGGCAGGAGCGTTGCCCAGATTGTAGCTGTAACCGCCTTCGTAGCTGGTTCCGGCTTTTCTGGAGAAGAAAAACTCGAGTTGGGCTTCATCAGATGCCTGATACTCGAAAGTAAGTGTTGTCTCGGCCTCTGTGAGGTCGCGATTCAAACCTGTGGATGCCACATAGGGATCAGAGCCTATGGTGGTAATCACCCACGAACCATCTTCCATCTGTTCGATGGTGGTGTTGTTTCTGTAACCGTCATTCAGTCCGAAAACGTCAGCATTTTCCTGTGCCAGCGTTGTGCCTGGGAGCAGGAATGCGAACATCATCGTGATGGCAGTAAACAGAGAGAAGAAGTTTTTTTGCCTCATAGCAATGATTTTTAAAGTTACCCTCTTGATAATTAATTCTTTGTGCAAGCGGAACAGGAGGGTTTTTCTGCTCTTTTCGCACGTTATTTTGCCCCTTTTTAGGACATTTTTAGTCAAAGTTAACATTTTTTTCTAAAGTGTCAAAAAAATTAACATCTTTTTTTCAAAACGTGCTTTTACACATTATTATATATATATAAGAGTGGTGAGGTGTGAGCGATGAGCATTGAGTGTTGGGTAGTGAGCAATGAGTAGTGAGTTGTGAGTTTTGGTTATGGCGTCAGGATGACGCG
Organism: Bacteroidaceae bacterium; assembly: GCA_017559845.1. GTDB lineage: Bacteria > Bacteroidota > Bacteroidia > Bacteroidales > Bacteroidaceae > Physcousia. The sequence continues at coordinate 60,887 of JAFYQQ010000058.1, read as the reverse complement.
GAACGGCAACTGATCCGTGGACTTAAAAGTCCCTCGGTATTCATATCCCCGTCTTTTTCTTAATAAGGGGAATGCGTCTGAAAGACGCGGTGCCAAAGGCGAATAGCCGCGGGTTCTTGAACCCGTGGGAGAAATGACGCATCAAGAAAATAGCGTCTGGAAGACGCGGAACGGCAACGTGTCCAGGGACATGAAAGTCCCTCGGTATTCATATCCCCGTCTTCCAGACGACCTTGGTGTATGGGGACGCTTTATATACCACGGACTTAAAAGTCCGCGGCTATTTAAATTCCCGTCTTCCAGACGAATTCCCCAATAGCGATACTAACCTCTTTGTGAGAGGTTGCGAGAAAGATACGAAATCAAAACCTATTCAACCGCATCTTTTTCGTATGGTTTCTCGATAAAAGATTTAAGAAATACAATCTTCTTAATAAGGGGAATGCGTCTGAAAGACGCGGTGCCAAAGGCGAATAGCCGCGGGTTCTTGAACCCGTGGAATTAAAGACGCATCAAGTAAAAGGCGTCTGGAAGACGCGGAACGGCAACGTATCCACAGACATGAAAGTCCCTCGGTAATTGAATCTCCCCACCTTTGCAGACGATGTTTTTCTCCCTAATTATACGCACAAAAAGGTACAATATTATATGATTGTTGAAACATAGTAGCTAAACTGTTGTAGGACAGTGGAGAAAAAGTTCTTTCTCAGTGGAGAAAGTTTTGTCCCAAGCTTTGGGATGTATATCCCAAGGTTTGGAACGTACATCCCAAAGTTTGAAACGTTCATCCCAAGGCTTGGGATGAACTTTTTATCGTTGACAAAAAATTTTTTCTGTTAAGCCAAAAAACAATTCTACTTGTATCCAACCAAACATTTATCAAAAGGGACTCAAACTAACATCAAAACTGAATAAAAAAACAGTAGGAACGTATGAGGTCCCTACTGTCTGTATTGATATGATATGAACTTACTTTACTTTGCCAAAAACTCGCGGGCTTTCTCCAACGCAATGTCAATGTGGGGGCAGATGTGGTCCGGTGCAATCAGATTGTAGAAGCGCGCCTTCTCGAGCTGCTTATGCAACTTGGGGCTGACACCGGAGAGGATGATGTGGATGCCGTCTTCCTGATTCATACGGATGAGGTTGGTGAGGTTGTGGATGCCCGTGGAATCGATGAACGGCACCTTACGCATGCGGATGATGCGGACACGGGGCTTCTCGTGGCCGATGTTGGTCTGCAACTCATCGAACTTGTTGGCAATGCCGAAGAAGAAGGGACCGTTAATCTCATATACGGCACAACCTTCGGGAATGGCCAGACTGTCATGGACATGGCTCAAGCCCATTTCATCGCCGGGATTGATTTCATCGTTGATGACACTGATCTCGGTGGTCTCCATAATGCGCTTCATAAAGAGGGCGCAAGCGGTGATGAGACCCACTTCAATGGCGATGGTGAGGTCGAAGATGACGGTGAGGAAGAAGGTGGTGAGCAGCACCAGAATATCACTCTTGGGATTGTTCATGAGGCTCTTCAGAGTACGCCATCCGCTCATGTTGTAGCTGACGATAACCAATACGGCAGCCAGAGAGGCCATAGGAATGTACTCGGCATAGGGCATGAGGATGAGCAGGATGAGCAGGAGCACCACGGCATGGATGATACCGGCGATGGGCGTGCGTCCGCCGTTGTTGATGTTGGTCATGGTGCGTGCAATGGCACCGGTGGCGGGAATGCCGCCAAAGAGGGGTGTGATAATATTGGCTGCACCCTGGGCAATGAGTTCCATGTTGCTGTCATGCTTGTCCCCGGTAACACCATCGGCCACGGCTGCACTAAGCAGACTCTCGATGGCACCGAGGATGGCAATGGTGAAGGCCACGGGCATGAGCTTCTGAACCAGTTCGAATGTGATGTCGGGCACTACCATATCGGGCAACTGAGACTGGATTTGAAAACGGTCACCGATGGTGTCGATGCCGGTGATGCCGAAGGACTCTTTCATAATCAGCACGGCCACGGTGCCGAGCAGAATACCATAGAGCGAGCCGGGAATCTTGTTGAGCACGGGTATGCGGCGGGTAATCATGGGTGTGAAGATGATAAGCAACAAGCTACCGATGGCCACGACAAAGTTCCAGAAATTAAAGGTGGAGATGTGTTGGGCATAGCTGATCCACTTGCCGATAAAATCGCCGGGCGTCTTCAACGGAATGCGGATGGCCTCTCCTGTCTGGCTGACCGCCTCTTGGGTCAGACCAAGGATGTCGCCCATCTGTGTGGTGAAGATGGTAACAGCAATACCTGCGGTGAAACCCACAATGATGGGGTAGGGGATGAACTTGATAAGCGCACCCAGACGGAACGCACCCAGCGCCACAAGGATGACTCCGGCCAGAATAGTGGCAATGAGCAGCCCCTGCAGGCCGTATTCGGGATTGTTGACAATACCATATATAATAACGATGAAAGCTCCGGTGGGACCTCCAATCTGTACCTTGGACCCTCCCAACAGAGAAATGAGGAAACCGGCAATGATGGCCGTGATGATTCCCTTCTCGGGCGTTACGCCACTGGCAATACCGAATGCGATGGCAAGGGGAAGCGCCACAATACCTACAATAATGCCGGCCATGAGATCCTTCATAAGCATCTCGCGACTGTATCCCCTCAAACTGTCTATCAATGAGGGCTTCAAACCAAATCCTTTCATTCTTTTTTCTCTTTTTTAGGTGTGTATGCTGAAAATGGAGTGCAAAATTACGAAAATTTCCATTGATGGGTTTCAGATTCATTATTTTTCGTTATCTTTGCGCCAAATTAATTAATTTAAATCAATAATTTTATCATGTTTGAAGTATTATCAACCCCACTGATTGTTGGGCTGTTTGCAATTTGGGCATGTTTCCTTATCCTCTCATATAAGGGACAACCCAAGGGTTTATGGACATTGGCGCTTGCCAATACAGGTGAACGATTCGGCTATTACACCATGCTTGCCGTATTTGTATTGTTCTTGGGCGACAACTTTGGTTTTGACTCTGGTTGGGCCTCTGAAACCTTCTCCACATTCCTTTTCTTTGTGTATCTGCTGCCTTTGTTGGGCGGTATCCTTGCCGACAAGTATGGTTACAGCCGTATGGTTGTCATCGGCATCCTGATCATGTTCCTGGGTTATCTTATCCTGTCTGTGCCTTTGGGCGGTTCAAGCACCGCGCTTGTGGCCATGGTTGCCGGTCTGGTATTCGTGTCACTGGGTACCGGTCTGTTCAAGGGTAACCTGCAGGTAATGGTAGGCGATTTGTACAACTCTCCCGAATTCGCAGACAAACGCGACAGCGGTTTCTCATTGTTCTATATGGCCATCAACGTAGGCGCATTGTTCGCTCCCACAGCCGCCATTTCTATAATGGATTGGGCACAGCAGTCATTAAACTACTCTAAGGCAGACTCTTACCACTTTGCCTTTGCAGTGGCATGCATCAGCGTAATCGCTTCAATTTTGATCTACTTCCTGGGCCGCAAGACCTATGCTCATGTGATTGGCAATGGCAAAAAGGCAGTTGAGACCAAGAAGACCGCAAACGTGGAAGAGGCCACTCTTCCCGTGGAGAACGATACCAAGGAACGTATCGTATGCCTGTGCCTGGTATTTGCCGTGGTTATCTTCTTCTGGATGGCATTCCACCAGAACGGTCTGACCCTGACATGGTTTGCCGATGAGTACACCGCCACCACCTCTACCGGTATCGGCAGCATGCTCTTTGACGTGCGCAACCTCTTGGCCGGCATCTTTATCGTATACGGTGCTTTCGGTATCTTCCAGACCAAGGGACTTCCCAGAGTGCTTTCTGTGGTGATGATCATTGTCAGCATCTTCTTCCTTTACAACATGATTCCCGCTCCCGGTGTGGAGACCCAGCTGAGCGCTCCTATCTATCAGCACTTTAACGCTTGCTTCGTGGTGATGCTGACTCCCATCAGCATTGCGCTGTTCGGATGGCTTGGCAAGAAGGGCAAGGAACCCAAGGCTCCCGTGAAGATTGGTTTGGGTATGCTGGTGGCTGCCGCCGCTTACCTGATGCTCACTGTATGTAGCGTGAACCAGCCTCTCGCTGACGCTGCAAAGCACACCCATGTAGCCGACCTCTCACCCTCTTTGCTGGTGAATGCATATCTGATTCTGACCTTTGCCGAACTGTTGCTCAGCCCCATCGGTATTTCATTCGTAACAAAGGTTGCTCCCAACAAGTACAAGGGAATGATGATGGGCGGATGGTTCGTAGCCACTGCCATTGGCAACAAGCTGGTAAGTATCCCCGGCCACATGTGGGGTATGGACCTGACCATCGTATGGGGAACCCTGATGGTAATCTGCCTGCTGGCAGCACTGTTCATCTTCTCTATCATCAAGAAGCTGAACAAGGTAAGCTGATATAAAATACTGAAAATGAAAGAATACCCTCCCTTATGGGTTGCATGTGTGCCACTGGTTTTACTGGTGGCACTCATTGCTTGTGTGGTGAGCGTGTTTGGCGATGACGCGCTGAGCGGAGCCAGTCAGATTGCTCTGATACTGGCCACCGCTGTATGCGTGGGCATCGGTCTGCTGACACGGCGCATCACATGGGACGACTTTGAAAAGGCTATTGCAGAGAAGGTGTCGGGCGTGAGTCAGGCACTTTTCATCCTGTTGTTGATTGGTGCGTTAGGCGGCTCGTGGATGCTGAGCGGTGTGGTGCCCACACTGATATATTATGGTATGGAAATCATGCATCCCCAATGGTTCCTGGCCAGCGCCTGCATTATCAGTTCTGTGGTGAGCGTGATGACGGGCTCATCATGGACTACTATTGCCACCATCGGCATTGCGCTGATGGGCATTGGACAGGCATTGGGTTATGAAGAAGGATGGATTGCCGGAGCCGTCATAAGTGGCGCTTATTTCGGTGACAAGATTTCGCCGCTCTCGGACACTACCGTACTGGCAAGCAGCACGGTGGGAGTTCCGCTCTTTACCCATATACGCTATATGATGTACACCACCGTGCCAACGATGTTGGTTACATTGCTGGTTTTCACAGTAAGAGGACTGATGCAACCCCAGGCAGATGTGGAACAGATTGCCATGGTGCAGGAGGCACTGGACAGTACTTTTCTGCTCTCACCCTGGCTTCTGCTTGTGCCGGTGCTGACCTTCATCATGATTCTGCGCAAGAAACCTGCCATGGCAGTGTTGTTTACTGCGGTGTTGATGGGTATCGGTGTGGCGGTGTGCGTGCAAGGCGAGTTGCTGGACCACATTGCCGGTGAGGAATTTGAGGGCATTGCCCGACGTTTCAGAGGTGCCATGATATTGATGTATGGCAGCACGGGAGTTGAGACCGGAGCGCCGGAGCTGAACGAGTTGGTGGCTACACGTGGCATGTCGGGCATGTTAGGTACTATCTGGCTGATTCTGTGTGCCACAATCTTCGGAGCGGCCATGACCGCCACCCGTATGGTGGACAGCATCATGCACGCCATAATCCGTATGGTAAAAGGAACGGCATCTATGGTGGCGGGAACGGCTTTCACTGGCATCTTCCTGAACATTGTCAGTGCGGACCAGTATCTGAGCATCATCCTGACAAGCAACATTTTCCAGAGCGTGTACAAGGACAACGGATATGAAGGCCGTCTGCTGAGCCGTACCTGTGAGGACAGCGCCACGGTAACGAGTGTGCTGATTCCGTGGAATACTTGCGGTATGACGCAAAGTTCGGTGTTGGGTGTTACCACTTTAGCCTATGCTCCTTATGCCATCTTCTGCTATCTGAGTCCAGTGATGACGGTACTTATGGCGTTTTTGGGGTATAAGATAGTGAGGACGAAGAGATAATTGTTGCCGTTCTGCGTCTTAATAGGTCTGAGATTTGTGGTTAAGCGAGAGCAGAGCCAAACTTGCATGACCTATGCAGAGCGTTAACAATTTGGACGAAACCAAAGACGGGGCAGTTAAGAACATTGGGGTTTTTAAACCCCCGTTATGACAAACCCGAACAAAGATTTGTGAATATCGGGGAAACTCCGTAAATTTGCATTGATAATTTAGTAACGATTTGACTGATTATGAACAAAAGATTGTGGACTGGTCTGCTGATGTGTGCGATGGCTATGGTCATTGTTACCGCCAAGACCAAAGAACCCGTGAAGGGAGTTTATATGTATGGCATGGCAACTTCACTGATGGATTCTGTAGTGTATATAACCGACATCCAATATGTGGACAAAGCCGTACTAAACGCAAAGACCAGTTTCCTGGAAGCCCGTACCATGTACAGCGAACAGCTGCGCAGCCATTTGGAACAACAGGGTTTGCCGCCTCATATGACTTGCGCCGTCAGTTTTAATGTAAAAAAACAGAAGTTGGAGAAAGCATATCATAAGGCCCTTGCAAAATACAATAAGATGAAGGGTATGAAGTTGAATGTGTTGAACAACAGCCAGTTTGTATTCAAAGCCGTTGAACCGCTGGACAACGGAGAGGAAAGCAAATAAGTACAAGCGTATGCGTATAATCGTACTGGACGGATTCACTTTGAATCCCGGAGACCTGAGTTGGGAGGCAGTGGAACGCCTTGGTAAAGTGGAAGTATATGACCGCACACGACCGGAGCAAGTGATGGAACGTCTGGCTGGTGCGGAAATAGCACTGACTAACAAGGTTGTTCTGGATGCCACTCTGTTGGAAAACCTCTCGCCCACACTGCGTTATGTGGGTGTATTGGCAACAGGATACAATGTGGTGGATGTGGAAGCCGCAAAACGATTGAACATTTGTGTGACGAACATTCCGGCATACAGTACGGCCTCTGTGGCGCAAATGGTTTTCGCCCATCTGCTGAACCTTACCAACCATGTGGCGCACTATACGCAAAAGGCCAAGGAGGAAGGGAAGTGGGTAACTTCGCAGGATTTCTGCTTCTGCGACCGTCCCTTGACGGAACTGGCGAACAGAACGATGGGGGTGGTTGGACTGGGCCGCATTGGCATGGCCGTTGCAAAAATTGCCGTTTCCCTCGGTATGAATGTGATGGCCTTTACCAGTAAAAACCAGAAAGATTTGCCAAATGGTATCCAAAAAGCAGACTTGGACGAAATCTTTACCCAAAGTGATGTGCTTTCACTGCACTGTCCGCTTACGGAAGGCACCTTGCATCTGGTAAACGAGGAACGTCTGCGCACAATGAAGCGTGATGCCATATTGATAAACACTGGCCGTGGACCGTTGATTGATGAAGCAGCGGTGGCCAAAGCACTGAAAGAAGGGGAGTTGGGTGCATACGCTGCCGATGTGCTTTCAGTGGAACCAGCGAAGGCAGACAATCCTTTGCTCTCCGCGCCCCGTGTACAACTGACGCCGCATATCGCATGGGCAAGCAAGGAAGCGCGGACACGACTGATGCAGATTTGTGCCCATAACATCGAAATGTTCTTGAATGGCATTCCCCAAAACGTAGTGTCATGACTCACTGGCTGATGGACATCCTGCAGGAGATGGGGCATACGTTGAGGTTGCCCATTTCGTTTGTCTGCATTGAGTTTGTCGGCACAATGGCATTTGCCATTTCTGGTGTACGTCTTGCTTCGGCCAAAAGATTCGATATTTTCGGTGCCTGGATTGTAGGTCTTGCGACAGCCATAGGCGGTGGAACCATCCGCGATGTCATGCTGGGCGTGAATCCCTTTTGGATGACCAACAGCATATATTTTATATGTTGTGCCGTAGCGGTTCTATGGGTTTTCCTTTTTGGCAAACATCTGGTCAGACAACGAAACACCCTTTTCATTTTCGACACCATCGGCCTGGCGCTGTTCAACGTAATCGGTATTGAGAAGACATTGAACATGGGTTTCCCTTATTGGACAGCCGTGACCATGGGCTGCATTACTGGGGCGGCAGGAGGTGTGCTACGCGATGTATTCATCAACGAAATCCCATTGATTTTCAGGAAGGAGATATATGCCTTGGCCTGTGTCTCGGGCGGTTTGGGGTATATTTTGTGCCACAAATTAGGCATGACACCGGAGATCAATGCCTTACTGAGCATTCTGGTGGTGATACTGATTAGACTGCTTGCCGTGAAATACCACTGGTGTTTGCCCATTCTGAAAGGCGAGGAGGAATCCATTCTATAAAAAACGTGAGGGTATGACAAGACGACTGATAGGTTTTTCCCTGATTTGGTTTGGCCTGATGTGCATAGAGTTCACATTGGCACAAACACACCAAGCTTTTTCTGACCAGATACAGAGTGTGCAAGTGGTTGTGGACGGCAATCCCCTGCTGCCTCCTATGCTTGACAAGGACAAGCATCAGCACGTGCAGATTTCATGGGATGAGATGAGTCATGACTATCACAGGTATATATATCATGTGCAACATTGCCAGTATGATTGGACACCCTCTGACGGCATATTTGAAAGCGATTATCTGAGCGGGCTGAACGACCAACCGGTGGAGGACTATGAAAAGAGTTTCAATACCACGCAGATATATACGCACTATAAAATCAGATTCCCTAATCCGGAAACCGGCCTATTGTTGAGCGGCAACTACAAAGTGCTGATTTACGAAGATGGCGGGAGTAAGGATGAACCAATACTGGAAGCGCGTTTCTGTGTGTTTGAAAAAGCGGTGAGCATACAGACAGAAGTGAGCAGCGATACAGACATAGACTTTAACAAGAAACATCAGCAAGTTTCGCTGAATCTCAACTATGGTACGCTGCCGGTTGTGGATCCGCACCAGCAGTTGCACACGGTGGTGATGCAGAACAGACGATGGGACAACAGAGTGGTGAATCCGAAAGCCAATATCAGAAACAACAAAGGAATAGCCTTCACACATTGTAAAGATTTGATATTCTCCGCTGGAAACGAATTTCACAAGTTTGAGATTCTGGATGTGAACCGTGCGGCGATGGGTGTGGACAAAATGGAATGGTTTGAACCTTATTACCATGCCACCTTGTTTGCGCAAGTACCCGGACGCAATTACCGTTACGATGAAGACCAGAATGGTGTGGCCGTAATCCGCAGTGAGGATGATGAGGACGATGCCACAACGGCCGAATATGTACTTGTGCATTTCATACTGGAATCGGAAAGACTTCCGAGCGGTGACGTGTATGTGTGCGGACAATGGACCAACGGCGCTTTCGACCCGTCGTGCCGTATGGAGTATGATGACATTAAGAAACGCTATGAAGCGGTGGTGATGCTGAAACAAGGTTACTACAGTTACCAGTTTGTACAGGAAAACGGTGCAACCTCCCGGACAATGGGAGATTTCTACGAGACAGAAAACGAATACATTACCTTAGTCTATTTCCGTGCGCAAGGTGCAAGGACAGACCGGCTGGTGGGCTATTCGTGCGTAAAGACCGGCACCAAGTAGTATATATAAATAATGTATATGCATCATAAGGCAGACAAGACAATGAAGACAGATATGACAGGAAAAGGAAAGAACACATCGGCGAAAGCGTTAGCATGGGTGCCAACGCTATATATGGGAGAAGCGCTTCCGTATGCAGCAGTAATGCTGATGTCAGTAGTCTTATATCAGGAAATGGGATTGACTGACACACAAATTGCCTTGTATACCAGTTGGTTGGGACTTCCTTGGGTGATAAAGCCCCTCTGGAGTCCGTTGGTGGACATGATGCGGACCAAACGCTGGTGGATTCTGAGTATGCAGTTGGTTATTGGAGCCGCATTGGCGAGTGTTGCCCTTTGCCTTCCTACCGCATTCTGGTTGCAGACCAGTTTGGCATTGTTCATGCTGGTGGCGTTTAGCAGTGCCACACATGACATTTCTGCAGACGGTTTCTATATTTTGGGCTTGAGCAAACAGGATCAGGAATTGTATGTGGGTGTGCGAAATACCTTCTATAGAATTGGTATGATACTGGGGCAAGGAGGACTTGTCGTGTTGGCTGGGGCTTTGCAACGCGGTCTTTTGGGCAGTCAGATGAACGTCCCTTTGTCGTGGAGTATTACTTTTATGGCAATTGCCGGACTGATGATTTTGCTTGCGGCATACCACACAAGGGTTTTACCTCAAGTGGAAGAAATTAAGGAAGAACAGACTGGGGAAAGTAAGGCCATAGGAAATCACTTGCGAGAGTTTGCCAGGACTTGGGTGGTTTTCTTTCGCAAGCCTCATATAATCACAGCATTATGTTTTATCCTGCTGTTCCGATTACCCGAAGGCTTGCTGACCAAAATTGTGCCTTTGTTTCTGAAACGTCCGCGCGTTGACGGTGGTTTGGGCCTTGACAGTTTTGACTATGGCACCATCTATGGCACATTAGGTGTTATTGGACTTTTGGGCGGAGGTCTCCTGGGGGGATATTTGGTTTCCAGATTCGGCCTGCGCCGTTGTCTGTGGCCATTGGTGATGAGTATCACGCTTCCCGACTTAGTCTATGTCTATCTGAGCTATGTCTTGCCCGAAAACCTTTGGCTCATCGGTTCTTGCGTGTTTGTGGAACAGGTGGGATACGGTTTGGGCTTTACTGCCTATACGCTATATTTGGTGGGCTTTGCAAGAGGCGAACGCAGCACGTCAGTTTTCTCGCTTTGTACGGCATTCCAATATCTCGGAGGTGTGATGTTACCCGGAATGGTATCGGGTTGGATGTCGGATAATCTGGGCTATATTGATTTCTTCTGGTGGGTGATGATTCTTTGTCTGGTGACATTTGCAGTAACGGCTATGGTTCATCTTCCCGACGATGAAAGATAAAAATTTAATAATGTGATTAAACCCATAAAGAGAAAAACTGTCTATACAGCATTAACCATATAATAATTATTCGATAGAAAAGAATAAATTATGAATAAGATTACCAAGTGGAGTATAGTCGGAGTCATTGTATTAGGCTCTGGCTTCCTGGCATACCAACATCTGATGCCACATGAGAACAAAGAAATGAAAGAGGCTCCGAAAGAAGCAGGTAACAGACAAAGTAAAGCATTGAATGTTAGAGCGGTTGTATTGTCTCAACAAGGTTTGACAGATGGTATATTTGTGAGCGGCAGTCTTGTGCCGGATGAAGAAGTGAACCTTTCTTTCGAATCATCAGGCAAAATCACGGATATTTTCTTTAAAGAAGGAACCCATGTGGAAAAAGGGGAACTTTTGGCCAAAATTAACGATGCTCCTTTACAGGCTGACTTAAGGAAGAAACAGGCACAGGTAAAACTGATGCAGGATCGTCTGTTCCGCGCAAAGGCGCTGTTGGAAAAGGAAGCGGTAAGTAAGGAGGCTTTCCAAGAAGCGGAAGCCAATTTGGCTGCGCTGGAAGCTGAGATTGAGGGTGTGGAAGCACAGATAGAGCAGACAGAACTGCGCGCACCTTTCTCCGGAATCATCGGTTTACGCCAAGTCAGTGTGGGTGCTTATGCCACCACTACCACAGAAGTGGCGACTCTGACCAAGACTGCTCCTTTGAAAGTGGAATTCAATGTGCCGGAACGATATGCCGGTATGTTGCCTGAAGGAACAGAACTGACCTTCACCGCTGAAGGAGACTTGACTACACGAAACGCAAAAGTATATGCTTCGGACTCACGTGTTGACCCCGAAACAAGAACCTTTGCCATTCGCGCCATCTATCCTAATGCCGACGGGAAACTGATTCCCGGCCGTTATGTAAACGTGAACCTCGTAACTCAACGTTTCGAAAACACACTGGCTGTTCCCAGCGAAGCCATTGTTTCGGAAATGGGTATAGACAAGGTGTTTGTGTGCAAGAACGGTAAAGCACAACCTGTAGAGATTGCCAAGGGATTGCGTACAGATGCCATGGTGCAGGTATTGCGCGGTCTTGTTCCCGGTGATACAGTGATTACCAGTGGCACGATGCAGTTGCGCAGCGGACAGAAAGTAGTAGTATCGGTTCAGCAGAAGTAATATACCATGAATATATCAGAGTTATCCATACGCCGTCCGGTGTTGGCCACCGTAATGACCCTTATCATCCTGCTTTTCGGATGTATTGGTTATATGACCCTGGGCGTGCGAGAATATCCCTCTGTGGATAATCCCATCATTTCTGTATCATGTTCTTATCCCGGTGCCAACGCGGATGTAATTGAGAACCAGATTACAGAGCCTTTGGAACAGAATATTAACGGTATCCCTGGTATCCGTTCGTTGACCAGTGTGAGTCAGCAGGGCAACAGCCGTATTACCGTGGAGTTTGAATTGTCAGTAGACCTGGAGACAGCAGCCAATGATGTGCGTGACAAGGTATCCCGTGCGCAAAGATGGTTGCCAAGAGACTGTGACCCGCCAACTGTGTCTAAGGCCGATGCCGATGCACAGCCCATTCTGATGGTAGCATTGCAGAGCGACAAACGTTCTCTGCTTGAACTGAGTGAGATTGCAGACCTTACTGTAAAGGAGCAACTACAGACCATTCAGGATGTGTCAAGCGTTTCCATCTGGGGTGAAAAGCGTTATTGTATGCGTTTGTGGCTGGATCCGGTAAAGATGTCCGGATACAGCGTGACACCCATGGACGTGAAAAGTGCTCTGGACCGTGAAAACGTGGAATTGCCTTCTGGCTCTATTGAGGGAAATACCACAGAACTTACCATCCGCACTATGGGTCAGATGCATACTACAGAAGAATTCAACAATTTGGTGATCAAGGAACAAGATGGCAGAATTGTGCGTTTCAGCGACATCGGACGTGCAGAACTTTCTCCGCGTGACATCAAAAGTTATATGAAGATGAACGGTGTGCCCATGGTGGGTGTGGTAGTGATTCCACAGCCCGGTGCTAATCACATTGACATTGCTGATGCTGTACATGAGCGTATGAAGATGATGGAAAAGGACTTGCCCGAAGACGTGCATTATGACTATGGATTTGATAACACAAAGTTTATCCGCGCCTCTATTGCAGAAGTAGAAAGCACTGTATACGAAGCATTTGTGTTGGTAATCATCATCATCTTCCTTTTCCTGCGTGACTGGCGCGTAACCTTGATCCCCTGTGTGGTGATACCGGTATCGCTCATTGGTGCGTTCTTTGTGATGTACCTCTGTGGCTTCTCCATCAACGTGCTGTCCATGTTGGCCGTTGTGTTGTCAGTAGGCCTTGTAGTGGACGACGCCATTGTGATGACGGAGAACATCTACATCCGAATAGAACGCGGAATGAGGCCTTTTGAGGCGGGAATCGAGGGTGCAAAGGAGATATTCTTTGCCGTTATCTCCACAACCATCACTCTTTTGGCGGTATTCCTTCCCATTGTATTCATGGAAGGAACCACAGGCCGTCTTTTCCGCGAGTTCAGCTTCGTGGTAGCGGGGTCTGTGGTAATCTCCTCTTTTGCCGCATTGACGTTTACCCCGATGCTTGCAACCAAACTATTGGTAAGAAGAGAAGAGAAAAACTGGTTTTACCGGAAAACTGAACCATTCTTCGAAGGAATGAACCGGATATATGCACGCGGATTGTCCTTCTTCTTAAAACATCGCATCGTGGCCATTATAATCATGGTGATAGCGTTGGCTGCTACCATAAAAATGTGGTCTGAGGTCCCTGCAGAGATGGCACCATTGGAAGACCGTTCCAAGATCACTATCCGCACTATGGGTCCGGAAGGCGTAACCTATGAATATATGCGCGACTATACGGAAGACATCAATCGTCTTGCGGATTCGCTCATGCCTGATGCTGAATTCATCACCGCGCGTGTGTTTGAAGGCGGAGGTAATGTGCAGATTACGCTTAAGGACTTGAAAGACCGTGACTATTCCCAGATGGATATGGCGGAAAAGCTGTCAAAGGCAGTGCGAGAGAAAACAGATGCCCGTGCGTTTGTGCAGCAGCAAAGTACTTTTGGCGGCCGTCGTGGTTCCATGCCTGTACAATATGTGCTTCAAGCCACGAATATAGAGAAACTGCAAAAGGTGCTGCCAGAATTTATGAGCCGAGTCTATGATGACCCGACATTCCAAATGGCGGACGTGGACTTGAAATTCTCCAAGCCAGAGGTAAGGCTTAGCGTAAACCGCGAAAAGGCAAATATGATGGGTGTCAGCACCCGAGATATTGCACAGACACTGCAATATGGTTTGAGCGGTCAGCGAATGGGCTATCTTTATATGAACGGAAAGCAATATGAGATTGTGGGTGAAATCAACCGACAACAGCGTAATGACCCCACCAACCTGAAGGCCATCTATATGCGTTCAGCAGACGGTAGCATGATTCAGATGGAGAATCTAGTGGACTTGATTGAAAGTATCGCCCCGCCGAAACTCTACCGTTATAACCGATTTGTCTCTGCTACAATTTCTGCTGGATTGGCGGAGGGAAAGACAATTGGCCAGGGTTTGGATGCCATGGATGCGATTGCCAAAGATGTGCTTGACGATACATTCCGCACGGCTCTTGCTGGTGATTCAAAGGAATTCCGTGAAAGTAGTTCCAGTTTGATCTTCGCCTTTGCGTTGGCATTGCTTCTTATATATCTGATTCTTGCAGCTCAGTTCGAGAGCTTTAAGGATCCGTTTACCATTATGCTTACCGTACCTTTGGCTATCTGCGGTGCATTGATCTTCATGATTGTGGGAGAGCAGACTATGAACATCTTCAGCCAGATTGGTATTATCATGCTCATTGGTTTGGTTGCCAAAAACGGTATTTTGATTGTAGAGTTCGCCAATCAGCGTCAGAAGATGGGAGAAGACAAAATAACCGCCATTAAAGAAGCCTCAATCCAACGTTTACGCCCAATCCTCATGACCAGCCTTTCTACTGTGTTAGGCTTGTTGCCCCTAATGTTTGCTTCAGGCGAAGGATGCAACGGGCGAATTGCCATGGGTACAGCAGTTGTGGGCGGAATGATCATCTCAACCTTGCTCACCATGTTTGTGGTGCCGGCGATTTACACATACGTGTCAACTAATTTGTCCAAGAAACAATGAAAAAAAACATTATAAGTCGGGCTTTATGGGTGGCGTGCCACTTTATGGCTGTCAATACCGCCCAAGCACAAGACATAGGAAGCGCAAAAGACTATTCACTGCCTCAGTTCATACAAACCGGATTGAAAAATAATTATGGACTGCAAATTGTACGCAACGAGGAACAAATAGCGGCGAATCAGGCAACAAAAGCAAATGCAGGATATTTGCCGCAAGTAAATTTGAATGCAGGCTATGATGGAGCGCTGAACAGCAATAACTCAAAAAACCGCACAGGCGGTGCGACGACATCGGAACGTAATGTGTTTAACCATGGTTTCACAGCTGGAGTAAATGCTGAATGGACTGTTTTTGACGGATTTAAGATTCAAACAGATTATAAAAGGCTGCAGCAGCTCCGTTTGCAAGGCGAGACGCAAACCCGCATCGCCATTGAGGATTATGTGGCAGATCTGACGGCAGAATACTACAACTTCATCCAGCAGCGCATCCGTATGCGGAACTTGCATAATGCCGTTGCTTTATCAAAGGAACGCCTACGCATTGTGTTTGAGCGCTATACACTGGGTAGCGCCTCGCGATTGGATCTTCAACAGGCACGTGTGGACTTCAATGCAGATAGTGCGCAAAGCCTTAAACAACTTGAACTTCTTGCTACATCACGTATCCGATTGTATGAATTAATGGCAGTGAAGGACATTGAGGAAAGAATCGTTTTGCCTGATACAGCCATTGTGGTCAACGATGCATTGGATTACAATGCCCTTTTAGATGCTACGCTTCGTGCAAACGCCACACTGATTAAAGCAGCCCAAAACCGTACTTTGGCAGAACTTGATTTCAAGAAAGTGGCAGCACGAGACTACCCTTATATTAAATTAGCTGCTGGATATAATTATTCACATAACGAATACGGATCTGGTGCGAACAAGAACAGAAACAGTTGGGGACCAGATGTGGGCGTAAGTGTAGGATATAAACTATTCGATGGTAAACGTAGTATGGAACGTAAGAACGCCCGTCTTGACATGGACAATGCAGAATTGGCACAGAAGGAGATTGAGCAGACATTGCGTGCCGACCTTGCAGACTTGTGGCAGGCTTATAAGAATAACCTGAGATTGTTGGCTTTGGAACGTGAGAATCTCATAACCGCACAAGAGAACCATTACATTGCCAGCGAACGTTATCTGTTGGGCGATTTGTCTGGTATAGAGATGAGAGAAGCACAACAAAGCCTTCTGGATGCGGAAGAACGCATCTTGGTCGCAGAGTACAACACGAAATTGTGCGAAATTTCATTGAATCAAATCAGTGGTGGCATAATGACCTACATGCAACCAGCTCAGTAAACGCAGTGCATTGAAATCATAAACGCAACGCGTTGCGATGGCTTACGGAATGCTTTCCGTTCACTATCGCAACGCGTTGCGTTTTTTGTTAGTCCTAACAAAGATTTTCAGGCAAATCCTGTCAGTTTTATTAATGACATTGATGTCTATGGCATTTATCACTTATGCCGGTTCGCACGCTTGCGTCTTATCTCTGCCTTCATTTTAGCTGAACCAGAACCATGCGAGCCAGTGATATACTTTTTTTTCTTTGCCTTGGTCTTTACCTTCGTATCAGTGGCAGGCTTGTCTTTTTTAGGTCCACCACGGAAGGTGATGCCGTTAAGAATTACCTGGCTGATATCGTCTCCTCCTGGTATCATAGATATAAAATCAATGATGGAACAGTCTTACACCGGTAAAGGCCATTGCAATACCATACTTGTCGCATGTGTCGATGACATGGTCATCACGCACACTTCCGCCAGCCTGAGCAATAAATTCTACTCCACTCTTATGGGCACGCTCTACGTTGTCACCGAATGGGAAGAATGCATCGCTACCTAAGCAAACACCCTTGTTCTGGGCAATCCATGCCTTCTTTTCCTCACGGGTAAGCGGTTCAGGCTGTTCGGTAAAGAATTTCTGCCATTCGCCGTCTGCGAGCACATCCATATAGTCATCACTGATATAAATATCAATGGTGTTGTCGCGGTCCGCTCTGCGGATTCCAGGAATAAAGGGAAGGTTCATCACTTTGGGGTTTTGTCTCAACCACCAGATGTCTGCCTTATTGCCCGCCAATCGGGTACAGTGGATTCGGCTCTGCTGGCCTGCACCAATACCAATGGCTTGTCCGTCCTTTACATAACATACGCTATTGCTTTGGGTGTATTTAAGGGTAATAAGTGCAATGATGAGGTCGCGCTTTGCGTCTTCGGGGAAGTTTTTGCACTTTGTAGGTATGTTCTCGAACAATTTGGGGTTATCCAAACGGATTTCGTTGCGTCCCTGCTCGAAGGTAATGCCATAAACTTGCTTGCGCTCAATGGGGGCAGGGGTATATTCAGGGTCTATCTGAATTACATTGTAAGTGCCATTACGCTTTTCGCGAAGAATCTTCAATGCTTCTTCAGTATATCCGGGAGCAATGACTCCATCGCTCACTTCTCTCTTGATGAGTGTGGCGGTAACCTCGTCGCAGATGTCACTTAATGCAATAAAATCACCGTAGCTGCTCATACGGTCTGCTCCTCTTGCTCTTGCATACGCACAAGCGATGGGAGACAGGGGCAGTTTTACGTCATCTGTAAAATATATCTTGGCGAGTGTCTCGTCAAGTGGAAGACCTATCGCAGCACCTGCGGGGCTCACATGCTTGAAACTGGCTGCAGCAGGCATATCAGTGGCAAGTTTCAATTCACGCACCAACTGCCAGCTGTTAAGTGCATCTAGGAAATTGATGTATCCGGGACGGCCATTAAGAACATTTAAAGGTAATTCGCCCTCTTCCATGTAAATTCGTGAAGGGGTCTGGTTTGGATTACATCCATACTTGAGTGTAAGTTCTTTCATAAAGTATAGAAATCTATAATAAAAAAAGTGGAGCTGGAGGGGATTGAACCCTCGTCCAAACAGGGACACCCTGTGCTTTCTACACGCTTATCCCAGCCTTGATTTTCGAATGCAGGCAAGACCTGGGCCACCAACCTGCATCTTATCCCTTAAGATTTCATTGCACAATGTAGGGCCATTGCCAACTATCCCCGATATTCCTGTGCCACTGGATCAAATGCTTCGGAGCAAGAGCCTTTGAGTGACATCTCGTCAAAGCACCTTGTGCCTTGATAAAGCTACATCTACTGTACTTCGATTAAGCAGCGAGAGCGTAAGTATTTTCGCCAATTAAATCTTTGGTAACTATGGATTATAGTGAGCAATCACCGACTCACTGCGTGCTTACACAAACTATCATCCTGCTGTCAAATCCATGTCAGCCCCATTAAATCCAGATGAAATTTGTCATGTAATTTGGCGCAAAGATAGAGGAATTATACGAAATATGCAAGTATATCAAAGTATATTTTTTTGCTCTGATACGTAAAGTATAGAATATTACGGAAAAGTTTGTATATCACGAAAAAAGTATATTCCTTTGCACAATAAAACATGGCCGATTGAGTTTTTACATTAGATATTAAAATCGATAAAACAAATCGCCAGTTATTTCTATGGTACAACAAATTTATGTAGATATGGTCATACAGGACGGCATGAGCCGTACGGAAAGAATACTTAAACGAACGATTGATTTTATACTCTCATTGATTGGACTTGTCGTATTGTCCCCAATTTTTCTATTAGTTTACATACTTCTAAAGAAACAAAATGACGGTCCGGTTGTTTTTAAACAAGAAAGAATCGGTTATAAAGGCGAACCATTTTACATTCTGAAATTCAGAACAATGCGGACTGATAGCGAAGAGAATGGCACACCGCAACTGGCATGTAAAGGTGATGAGAGGCTTACACCTGTGGGCAAATTCCTAAGAGAACATCATCTGGACGAACTGCCGCAATTGTTAAATGTCTTTAAGGGAGACATGTCCTTTGTCGGTCCCAGGCCAGAACGCAAATATTTCATAGACCGTATCATGGAAATTAATCCGGATTACGAATATATATACATGATGCGCCCTGGGCTGACATCTATGGCAACCATATATAACGGCTATACGGATACAATGGAAAAAATGCTTATCCGTTTGCAGATGGATTTGGATTATCTGAAAAACCGTTCTTTGTGGCTTGATGCCAAAATTGTCTTCACTACAGTTCGTTTTATCATTTATGGTAAAAAGTTCTGATTATAATTACGTAATAACCATGAATCCAGTTAAAATTATGTGGCATAGATTCAGTTTCATTATATTGTTTTTTTGCAGTTCTTTACTTGTCTTTGGACAATCAATGACAGATGAGCAGGTTGTCCGCTTCGTGAAACAGGAAGTGGAGAAGGGTACAGACCAACAAACAATCGTTACCAAGTTGTTGCAAAAGGGTGTTTCTGCTGACCAAATGCGTCGGATTAAGAAAAAGTACGATGCGGAGCAGAATCAGTTGGGAGCAGTGGATTTGACTGGGTCAACAGAAGTCAAGGCTGGAAGTTCCCGCATGCGCACTGCAAAGGAAAAGGCGGCCGACGAAGCTCAGAAAAGGAAGGGCTTTATGATCAGATCCCAGCAAGAGGAAAAAGAGAGGAGACCCATTTCTGAAAGAGAAGCGGAACTAAACAATGAAGTTGGTTTTCTTGATATTGATTCCTTGATTTATTATCAGAATTATTTCCGTGATGAAAGTGCGGTTTTCGGTCGTAATATTTTTAATAACGCTAACCTTACATTTGAGCCGAACCAGAATATGCCCACTCCGGCCAACTATCGTTTAGGTCCTGGTGACAATGTTATAATTGACATATGGGGGGCAAGCCAGGAGACATTCGAGGCCGTCATCTCTCCTGATGGTGTGATAGTGTTACAAGGAGTTGGCCCCATCAACCTGTCCGGTTTGAGTGTTCAGAAAGCCAATGAAGTTGTCAGCAACAAATTGGGCCAACACTATGCCGATTGCAATTTCAGTCTGTCAGTTGGTGACACCCGTACCATAACCGTTCAGGTAATGGGTGAGGTAAATGTTCCCGGAACATATACATTGAGCAGTTTGAGTTCCGCATTCAACGCATTGTATGCCGCTCAAGGTATCAGCAATATAGGAACCCTACGTAATATTAAGGTTTATCGTGCAGGAAAAGTAGTTTCTGTAATTGACGTGTATGACTATCTGCTTAACGGTAACACATCGGGCGATATCAGATTGACAGATAACGACGTGATAGTTGTCGGTCCTTATGAGTGTCTGGTAAATGTGCGTGGAAAGGTCAAACGTCCCATGTTCTATGAGATGAAGGCTGGTGAAAGCGTTGGAACCGTAATTGGTTATGCTGGAGGTTTTACAGGAAACGCATATACTGAAAATGTACGTCTCACCCGTAAAAAAGGAGCGGAATATAGCCTGCATACTGTTGATGAATTTAAGATGAACGCGTTTGAATTGGCAGACGGTGACTCTCTCTACATAGATAGTGTCAACCCAAGATTCAGCAATATGGTCGAGGTACGCGGAGCGGTTATGCATCCCGGACAGTTCCAACTCAGTTCTAAGATATCCAGCGTGAAAGAACTGCTAAAGGCGGCAGACGGACTTCGTGAAGATGCGTTTATCAGCAGAGTTGTTATGCACCGCCACCGCGAGGATTTGACATTGGAAATGGTGTCCATTGACCTTGAAGGAATAATGAATGGTTCAAAAGCAGACATCCCATTAAAGAAAAACGATTTGTTGTTTGTTCCGAGTACAATAGATATGCGCGGTGAACAGACATTGAAGATTTCTGGTGAAGTCATGTATCCCGGAACATACCATTTCGCAGAAAACACTTCTGTAGAAGACCTTATTCTTCAGGCGGGCGGCTTGACGGATGCGGCATCAATGGCAAAAATTGACATATTCCGAAGAATACGTAACGAAAAGGCATCTGAAAGCGATGAGGTATTGGCAGAGAGCATTACAATTTCATTGCAAGACGGACTAAGACAGGCAGATTCCACTTATTTCTTGAAACCCTATGATGTGGTTGTGGTGCGTAAAAGTCCCGGTTACAGTGAGCAACAGAACGTAACCGTAAAAGGTTGCGTTAACTTTGAAGGCGATTACGCCATGACAAGTCAGAATTACCGTCTAAGTGACTTGATTAAGGCAGCAGGAGGTCTTTCTACTATTGCCTACGCTAAAGGTGCACGTCTGATTCGCACACTCACAGAGGAAGAAAGGATCCAGAACGAAAGTTCGCTTCGCAAAGCCCAGATTCAAATGTACGAAGAAGCTATGCAGGATGAAAAGGACTATGATGTACAGCGAGCAGACTCTTTGTTAAGTTTGAAAATGGATCTGGGATATACATATCCAGTGGCAGTGAATCTTGAAAAGGCACTGGAAGAACCCGGTGGGGCAGAAGACCTTATTTTGCGCGAAGGTGACCGCCTTACCATACCTCAATATAGCAACACGGTCAAGATTAGTGGTGAAGTAGTTTATCCCATTTCAATTAATTACAAGAAAGGAGAACCGTTAAGCTATTATATCAAGCGTGCCGGTGGTTTTGGTAACATGGCAAAAAAACGCGGAGCGTATGCTATCTATATGAACGGTGCGGTTGAACAGTTGGGAAGACGCTCGGGTAGAGACATTGAACCCGGCTGCGAAATTGTGATACCAACAAAGAAACAAGGTAAGCGAATGACCACAGGCGAGGTAATGGCAATTGCCTCGGGAGGTGCTTCTTTGGCAAGTGTAGTAGTTGCATTGATAAGTATTTTAAAATAACCTCAATGAATACAGACGCAAACAAATATAATAACGACGAGGTAATAGATTTGCGTGTCCAGTTTGTAAAGTTATGGAAACGTAAAACATTATTTATCAAGGTTTGGGTTGTCACCTTTGCCCTGGCATGTATCTATATCTTACCTCAACCTCGTACATATACCGTAGATCTTGCATTGGCTCCAGAAATGGGTGGTGCCTCAGCGACAGGAACTTTGTCAAGCATAGCAAGTTCGTTTGGTTTCAATCTGGGAAATGCAGAGATCAGCGATGCTTTTTATCCAGAACTGTACCCCGAACTGCTGTCTACCAACAAGTTTATCGTGGACTTGTTGTATACTCGAGTGCAGACAGCGGACGCAGCTGTAGATACCACATACCTTAATTATATATTACGTCATCACCGGAAGAATCCATACATAAAGCCTTACTCTTGGTGTCGTGCACAGATAAACAAACTTTTTGAAGAGGATGCCCCTCCTATTAGTCATACAAAGAGGATGAATCCGCACCGTTTGACACGCCGTGAGGATGCTATTGTAAATAAAGTGCGAAAATCCATTCAATGTGATGTGGATATAAAGACAAATGTTATCACGATTGTTGTAAAGGATCAGGATCCTTTGGTGTGTGCGACTATTGCAGACTCCGTTCGTGTTAAATTACAGGATTTTATTACCGCTTACCGTACTAACAAATCACGTATCGATGAGCAATATTATAAAAGTCTGGCTGATAGCGCACGCATAGAATATGAGAATATAAGCAAGCAATATAGTCAATTTTGTGACGCACACAAGAACATAGTATTGCAAAGCTATCTCTCGGAGCGTGATCGCTTGGAAAATGAACTGCAAACAAGCATGAGTACCTACAATGCCATGCAGGCACAATACCTTGCGGCAAAAGCCAAAGTCCAGGAACAGACTCCTGCTTTCACAATACTTCGTGCCCCTAGTGTTCCTGTTAAGCCTAACGGTCCAAAACGGATGATTTTTGTGGCGGCGATGCTTTTCCTTTCCACAATCGCCACAATCTTCTTCATTTTCCGCAAAGAACTGTTGGTTCAGTTCATAGGTGAAGTTTCAAAATAAACGACTAAGACCGGATGAGAAATCCACTCATAATTCCGAAGGACATTGTGGAGCGACTTTTCTTGTGGCCAAAACCAGATTTGTCGAAACTATTCCTCATACAGAAACGTTCTGTAGCATTATGGATGTTCTATTTCGGAATGATTTTGGTTTACTTCACCTCACTGACACCATGGTTTTTATGGCCATTAAGAAGTAGTTATATGCATCTTGCAAGTTTACCGATAATGGTCTCCTTGCTCATGTCACTGCATTTGAAAACCCCCATATTTACCCGTAAGGATTTCTTTTTCCCCCTCATTAGCATGGGGCTGCTTTTATTTATGATGGCCGTAAGTAGTGGACGAAACATTAACGGCATTTTCATGGTGTTTTTCAGTATCATTGTCTATTTTTCTTTGTATAAGGTAAACATTCCAGATTTGCATAAGTTATGTAATGTAATAGCCGCGTTGTTGGCGGCTATATTGGTTGTTTCCATTCCGTTCTATTTACTATATCTTCTTGGGTTTCCGTTGCCACATTTCCGTATAGGGATAGGCGATTACATGTTTGACAACTATCGGTTTTTCCTTATAGATGACCGATCTAATTGGGAACTTATTCCACGTTTTCATTCGGTATTCATAGAACCATCCCATTTGGGTATGGCATGTGTAACTTTACTTTATGCACAAGCCGGTAAATGGAATACATGGCGTTGCAGGATTCTGTTCTTGGCGCTTCTTATGACATTTTCATTGGCTGCATATTTATGTATGATTGTCATGTTATTTTCCGTTTCATGGATGAAAGGCAAAGCTGTGATAGGAAAAATTCTGTTATTGGGCAGCATTATCCTTACAATAGGAATAAGCTCAATGTTTTATAACAAAGGAGACAATCTAATAAACAATTTGATTGTCAGCCGATTGATGCTGAATGAAGAAGGACAGATGGAGGGTAACAACCGCACTACTGACCTATTTACAAGAGAATATGAAAAGTTGTTCTCCTCCGGTGAAATCTTGATTGGTAAAGGAAATGAGGAACTGAGAAAATTCGGATTTGGCAATTCTGGTTATCGTGTTTTCATTTATTGCAACGGACTGGTAAGTACTGCATGTTTATGTTTTATGCTCTTTGCCATTGCGCGCACCAGCACCAACAAACGGGCATGCATATCAATGCTATTGATACATGGCATGTCATTTTGGGCGCATGGGAACCCACAACGGGCCTATGTATATTTCCCGCTATATATATTATTGTTTAGCATGGTATATCCACCAAATCATTATATAATCGCCAAAGAGCATGACGCCAACTAATAGGATTGTACTAAACACACTGGTTCAGTATGTACGCTCGGCCGTTTATATGCTGCTTACATTGTTTTCCACACGTTTCGTGTTGGAGGCTTTGGGCCATTCTGCCTATGGCGTGTATGCGCTTGTAGGAAGTGTGGTTTACATGGCTGGCTTTCTGACCCAATCGTTGGCCACCAGCACACAGCGTTTTCTTTCTTACTCGCACGGCCTTTCAGATAAAGAGGAACTTAACCATATATTTTCCAACGCATTTTTTCTACATATTGTTGTGGCTCTGGCAATTGCCTCGGTCATGACTGCAATAGGGCCCATTTGCATGGGTAAACTTAATATTTCAGTAGATTTGTTTTCTACAAGCATTTTTGTTTATTATGTTGTAGTTCTCATAGTGATGTTGACATTTGTTACATCGCCGATAAGGGCATTGTTCATCGCCAGAGAGAATATCGTTTATGTCTCTGTCATTGAAATGCTAGATGCTGCATTAAAGTTAGTTGGAGCTATTATATTGCCCTATATCCCTATTGATTCTCTAAAATTATACGCCATTATGATGGCACTGATTTCTGTCTTCAATTTCTCCGCATATTATATTTATGCCAAAATAAGATATGAGGAATGCCGTAGATTAAGTTTAAGTGTTATCTCTTGGGTTACAATCAGACGACTTTTAAATTTTGCCGTCTGGAATGTATACGCAGTAGGGGCAACAGTTGCGCGTACACAGGGACTTGCCGTAGTGTTTAATCATTTCTTAGGTACAATTGCAAATGCCGCATACGGAATTGCATTACAGGTTTCAAATGCAGCTGGATTTATAGCTCTGTCCATATTAAATGCAGTAAACCCACAACTGATGAAAGCAGAGGGAGCTGGCGATCGCAAACGAATGTTGCATTTAAGCATGATTGAAAGCAAATACGCCTTTCTGACAATGGGGCTGATTCTTATTCCTGTCATCGTTGAAATGCCTGAGATCCTTATATTTTGGCTGGGCGATGTTCCTGAGTTTGCCGCCCTATTTTGCCGCTTTGTCCTCATTACCTACATTATGGACCAACTGACAATCGGTTTGACATCGGCAAATCAAGCCATAGGTCGGATCAGGAATTACTCATTGCTTATAAGCACTATCAGACTCATGACATTGCCTACAGCCTGGGTATGCCTGCAATTGTCCTTTTCTCCTGTTTTGGTGATGTGTTCCTACCTGTTTATCGAAATGGTTATTGGCGTCATCCGCATTCCCTACATGAAATATTCTGCTGGTCTCCCGGTCTCTTTATATATAAATAAGGTGTGTATGCATACCATTATGCCTGTTCTTGGAACTTCCATTGCTGCTTATGCGATTGCTTCAAACATACAGGTGCCTTACCGTTTCATGCTGACAGAATTTTGTTCCCTTTGTGTCGGTCTTGTTTTAGTATATTTCTTTACATTAGAGAAAGAGGAACACAATTGGATTAAAATTCAAGTCGCTAAAATTTCAAAGCAAAATGACTAATAGATTGAAAGGATTTACACGAAAATATACGAAAAAAAAACTGTGGACAGTTTTTGATGAAAGATATGGTTTCTGTTTTCTTGAACGCCTATTTAGCTGTAATTGGTTCAATCCATTTGCTACAATATGGTTGAATCTTCGCAGTTTCCCGTTAAGTCAAGCAATCTGTTTTCCCATTTGGTGTTATGGTCGTCCGAAATTTTATGGATTATCTGGCCATATGATTATAGAGGGCAAAATCGCATCAGGTATGATTCGGTTCAATCAGACAAAATATATGGCCCCTTCAAACATGGATGCTCAAACGGAGTTGTTCAATTACGGAAAAATCATATTTAGAGGCCCAGGTATAATTGGTACAGGAAATAAAATCGTGGTTTTTCGTAGCGGAACATTGGACATTGGGGCAAATTTCAAAATCACAGACATGTGTAATGTCGGATGTTTTCAGCAGATAATAATCGGAGAACAAACCAGAATTACGCATAGATGCCAGGTGCTGGAATCCAATTATCATTTTGTTGCAAACTTTGCAAAAGGCATAGTGCCAAAACATTCTCGTCCTATTTCTCTTGGTAAAGGGTGTTGGATCTGTAATTCTTCAACGATTATGGGAGGCACAAAACTGCCGGATTTCACGTTGGTAGCAAGCAATAGCCTATTGAACAAGAACTATTCTGAAATTCCCGAGAGTTCCTTAATTGGCGGGATCCCAGCGAGACTCATTGCCACTGGTTTCCGGAAAATTGAGAATGGTATGATTGAAACAGAAATAGCACAATTCTACAAGATGAACCCTAACCAGGTGTTCTGTATGCCAGAATCTGCCAATCCCAATGAATATTCATACGTGGATAAATTCAAATAACATAGAACATGAGAATTCTTTACGTATCCAGTGCCAATGGGATGGGAGGCGGTAGTGTTGCACTACTAAACATCGTGCGCGAAATGATTCGTCGCCAACATGAAGTAATGGTCGTTACGGCAATAGACAACGGGCCGTTGTTGGAAGAGTTCCGGTCTATAGGATGTAAATATACGCAACTTAGTGTTCGCAACAATATTTACCCGAGGAGTTTCAATCCCGTGCTTTTCTTGCCAAGATTATTGTATATGCTATGGTCGAATTTCAAGGCAAAACGCCAATTAAAACAGATTCTCCATGATTATCGGCCAGATTTGGTGCATACCAATGTCGGAACAATGAACGTTGCAGTCGGTCTGTGTCTCAAGGCTGGAATTCCTCACGTTTGGCATCAGCGTGAATACCAGGATTTGGACTTCAACTGCCATTTCTTTCCCACTATAGACACTTATATACGACAGTCTCACCGTAAAGGGAACTATAACGTCTGCATCACAAAAGGGATTTTTGAATATCGGAAGTTTAGACCAGGGATAGACCGGGTTATATATGATGGGGTTTTCCCTCTCAGTAAATCGGAAGGAATCAAAAAAGAAGAAAAAAAAGAATATGTTCTCTTTGCTGGCCGTATAGAGCCAGCAAAGGGGCTTTATGACCTGTTGTTGGTATATGCAGATTTTCATGCAAGATACCCTCAATACAAGCTTTTGGTGGCAGGGGCGATAGGGGATAAAAAATATTACGACCAATGTACGGAAAAAATCAAGTCTATCGGCATTGAAGGTGTTGTTGAGTTCTTGGGTAACCGTACCGATGTGTATGACTTGATGAGTCGGGCCACAATGTTGGTCGTCCCCAGCCGATTTGAGGGATTTGGTTTTATCACCGCAGAAGCAATGCTCAATTTTTGCCCTGTTGTCGGCCGAAACACAGGGGGAACCAAAGAACAGTTCGACCACGGACGGGATTTTACAGGGGCGGAAATCGGTTTTCGTTTCAATGACAACATGGAATTATTGGAAATGATGTCACGTGTTGTAGATACCGACGTTACGGAAATGTGTCAACGGGCATGGTACACCGTAACCACATTCTATACGTCTGAAACTTGTATAGATCAACTGGAAAAATATTACCACTTTGTATTGAAAGACAACAAGAAGATATGATTAAAAGAATATTCGAGACATTTGGGCAAATTTTATCTTATGTATTCCCGTTAAAAACCCCGATTCTGTTAAGGGCAGTAGGTACGCATCTGTATACAGGATTTGTGAAACGTAGATTCGCTAGTTTTGGTAAATGTTCGCTTATAGGATACCCCATTTCAGATGTAACTGGGGCATCGTTTATTCATGTGGGAGAACGTACTGAGATAGCCACAGGAGTCCTTCTTTCTGCTTGGCCGGGCAAAATTGTCAAATCTCCTGTATTAAGAATTGGGAATAATTGTCATATTGGTAAAAATAGCCAAATTTCCGCAGCCCTATATATTGAAATTGGAGACAATCTTCTTACTGGTCCCAACGTGTTGATTACAGATAATGCACACGGTCTTTCTGAAAGAGACTTACTGGAAATACCGCCGTCTGAACGTCCCTTATCCAGTAAGGGGCGTATTACATTAGGCAAGAATGTATGGTTAGGAGCTAATGTCTGTATTCTGCCAGGGGTAAACATCGGTGATTGTGTAACAATAGCAGCAGGCAGTGTAGTTACCCATAACATCCCTTCGTATTCTATAGCAGCCGGTGTCCCTGCACATGTTATAAAAACATTATAATATAGGATACGAGCAAGGCGACATATAATATTTCAAAGAATTTGCCGTTATTATGATATAAAGACATACACATAATGAAACCAAGAATCATTGCACTATATTTACCGCAATATCATCCGATCCCCGAGAACGACCAATGGTGGGGAAAGGGATTTACCGAATGGACAAACGTAGCACAGGCACGACCTTTGTTCAAAGGACACTACCAGCCCCGTATCCCTGCTGATCTAGGATTCTATGACCTGCGTCTGCCCGAGGTCAGAGAACTGCAAGCCCAATTGGCGCGAGAGGCCGGAGTGGAAGGGTTCTGCTATTATCATTATTGGTTCGGCGAGGGAAAACAGTTGTTGGAACGCCCCTTCAATGAAGTGCTTGCATCTGGAAAACCAGACCTGCCCTTCTGCCTCTGCTGGGCAAATCATGACTGGACCAATAAGACATGGATAAAAGGCAAGAGCCATAGGCGTGATTCCATGATTATGAAAATGAATTATAGCATGGATGACCATGTGGTTCATTTTCATCATCTGCTTCCTGCATTCCGCGACTCTCGTTACATGACTGTAGACGGGAAACCGATATTCGGTGTTTGGGCACCACGCGACATCCCCGAGGTAAAAGCCTTTATTGACACCTGGCAAAAACTTGCCCGTGAGAATGGACTTCCCGGAATCCATTTTGTGGGTTACACGGTTAATTCTTCCGGCCGTTCCGTACAAGGAAAAGGAGTATCGCTATGGGCAACGGATGAAGCAGCCTTGCACTATAACCGTATTCTGGACCTTGGTTTTGATGCGGTCATTTCTTCCGGACTCTCCCGTGCCCAATCGTTGTGTAAAGGTAAGCTCAGGATGTTGTTCTATTACATCACAAAGAACAGCTTCCTGCCCACTTCCAACCGTTGCGATTATGAACAAGTAATGAAAAATTACTACGTTGAGGAAGATGCTTGGGAAAATGTATACCCTACCTTGCTCCCTCAGTGGGATCGTACGCCCCGTGCAGGAATTGCCACCAACCCATTGGTTAACAGTACACCTGAGAAGTTCCAGAAATCAGTAGAAGAAGCTATCCGTTTGATACAGCACAAACAACCCGAGCATCAGATCCTCTTCCTTAAGGCTTGGAATGAGTGGGGCGAAGGAAATTATGTGGAGCCAGACCTACGCTATGGACATGGTTGGCTCGATGCGATAAGAAATGCGATTGAAAAGTTCCAGTAACCGAAGGACATGAGACCTATTTGCGTATGTGGCCACTTTGCTTTTGGTAAAGATAAGCTTAACGGCCAGACCATAAAAACAAAAATCACATCACAAGCACTTGCCGAAGCAATCGGCGAGGAGCACCTGATGTATGTGGATACGGCAGGAATCCGTTGTATGCTGATGCTTGTTCCCAAGCTTTTATGGGCCGCTATCAAATGTAATCACATTCTTATATTCCCTGCCCATAAAGGTTTGCGTGTTATCATCCCCATTTTGGCTTTCTTACGTCTGTTCTTCTCATTCAAGACACATCATCTGGTAATAGGCGGATGGCTTGCCGGTTTTTTGGAAGA
The DNA here is from genome assembly GCA_017559845.1 of Bacteroidaceae bacterium. Taxonomy (GTDB): domain Bacteria; phylum Bacteroidota; class Bacteroidia; order Bacteroidales; family Bacteroidaceae; genus Physcousia. Next base: position 30,989 of record JAFYQQ010000058.1, on the reverse strand, counting down.
AAGGCCTTCATTAGAAAAAATGTATGCCAAGGTTGTTACATATATTTATGTGGAAACGACCGTATTAGGTCAGGCATTGAAAGAACGTGGATATTCCCAAACAGTTCTAATGCCTAATTTCAAGAACTTAAAGATACTGCAACCACAAGAATTGCCAGTTATTAACCCCAATACCCCATTACAAGTATGCACATTTTCAAGGGTGATGGAACGTAAAGGCATAGACGAGGCTGTATGGGCGGTTTCCCGTGCCAATGAGAAATTAGGAAGAACTGCATACCATCTCACTGTTTATGGTCCTGTAGAACGAGGAGAAGAAGAGTGGTTTGAAAGGTTGCTATCCAATATGCCGGATTGCGCAAAATATGGTGGAGTGGTCCCATACGACAAAAGTACTGAAGTGTTGCAAGGTAGTTTCGCCCTGCTATTCCCCACCCATTTCTATACAGAAGGTGTGCCAGGTACACTCATAGATGCATACGCTTCGGGAGTACCGGTGATCGCTTCCAGATGGGAAAGTTTTGCTGATGTGGTTTCCGAAGGTGAAACTGGTTATAAATACGCCATAGGCGATGCAGACGCTTTATCCGAAATGCTTGTTGATTTTGCACAGCATCCAGATAAGATGCTCTCATTGCGCACAAACTGTCTTAATAGGGCGAAAGATTTTCTACCGCAAAACTTGTTGCCAATATTGTTGGAACGTCTATAGTGTTTTTGTAGAGTGAAAGTTTTTGTTCTAAACAGGGAACATATACTCCAAACTATGAAACAGACATTCGAATGTCAGAACAAAAGTTCTATGTGTTTTTCGTTGTCTAATACTGAAATACTTTTTGCTTTCGTAATTCTTTAATAAGATCGTGGGTGAATTCATCTGCCCCTATAGCATTTAAGTGTGTACCATCCTTGAAATACCTGTTGTTGTGAACGTATTTAGGGTCGTTTGAAAAATCTATTAGTGGAATATCATGTTCCTTACAAATTTCTTTAATGGGTTCAAGAACCAATGTGTCCATTTCGTACCACATGGGCGACACAACAAAAATCAAGTTCTGCCCCTCAGACTTCTGTAAAAATTTGTGTAGATACTGCATCTTAAATGGGTCATATCTGTAACCATTACTGGAATCGTAGGCCAATTTTCCACTTTTGATTTTCATGGTGTCCATTTCTCCGTTTAGGGGCCTATATCCTTTTATTCCAATATCTGTTGATATACCAAGAAAATATACAATTAGGTTTTGTAGAAACGATGAATTGTGTTGGTATGTCCCACTTTGCATTTTATAACGTTCCGTTCTGTCTACGTCCCAAAAAATACTGTCAATTCCGTTTCTATCGTAGTGTCTTTTCAGTTTGTAGAGATATTTGTGATAGTCTTTTCCCTCATGCAGATAATCAAAGCTAGGGGTGATCTCATACAGTATTGTTTTAGGAGTATATCTATCCAATAGCATGAGTAAACGACCATATGCAAGTATGATTCCACACCCATCTTCTCCTGCATTATAGCATGATTGGCCCAAAGAATCTGAAATCATTTGTGCATTGTAATGGTGCTCCGCTCTTGAGGAGCCGAAAACAATGATGTCATCTGTTATTTTATCGCAAATATTATTGTCACGACCAGTTCCACCAATGTCGATTCGCTCTGAAATCCTTCCCATGGCAAATCCAAATAAAGCATCTAATATTGCTACCAATAAGATGAAAGTTGAGACTCTGATAATAAACTTTTTCATACCTTAAAAATTTGCGTAAATGAATTGGTCAGAGCCAAAAACACCTGCTACTAAAATCATAAAGAGCACACAAACATATGTTGTCCAGCGTATAATACAAGACTTGTTGTTCATAAGGAGAAATCTGTCTGGCATGAACTCATCGCGGAAATCCTTTAGTATAAGTAATCCAACGCCCATTACAGTAAATGGCAGATTAGGAACCTTATCGATATATATGGCAAGCGGTAATGTTGGGTCAAACATACGAGATATAATTGAGCCTGCATCTGCAAGTGACGGCATTCGAAAGAAAATTCGTGAAAAACAGACCAACAGAAATGTTATGATTATTTTTATAGACTTTCCAACCCACCCGTACTCACATTTATGCTGTCCGGTTATTTTTTCCACAACCAGACAAAAACCATGTATGCAACCCCAGACAATGTATGTCCAATTGGCACCATGCCAGATCCCGCTAACAAAGAAAGTAAGAAAGATATTCCTGTAATTGCAAAGTTTTGAACATCTACTACCGCCAAGAGGAAAGTATACACAATATCTCAACCACGTAGACAAAGAAATGTGCCAACGTCTCCAGAAATCGGACACGCTGAATGCAAAACACGGACGGCGAAAATTCTCGGTAAGTTCAAATCCCAAAGTTTTTCCGACGCCTATTGCCATTAAGGAATAACCTGCAAAGTCTGCATAAATCTGTATCGAATATAATAAGAATGCCAGCATGCACGAAGTGCCAGTATAATTCATATAGCTGTCAAGGACTGTGTCAACATATAGGGCCACCCGATCCGCAACGACCACTTTCATAAACATACCCCATAGAATCATCTTTAATCCTTCAACTGCCTTCCGGTAATCGAAGTATGGACGAAGATTCTTCAATTGAGGTATAACAAGTGATGCTTTGTTAATAGGACCTGCTAATATGCTTGGGAAAAACGACAAGAACAAAGCATACGTCAAAAAATCACGTTCAGCAACCTGTCGTTTGTAATAGACATCGCATAGGTATCCTATCGACTGGAACGTAAAGAATGAAATTCCTACCGGTATCGCCCAATTCAATCCTGGTAAATGGGAATTAAGTCCAATGACAGCCAGGAAACTGCTGAGATTGTCATTGATAAAGTTAAAATATTTAAAGAAAAAAAGTGGTAAAAGCGTGAGCAAAATACCTATGGTCAAAGATAACTTTTTGTGTTTTGTATTCTCAATGGCCAGCGCAGTAAAATATGTTATCGCTGTAACACCAAATAAGATCAATGAGTAAGTTGGTTTCCATTGAATGTACAATAAATAACTTACAAAGAGAAGAAACATATTCCGTGACTTCCGATGTTTTGCCGGTATTACATAGTATAAAATGAAAATAATTGGAAATACTATGATAAAATTAAAAGAATTGAAAACCATCCTTTGTTAATATTTATTTTGGGTATAAGATATCTCAATATAATGCCAATTCTTATACTAAGATTGAAATATGGAAGCAGGAAAAACCAGTTGAAAACGGCAGACCTGCATTTTTCGGATGCAAAGTTACAAATTTTTTCTATGCTATAGATAGTTCGGTAATGAATAATTGAATGTCTTTGGGTAAATTATTCACGACTCCCCGCTGTATTTCAAATCTACCAAATTGCCCTTTTCCAACAGATACCAAGGTTTATACCACGTTATCAATCCGCCTAAGGAACTAAAGGTCAGTTCGCCAAAGTACACTTTCCCGTCCACTTCATAGAAGTCGACACGAACTTGGGGAAAGGATTTGGAAAGAATTTTGGCATAGCGTATCATGTCCAGCAATCCGCTGGGACGGGGAATAGGCTTGGAATAGAGAGGATATTTCTCTGATGAGTTCATACGCTCGGGATGAGCATTCCAGTCCAGGTCATAACAATTCACACTGGCATGTCCTCCGTCACTCTTACGGTCGATACAAACGAAAAATGAATGTGGCTGTCCACAAAAACACCATAGTTTGTAGTCTATGATGGACCCGTTACTCTTGTCAAATGGCAACAGTTTTTCTGCCATGACCATAGGGGGGGATATCTCTGTATTGTGGTTCTGCAGAGAGCGCACCAATATGCCGGGCTGAGAGCCATCTGTCCACTTCAGTGCGTATCTTGCTTATTTCATTCTCGGTCAACTTAGACTTGTTGCGTACTGCAAGGAATGTGCCACGCCCATCACCATTATTAGATTTCAGCATGAATTCTTCGGGTAACTCTTCGAATGGAATCTCTGCAGCACTTTTCCATGCCCCGTACAAAGGGATTAACGCTTCTTCCAAACCACATTCCTTGACATAATCGCGAACACGGACTTTGTCTGCGAGGGCTGTCCAACGTGATGTATCCGAATACAGTTTCTGGTGAAGAATCTTTTCGTTCAAGTTTTGGGGATTCTTCAGATTCGGGAATTTCTTGAATCTGAGGAAATATCTTGTTTGTACGACAGTGGTGGGGAAATGCTGCGCAATCGCAGATACGAAGTTTCTGATCTTACTCATATCTCTTTTGATACACTTTAATCCAATCGAACTGAGTCTCATAGGTTTTATCCAAGTCGGCCTTTATTCCATACACTCCGTGCATGATGCTTTGGTTGAGCAACAGGTAGAAGGGGACGTCAAAGGTCCATTCGTTTTGGACATTGCCAGTCTTTGGCTTATGGTGGCGGCCTGTAATCTTTCCGTCTACAGACCAATGGATATACTCAGGCGTCCATTCAATGGCATAGATATGCCATTTGTTTACCTCAACCTGCTCCATGAACGAATTCTTTATGCCGTGCTTGGGCGTTTTGGTCGTATATTCTGTGTGAAAGGCATGGCGTGCCTTGCGGTCATTGCCCACCATTTCCACAATGTCAATTTCTCCGTAGGGTGGGACGTTGCCCTTCCCCCATTGGCGTCCCATCCATGCCGCAGGGAAATTGCCAGATTGAAGATTGGTCCGCATGCGCACTTCCACTCGTCCGTATTTGAAAGTAAACTTGTCTTTTGTCCAAATGGCGCCAGTTAGCATAGTGGCACTGTCCTGTGAACGGTCTTTATTAGGGATGGCACGGCAAGTCAGTTTACCTTTATTTATCTCTATAACCTCTTTATCCGTTGAAATCCAACGCGACCAGGTGCTGTTTCCGCGAGGAGGAATACTCCAACGGGCAGTATCCAACTTGTCTCCGTTGAAATGGTCTTCAAAAATAAGTTCATAGCCATCCGTCTGCTCTCCCATTGGGACAGGCCATCCGGCATTCGCCTTGATGAACAGACAGAAAGCAAATGCGACAATGACAAAGGTGCTGATGATGACAAGATGTTTTTTCACTAACAAATGTTCCAATCTCATGCAAAGTTAGCCATTTAAAATGAGATTGCGTCCCTTTCTTATAATAAAATCCTGATACGGCAACTTTTCTCGAATGTTTTTTGTAATTTTGCCTTGTACTCAATAATCAATGTCAAGAATTATGCACACAATACGATTCAAGATGCAGGCTGTGTTTGTTCTGCTGTTTATGATGATGCAACCCGTTGCTGCACAAGAAAAAATGTCAAAGGAGGAGGCTGGAGAGAAACGTACTCAGGTAATTAATGCGTGGAAAAAGACAAGGGAAACGCAGTTCCGTAAGATTCTGGAAGTACAGGAAGGAACACCTCCTACCATTTACAACGGGAACGATTCCTTGCCGTTCTGGTATGCCTCCTATGGCAATGCACCTTTTGGCGAGCGTAGTCTTTGGATTTCCATGCACGGCGGTGGAGGCACCACACATAAGTTCAATGACGGACAATGGAACAATCAAAAGCGTTTGTACCAACCTACAGAGGGAATCTATGTAGCACCACGAGCACCCTGGAATGCCTGGAACATGTGGTTTCAGGAGCCGATTGACAAGATGTTTGAAGAGCTGATTCAGATGATGATTATCTGTAAAGGTGTCAATCCCAACAAAGTATATCTGATGGGATATTCTGCTGGCGGTGACGGTGTGTGGCGTTTGGCTCCCCGACTTGCTGACCATTTTGCGGCAGCGTCCATGATGGCAGGTCATCCTGGAGATGTGGGACTGCAGAACCTCCGCAATCTACCCTTTATGATATGGTGTGGTGCAGATGATTCTGCCTATAACCGGAATACGGAATGTGCAAAGAGAGGGAAAGAATTGGATGCCTTGCAGGAAGAAACGCCACAAGGATATATTCATCAAACACACATTCTGGAGGGAAAGGGTCATTGGATGGACAGGGAAGATGCAGCAGCTCTGTCCTGGATGGAGAAGTTCGTGCGCGACCCTTATCCGCAGGCTCTCGTTTGGTGCCAGGAAGAAGTGCTCCGCGAGTGCTTCTATTGGATTTCTGTCCCGAGGGAAGAAATTATGCGTGGCAAGGAAGTAAGAATCCGCGTAAAAAAGAATACTATTCACATTGAACGTTGCGATTACAGTCGCCTCACTTTTTATCTGAACGACAACATCGTCAATCTGGACAAGAATGTGAAGGTAATGAAGGACGGAAAGGTTCTTTACAAAGGCAAGGTTGCGCGTTCGGAGCGGGTTATGACAGAAACCATGGAACAAAGAGGAGACCCCATGTATTGCTTTCCTGCCCGGCTTGTAGTGGACGTGCCATCTCATCAATAGGCATCATCCCTTAAATTCATCTGAAGAGACATCAACATATTATTCCATACTTAATTTTTTGCAAATGAAAAAAACGGTTATTGCACTTACATTGGGAGTCTGCACATTGTCTTCTTGCAAGCAAAGCCAACCTGAACCTCAATGGGAATCCATTTTCAACGGAAAGGATCTGACAGGTTGGACAGTAAAAGTTACAGGGTATCCTTGTGGCGAAAACTTTGCGAATACGTTTCGCGTTGAAGATGGAGTACTTAAAGTGGTGTATGACGGTTATGATGAGTTTAATAATCGTTTCGGCCACATCTATACTGATAAAGAATACTCTTATTATAAATTGCGTCTGCAATACCGATTTGTTGGCGAGCAGCTAAAAGGCGGTCCGGGTTGGGCCATACGCAATAGCGGAGCCATGCTTCATTGTCCAGACCCCAAGACCATGCACATCGATCAGGATTTTCCCGTTTCGGTTGAGGGACAACTTTTAGGAGGAGATGGTGTCAATGAGCGTCCTACGGGCAATATTTGCACTCCGGGTACGGAAGTCTTTATCGCGAATGAAAAATACGAGGAGCATTGTGCTACATCAAACTCCAAGACTTATCATGGAGAACAATGGGTAACTGCCGAATTTGTTGTTTATGGTGATAGCCTTGCACACCATATCATAGAGGGGGATACCGTTTTGACTTACACAAACATGACGATTGGTGGCGGTGGTGTATCTCCTGACCCGGGCTATAAAGCAGGAACACCTTTAGGCAAAGGCCGTATCTCATTGCAATCAGAAAGTCATCCGGTGGAATTCCGGAACATTGAGATAATGGATTTAAGTCCATTGTTTGAAAAAGAATAAAAATATAATATTGATGATAGGCGCTATGCTGATTTCAAATCAAATGACGTAAGAAGGCTGTGCCAAATTTTTTGGCACAGCCTCAATTTGTTCTCAACGCAAATCGTCATTTGTTTTTTGCATCCTATCTTTCATCCGGTTGAAAAAATGGCGCTATAGTCACCTACCACGCCATTCAAGGATCTGAAAAAACTTCTTTCTTTTGTTTATTCCTTCATCCAATATATCACAACTTTAGCAAATGCGTTTTCCTCGTTCATGACAATATATGTACCGTGGATTGGTGTCCCGATGTATTTATATCCGACAATCGAGTGCAAATGTGTCAAAAATAGGCTCATCCTCTCTATTTCTCCTCAACACAATTCGTCATTTGGGTTTATAACTCATTCTCGGATTCCAACGATAGATGATGGTTTTACTATGCCAATCATCTTCTACGAAAATAACATATTCTTCATTGATCTTGTAAGCTCGAATACTGCTATCCCATATATCCAACCATCCGCATGCGTTCCCGACTTCAGGACCTGGAGTCAGTTCACAGAGATAAGTGCCTGTTTCAGCGCTGAATACCCATACCGTACCATTAACGATTGGCTGTTCACCGTCAGCGCCCTCATAACCAACAAACACAAAATCACCTTCTACTTCAAATGACGCGCCTTTATCCAGTATCTTGTAATCTGACGGATGGCTTTCCCAAATAACTGTGGGAGAAGTTTTCCAATTCTTATATTTAACAATAGTATGAACTTGCGAAGGTTTATCCCCTCCTGTCTCGTTCGGGTTCTTTTGAGTCCATCCGGCAACATACATTATGTCTTCTTCTCCTCCCAGATAACGGACAAAATGTACATCCTGAAATTCAAGGGGGCAGGGATAAAATTCCCTGTTCCCGAAACTGTATTCAGGGATGCCGTTTTCGTCTACTTCCTTACAGGTGAGACGGCGTATGCCCCGTTCGCGATGACATGTCCAAATACCACCTTCTGAGTCAATATAAGAACCCACGTGATACGGATAATCATCATAGGTGCTGATTTCATATTCTCCGGCATCCATCTGCCCATTTCCGTTTTTGTCCAACCACATATATTCGTCCCCTTCTTTTATGTTAGAGGGTCTGTTAAATGGCCATTTGTCCAATTCCAATTCGCCATATTGTTTGGACAAATATAAAACGGGGATAGCAAACTCGCCATCGGTGCTTTTGTTGAATCTGAAAACCCGGATGGGATATTGTTCTCCAGCCATTCCGCAACCGTACATAAACAAATGCCGGTCATCGCCGACTCTTCTCATAAAGATATTCTCTATGGATGTACGTGTGCCGGGGTTTCCGGTTATTTTTGCACGGGCATCATGGGGATATGTAAACGGATCTATCGTCCGTGCTTCATAAGACCATTCTGTCCCCGCCTCCTGTTTATTCCAATTTAAGGAATATTTGGAATCTTTCGTATACCATTTCGTCTTGTCGTCAGGATCAAGATCTCCCATGTCAACAAACTCTTTGCCTAAAAGCTGCCATTTTAATCTGCCCGTCTTTTTGTCGAACGCACGAATGTCAGTATCCATTAAGGGATTGTCTCCCTTAGGGGCAGGGCCTCCCAGACTTACATACAAGTTCCCTTCGGCATCAGTGCCGACTCCAGCTAAATGGTAAAAGCGATGGGGTTTGGCAACCCCCTTTTCCGATGTTTTTGGCTGAAAGATGCCATACAAATCGCCAAAGCGTCCTTTGTTAAAGAAACTGGAGTCTAACCTTGGAGACGTAGATAGGCTTTTATAACAATAAACCTGTTGGTTTTTTCCATCATCACAAACCAACAAACGTCCTTTGTAATCTATGGCAATAGCAGTGGGATATTCTATTCCTGTTATTTCTACAGGTCTTTTTTCACCATCTATGCTATAACATGAGATTTTTGGTTCGGCTTCCGGAACTGCATCATTGAGGATTGGATCGCGATAAGAAACCGGTGATTGAACGATCCACAAATTGTTGTTCGTGTCAATAGCCATGTCTGCAGGCCTTTTCACCGTAAATTCATATATCAACTTTCTGTTTTGGGTCAGATACACCAATATCCGGTCATTATTGGGGTCGCTAATAGCCAAATATCCGTCACGGGCCACAATGGAATATATTTTTGCAGGTCCATTCAGCCCTGCTGGTATCGCTATGGAAAAATCGATAGGGGCAAAAGTTTTAATGTCACGCCCTACCACTTCGTGCCCCGAATGAACAAAAACAGTATCTCCGTTTCCTCCAACCGAGAGCCCTCTACCGGCATTTAAATACCCCAACTTTTTTCCATCTTTATACACACTAGTTTCATGATGTCCCTCATCCCATATCGCTTGTGTAAAGCAGGCACCGTCGGGGGCAACATACATCGTATTCACATGATTTTGCACCCATGATTTTTTGTCTCCATAACCAAGGGTGTTGCCAAGCCATGTTGTCTTATAATTTTCTTGTGCGAACAATTGCGTAGCTGCCATTATTACGCAACATGATAGAACCTTTTTCATTTTATAGTCTGGTAAAAGTAAATACAATTTCTTCCATGCAATAGGGAGGTCCCTTCCCCGTCCAGTTCCTTATCTACTCCTTCAACAAGGTAGGGAAGCATGCAAGGTATCGGACGGGTTAGGGGGCATGCCTACTCCTTCATCCGATATACCATAACTTTAGCAAATGCGTTTTCCTCGTTCATGACAATATATGTGCCGTCGGGTTGCCGATAGGCATTGATGCAGTAGTTGAAATCTGACCATCCGCTTTGCTTGTGCACGGCATCGTCGGGTTTCAACTCTCCCCACTTTTTCCCGTCACTTCGGTTATACACATGGACAATGCCTTCCTGTGCCAAGGAAACGAAGATGAAATTCCCTTCCACACAGAATGCCTTTCCGTTCAGTTTGTGGCTTCTGCTGTTATCCTCTCGTTGGAATGGGATGAAGAAGCGCATGTCGGCTTTTAGCGGTTTGTCGTTTGCGTTCTTCAGGAAGTTGCTGTACTTTGCAATCGTACTTCCCATACACCACCACGTATCCGTGGGGTCCTGTCTTTCGGCCGAGAAACCCGCCACAAACAGTTCATCCATTTCCGCATCGTACCATACTCTTTTTGCCCCGTTCGTTCCTTCGGGAAGGGGGAAGAGCCTGGCGGAGTCATATTGCGGGATGCCATGCTCGTTCAGGCCGGTCATTCTCCAAAACAGTATGCCTTGCCCTCTGCTTCCACGCCAGATATTACCCTTTTGGTCCACGAAGAAACTCATGCTGTATTGGTTCATCTCGTCTATATTAGCCCATTCGCCGGCATCTCTTCTGGCATCACCGTTCTTGTCCACCCAAAAGCGCAACGGTTGCTTTTGTGGTTTCCTGTCCGGGTCTCCGTTGTTGGCAAACAGGAATGGGATGCCCACGTATCCGTGCTTCTCCTTGTCAAAGCGGTAACCGGCAATCATTCCGCCATACATGTCAGAGACAAACATAAAAGACTTTCCGCCGATGGTGCGTTTCCAACACGAGGTAATGAATGCACCGTCCTTCAAGACACGTTCATCGTCGGGGAAGGAGAACGGGTCGGCCGTGTAGGCAACAAGCCGGTCCATACGTTCCCCCTTTTTGGTGTAGTCCACCAAGTGTATCTTTTCTGGGGTGTACATGTATTCGGGGTGCTGACGATCAATATCTGCCGTCGCCGTGAAAATGAGTCCTTCCACCTTCCACAAAGCTTTGCGGCTTTCCTCTTCATAAGCCTCCAATACGGCACCCCTACCTCCGCTCACGGTTGTGTTGCATACGTAGATGTTGCCCTTGGCGTCCACGCCGGCACCGGCCGGTCCGGAGAACCTCAATGGGCCTGCTTGTCCTTTCAAGTAGGTTTGGTTGCCGCTGAAAACTCCTCCTCTCATACCGAAAGTCTTGACAAGCACCGGCTCGTCAAAGATTTTGTCGTAGATCAGCACGTTCAGGTCTTTTCCTCTGTTGGGCAACAACAGGCGTCCCCGTTGGGTGTCAATGCTGAACGAAAGGACTTCCACTCCCTCAGGCAAAAAGACGGTTTGTGCAAGGCGTTCGCCGGTATCCTCTTTCATACGGATAATGCTGTTACCCGCCATCATCCACAATCCGCCTCGGCCATCGGCATACAGAACACCGGCCGCCACCGGCAAGGGGTATCCCTTTATGTATTCCATGGTCCTCGCATTGTAAATCTTGACGGAATCTGGCTGGGCAGAATCCTTACAGCCCGTCACGGAAACATACAACCTGTCCGCATTGATGGCAAGCCCTTTCATGTGGCGTTCCTTCTCGGCACATACCACCAACATATCGCCCTTGTATCCATATCCCTTTGCAAACGGTGCCCCGTTACCCGTCTCCCGGTCATAACGGCGTATGGTCTTCCACTCTATAGCCTTGTCGCATGGGGGGAATTGCCTCAATCCGTTGCCGTTCAGTTGGTCATTGCCGCCGTCACAACCGTGCTGGGTAAGCAACTGGTACACGTATTTGTCGTCCAACACCACCTGTGCCCCCGAGAAACGTCCCCATCCGCCCGTTCCCGAACCTTCGGGGCGGCTTATCAGTCTGCCGTCACGATAGACACCTACGTTTGTTCCGCCCTCGTCCCATCCGCAAATGGTGGCCACTGTGCCGTCTGTATGGACATACATATTCAGCATGTCATGGGGAATATGGCTTTCTTCCCAGCCGCCGTCGTTGGCAATCCATGACGTGTTGTACTCCTGTCCGTTCAGTATAAGGAATGAAGAACAGAGCAAAAATGTTGATGTGAGTCTTTTCATATTACAGTCAATTTAGAACTTGGTTATATCAGATAGGTTTGCCGGGAGCGGGGTATTTGCATTCTGCATTGTCCAGCACCAAAACCCAGTCAAGGGCCTCGCCAGGCATGGGCGGTGTGAATGCCTTGTACTCTCCGTCATTGGCAAACTTGCCTATTTTTTCAGCCTTTCCCGTTCGCGGACAGTACCACCAAGCCGTAATCCTTTCTGCTTTCAGCATACTTGTCCTCACGGAGAACGTGCGCCCGATGGGGGCGTATACCATTGCGTATGTACCCTCGCTGTCCATCGTGGCCACAAAACGGTAACGCCCAGCCCCCGGCACAGAGGTTTGCACTTCGTCCTGAACAATGAAGTCCGGCGACGGCACACGGCTGAAGTAGGGTCTTGATTCCATAAGCCTGCGCAGATGGACAGCCTGACCTGCTGCCGGCTGGTCAATGGCTTTTTGCCAAGGCATGAGCGGACGGTTAATGGGTCCGCGTCCTTTTTCCTTGTCATACATTTGCCATACGGAATGATGGCCGTAGGTAACACCCGCACTTCCATAGAACACGCTCCAGTACAATGTTCTTCTTACGTCCCACGCATTGGAATGCCCTTCGTTGTCGGGATTAAATTCAAGCGGATGGTCTTCATAGAGCGGTTCTATTTCCATGATGGGTTTGGCCGGACTGCGATGGAAATCGTCCAGAATCTGCTGGTTGGAGTTGTAGCGTTGGTTATGCCCACTCTGCCGGCCGTTGAAGTCAAGCCATTCATCCTGATGGAACCATTTTGAGGAAGAAGTCCAACCAGTGGGATGGAATGTCATAAGACTTTCTTTGTCCACACTACGGATTCCGCGTGCCATTGCTCGTATAATGGTTTGTTTGTCCCCATTGTCGGGATTACGGTCACCGCCTAGAATCCAGATTACGCGGTATTGTCGATAACGCTCGGCAATCCAACGGCCGTACTTCTCGGCATTCTCCTCGTTGAAGATAGGGTTGCCGTCGTTCCAGTATCGGCCCCATGTCGGAAGCAGACCGATATACATCCCTTCCGCATTGGCCTTTTGCACAATATAGTCAACGTGATCCCAATAGTCATTGGCCGCGCCCTCTCTGGTATCGGGCATGGCCGGGTTACGGTCCTTCAGCGGTTTATGGCCATAGGCATTGGGCACATCCACACCGTCAAGCTCGGCCAAAGCCACAGCCTGTATCACATTATACCCCTTTTCTGCACGGTTCTTCAGATATCGGTCAGCCTCTTCCCGATGCAGCCGGTGGAACAATTCCCAGGCCGTATCACCCAAATAAAAGAAAGGCTTTCCGTCGGCATATTGCAGATAATGTCCGTTGGGAGAGACCTGCAATGCCTGTAATTCGTTAGCGCATGCGGCAGAAGTAAATGCCATCAATGCCACCACACTTTGTAACAATAAACTACGTCTCATATTCTTATGGTATTAAAGTATTATCTATAACATTTTGGATTCAAAAGAGTTCTCATCGTCTGTTCTTTGACAATTCTTTCTTCCGCTTCTGTAAAAGCCGTAATGTGAAGGGCTTCCGTTCCTTCTCCGCGCACTTCCATCAGTTCTGCTGCCTTGTGCATACCGGGAATCCAGGCATGCATGAACCCTCCGTCGTGATATCCGTCGGCGCACGCACCTTCACGGATATATTCGCCACGGTTGCGGAACTGGTGTACAATATGGTTTAGCATAGGCACGTTCATTTCTGTCAACAAATGCCATTCGTCAGGACGCGGCAATACATTCCATTCGTGCTGAGTGGGCTTGTAAACCCACCAAGGTTTGTCGCCGAAACTTACTACCCTGAAGTTCTTTGCCACAAGTTTGGATGCCCATTCATAATGGCCGTTATAGACTTTTACATCCGTATAATATACAATGCATTTTTCGGCAATCGAGGGGTCAATACAGAATGCCGATGCCAATGTGGCAGACTGCCCCCCAATGTTCACAATCACTGGGCGTTTTGGATTTTTCCTGTACTGCTCGTTTATGATTTTCACATAAAGATGGGCGGCGGCAGAGGTTTTCCTTTCTCCTGCCTTTTCACTCTCAGCTTCCGTCCCGATGGTTATCTGTGGCAGGAGCGACTCCTTTATTCCGCTTTGCAATGCATTCTGGCGCGATTCATGAGCTGTCTGTATCCAGTCGGGATGCGGAAACCCCCATCCGTCAGTAAGGACCGGCGTTACGATCAAGGCTGCAATCTTCAACTGTCCCAACGATGCCATAGCATACATCCATTCGTCATCAAAAACGTCGTCATATACATCATTGTCGTAAATTAAAGGATTTTTCACTCTTTTCCCTTCCTTTACCGTAATGCCGTGGATATATAACCCTTTTGGGTAACCTGGTCGGTCAAATCCCCAGTCACCAATGGTGGGGTGTGGATTCATGCTCCAGTCCTTTGTCTCTTTGTTCCAACGTGCTGCATTCGCCACAATGGCAAGGAAAAGGAATAATAATACCAGTGAGTTCCGTCTCATTATGTTTGTATTTTCGGTTATTACTTTTTACAAGCTACCGCGGTCTGATAGTGTCCAGCGGTTGGCAATCCGTTTTATCGTTCCGGTGCGAATCAGTTTTCCGGCCAGTTCGCCCATCTGTCTGAAATCGGTGCTGATGGTGGTGATACCGCCCTGCAAAACCTCTTTCAGCGGTGTGTCGTCAAAACTGAGCAGACCGATGTCCTTGCGCAATGTCCATCCCCTTTGGTTGACAACCTTGATGATACAGGCCAGGTCGCGTTCGCTGACGGCCATATAACAATGGCCCTTTTCCAGACTCTCCACGTCAAAGGCTTTTTCTATATAAATAGGATATTGCGTCTCACTCATGAACTGGTGGATGCCCGTCAGAATCTCTATGGGTATGAATTGGAAACTGTCATTGAACACCATGTGCATACATTCATAGGCAGACAGTTTCTGATACAGCGCCTTCAGTTCTTCATACAGGTCATTGTGGAAATCCTGATACACCGCACTACAAGGCTTGTTATAATGCTGTGGCATAGCATCCAGCAGCATCAGTTGTTCGTGGGGGATGCGCTTTAGGATGGAGGATACGTCGATATTGAAATGGGCAATGATGACATATCCGTCATACTTGCCCACGGCATTATTAATCAGACGCTCAAAGACGTCCTTGTCATAATAATAGAATGCCATGTCACAATAGTATTCATCGCCCAAGGACGAGATCAACGAGCGGTAGAGCGTTTCCTTGTACGGGTTCATGGCGTCAAACAGGACAAACAGCCTCTTCTTGTCGCTCTCTATGTTTCGTGAAACAAAGAATCCTTTGCCAGGCACACTGCGTACCCATCCCTCGTCCTGCAGATACTTGTAGGCTTTGACCATCGTGTCCCTCGCCACGGAAAGGGCTGTATAGGCCTCATTAACCGTGGGCAATTTCTCATCGTTGACATATCTGCCGTTTCGAATACATTGTATAATATGTAACCCTATCTGCTCGTATAACGGGCGATGCGAATTGACTTCTGCTTTGAATTCCTTCATCTTCTGTGTTATTCTTGCGTTATGCTTGCGTTATTCTTGCGTTATGCTTGGCGTTATGTGTTTTCGCCGTAAAAACTGATGCAAATATAGGTGAATAAGCAATCTATGCCAAAATATATACTTTTTTTAACGAAATTTTAACAAATATTAAATAACGCAGGGGGGGGGTAACGCAACTGTTCAAGCATGGCAAGAGGAAAAACGTAAACATTTTCTGCGAATGAAGCAATAAACTGTCTGCTGAATGTTGAAAAAGCCGTCACAGCGAAGAGAAAAAGTTATAACACCTAATTAAAAAAGTTTCCGCACCGAAGGAATTTTTCTGTTTCATGGCATGGAATATGTATTTCAGCCGATGAAACATGTATTCCACGTGCTGAAATATATATTTCATTGGCTGGAACAAACATTTGAGCGTTGTAAAAAAACTTTTTCAGTTAAGGCTAAAAACAATAACACCGCAGTGTTTACAATTTTGTTGAGCGGTTGTACGTCTTATTTGCGGCATCGGTTGACAGAGTCAAGGGGTATTCTGGTTAGATCCCGATATAAAGCCCCCTTTTAATGATAAAAAGGAATCGGTTATTTGACGCAAGACTTTTCATCAAATAACCGATTCCCAGTTAGGTTCACTATCGGTCACATCCTTATTTCCCCTTACGAAAATGGCACGGCGAGATTTGTCCTTACGGAGACCTCCTTACATTATTTAATATTATAGAGGCAAGACTTATGGAATTGTGACAGTTCCCATCTTGGCAAGTCCTTCGCCATATTCGCGCAAAGGAGTGGTGTCTGGATAGGCTGCCCAATAGGCCGAGTCCATGTAAACAGCAAAGGAAGTGATGTTGCGGATGCCGAGCGAAGCATAGGTCTGTACATCGGAGAGAAAAACATCCTTGCGCCAGGGAAGTTCTACGGCAGGTTTCTTCCAACCGCTGAAGAGGGAGACATCGAGCCAATATTCCAGAATTACTGCGGTTTCTGTGGGAAAGACTTCCAGATTCTCCTTCAGATATTTCAGATTCTGTGCATGCGTCATGCCACGGCCTTGGGCAAGCGTGTCGCAGATGGGATGTTCCCATGAACGTAAGAAAGGGGCAAACTCCAGAAACACACCCTTTTCGGGCTTTACCTTGCGAGGGGCTTCGAGCGTATTGAAATAGGCCAGATGGGCAAGCATAGCCTGTGGGTCGTGCTTGCGCAATGCCTTAACTACGTGATTCTCTATGATGAGCGCTTGTTCGCTGATGGTGTACTGTCTGCATTGGTCACATTGGCAGGTGGGTTTGCCGTCGTCCAGCCAATAATAATAGCGGTGGTTGGTGGGGACAAGTTCCTTAGACACACGAACGGCATGAGCGGCTATGGTATCCAGTGCACGAATGGAATGGACGCAGCAGTTGAAATCGTTTACCCTGTGCCCGCGCTCGTCCATGCGATACATGGTGGAGTCCAACGAAAAGAGGTCGCGGGGCAGCAGCTCACCCATGGCATGGAGCTGATGGTCCACCATAATTCCCAATTCCCGACAACGCTTCATGAAAGTCTGCCCCTTCTCAGAACGGATGAAATTGAGCACCTCGCCAGGGAACATGTGAGTGCTGATGGTGTTGATTCCGTTTTCCGCCGCACGTTCCGGCCAGTCGGGAACAGAAGAAAGATCGTGCGTATTGAGTATGATTCCCTTCATGGAGGATTGGTTTCTCTGGGGACCACAGGCCAATATCACAGACACACAAAAGAGGAACAGAAATGTCTTTTTCATGGATTGCAATTTTATATGGTTTTCTTCACTATTTTATCCGCACATGAACCATGCGCAACAGTGCAAAGTTATCATTTTTTAACATACTGCCCAAGTTTTTCCCGCTTTTCGGCACACTTTTATCCCAAAAGTCATATCTTTGCAGCATATTCACATAAAAATCATTGATATCATGAGACAAAGATTCTTTACTCTTCTTGCCATTTTGGCTATAAGTTTCCAATGTGCATTGGCACAACGGTTGAATGTAATTTTTGAGACGGACATGGGCAACGACGTAGACGATGCGCTGGCCATAGACATGCTGTACAAGTACCACCGTTCCAAAAAGATTGACTTGATGGCTATCATGCTGAACAAGGAAGGCCAATATCCACCTCGCTTCATTGACCTGCTTAACCGCTGGTATGGCTGCAAGCGCATTCCCATTGGCGTGACCACCCGTAAGAAAAACAGCACCATGTCTCACGTGCAGAACTTTACTGAGGTTGTGTGCAAGATGAAGGATGAAAAGGGCCGCCCCTTGTATAAGCAACTTCCCGAAGGCACAGAAAATTGGCAGGATGCGGTCATGCTTCACCGCAAACTGCTTGCAAAGGCAGAGGACAACAGCGTGACCATCATTTCTGTGGGATTCAGCAACAACCTGTCTGCACTGCTTGCATCTCAACCCGATGGTTTCTCTCCCCTCAGCGGCAAGGACTTGGTGGCCAAGAAGGTGGACCGTCTTGTGGTAATGGCTGGGCACATGGAGAATCCTAACTATACGGAATTTAACGTGCACCACGACATTCCTGCCTGTCAGAAGGTGTATAACGAATGGCCAACTCCCATCTATACTTCACCTTTTGAACTGGGTGAGCATATCTTATACCCTGCACGAAGCATAAGAGAAGACTTCGGCTGGACTAAGCACCATCCCATTGTGGATGCCTATAAGTGTTATCTGCCCAATATGGAAGACCGTCCTACATGGGACCTCACGGCAGTTCTTTTTGCCATTGACCCTGGCCAGATGTTCAGCCTCTCGCCAGCAGGACGCATCCATGTTACTGACCGTGGCTGTACCACCTTCAAGGCGGATGCAACGGGAAACCACTATTATCTTTACACCAGTCCCGAGCAGAAAAAACAGATATTGGACTATTTCGTGAACATGATTACCAAGAAACCCTGATAAACCGTTTAATGACAACAAAGTCCTCAACCTGCCTGTCTAATTTAGAACGTCTGGACACAAAAAAACAAATATTATTAGGTTGCAATGTCAATTTTTTATAACTTTGTTGCTAAATGTTAAAAAAATACACACTTCTAATACAAAAATGCGTAAAATAAACTGTTTTAAAAAGCTTCTGATGTCATTCGTGGCCGTGGCAGCTTTGTATAGTTGTACGGAAACCATCGATACCTCTTCTCGTTATGTTTTCAAGGAAGAAACCATATCCAGTTACCTGTCAAAGCAGGAAATCTATAGCGAATACTACGATCTTTTGGGCAGAGTCCCCATCAGTGATATGAGTGAGACTACAGTAAGGCAGCTTATGGCTGCCCGCGGTAACTTCACTTGCTTTGCGCCCACTAACGACGCCATTCACGAGTATCTGAAGACATTGGTGCAAGATTCTCTGATTGCCGAGCCCAGTTGGTCTTCTTTTACTGACAGCACAAAACTCGACTCAATCCGCAAGGTAATCGTCTTCAACAGTATCATTGACGGTGGTGATGAGATAACCCAATTGTTTGAAACCGCAAACTTCCCCGTGGAAAACAACTCCGAGCTGGCCATCGGAAACCTCTTGGACAGCAAGCTGACAGTGAATTATGTGGAGAACTGCCCCGACAGTATATATATTAATAATGATTGTGCCATTGATGTCATCAACCGTGACATCCCCGCCATCAACGGTTTTGTTCACCGTATTCATAAGGTAATTGCCCCCCGCAACGTAACCGCCGCCTATTATTTGCAGAACATCCTGGACAAGCAGATTGAAGGCTATCTGGTAGCAGCCCGCATAATCCAGGCTTGTGGTCTGATGGATACTTTGACCAAAGTGCGTGACGAGGTGTATGAAAAGTTGTACCAGAGTGGACAGATTCCCGACCTTATCGGTATGACCAGCTATGGTTTTGCCGAGGGTAGTATCGGCTATGCTCCCAAGCACCGCAAGTATGGTTTTACCATCTTTGCAGAGACCGACGCATTCTGGCGCAGCCAGGGCATTGATCCCCGCGACCCCCAACTGCTGACCAAACTGCGCCAGTGGATTCTGGACAACAAGCAGTATGCAGAAGGTGACCTTGATGCAGACCAAGGCAACGAGGACGATTATGAGAATCCAGGTAACTTGCTGAATCAGTGGATTACCTACCACATTCTTCCCATGAAGATTCCTACAAACAAATTGGTTATCCACCACAACGAATACGGTTATGTACGTAGCAACCCCAACAAGTTGGGTATCCCTGTTATGGAATTCTATGCATCTTTCGGCAAGCGCCGTTTGTTCAAACTCTACGAAAGTGCAGCCAGCCAGGGTGTCTACATCAACCGCTTCCCCAATCGTGATTTGGGCCGTCTCGGCAATGGTGATGAAATCAGTTGCGATCCTGACAAGGTGGGCTGTAAAGTCCTGACCAACGACAGTCTCACCGTGGTTAACGACATTGAGAACTGCTGCATCTATCCCATTGATGCGCCTTTGGCCTATACGGATGAAGTGCGCGACAATCTGCAGCGCGGACGTATCCGTTTCGACGGAATTAGCCTTTGTCCCGAAATCATGAACAATGACATCCGCAAGAAGGCCGCTACTGAAGAACGCTACCAGCACGTTTACATCCCTGCTGCCAGTATCTATCCTTACACCGAGAATATGGTGCTGAACGACGACTGTAAGTTCGTATATTATAATGCGCACGACTATGACTGGTGTAACAACCAGGCAGACGAAATGAAGGCTGTAGGCCGTTTCGAAATCATGTTCAAGTTGCCACCAGTTCCCCGTCGCGGCACATACGAATTGCGCTATCGCGTACTTGCCAATGGTAACCGTGGTGTAGGCCAAATTTATTTTGGCAACAACCCCAATAACCTTCCTGTCGCTGACATCCCCATGGATATCACCGTACGAGCCGACGGCCGTAACACCGGTTGGGAAGACGACACCGAGGACCAGGATTACAACGCCGAAGTGGACAAGCGCATGCGTAATAACATGAAGATGAAGGGTGAGAAATCTACCTGTAACAATGGTAATACCAGTTCTACCGCCCGTCATTATAGCAACCGCCACATCATCCGCCACATCATTGTGCGCCAGACCATGGATCCAGAGGAAACCTATTACCTAAAAATCAAGTCTGTACTTGACTCGGACAAGAAGGAATTTTACATGGACTACCTGGAGCTTGTGGCCAAGGAAATCTACGACAACCCCGAAGAACCCGAAGATATCTGGTAATAAACATTTTAACGTGTGAGGCTGGCTAAAATAACAAATGGCCAGCCTCACACTGATAATAAAAGGACTGAATGAACATACTTGTAACCGGAGCAAACGGCCAATTGGGAAACGAAATGCGTATCGTGGCCCAAGAAATGGAAGACAATTACATCTTTACGGATATCTCACAGATTGAAGGTGTGGACACCGTTGTGTTGGATATCACTGACGAAACCGCCATTAGAAAGATGGTGGAAGAAAAGCAGATTGACGCCATTGTTAACTGTGCGGCCTTTACGAATGTGGATGCGGCGGAAACCAATCAGGATACGGCAGAACTACTCAATGCAACCGCTCCTTTATATCTGGCAAAAGCGATGAAAGAGACGGGTGGACTGTTAATTCAGATTTCCACTGACTATGTTTTCGGCAAGGAACCTTACAATGTGCCTTGTACCGAAACACAGCAAGGTACACCCACAGGCATTTATGGCCTAACAAAATTACATGGCGAGGAAAATATTATTTCCACGGGAGGAAAATATATTATCATCCGCACAGCATGGCTCTACTCGGAATACGGGAAAAACTTCTGCAAGACAATGATGAACCTGACAGCTACCAAACCGCAGTTGAAAGTCGTGTTCGACCAAGTAGGAACACCCACATACGCATTGGATTTGGCAAAGGCTATTGTCGCAGTGCTGAACGACTACAAGACTTCGGTTTCATGTAATAATACGGCATACGCCAAGACCGGCATCTATCATTACAGCAATGAGGGTGTATGTAGCTGGTTCGACTTCACAAAAATGATTGCCGAATATAACGGAACCACTTCCTGTGACATACAGCCTTGCCACAGCAATGAATTCCCCAGTCCTGTTAAAAGGCCTTCATACTCTGTCCTTGACAAAAGCAAAATAAAGCAGGAATTCGGCATTGCCGTTCCGTATTGGACTGAATCATTGAAAAAATGCATAGCGAATATTAAAAGCAATGCTCATCACTCAAAGCAAAAAATATGAGAAATATCATCATCACTGGCGGTGCAGGCTTTATCGGAAGCCATGTAGTGCGCCTTTTCGTAAACAAATATCCCGAATATAACATCATCAATCTGGACAAGCTTACCTATGCCGGCAATCTCGCCAATCTCAAAGATGTGGAGGACAAGCCCAACTATAAGTTTGTAAAGATGGACATCTGCGATTTCGATGCATTTTATAAGCTGATGCAAGAAGAGCAGATTGACGGTATCATTCATTTGGCGGCAGAAAGTCATGTGGATCGCAGCATCAAAGATCCGTTTACCTTTGCCCGCACTAATGTCATGGGCACTTTGTCACTGCTCCAAGCGGCCAAACTGTATTGGGAATCACTTCCTGAGAAATACGAAGGCAAACTCTTCTATCATATCTCAACCGATGAAGTTTACGGAGCGCTTGAAATGAACCGCCCCGAAGGAGTGGAACCTCCGTTCAGCACTACAGCATCCTCTGCTGAACACCATCATGCCTACGGAGATGATTTCTTCTATGAAACGACAAAATACAATCCACATTCACCGTATTCTGCAAGCAAGGCAAGCAGTGACCATTTCGTCCGCGCCTATCATGACACATATGGAATGCCCACCATCGTAACGAACTGCTCTAATAACTACGGTCCCTATCAGTTCCCGGAGAAACTGATTCCGCTCTTTATCAACAACATCAGAAATCGCAAACCATTGCCCGTATACGGCAAGGGAGAAAACGTACGCGACTGGCTTTTCGTGGAAGACCATGCCCGGGCCATTGATGTGATTTTCCATGGAGGCAAGATTGCTGAGACCTATAACATAGGCGGCTTCAACGAATGGAAAAACATTGACATCATAAAGGTTGTCATCCGAACCACAGACCGTCTTTTAGGCAGAGCCGAGGATGAGGACATGAATCTTATTACTTATGTCACAGACCGTCTGGGACACGATGCACGTTATGCCATAGACTCCACCAAATTGCAGAAGGAACTGGGTTGGGAACCCTCGCTTCAGTTTGAAGAAGGCATTGAACGCACTATAAAGTGGTACTTGGAGAACGAGGAATGGCTGGACAATGTAACTTCGGGTGACTATTTGAACTATTACGACACCATGTACGGCAAAACAGAGTAGTATTCAGGTTGGAAAAGATTCCAACACTTTCTGTACACTGCCGTGCTTAAGCAACAGGTCTCGGGCTTCCTTCTCACTAATTGCGATGGAAGCCCGTATCATTCTTATTCCTCTTTCAATTAGTTTCTCATTTGTCAGTTGCATGTTGACCATTTGGTTTCCCTGAACACGTCCCATGCGTATCATGAGGCAGGTGGAAATCATATTCAACACCATTTTTTGTGCAGTTCCGCTTTTCATCCGGCTGGAACCGGTTAGGAATTCTGGGCCGACAATTGTTTCAATGGGACACTCGGAAACTTGTGCCAAAGGAGAATGGGGATTGCTGGTAATACATCCTGTCAAGAGTCCATTTTCGCGCGCTCGGGTAACCGCCCCAATGACATAGGGAGTGGTGCCGCTTGCCGCAATTCCAATAACCACATCATGGTGTGTGGGATGATGGACAAGCAGGTCTTCCCATCCTTTTTCGGTTATGTCTTCTGCTTTCTCCACTGCTGTTCGCAGTGCTGCATCGCCACCGGCTATTATACCGATGACCAAGTCTGGCGACACACCAAATGTAGGAGGCAGTTCACTGGCATCCAACACTCCTAATCGCCCGCTTGTTCCTGCACCCACATAGAATATTCTTCCTCCGTTCTTCATCCTGACCTCGGCTTTTTCAACAAGATTCAGGATTTGCGGCATAGCTTTTCTTACCGCTTCGGCCACAAGGCGGTCCTCATCATTTATTGCATATAGAATTTCTGCAACGCTCATCTTGTCCAACTGTTCGTAACGAGATGGCTGTTCTGTGATTTTGTCTGCAATTTTCATGGCAGCATTAGAATGATTGTTGTCTGTCATTGCCCGATATGAATTTGAGCTACTGGAAATTCTCATTAAAATTTGGCATTATACTCAGTTTGTCGTATCTTTGCAACGAGAAATGCTTTTAAATTTATAACACAAAATTACTGTCTTTTGGGCAGAAAACAAAGAATAACCATGATAAATAATCTATTAAATTTTCTGAATGATTCTCCTGTCAATTTTTTGGCAGTAAAAACTGTTGCGTCAATATTGGATGGTGCAGGTTATAAGCGGGTAGATGCAGAAGACTCTCTTCCAATACTTGCTCCAGGCAGCAAAATATATACCACCAAGAACGACTCGTCAATCTATGCGTTCCGCATCGGAAAACAACCCATGGCCGAAACCGGTTTCCGTATGATTTGTGCACACTGCGATTCCCCCACATTCCGCATCAAGCCCAATGCCGAAATGACTTCAGAAGGCGGCATTGTACGTCTCAATACAGAAGTGTACGGCGGCCCCATCATGAGCACCTGGATGGATCGTCCTTTAAGTTTGGCGGGAAGAGTGATCCTGCGTACAGATGATGTCATGCGTCCCCGCACGGCATTGCTGCACATCAAGCGTCCATTGCTGACAATAGCAAACCTGGCAATCCATTTCAACCGTCAAGTCAATGATGGCGTTAAGTTGAGCAAGCAAAAAGATATGCTTCCCTTGCTGGGCATCATCAGTAATGAATTGGAAAGCGGCAACATGCTGATGAATGTCATTTGTGAGGAACTACAGGTAAAAGCCACAGACATCATAGATTTTGATTTGTATCTGTATGACACCACACCAGCATGTACCGTAGGCGTACACGATGAATTCATCAGCGCCGGACGTCTGGACGATTTGAGCATGGTACATGCCGGACTGATGGCATTGTTGGATACAGACAAGGACACACCCGAGGTAACAAGTGTATTGGCAATATTCGACAACGAAGAAACCGGAAGCCAAACCAAACAAGGTGCGGGCAGTCCCTTCCTCAGCCAAATGCTTCAGCGTATCGTTTGCCAGCAAGGCGGTTCTTTGGAAGACTTCTACCGCAGCGTAGAGAAAGCATTTATGGTTTCTGCAGACAATGCACATGCATGGCATCCCAATTACAGCGAGAAATATGACCCCACCAATCATCCCGTTTTGGGTGGTGGTCCTGCCATAAAGTTCAATGCCGCGCAAAAGTATGCCAGCGATGCCGTATCTGCCGCAGTCTTTGCCAGCATTTGTGAAAAGGCCGGTGTGCCTTGCCAACGTTTTGTCAACCATAGCGATGTGGCAGGCGGAAGCACATTGGGAAACATCCTGGCCTCTTCTCTTCCCTTGAGGGGTGTCGACATGGGAAATCCCATTTTAGGCATGCATAGCGTTCGAGAAACCGGTTCGGTTAAGGATCACGAATACTGTATTGCAGCATTCAGTACATTCTATAAATCATAGTCAATCATCATATACAAGGCGGTGAGGTGTGTCCCATCGCCTTGTTTGTTTTATACAGTCCCCGGAGTTCATGAAGTTATTCCTTGTTTTCGCTCTGATATTCCTTTGCCAATGTTCGCCCGCCACTGAACATGCAGCCACATATCTCATGCACAGTAGCGGACTGTACCTTGCCAAGGGGAAAAATAATGTGGCCATATTGTCTTATGCAGAGGCAGAGCGGGCAGAAGTAAAGCCTTTTTTATTTGACACCCAAGAAGATGGAAGCAATAACATAGTTTTACAACAGGACAGCAATGCGCTCTATCTTGGGTTAGGGACAAAAGACGGCTGGACTACCTTCTTTCTACATGAAAAACAGACAAATACACACAATATGTCATTGAGGAGACTGGAGGGAAATATGTAAAGCTAAGGAATCTTCAGACAGGTAAATATCTGGGGACAGACGCAAACCACCAGAACGCTACGGTTTATTCGGACAAATCCGGCACCGAAGAAAATCATTTATGGGTGTTTACGGACAAACTGGAAAAACGGCCACAGATTGATACACTTTCGTACATGATTAACACCCTTGCCACTCGTCAGTCGATTGAAGGCTGGGGGGTAAGTCTTTGCTGGTGGGCAAGGATGTGCGGTGAATGGAGCGATGAGAAGATAGACATGCTTGTAGACTGGATGGTAAGTCCGACGGGTTTGAACTGGAACATTTTCCGTTACAACATCGGTGGCGGAGACGACCCAGACCATGCACATTGCGAACCGCATCACATGGGAAAAGGGAAAGGTCTGCGTGCAGAAATGGAAGGTTTCCAGGACAAATTGAATGGCCCATACCACTGGGAACGCGACAAAGGCCAGCGCAAGATTATGCTCAAGATCAAGGAACGACGTCCCGATGCCATATTTGAAGCTTTCAGCAACAGCGCCCCTTGGTGGATGACATATAGCGGATGTTGCGCAGGCAACAAAGACCCGAACATGGACAATCTGAAGCCAGAGTATTACAGGGCATTTGCAGAATATCTGGTAAATGTCTGCAAGCATTATAAAGACAAGTATGGGATTGAGTTCAAGACGCTCGAACCCTTTAACGAACCCGTTACCGACTATTGGTATGCCAACGGCAGTCAGGAAGGTTGCCATTTCAGCATGGAAGAACAGGTTAAGTTCATCCGTATTCTGCACCCCATTTTGGAAGCAAGTGGTTTGAAGACCGTTTTGGCATGCAGCGATGAGACTGACACCCGACAAAGCGTAAAAGACCTGTTGTATTATCAGCAGCAAGGGGTTATGAACCTTGTCGGACAATGGAACACCCATACCTATAGTGCCACAAACCGTTCGCGCAGTCAAGTAGGCTCGTTGGCCCGTTCAGAAGGAAAAACCATCTGGATGGATGAAGTGGGTGCAGGTGGAAGTGGGCTCTCTGGCAACCTCAATTTGTGCCAGAAGTTCTTCGACGACATGCATTACATCCTTCCTTCCGCATGGATTGACTGGCAGTTTGTAGAAGAAAACAATGACCAATGGTGCCTTGCCCGTGGCAGTTTTGCCGATGAGAACAGCATCAAGCGTGTACCCAATTATTATGTACGCCAGCAAGTAACCCGTTTTATCAAACAAGACTACACAATGGTTACTTCCACGTCTCGTAAATCATTGGCTGCCCTAAATCCCGGTGCCGACACCTTGGTGGCTGTATTGCTGAACAGCGGAAACCGTCCAGCTGTGCATAACATTCATTTACCTGGAATAAAACCAACAGGCAAACCCGAAGTGTATCGTACAGAGGAAAGCAAATACATGCAACCCATCGAGTTGCAAGATACGATTGTCAATTCAGGACTGTCCATTTCACTTCCCGCATCCAGTATTACCACACTGGTATTGCCCATTGAACGCCTTACCATACCGACAGCCAACACCGTCCATGAGGGCACTTTCATGATTGTCCCCCAAAGCAATTGTGAGATGGCATTGAGTGGCGTGAACGGAAGAATCCAACTGGCGCCTTCAAACGCTTCGGATAAAAGTCAGTTGTGGACGTTCACTTATGTGGAGGGCAAATACAGACTCACAAACGGAGTGGGGGAGACCATTACTGATACCGGAAAATATGCGCTTGCAGCTATCGGAAAGACAGCAGAAGGACAGTTGTTCCACATTGAACCGGTTGAGGACTATTTCTACAAGATAACGAACACAGAAGGACAGGCATTTGACCTGCAAGACCAGATATTGCTGGAAGGCACTCCTGTAGGACTGTACCCTTATGGTCCGTCCGTAAGTGCAGACACCCGAAACTGGCAACTGATACCAATAGGACTTTAATAAAAGCCGATATTTATCAAAAGAAGAAATGAAACAGGAAGAAATAATAGCTTTAATGAAACGCGAGGTCGTGCCCGCCATCGGATGCACGGAACCCATGTGCGTGGCGTTGTGTGTGGCCTATGCCACTGAAACGCTCGGATGCGAGCCAACAGGCATTACGGTGCGCCTAAGTGCTAATATTCTGAAAAATGCCATGGGTGTGGGCATTCCCGGCACTGGCATGGTGGGTCTGCCAATAGCCATTGCATTGGGTGCGCTCATCGGCAAGAGCGAATACCAATTGCAGGTGTTGCAGGATTGCACACCGAAAGCCGTGGAACGCGGAAAGGAGCTGATTTCAAAAGGAGTCATCCGTATTGAACTGGAACAAAAAGCCTGCGACAATCTTTATGTGGATGCCGTCTGCTGTTCTGGCGAGCATAAGGCACAGGCCATCATCGCACATGAACACGATCGCCTGGTCTTCCTTTCGCACAACGGCAATGTCATAACCGATGAAAGAGGTTTCCTCCAAAGCGGCAAGGGCAGCAATGTGGAAAACCGTCTGAATCTGCGCGAGGTTTACGATTTTGCCATAGATACCCCTTTGGAACTTTTGGAATTCATCAACGAGGCACGTGTCTTGAATGAAAAGGCTGCCGATGAAGCCCTTAAAGGCAATTATGGCCACGAACTGGGCAAGACATTGAGCCGTCCTTTGGGAAAGGGCATTATGGGCGACAGCATCTTCAGCCACATTCTGTCCACCACCAGCAGTGCTTGCGACGCACGAATGGCCGGAGCTATGATTCCCGTCATGAGCAATAGCGGCAGTGGCAACCAGGGAATTGCCTCCACTTTGCCTGTAGTGGTCTTTGCAAGGGAGAACCATAATACGGAGGAGGAACTGACAAGAGCCTTGATACTGAGCCATCTGACAGCCATTTACATCAAACAAAGCCTGGGACGGCTCAGTGCACTTTGTGGTTGTGTGGTCGCCAGCACCGGAAGCAGTTGCGGCATCACCTATCTGATGGGTGGCAACTATGACCAGGTTGTCTATAGCGTGAAGAATATGATTGCCAATCTGGCCGGAATGGTTTGCGATGGTGCCAAGCCCAGTTGCGCACTGAAAGTGTCTAGCGGAGTTTCCACCGCAGTGCTCAGCGCCATATTGGCCATCCAGAACAAATATGTAACCAACGTGGAAGGACTCATCGAAGACGATGTAGACCGTTGCATCCACAACCTTACGCGTATAGGTGCCAAAGGAATGGAAGAGACAGACCGCACGGTACTGGACATCATGACCCACAAGGCCCCAGCATGTGAAGCATAACGATATAATATATATAATGTCATGACACAAAAGATAAAGCACATCCTTTCCCTTAGAATGCTCTGCCTTTCGCTCCTAATTATTTTTGGAGACAAGGCTGCTACTTCGTTTGCACAGGAGCTCAACATTACCCCTCTGCCCATGAGCGTGGCAATGGACAGCGAGGGCAGACAGTTTGAACTGCCCCGCAAGTTTACGGTTGCCATGTATGGTGTTTCTGACCCCAAAGTGTGGGCCGATGTGGACCGTTTTGTCCGCAAGCTATCCTTTGCCACTGGCAAGAAGGGAACAATAGAACGCAAGGAGCAAGGCCACTTCCGTATGGTACAGGACAAGACTTTGCCGGCAGAAGGCTATGTGCTCATTGTGAGCGAGAAGGATGTGGAGGTACGCTTTTCCTCCAGCGCCGGCTGCTATTATGCCCTGCAGTCGTTCATGAAGATGCTGCCTCCCAATGTCATCCTGGGCAAAGAGGGAGAAAAGAAAACCGATTATCTTGTGCCCTGCATTACCATTCAGGACCAGCCCCGCTTCGGATATCGTGGATTTATGCTGGATGTCAGCCGCCATTTCTTTACTCCAGACGAAATCAAGCGTGTGCTTGACATCATGTCCATCTATAAGATGAATCGTTTCCACTGGCATCTTACCGATGACCAGGGTTGGCGCATAGAAATCAAGAAGTACCCCAAGCTAACGGAGGTAGGCAGCGTCTCCAAGGACATGCTGATGAACGATGAGAAGCAGACAAAGTACTGGCACGGCAAGCCCTACGGACCATATTTCTATACACAAGAGGACATAAGGCAAATTGTACAATATGCAGCCGAGCGCCACATCGAAATCATTCCCGAAGTGGATATGCCCGGACACATGATGGCAGCAATGGCAGCCTATCCCGAATTCAGTTGCCATCCGGAACGCACCTACGAGGTCTGGACACAGAACCTCGGACTCAGTGTGGACATCCTCAATGTGGGAAACCCCAATGCCGTACAGTTTGCACGCGATGTGGTGGAAGAGTTGTGCCAAATGTTTCCCGGTCCGGAAATCCACATCGGAGGTGATGAATGCCCCATCATGCAATGGGAAAAGAATCCCGAGTGCGACCAGTTGCGCAAGAAACTCGGTCTGAGCTCACACCGTGCATTACAGAGTTGGTTCATCGGAGAGATGGCACAGGTGGCAGCACTACACGGAAAGGGTCTGTTTGCCTGGAATGAGAGTGTTACGGCACAAGGCGCAGACATGACACCTCTCAAAGAGAACAACGTGAAGGTCATGTGTTGGGTAGGGGCACAACCGGCAGCAAGGAAGGCCACATCACAGGGGCTGGACGTGGTGATTACGCCCATTGGCCCGTACTACATCAACCGGAAACAATGGAATTCCCCTGATGAGCCTTATGCCGCTGGCCCCGGTAATGACAGTTTGAGTGTTACATACAACTACATTCCGGTTCCGCATGACATTTCGCCCGACCTTTCCCATCGCTACATTGGTGTACAGGCAACCTTCTGGACCGAGTTTGTCAGCTCATCACACTATATGGAATATCTCATGCTTCCCCGTCTCATGGCTGTTGCCGAAGCAGGATGGACACAGGAGGCACAAAAGAACTTCCCCGACTTTGTCCGCCGTTTCAATGCCGACATTCCACTCCTTGATCTTGGTGGTTACAATTACGGCAAGCATTATCAATATAAGTGAGCAGTGAGCGATGAGTAATGAGCTGTGAGTGGTAGGGACGTCTGCGTGCAGCGTCCGAGGTTTTTACTCACGCAAATCTCAATTCCCATAGCAGTAGTACTGCGTTGCCCATTTAAGATATCTTCTACAGCCGTTGCAGTATATCTGCATCGGCCCATGCAGTATATCTGCTCTGAAAAGCCAATGCGGTGCCTGGATAAAGTCACCGCATTGCATCCGTTCACGCACCGCGTTGACTTTGCCAACGCACCGCATTGCGTTTTTTCGTTCACCGCTCACCGTTTAATAATGGCACGCAGATGACACCAATGCGACAGATTACCGCAGATTT
>JAFYQQ010000057.1 GCA_017559845.1 Bacteroidaceae bacterium | reverse complement strand
TTCCCCTTCGTACCAGAAGCAGTCCCATAGCGAACGTGGCGTGGGCTTTTGGGACGCTTCGAGTATGGTACGGTTGGCACTCTTGATATTCATCACACCTACATTCTCGGGCATACCGCTCTGTACCTGGCTTGCTCTTGCGAGGTCGCCATGAATCATGTGGATGTAATTCTTATCCTCTTCCATAGCATCTACCAGTTACGTTTGTTGGGTTTGCGACGGTGGGAAGAGGATATGGACTCACTCAGTTCCTCATCGGATAGAGGAACGGGATTCTTACGGGAAGACTCCAGCCACTTGTCCAGTTCGTCACGATAGAGGCAGTAGCGTTTGCCGGGCTTGGTGGCAGGGATAGTTCCATCGGAGAGCTTCATGTAAAGCGTACCTTTTGGAATACCCAGATATTCCGCTGCTTCATCCACTGACATGGGGACGTGGGTGTCCACTGCCTTTGCGTTGTTCTCACTGCGCTGCTCGGTGAGCAGGCTTTTCAGACTCATCACTTCATCCCGAAG
Organism: Bacteroidaceae bacterium; assembly: GCA_017559845.1. Classification (GTDB taxonomy): domain Bacteria; phylum Bacteroidota; class Bacteroidia; order Bacteroidales; family Bacteroidaceae; genus Physcousia. The sequence goes on along the minus strand of JAFYQQ010000057.1, from coordinate 28,730 downwards.
CTGAGCCACGACCATAGGAAGGTCGTTGAAGGTAATCAAATTGTTTTCCATTTTACAACTCGCCCCTTTAGTGGGACTTGCTGCAAAGGACTTGAATGATACAGCCGTGACTACCTCCACGGATGATAATTGCAAAATAATTCCCGAATAACGATGACCGACCATAAATGACGGGCAAAGTTATTCGGGAAACGATGTGATACAGACAGTTACGCTTTACTGACTGCTTATGGTTATTCTATAGAATTGAGCTATGAAAGTTGTTTTGGAGTATAATCTTCGGGATAGTGGAAAGAAAAATTATCTCCTTCAGGTTCATCAATGGGGATTTCGCTCTTTCTTGGATCCACCTTGAAGTTCTTGATGGTTTCAATCTCGGTGTCTGCAAACTCTTTCGGGAACAAGGTCTTTATGAACATGGCCTTATTATCGCCACTGTAAAGTTTGGGATTCATGAAACGGGTAGTAATATTCCACACTAAATGACGGAGTGGAACACTCGTAATCTGCTTGGTCAGTCTTCTCTTGATTGGTTTTGGTTTATAGTTGGGATTGTACATCCAATTATGAACCTCGGTACAGATATGGTTGGTAGTCTCTTCATCCGCTATACGAGGCATTATGTAATGAATGTACTCCATTACCATACGTACACGCTGCTCCATCTCCAATTTCTGCATCTCCTCATAAGAGGCTTTTCTCTCCTGATGATGTTGGGAGGTGATGTGGATTTCTACAGGCAGACTTTCTTGGATTGGCTCTTTAACGGCTGTTTCTTCCGTCATTACGGTTTCTTCAGCTACCGGAGCAAAAACCTCTTCTGGAGCAACTGCCTCTATTTCCTGTGGCTTCTCCTTTTTGCCGAACTTCATTTTGTAGATATGGTAGGCATCAAAGATGAATGACTGGAAGACAAGATAGAGCAACCATCCGAACACATTGCTGCAAACAAAGACAATCAACCTGATAAAGTTGTCATGCCCGAAGTCACTACCAACAACAATGGTTACTCCGAGTGAAATGATACAGATAGCCAGACCGACAGCCGTCCAAATGAGATACTTTTCCTTAATTGTTGCGTCCATATTATTCATGTTCTTTTGCGGTTATTACTTAATTTTTATTCGTTTCATCCGCAAAAGTAATGGAGTTCTTTCAATTATCACTCATTATTGCCTGCTGTTGCATCATTTGTCTACATTTGTTAACTTTTGACGCCATATCATACTCTAAAATCATACTCTAAATGCCATAGAAACGGGATTTTACACTGAAAAAGGGATGTCAGCTGATGACACCCCTTGATGGATTTTGCATTGATGCAGTATTACTGCTCAACCTTACGCTTCAATGTGATTTTATCCACCACCTTGCAGAGCTGGTCTGAAGCCAACTTGGAATAAATCTGTGTGGTGGTAATGTTCTTGTGTCCCAACAAAGCCTGAATCTCTGCCATATCGGTTCCCTTTTCCACATGGAGCGAACCCATAGTATGACGTGAGCAGTGGAAGGTAATTTTCTTGGTGATTCCTGCTGCTGCCAGCCATCGTTGCAGTGGTCCTTGCAGCATCTTTTCCTTGAAGCCCTTGAAGATTAGTCCTTCGCAATGTTCTCCAAGTAGTTCAAGAGCTTCTTGGCTGATGGGGTTGTGTATAATCTGCTGCGTCTTCTGCATACGTGTGGTAACATACATCCTGCCATTGGTATAGGGCTGGACTTGTTGCCATGTAAGCTGCGTAATGTCACTCTTTCTTATTCCAGTGAGGCATCCGAAAAGAAATACCCGTCTTAGAACATCCTCCTCACACGGTGTTTCTGCAAGCCGTATCAGTTCGTCCTCGCTCAAATGCTCCTTGATGGTAGGGATACATTCAATACGATCCAAGAAGGGGTTGGGATTCTCCTTGATTTTCCTATCACGGTAGGCGGTGTGGAGAACGGCACGGAATGTTGACCAATAGCCTGCTGCGGAATTAACATGCAGTTTCCTATTGGTGTGGATGGACTGAGGGGCATCAAGCAGATACTCCATGAACTTGCGGCACAAATCAACATCCACTTCATCAAAGGTACATTTACCGTCTACAAAGCGTTCAAAATGCTTGTAAACGTTTTGCCACTTGATATTCTTTCTGTTTGCCAGGTCTTTGAAGTAGGCAAGGAAATCACCTTTCATCCTGTTCTTGTCAAAGAATCCATGATTCTCATTGAAGATGGCTTCATAGCGCTGGTTACGCAGGATGGCTGCCTTCTTCATCATGCGTGCGTTGAAGTCCTTTTCCTGCTGGTTGGCAGGCTTGGCAAAGATGTAGATGCCCAATGCCTCGCGTGTGATAACCTTCATGGTGGCATTGTCACGATAGCCGGGATAGTAGTCCAAGCAGAGTGAATACTGGGTTCCGTTCTTAATCTTACGCTTTCGTAGCGTTACGGTCTTACACTTCATTTTTCTTGATTTTATTTGTTAATACTGATTTTGTCGGTGCAAAGGAATACAATGAAATAACCGTGAGAACAATCACGATAATCATTTTGAAATAATTGCTGAATAATGGCGGTTGCTTATGGTTGCTCGTCCCTCTCTGCCATAACACGCTCTACATCAGCACGCAAAAGCAGGTTCTTTCGTCCTACTTTAACCTTTCCGATGTGCTTTACTTTGACGATATGGCAAATATTGGCCGAGGTGAGTCCGTAAATCTGCTGCACCTGTTCTACGGTGTAGTAGTTTGCATCGCTCATAAGGTCGGTTCTGCGGAGTTCAGCCAAATGGGATTGGGAGTAGTAGGTACGCCCATATTCCCTTTTGGTGGGTATCTTATGGCGATAAGTATATGCCCGAAGAGCGGAGGGCTTCATGGCGAAAAGCTCTTCTGCCTGTTCGGCTGTCAGCCATTGGGTGATTTGGCTGATGTCAACGGACACACCGAAGAACTCATCAATATGTTTCTTACTGTAGTAGTTCTTACCAGCGATACGGCAGATGGGTATTCCGTTGCGTTTGGCAGAGGTATAAAGCCAAGACTGCTTGACCTTATAAAGGGTCATGACCTCTTCACCCGAATAGAAGTCCAGCACTTCATCGTTTTTCTCTTCCCTCATTTTCTTTTTGAGGGATGTGGAAGACGATGCGGACTTTTTTGGTGCAGAGGTACTGCCTGGCAGGATACGATGATAGGGATTTGATGCCAGCATCTGCTCGATGTCGGCTCTACGGATGAATGCCATACGGTTGCTGATACGGGAAGCGTTCAGCTTGCCAATGGCTACAAGTTTATAGATGTATTGACGGGAACAGCCCATGAGGGTGGCAGCTTTGGAAAAGGTGAGATACTCTTGATGCTGTATCTCCATGAGTGGCTGAGCCAGTTTGAAGAGGTTGTTCTTCTGAATTGCTTTGGCTCGTTTGGCTTCGGATTGACAAGCCTCGCTGCAATAGCGTTGCATTCCGCTTCGGGTCTCAAAGGATTGACCACAAAAAGCACATTTCTTGGTTACTTTCATACTGCTTATCGTTTACTAATTTCACTTCTTCATTCTCATCTATCTGAAGTGGTGAACGGAGGTAAACAGTCGTCAACCGTTGTCGCCTTTCTACACGATGTGATTATCCTCACATATCGGGGCGGAATTTGTCACTCATCGTAAACGGTTGTAAACCCTTGTCAACTATCTACACGAAATGACAGAAAATAAGCTCCGCAAATTCTCCACGTCAGAAATATGTATCAAAAATATGTGGAAATTTGGGAACCATCAAAAAGCAGTCTGAAAGTGTTAATTTTTAGAATGTACTGATAATTAAAGGTTTACAAATGGTTATTTCTGGTTGTTTTTGGTTGTTTTGGGCTTCTAAATACAATGGTAGGAAAATGATGGAAATATCGAAAAGAAGGCCTTTTGGAAATCTAATGGATTACAAAAGGCTACAATATCAAATAATGGAAATATAGGAGAGTATGCTTTCTCTAATTGTTCATCACTACAGAAGGCTGCGATATCATGTAATGGGAATATTGGGGAATATGCATTTGATGAATGTACTGGGCTACAGGAAATTAAAGTTTCCAACAACGGTAATATTGGTGAATATGCATTTTATTATTGTCAAGGGCTAAAGGTTGCCGAGATTACAAACAATGGCGACATTATGAAATGCGCCTTTTATAGATGTTCAGGATTAGAAGATGCCACTATCGATAATAATGGTGCAATTGGATATGGTGCTTTCTATGGTTGTTCTATGATGAGAACGGCCACATTGGGTAAACTTATTTCCTCATTGGGGTATGAAGCTTTTTCTAATTGTGAAAATCTGCAAGAAATAATTGTACACGATTCTGTCCAGTCGATAGGAGAATATTGTTTTAGGTACTGTACGTCTCTTAAAAATGCAATAATAGGTAATGGTGTAAAGGATATCGGAGAACAGGCATTTGAATACTGTTTCTCTCTGGAAAATGTATTTTTGGGTAATAATATCAATGCAGTTAAAGAATGGACATTTAATCAATGCAAATCCTTGAGCCAAATCACATTGGGACGTAGAATAGGAATAATACATGAACATGCATTCAATGAATGCAGGGCACTCCAAAGAATATCAATCCCCAAAGCGATAACAACAATCAAGGACAATGTATTCGTTGGATGCGCTAAACTTTCGGAAGTAACTATAGAAGACAGGGACACTAAGCTGACATTAGGCCACAATGGTTCTAAACCTTTGTTCTCTGACTGTCCATTGGATTCTGTATACATTGGTGGAAACATCAGCTACGACACGTCAAAGGGCTACGGTTATTCCCCCTTCTACCGCAACACATCGCTGCGCACCATTGTCATAACGGGCAAGGAAGACGAGATATGCGACAACGAGTTCTACGGCTGTACGGGACTGAAGAACGTGACCATTGGCGATGGAGTGAAGAAGATTGGCAACTGGGCCTTCTCGGGTTGCAGCAACCTGGACTACTTTGCATTCGGGAAAAACGTGGAAAGCATTGGCGAGGAAGCCTTCTCAGACTGTGTAAACGTGACCCAAATCATCAGCAGCGCAACAACTCCCCCAACCTGTGGCACACAGGCATTGGACGACATCAACAAATGGAGCTGTACCCTGAAGGTTCCCATGGAAAGCCTTACCGCCTATCAGCAGGCCGACCAGTGGAAGGACTTCTTCTTTATGGAAGGCGTGGAGACCAGCATCAACAGCATCAAACCGAACAACGGAAAGTCCGACGCTTACAATACCGACGGCCGACTCATCCAACGCAATGCTGACATGAAGAACCTGAAGAAAGGCCTATACATCATCAACGGCAAAAAGGTTCTGGTGAAATAACATCTTCAGCAACAACCCTAATCGAGTAGGAAGAAAACGAGGTGGTTTTCTTCCTACTCTCGTTTACCGACCTCCCACACCACCGTACAAGCGGATCCGCATACGGCGGTTTCGTGCTTTCTCATCTTACGATGTGTGGCAAGTTGTTTTCAGCCATCCCGCAGAGAAACGTCACTTCTAACCTATTGTCGGATTCCGTCCTATCGTGTGGATAGAGAGTTTCTTTCGAACATCTGACTACAAAAGACTCTTGCAGGTAGCAGTCATTTACTATTGCACTGCACGATTCAGTCCTTCCCCGTAAGCACATGTGCTTTAGGTACTACGACCTCTGCTGACTTCTCGCAGTTCGTTGTTACTACTTACTTTTCAGCTCGTCTGCGAGACCTCCTCAGATAAGGGCATTAACTTTCCATCTTATGTCAGCTCCATCTACACCACCCGTTCCGAATAGCTATAGGGCTTTGGTTTGTCTTGCAACCTTACCCACGGGCAAATGCCTTGTATGAAGTTTCTGTTCGTCAGACCAGATGTTTGCCGCCGGCTTCCTTCAGATTCCACCTCACGATGGACACCCTTTCCTTGGACTATGCGATTCCCGCTATTAGGGATCGCTCGGGACTTACACCCGTTAGCTAATGCTCATGCTGAATGTACAAATGAAGGCGGAAAGAAGGGATACTCCCAGCCTTTCCGCCCTGCGCTTCTGCATGAAGCGTATCAACTAATCATTCGTCGCTTTTGCCGCCTTCGACTTTCTTGGTCTCAATCATTATGTAGTCATACTGCTTGTCGCCCTTGTCCAATTTCCTTGCGTCTTCCGAGCCTTTCTTCAGATATTTCATTTGCTTTATGCTCTTGGTGTCCATTTTTTTTAATTGCTCGTAAGGGACTTCTTTTCCGTCAATGTAAACTATAATCGTATCCAAACGCCATATATTCTTTTGAGCCAATTTTATAGCATTTTGGGCCAACTGCTCCGAAATTTGGGAATATGATTCCGAGATGCCTGTAAGATTAAGACCCTTGAGCGCCGTTGCGTATGTGGTAATGTCATGTTTTTCAATTATCCTGTTCGCACGATTGGGACTGGTCTGATGCGAGATGTTATAGTCCGCTATGATTGCCCCTTTAAGCTGGCTGCCGTCAAACTTCTCAATCAGCCTGTCATTGATGTAATACATACGGATGGTATCGGCCGCTTCGGAGGCCATTGCCGTTGCCGCCAATGAGAGCGGACAAAGGATTGTAAAAAGGAATCGTTTCATTGTCTTATACATTATTTGATTTATATTGCGTTTATTTGCCTATATGAAGTTCGGTCATGAAATAATGCTCCCCGCCTGTGTTGTCCGGTGAAATGACATAATAACGGTTGAGACTGTCGTTCTGGGTGGTGGTAATCAATATGGCACCACCTTTATCCTCCAGTGTTATCCGGCTGCAATCCGGGAAGAGCATGGCTGCCGTTTCATAAAAGTCGCACAGATTCTGCATTCGTTCCTGCCTGTCCGATGTGCTGTCGCTGCCTATTATTTCGGTGAACACGCCTTTTTCCGTCACTTCCGTTACCCGTTGTGTCCGCTCGGCCGATTCCTTCCGGCTGGTTGAATCGGGAAGCAGAACCAACGCCAATGCCCCCGCCAATGTAGCAGCCAAGCCCAGGCAAAGGACACGCGCCGTATTGCGCCTGCGCCAGACGGACGTGCCCTGGCGCGCCACAATGGCATCGAACTGGCGTTCCTTCTCTTCCGAAAGCAGCAAAGGTTCCTCATCATGCGGAACATGCATTGCCAATATCAGACGTTTCATATCCTCTTCCTCATCAGGGACATCAAGGCTGTTGCGGTAATATTCCGCCAACAGGCGTTCTTCCTGGGGCGAGGTCTCGGCCAGAAGGTATTGTTCCAACAGCCGGGAACGTACGTTTTTGTCATTCAGATTCAGCATTTCTGATATTATTTAATTGGGTTAATAATTTCCTTCTGGCAGATGAAATCTGGGTTTTCACGCAGTTCTTTGTAGTTCCACACACCAGAGCAATCTCATCAAGCGACATGCCATCGGCCTTCATGTTGAGCATCCGTTGTTGCGATGCCGGCAAGCGGTCTATGGCAGCCCGAAGGCCATTGACCGCCTCGTCCTGAATCAGATCAGTCTCCGGTGTCTGTTCGGAAGCCACCTCCATGGTTTCCACCGGCTCATACCTTTGCGTCCCTTTTCTAAAACGGTCTATGCAGAGGTTCTTGACCATGCGTACGACCAAGGCATCGGGGCGCTCGCCGGCCGGCAGACGCAACCGCATGCGCCACAACCGCAGGAAGGTTTCCTGGACAATGTCCTCGGATTCGTCCGGCATGTTGCCGTTGCGGAAGAAGCCTCGGCACATGGCCACCATGGCGGGCCAGAGGCGCTGTGCATGATTTTCAAATTCGCTGTTCTCCATCTGTTTCTGTGGGTTGTTCTACCTATAAAACGTAAAACAAGGGCAAAAGTAAATAAAAAAGCAATAGCATGATGCAGTTTTATCCCGTTTCGTAAAAGATGTTTTAAAAAATATCCTTATTTTTGCAGTAAATTAAAACCCGCAAGAATATGAAGAACAAACTTTTCTCCGCCATTTGCGCAGCCATCATCTGCCTGTGCTACTCTTGTCAGGACCCGTCCCGAATCTCTATCAGCAATCTGCGTTGCGAAATGTTGGAGGCTCCGCTGGCCATAGACAACACGTCGCCCCATTTCAGCTGGACCATGAGCAGCAGCGACAATGGCATGTCCACCACCGCCTATCAGATTCTGGTGGCCACAGAGCCAGGCAAGCTGAACGAGAAGGAAGCCGACCTGTGGAACAGCGGCAAGGTAAACGGAAACGTGTCATTGGGTATCGTCTACGAAGGGAAACCACTGGCACCACGTTCCTTCGCCTATTGGAAGGTGCGTATCTGGAACCAAGACGATGTGGCCTCTGACTGGAGCGCCAACAGCCACTTCGGCATAGGCCTGTTGGAAGAAAAGGACTGGGACGAGAGCGCCCGCTTCATTGGCATAAAGACCAACGACAACGAAGAACAGCACGCCCCGCTGCTGAGGAAGAAATTCGAATACAAGCCCGACAAGGAACGGATGCTGCTCCATGTGAACTCACTGGGCTATCATGAGGCATACGTTAACGGCAGAAGAGTTTCTGACGCTGTCCTTGCCCCAGCCGTAAGCCAATTTGGCAAACGTTCACTCATCATGACATACGACGTGACATCGTTGCTGAAGAAAGGCACAAACGAACTGGTCATCTGGATTGGGAAAGGCTGGTATCAGGAAAATCACCAAGGCGGCACCAAGAGCGGTCCCTTTGTAAGGGCACAACTTGATGCCGTAACGTCCGAAGGGGCAAAAACCCTTGTGGCCACCAGTGAAAGTTGGCAAGCCGCAGAAAGCGGACGGCACACCTTCGGAAACTGGAGGGCACACCGTATGGGAGGCGAGATTGTGGACAAACGACACACACCAAAAGACCTGCAACCCAACACGCTGAACGGAATGAAGTGGTATCCGGTTACGGTGGCGGACATCCCCGTACACAAGGCCACACCACAGATGTGCGAGCCAAACCGTCTGAGAGGTTCGTTCCATCCCGTATCTGTAATACAAACCGGGAACAAGAGTTTCATCTATGATATGGGACACAACTTTGTGGGCTTCACAGATGTGATGATGCCAGTGGTGGATGCTGGACAGAAGATTGAGCTGCACTATGACGATTTCTTCATGAAGGACAGCACCAGTTTCCGCGAAGACCTGTACACCGACTACTATATAGGCGACGGCGAAAAGCCCGGCAGTTTCTCCAGCAAGTTCAACTACAAGGGCTACCGCTACCTGATGATAAAGGGGCTGAAAGACCCCCTACCCCTCAACCATATCACCGGCAGCATGGTAAGCACCGACTATAGTGGCAAAGCCACCTTTGCCTGCTCAGACAAGGACATGAACGAGATATACGAAATGGTGTACCACACCCTGCATGCCCTTACGCTGGGTGGCTATATGGTGGACTGTCCGCAGATTGAGCGACTGGGCTATGGCGGTGACGGCAATGCCTCCACCCCAACGGCACAAACATTCTTCAACCTGGCTCCGCTGTACATGAACTGGATGCAGGCCTGGGCAGACTGCCAACGCGAGAACGGCGACATGCCCCACACAGCCCCCAATCCCTACTCGGCAGGCGGAGGCCCATACTGGTGCGGATTCATCATCACCGCCTCCTGGCAGACCTATCTCAACCATGGCGACAAGCGTCTGTTGGAGCGTTACTATCCGCAAATGCAGAAATGGTTGGGATATGCCGAAAACCATCAGAAGGACGGGCTGCTGACACAATGGGAATCCACAAGCTACCGCAACTGGTATCTGGGCGACTGGGCCACACCCGTCGGCATCAACCAAACGGACTCAATGTCCATTGGTGTGGTGACCAACTGTTTCCTCTCTGACTGCTATGCCACCATGGCCAAGATAGCGCAAGTAACTGGAAAAGACGGTGACGTGGACACCTACATACAGAAACACAAGAATTTGAATGCACTTATCCACAAAACTTTCTTTGACAAGGAAAAGAACAGCTATTCCACCGGCACACAGATTGACCTGGTATATCCAATGTTGGTAAAAGCCACACCGGCTGACAGCGTAGACATTGTGAAGCAGACACTGTACAAGGAAACCGCACAACGCTTCAAGGGCCACCTTTCCACCGGACTGGTGGGCGTGCCTGTGCTGACACAATGGGCCATTGAGAACGGCGAGGCGGAATTCATGTACCAAATGCTTAAGAAACGTGAGTACCCAGGCTATCTGTACATGATTGACAACGGAGCCACCCTGACATGGGAACACTGGAACGGCGACCGAAGCCGCATACACAACTGCTACAACGGCATTGGCCGATGGTTCCACCAAGCGTTGGCCGGCATCACGCCAGACGAGTCACTGCCCGGCTACAAGCACATTAATATACGCCCGCAACTGGTAGAGGGAATCACTTGGGTAAAGGCCACAAAGGACTCTTCTTATGGTCCCATTGCCGTAAACTGGAACCGCGAGGAAAAGGAATTTACCCTGAACGTTGAGATTCCGGCCGGATGCACCGCAACCGTCTCTTTGCCCGCAGGAGCAAAGGACATCGTGGTGGATGCCAAGGAAGGAGAAGTACAGGGAGAGACCGTCAGCCTTCCTTCGGGAACCTATCAGATAGCTTGCCTGCTGGCATCAAAGTAATGCATCTATAATATTATATATAATAAGGTATAGGAAAATATGGCAAAGATAACAAAAGAGGCCGCTCTGCGCTACCACTCGCAGGGCAAGCCGGGAAAGATAGAAGTGGTTCCCACAAAGCCCTACAGAACACAAAGTGACCTGTCGCTGGCCTACTCGCCCGGTGTGGCAGAGCCCTGTCTGGAAATAGAAAAGAATCCGCAGGATGCTTATAAGTATACCGCCAAGGGCAATCTGGTGGCTGTCATTTCCAACGGAACAGCGGTACTGGGACTGGGCGACATTGGCGCTATGGCAGGTAAACCTGTAATGGAAGGAAAAGGACTGCTGTTCAAGATTTACGGCGGAATAGATGTCTTCGACATAGAAGTGAACGAAAAAGACCCGGACAAGTTCATTGAAGCCGTAAAAGCCATTGCCCCCACTTTCGGAGGCATCAATCTGGAAGACATCAAGGCACCGGAATGCTTTGAAATTGAACGCAGGCTGAAGGAAGAACTGGACATCCCCGTCATGCACGACGACCAGCACGGCACAGCCATCATCTCATCTGCCGGACTGCTCAACGCGCTTCAGGTAGCAGGAAAGAAAATTGAGGATGTGAAGATTGTCGTGAACGGGGCGGGAGCCGCAGCCATATCCTGCACAAAACTCTATGAAGCCCTGGGTGCCACGCACGAAAACATCATCATGCTGGACTCAAAAGGTGTCATCTCCACAAGCCGGAACGACCTAAACGAGACAAAGCGTTATTTTGCCACGGCACGAGAAGACATACACACACTGGAAGAGGCCGTGCGCGGTGCTGACGTGTTCTTAGGATTGTCAAAAGGAAACGTGCTGACACAGGACATGATCCGCAGCATGGCAGACCATCCTATTGTGTTTGCGCTGGCCAACCCCGTTCCTGAAATCTCGTATGAAGATGCCATGAGCGCCCGTCCGGATGTATTGATGTCTACCGGTCGCAGCGACTATCCCAACCAGATAAACAACGTTATCGGATTCCCCTACATCTTCCGCGGAGCATTGGACGTGGCAGCCACAGCCATCAACGAAGAAATGAAACTGGCAGCCGTACACGCCATTGCCGACCTGGCCAAGCTTCCCGTACCGGACGTAGTGAACGAAGCTTACCAAGTAAACAACTTCACTTTCGGTCCCGACTATTTCATTCCCAAGCCCGTTGACCCCCGCCTCATCACGGAAGTGTCAATGGCCGTGGCACGCGCTGCAATGGAAAGCGGAGTGGCTCGCAAGCCCATCGCCGATTGGGAAGAATACCGCCAACACCTGAAGGAACTGATGGGACAGGAGAGCAAGCTGACCCGCCAGCTGCGAGAGACAGCCCGACGCAACCCGCAACGTGTAGTATTTGCAGAAGGCATCCACCCCAACATGTTAAAAGCAGCGGTGGAGGCAAAGGCCGAAGGCATCTGCCACCCAATCCTATTAGGAAATGACGAAGCCATAGAGAAACTTGCAAAAGAATTGGAGCTCAATCTGGAAGGCATTGAGATTGTGAATCTGCGCCATCCCAATGAGGCCGTACGCCGTGAACGCTATGCCCGCATTTTTTCCGAAAAGCGTGCCCGTGAAGGAGTAACCTACGAAGAAGCCAACGACAAGATGTTTGAGCGTAACTACTTCGGTATGATGATGGTGGAAACCGGAGAGGCAGATGCTTTCATTACCGGACTGTATACCAAATACAGCAATACCATCAAGGTGGCGAAAGAGGTCATCGGCATACGTCCGTGCTACCAACATTTCGGCACCATGCACATCCTGAACTCCAAGAAAGGTACTTTCTTCCTTGCAGACACACTCATCAACCGTCATCCGGATACCGAAACCCTTACAGACATTGCCAGACTGTCGGAAGAGACCGTGCGTTTCTTCAACCAGACTCCCGTAATGGCCATGCTGAGTTACTCCAACTTCGGTGCAGACACTTCCGGAAGCCCGGTACAAGTACACGAAGCCGTTGCACAACTCCAGGCAGAGAACCCTGATTGGTACATCGATGGTGAAATGCAGGTAAACTTTGCTTTGAACAAGGAACTGCGCGACAAGAAGTATCCCTTTACCCGCTTGAAGGGAAAAGACGTGAACACACTGATTTTCCCCAACCTCAGCGCCGCCAACGCTTCTTACCAGTTGTTACAGGCAATGGACAACGATGCCGAATTTATCGGCCCCATCCAGATGGGTTTGAACAAACCAATCCATTTTACCGACTTTGAAAGTTCAGTACATGACATCGTAAACCTGACGGCAGTGGCTGTCATTGACGCGATTGTCGAAAAGAAAAAGAAATGCAACTGCAAGTCATAATCAGACTTCACTGAAAAACCAGATAAGGTCTGAGTCGCTCAATATCAAAAGAGGAGAACTTGTCCAACGTGGCAAGTTCTTCTATTTGTTTTATGGGTCCGTGTTCTTTTCTGTACGCTACGATTTCCCGTGCCTGATAAAACGAGAGATAGGGGTGGCGCATGAGTTGCCGCACGGAAAGACTGTTCACATTCAAAGTTTTGACTGGTACCGGAACCAAAGAAAACCAATCCAAAACTTCATCAGGCATCTCACAGGCTTCCATTACCTGATTTACCTCTGTATATCCGCCCAAGCGCTGGCGGTAACTTACAATTTCCCTGGCTCTGTAACTTCCGATGTTTGGGATTTTCTTCAACAGATTGGTGTCGGCAGCATTGATGTCCACCAATGTCTTCTCTTTAAATTTCACCGGATACCGTGTGGTATCTACCCGAATTGAATCTTCGTCCGGTTGCATAATGGAATCCGACGTTTTTGTTTGAGGATGGGTGGTTTCCGTCTGCGCTTCATTTTCCTGCACAGATGGGACAGAAGAACGTGTCCGGCTGACAGGCGGCACATCCAAGTAACGGTATTTCTTGTCTATGGTCACAAATTTGCCTAATCGTTCCCACAATTCAAGCGTCATGCCAGGAAGACGTTTGAAGTCCTCCGCCGTGTGGTAACGCCCATGTTTGGCCCGGTAGTTGTAAATTGCCTTCACTTGCCAGGGAGCCAATCCCAGGCGAAGAAGCGTGGTGCTGTCCGCTGTATTTGGATCAAAAGGAAAACTTTCCACCGGCATTTCGGGTACAGCATAAGTATAGTTTCGAGGAGTTTTCCATTGCTCACGGCCACGGGATAAGCTGTCCGCAGCAAAAGACTCACCCCCGTTCCCAGATTCCGGTTTCCTGTTTGTATAAGCCCACAACAAGACCAAGGCCAAAATCGCCATCCACTCCAACAAGAGTAAGCCACGGCGGTCAGACTTGGAAAAGAGGGACGGGAATCTCATCAAAGCAGTTCATTGACAAAGATTGCCGCAATAGCCATCGGCACAACATAGCGGATCAGGAACAAATAGACACGGAATAATTTGAACCTGAGCCGTCCCCGATTGGTCACTTCATCCAAAACAAGGCGGCGGTCCAAATACCAACCGGTAAACAGGCAGATAAGTATCCCCCCCAAAGGAAGAAGGATCTTGGAAGAAACAAAATCAAAGAGGTCAAAGAAGGTCAGTCCAAACAGTTTGACATCACTGAGCGGGCCAAAGGAATACACACAAAGAATCCCCAGTAACATACTGGATACAGCTACATAAACAGAAGCACGAGAACGGGGCTGATGAAGTGATTCTACGACATACGCCGTAACGGATTCGAGCAAGGAAATGGAACTGGTGAGCGCAGCCAATAGCAACAACAGATAAAAGAGGACAGTAAACACATATCCTACCAAAGGTACATTCTGGAACGCCATATTGAAGACGTTGGGCAAGGTGATAAACACCAATCCCGGACCGGCATTGGCCTCCACACCTGATACGCTGAACACGGCCGGAAAGATAAAGAATCCACTCAAAACCGCCACCATGGTATCTATCATACTCACACTGCAAGCCGTCTTGAACAAATTGGTATCCGATCCAAAATAAGAAGCATAAGTGCAAAGGCAACCCATTGCCAAAGACAATGAAAAGAAAGCCTGTCCCATGGCACTCAGTATGACTCCTGGAGTTACCTTTGAGAAATCGGGCTGGAGAAGAAAACGCAAGCCCTCCGAAGTGCCAGGCATGCTGAAAGAGCATACCACCAGCACAGCAATGATAAGCAGAAGCATCGGCATCATCACCTTGGAACATTTCTCAATGCCAGCCTGCACACCCCGGACAACCACAAGATGGGTTAAAGCCATAAAGGCTACAGCATAAATGAGTGGAGATACGGGAGAAGAGACAAAATCATTGAAATAAGCAGTATAATCAGCACTTTCCTTCAGATTTCCCATAACAGCTTCAATCAAATAGAACAGAGTCCATCCTGCAATGACCACATAGTAAGACAAAATGATAAATGCCACAAAGACACCGTTTATGCCTTGTATGCGCCACCATTTGCCTGGCGCCAACTGATTATAGGCAGAAATGGTATTGGAGTGCGTATGCCGGCCTATAACAAATTCGCTCAACATAACCGGAACACCCACAAACAGGACGCAAGCCAAATATATTAGGATGAAAGCGGCTCCGCCGTTGTTGCCGACTTCAGTGGGAAAACGCCATACATTACCCAAGCCTACTGCACTACCGGCTGCAGCCAACACCACTCCCAACTTACTGGTAAAATTGCCACGTTGCTCCATTACTCTTTATCTTTGCTTATGTTATACACAATGATTATGATTACCCAGCCAGTTCATTCAAGAAAACAATACCCACACCGATTGGTGCGACCCAACGCACCAGAAAAAGCAGAAAACCAAGGCCGCGCACCTTGAGTGTGCCGCCATTGGTAAGTTCGTCCACCACAAGTTTGCGGTCAAGATACCACTCCACAAACATGGTGATGAGAATTCCGCCTAAAGGCATCATGAACTTGGCCGTGAGGAAATCGAACAAATCGAAGAATCCCATGCCCCAAATCTTAACTTCAGACCATGGACCGAAAGACAAGCAGCAGGCCGTACCCAGCAACAGACAAATGAGTGTGACCACAGTGGCCGACACCCGTCTGGAAAGTTTATAGTTCTCGCGGAAGAAAGCCGTGGCAATCTCATGCATGGAAATTGTGCTCGTCAGGGCTGCCAACAACAGCAGAATATAAAACAGGCCAGAGAACAGATAGCCGATGAAAGGAATATTTTCAAACACCATATTGAAGACATGAGGCAACGTAATATACACCAGCCCCGGGCCGGAGTCCACCTGCACTCCCGCCACACTGAACGCTGCTGGGAAAATGATGAATCCGCTCAAAATGGCCACCATAGAGTCAATGGCACAAACGCTGAGCGCCGAATTGACCAGACGGGTTTCACGTTTGAAATAAGATGCGTATGTGGCCAGACAGCCGATTCCCACACTCAAAGAAAAGAACGCCTGTCCCATGGCGCTCAAGACAACCTTAGTGGTCACCTTGCTGAAATCAGGTTTCAACAAGAATGCCAACCCATCTCGGGCACCAGGCAAAGTAAGCGAGAAACAAGACAACAGAAGGATGATAACCAACAGCACCGGCATCATTACCTTGGAAAAGCGCTCTATACCCGACTCTACCCCACGTGCCACTACAAAGTGTGTCAATAACAAAAACACGAATTGGTAAACCAATGGTTTCCATGGGTTGGTGACAAAAGTATTAAACACCTCGCCAAAATCCTGATTTCCCATTAATTTCAATCCAAAGGACTGGATTGTATAATGCAACGTCCATCCTGCCACAACTGAATAGAAGGAAAGCACCAAGATGCCACCCAATACGCCCATAAAGCCAGCCACGACCCAGGGTTTTCCGGGTGCCAGTGTGCGATAGGCGCCTACTGTATTGGAACGGCTGCTACGGCCTACTATAAACTCGGAAATCATTACGGGCAACGCCAGCAAAAAGACACAGCACAAATACACCAATATAAAAGCGGCTCCGCCGTTCCTACCCACTTCTGTCGGAAAACGCCAGATGTTTCCCAATCCGACCGCACTTCCGGCAGATGCCAGTATCACACCCAATCTGCTTCCAAAATTACCACGTCCAGTAGTCTGCATAAATTCTCAAAAATAACTGTTTTATTCTTTTTTGACCAAAAGTCACTTAGATTTTGTGCAAAATTATAAATTTTGATGTACTTTTGCAACAAATCCCAAATCTATATGTTACAAATGTTCAAAAAACTCATATACAAGCATTTCTTCTGCCTGTCAATTGCAGTCGCAGTAAGCATTCTTTCCCTTGCGCCCATGCCAGAGATTAAGATGGCGCAACAAGTGCCGCTGGCCGACAAATGGGCCCACATGCTCATGTACGGCGTACTCAGTATGGCATTCTGGTTTGAACATCTTCACAAGCATGACAAACCCCTATACGCCCGACTGATTTTGGGCGGAATCATACTGCCAATACTGATGGGCGGTGTCATGGAACTGATGCAAGCACACCTTACCACCTGCCGGAACGGAGATTGGTTGGATTTTGTTGCAAACAGCATCGGGGTCTTTATTACCTGCGGACTTGGCTTCCTTTACCTGTTGGCAAAAAGATGGCTAAAAGCATAGGATTTACATCAGTTCCCTTATATCATCCTTCCATAAACAAAAAGGATTCTTACGCATGTGAGCATTGTAAAACCTGCGGTCTCCCGTCACTTCCCTACCGATGAAATCGGGTTTTTCAAACGTTTCATCCTCTGATTGAAGTTCCACCTCTGCAATGACAAGTCCTTCGTTCTCGCCAAAGAACTCATCCACTTCAAACACATGATTTCCACAACGTACAAGATAGCGGTTCTTGTCAATGATGCCCGGTTTGCAAATCGTCATCAAGTCCTCGGCATCGGACAATGAGATTTCCTGTTCAAACTCATAACGCTTCAATCCTTCCTCTCCGCTGGGACCTTTAATGGTCAGATAACCCTTCTCATCACGGATTCGCACACGGACTGTCCGTCCATTCCCAGAACAGATATAGCCCTGCCGTATATGTGTGCAATTATAAGCTTGGTCACGGAACTCGCCCGTGACCAAGAATTTTCTTTCAATTTCAAAAGGCATTAGGCGAAATTATAGCACAAAAGGCCCAATATCATCAGTATGATTAATGAGGCCACTACATAATTAACTACTTTTCTGCCTTCTCTTGCCTCGCGTTCCGCACGGGCAGCAGCCTTCTTGGCTTTCATTTCTTTTTTGTGACTCATAGATATAATATTTTAAAGTTTTACGGTTAATCTTCCTGAGCGCCAAACTCCATGAGGAATGCCTTGATGAAAGCATCAATCTTTCCGTCCATTACACCACCCACATCACTTGTTTGATAATTGGTACGATGGTCTTTTACACGGCGATCATCAAACACATAACTGCGAATCTGGCTTCCCCATTCAATCTTTTTCTTTCCGGCTTCCACCTTAGCTTGCTCTGCCATTCTGTGCTGCAGTTCCTTGTCATAAAGAATTGATCGCAACTGGCGCATGGCATTTTCCTTATTCTTGGGTTGGTCGCGGGTTTCCGTGTTTTCAATCAAGATTTCCTCTTCCTCTCCCGTATAAGGATCCTTATATTGGTAACGCAGACGCACACCGGACTCCACCTTGTTCACATTCTGCCCTCCAGCTCCGCTTGAACGGAATGTATCCCATGAAATGCGGGCTGTCTCTATATTGATCTCAATAGAATCGTCCACCAAAGGTGTCACAAAGACCGAAGCGAAAGAAGTCATACGCTTACCCTGTGCATTATAAGGACTGACTCTTACTAGACGATGCACACCGTTTTCACTCTTCAAGTATCCATAGGCATACTCGCCTTGGATTTCCAGTGTACAGGTCTTGATGCCGGCATCGTCACCTTCGAGCAAGTTGCTCACTACGCATCTGTATCCGTTGGTTTCTGCCCAACGCATATACATACGCATCAGCATCTGTGCCCAGTCCTGCGCTTCGGTTCCACCTGCTCCAGAGTTAATCTTCAGTACGGTATCCATGGAATCTTCCTCACGGCGGAGCATATTCTTCAGTTCCAGATCCTCCAATGCGGTCAAAGCCCGTGCATAAAGTTCATCCACCTCTGCTTCGGAAACTAGTTCTTCGCGGAAAAACTCATATGCAGTTTCCAATTCACTGGCCAGCGTCTCTACTGCAGCATAACCCTTGATCCATTTTTCCAAACCTTTTACCAGTTTCATCTGTGTCTCCGCACGTTTGGCATCTTCCCAGAAACCGGGATCCTGCGTACGCAATTGTTCTTCTTCGTACTGCATCTTCTTGCCATCTATATCCAGATAGCGGTTAAGTGATTCTGTACGCTCTTTTACTTCCTTTAACTGTTCAATTGTTATCATTTTCTTCGTACATCTTTTCTATCTGCGCCGCATAGTTCTTATATAGCACAGGACGTTTTATCTTCAATGTGTCTGTCAACTCGCCCCTTTCCATGCTGAATGGTTCGGGCAAGATTGTTATCCGCTTTACTTGTTCGTAGTGTGCAAACTCCTGCTGCAAGGTGTCAATTCTGTACATCAGGAACTGTACCGCTTGGGGCGATGCGCACAATTCTGCACGGTCGGCAAATGGCACATTATGCTGGCGCGCCAGGTCTTCCAGAAGCTTATAGTCGGGAATGACAAGCGCCGACACGAACTTGCGTTGGTCCGCTATAATCACAATCTGGTCAATGTAGCGGTCCACCACCAATTTGCTTTCCAGCATTTGAGGAGCGATATACTTGCCGTTGCTCGTTTTGAACAAGTCCTTGATACGGTCGGTCAGATACAATTCCCCATCTTTCATATAGCCGGCGTCTCCCGTATGGAACCATCCTTCCTCGTCTATCGAAAGCTCGGTTACCTCTGCCTTGCGGTAATACCCTTTGGTGATGGTGTCGCCCTTCAAAAGGATTTCGTTGTTTTCTGCAAACTTCACCTGTACACCGTCAAGGACCTTGCCCACCGAACCAATGGAAATCTTCTGGTTCCATCGGTCGCATGAAACAGTTGCCGTGCTTTCCGTCAGTCCATATCCCGAAAGCATCATAATGCCAGCCGAATGGATAAACTCTTCCACAACAGGTGGGATGGTCGCCCCAGCAGTGGGGAAGAAATTATGGTTTTCCAAACCCAGATTCTTCAGCAGCAATGCAATTACTGTCTTCTCATAAAAGAGATATTGCATCTTCAGCGCCACCGGCGGAACCAAACCACGCATCTTGTAGTCCACATTATATGCCTTACCCACACTCAGTGCGTCAAGCAATAGTTTGCGTTGTATGGGACTGCTGGATTCAATTTTCTCCTGCACTCCAGCATAAACCTTTTCCCAAAAACGGGGCACGGCACACATACAAGTAGGATGGATTTCCTTCATGCTACGCAGGATTTCCGCAGGATGCTGGTTGATGGCCAGCGTGCAACCGGTTGCCAAACAGAGGTACGACCATGCACGTTCAAAGACATGGGTAAAAGGAAGGAAATCCATAATCACGTCTTTTTCGCTCAGCGGAATGGCATGTTCATGGGCACGAAGGGCTGCCAGATACATTCTGTGAGTCATCATCACACCCTTGCTCAGTCCCGTAGTGCCACTGGTATAGAGGATACTAGCCAAGTCATCCTGATCATATTCAGCAGTACGGTGCTCCACCTCTGCCTGATGTTGCAGGGATTCGCCCAGTTGCAGAAACTCATCAAAATACAGGCTCACCTGATCCTGTGCATCCTTCACCACGGAAGGATCAAAGATTATCAGTTTGGTCAGATGGTGGCTTATCTTCAACACACGATAAGCCGTGTCATACTGATATTGTTCGCCCACAAAAACATAACGGATGTTGGCATCGCTCACAATATACTTCACCTGCATCTCACTGCTGGTAGCATAAAAAGGAACCGTAGTTGCACGAATGCCGTATGCACCAAAATCTACATACAGACTTTGGGGCATGTTTTGGGCAAAGACTGCCACGTTTTCCTGCACCCCCACACCCAGTTCCAGCAAAGCATTACTTACCTTGCGAACGTTCTGCGAAAACTCATTCCAGGAAATGGGATTCCATTTGCCCAGCGCATCATCGCGGAACAGCAAGGCTGTCCTCTCTCCGTAATGTGCAGCCTGATTATGTATCAAGACTGATAATGGACTTTTGTTCTGCATCGTTTTTCCTGTTTTTGATACCACAAAGATAATGCAACTTGCGATAAGTGCCAAATTTATTTGGACTTTTATAATTAATGGCATAACTTTGTTGCGATTTTTATCTGCAAAATATGAATATTGCCATCTCATCTTCGCAAGCCGTACAGCTTTTAAGCCAACTTATAGAGACTCCGCGCATCAGTCGCGAGGAATCCCAAGCCACACAACTTCTGTATGACCACATGACAAAGGTCTGTCACCTTGACGTAAAGCGGCACGGGAACAACCTTTGGACCATCGCTCCGAACTTTGACCCAGCCAAGCCCACACTCTTGCTGAATGCCCACATAGACACCGTAAAACCCGTGGCGGGATGGCAAAGAGACCCCTGGAAAGCCACCGTCGAGGACGACCGCCTGTATGGACTGGGCAGCAATGATGACGGAGCCAGTCTGGTTTCACTTTTGTACGCATTCATCGAACTTTCCGGTAGGCCACAGCCCTATAATCTCATCTATTTGGCTTCGGCCGAAGAGGAAGTCAGCGGAAAGAACGGAATAGAGTCCGTACTGCCCCTGCTGCCGCCCGTGGACGTGGCTTTGGTGGGCGAACCCACCTGTATGCAGCCGGCCATTGCCGAAAAAGGACTGATGGTACTGGACGTCACCGCACACGGCAAGGCCGGACACGCAGCCCGCAACGAAGGAGACAACGCCATCTATCATGCCATGGATGACATGCAATGGTTCCGCACATACCAATGGCCATTGTCCTCTCCCCTTCTCGGACCGGTAAAAATGAGCGTAACCATCGTGAATTCCGGCACACAGCACAACGTAATACCGGACACTTGCACCTTCACCGTGGACGTGCGCAGTAACGAGTGCTACACCAATCAGGAATTGTACAACGCCATCTGCTCACAGGTCAAAAGCGAAGTGAAGGCCCGCTCTTTCCGTTTGGGCTCTTCGCGCATTGCCCCGGACCACCCATTGGTCACCAAAGCCATACAGATGGGCAGGGTTCCCTTCGGTTCGCCTACCCTCAGCGACCAGGCGCTTATGCCCTGGCCATCCATGAAGATGGGTCCCGGTGACAGCTGCCGAAGCCACACCGCAGACGAGTTCATCCGCATTTCCGAAATAGAGGAAGCAATCCAGCTATATGTAGAATGGCTGGACGAGCTGAAGTTCTAACCCCATTCCGTCAATCCTCTTCTCTGAACTCAAGAATATCCCCTGGCTGGCAGTCCAACGCCTTACAGATGGCCTCCAAGGTTGAAAAGCGTACCGCCTTAGCCTTTCCTGTCTTCAGAATGGAAAGGTTGGCCGGAGTAATGTCAATCAATATCGACAATTCGTTCAATGACATCTTCCTTTTGGCCATCATTACATCAAGATTCACAATTATAGACATGGCTTCAAGGTTTTAAACGGTCATATCATTTTCTTTCTTTATCTTGATGGCAATCTCAAAAAGCTTGCCCAGGAAGATAATGAACATTCCCAACAAACTGAAATAAATAGCTACCGTAGAATTCGGGACCATCAAGGTGGAGTCCCATATCTCGCCTTGTGTAACCGTACTTATAATCAAGGTTACGCCCACACCATAAATCATCCTTGCGTTTGCCGGATCAAAGACTCTGTTCCGCCTCACATTAAATAGGATTATTGCGATGAATACGGTACAAATTGCTATCGTAAACACACCGAGAAGTTCTGGTAAAAGTTCTGCTATGGAACTTTCTCCCTGGTTGTGCATAATGATTCTGCCACTGATGTCAATCGTATTCCCCACCGTTATGAACAAACTGACAAATACCACAAGCCACATCAGGCCAATCTTGGGCATTTGCATCTTCTCCTCTTCAAGTTTCTCCTCTTCCTCGGCCTCGCGTTCCAACTCGTCCATAGTATCCTTCCACTTACCTTTGCTGAAATACTTTGACAAAAGCGCTAAGGACAATACCAGCAGCGGGACATAAAATAGTGCAATTATCACCCAGGGCACATCATATATGTGGCGCACAACAAGGCCAATGGCAAGCAGTATGGTTTCCACCAATATGGTAGACCAAGTAATCATTCTCTTCAATTTCTTCTTTTCCATATATCAATACATTTAAAAGGTTATTCCATTCATTTTTCTCTTATTCATTTATTATTTATCGTTTTTCGATATGCAAAAATAGAAGTAATTTTTGTAAACACCAAACAAAATTGATAAATATTTATCGTTTTTCAATAATTTATCCATTAAAAACAATATTTCCCGCTCTTACTTGTGTCCCTTGCAGGCATTTCCTACAAACATCCCATTATTTATCGGCATTCGTTCGGTTTTTACGGGGATAATTCGTAACTTTGTGCGGAAAAGGGTCTTATCCCCCTGTCAGAGAAGACGAAAACAACAATTAAAATCATATAAAACAATGAAACTCCCAATGCTTTTACTTGCCTTCGCGGCAATGGCTTTTACATCGAAAGCCGAACCCCTTTGGATGCGCTATCCTGCCATCTCGCCCAACGGCGAACAGGTAGCCTTCACCTACAAAGGCAACATCTATGTGGTTCCCTCACAAGGAGGACAAGCCAAACGCATCACGCCCATGACCGGCTACAACTTCAACCCCGTATGGTCTCCCGACTCCAAAACCCTGGCCTATGCCAACGACCGTTACGGCAACTTTGACGTGTTCACCATTTCCGCCTCGGGAGGCACGCCAACTCGCGTCACGACAAATTCTGCCAAGGAGGTTCCCTATGCTTTCTCAAACGATGGCAACACCATCTACTTTGGCGCCACCATTGCCGACCCCGCACAGAGCGCTCTTTTCCCCAAGGGCTCTATGGAGGAACTGTACGCTGTTCCTGTAAAAGGCGGGCGCTATGAACAAGTGCTGGCCACTCCTGCACAGTTCATCAGTTTCAGCGAAGACGGCAAGACCTTCCTCTACCAAGACAGGAAAGGCGGCGAAAACGAGTGGCGCAAGCACCACACCTCTTCCATCACCCGCGACATCTGGCTCTACGACACCGCCACGGGCAAACACACCCAGCAGACACAATGGGAAGGCGAGAACCGCAACCCGCACTTTGCCAAGGATGGAAAGAGCTTCTACTACCTGAGCGAACAGGGCGGCACCTTCAATGTATGGCAGATGCCCATAGGCAAGGCCTCGGAAGCCAAGCAGGTAACCTCGTTCAAGACCCACCCCGTGCGCTTCCTTTCTGCCGCCGACAACGGCATGCTGTGTTTCGGTTACAATGGTGAAATCTACACCATGCAGGAAAAGCAGCAACCCAAGAAACTGGGCATTGAAATCGTTTCTGACGACCCCACCGGAAAGAACAACTACTTCTCCGTTAGCAGCGGAAGTTATGGCACCGTATCTCCGGACGGCAAAATGATTGCCACCATTTCCCGTGGTGAACTGTTCGTCACCGCCGTGGACTACCCCACCACCAAGCGCATCACACAGACCGCACAGTCAGAAGTTGCCCCCACCTTTGCTGCGGACAACCGAACCATCGCCTATGCTTCGGAGCGCGACGGCAACTGGAACATCTATACCGCCACCGTAGTGCGCAAGGATGAGCCTAACCTGGCATACGCCACGCTGATTGAAGAGAAACCCCTGTTCAAGGACAACCGCATAGACCGTAGCTATCCGCAGTACTCGCCCGACGGCAAGGAACTGGCCTACGTTGAAGGCCGTTGCCGCCTGATGGTACTTGACATCGAAAGCGGCAAGACACGCCAGATTACCGACGGCAGCCAGCACTACTCCACCACTGGCTACATGGACTACTCCTGGTCTCCGGACGGAAAATGGTTTGCCGTAAGCTACACCGGAAACCAGCACGACCCCTACTCGGATATCGGCATCGTCAGCGCCAAGGGCGGAGAAATCCACAACCTCACCAACACCGGCTACTTTGACGAGTCGCCCCAATGGGTAATGGGCGGCAACGCCATTGTCTTCTCTACAGACCGCTTTGGTATGCGCAGCCACGCTTCATGGGGTTCTCAGAACGACATCATGATTGTGTACCTCAACCGCAAGTCATACGAACTGGCACGCATGAGCAAGGAAGACTACGAGCTGTACAAGGAAGCGGAAAAGAAGGCCAAGGAAGAAAAGGAGAAGGCCGAGAAGGAAAAAGCGGAAAAAGAGAAAGGCAAGGAAAAGGACAAGAAAGCCGACGAAAGCAAAAAGCCTGACGAGAAGAAAGCCGAAGACATTGTGGTGGAACTGGACAACATCGAGGAACGCATCGTGCGCCTTACCTCCCGTTCCGGTTCGCTGAGCGGATTCAGCATGAACAAGGAGGGCGACAAGCTGTTCTACATGATGTCTTATGACGGCAGCTATGACATGTGGCAGCTTGACCTTCGCGACCGCAGCAACAAGATTATCTTCAACGACGTGTCCGGTTCGCTCCAGTGGGACAAGAAGATGGAGAACATGTTCATCTTTGGCAGCAAAACCGGAAAGTACAAGGGCGGAAACGGCGCATACACCGGCATTTCCATCCGCGGAGAGATGAATATGGACCTGGCGGCCGAACGCGAATACATGTTCGACCGTATCTATCGCCAGGAGAAAGAACGCTTCTACCATGTGGACATGCACGGTGTGGACTGGAACGCCATGCGCGACAACTACGCCCGCTTCCTTCCCCACATCAACAACAACTTCGACTTTGCCGAGATGGCAAGCGAATGGTTGGGCGAGTTGAACGTATCCCACACAGGATGCAGCTTCTCCCCCTCGTACGACGGCAACAGCGACATCACCGCAGACCTGGGACTTTTCTACGACTTCACCCACAAAGGAAACGGACTCAAGGTAAGCGAAATCATCGTGGGCGGTCCCTTCGACAAAGCCACCTCACAACTTAAAAAGGGCGATATCATCGAAAAAATCAACGGTACGGAGATTACCGAAGGCATGGACTATTATCCCCTGCTCAACCGTCTATCCGGCAAACGTACGCTCATCAGCATCTACCGTCCGGCCGATAAGAAACGTTGGGAAGAGGTCGTCAAGCCCGTTTCCCGCGGCAGCCTGTCCGACCAATTGTACAAGCGTTGGGTAAAACAACGCGCTGCCGATGTGGAACGCCTCTCTGGTGGCCGCTTGGGCTATGTACACATTGAATCAATGGGCGACGCCAGTTTCCGCACTATCTATGCCGACATTCTCGGAAAATACAACCACTGCGACGGCATCGTCATAGACACCCGCTTCAATGGTGGAGGCCGCTTGCATGAAGACATCGAGATTCTGTTCAGCGGAGAGAAATACCTCACACAGGTGGTTCGTGGCAAAGAAGCGTGTGACATGCCAAGCCGCCGCTACAACAAGCCCTCCATCATGATTACCTGCGAGGCCAACTACTCCAACGCCCACGGCACACCCTGGGTCTACCAGCACCGTGGCATCGGTAAGGTTGTGGGCATGCCTGTGCCCGGTACCATGACCAGTGTGACATGGGAACGTCTTCAGGACGCATCGTTGGTGTTCGGCATCCCCGTAATCGGCTACCGCACTGCCGATGGCAGCTATTTGGAGAACAAGCAGTTGGAACCCGACATTAAGGTGGCCAACTCTCCCGAACTCATTGTTACCGGACGCGACGAACAGTTGGAAACCGCCGTCAAGGCACTGTTGGAACAGATTGACGCCGAGAAGAAGCAAAAAAAGTAAGCCATTGGTCTATACATTATTATAAAGTATTCGGGCACAAAAGTACAATCGCTTTTGTGCCCGAATGCTTTACTCACGGCTCATCGCTCAAAGCTCATTGCTCACCGCATGTTTATTCCTTGAAAATCTTTTGGGCAAACATAGTCAGATAGATGCGCCAGTTGCGCCAGATGTGACCGCCGTCATTCTCATAATATTCGTAAGTGTACTGGTGTGCATCCAGATAGTTGCGCAAATCATTGTTCATCTGCATCAGGAAATCCTCCTTGCCGATGGCAATCCAAAAGAGGCGGGGTTCAGACGCAAAGAGGCGTGCCATTTGTGCGTCAAACTGCGCGTCATTCTTTTTCAGACGGGCAGCAGCAGACTGCAATCCATAGTAGTCGAACACCTCGGGATAGCGGTATGATATTCCAAAAGTATGTCCACCACCCATGGAGAGTCCGGTTACCGCACGGGCAGAGCGTTTACGGATGGTCTTATAGTTTTTGTCCACAAAGTTTACGATATCCATGAAACTTTCTTCCATGGAAGCCTTTGCGCCACGACGGTTAAAGGCATTGCCGTCCGGGGTGTACATTCCCTCGTGCCACCATCCGGGCGCCGCGTTGCATGTGGGGTTTCCGTTGGGCATCACCACAATCATTGGCACACATTTGCCCTGAGCGATCAGATTGTCCATGATCTGTGAAGTACGTCCCAGGTCACCCCAAGCCGTCTCATCACCGCCGTGTCCGTGCAACAGGTACATGACTGGGAACTTCTTCTTTCCGTCGTATGCAGCGGGCAGATACACCGTCATGCGTCGTTGCTGGCCCAGCGTGGGACTGTCATACCACACACGCGACAAGGTGCCGTGCGGCACATCGTTTACCTGATAAAGATGCCCCTTGTCGTTCTCTTCCTTCGATACAATGAATATGTTGCTCAGCGTGGATATGTCGCGGTTCACATAGCTGTTGGCCGGGTCAATAAAGCGCTGTCCGTCCACTGACAGACTGTAAGAATACAGTTCGGGATTAAGTACAGGAGTTGTAACCGTCCACACCCCGTTGTCCTGCTTTGTCATGTGCAGCGTCTGCCAGTGTATCTCCTGGAAGTCGCCCGTCACACTGACCTGTTGTGCCGTTGGGTCAAAGAAATTGAAAGTTACAGTACCGTCCGCATTCACCACAGGAGATTTTACACGGGGACGTTGCCCCAAAGCCTGCTGTCCGAAACTGCTTGCCGCCATCATACCGCAGCAGACAAGAAGAAACAAACGTTTGCAGAATCGGTTTCGATGGATGGGCCATGTTTCCATGTTCGCGGCAACCTTCGCTTGGCAAAGACTGCCGTCAATGTGCATTGTTTTCTTCATACTGAAATCATTTTTCATGCTGGAATTCTTCTAAAAATATGTTCAATTTATATGCTTTTCATGCCGGGCTAACTGCCCAAGTATTAAAATATCAGTTGCAAATATAAGTCTTTGTTCATAGATGTGCAAAGTTTTATCGGTTTTTGTTTCAAAATCCCATTTTCTTGTTTTTTACATATATGGACAAGGGTACACCGATGACACGGATACGACAGATTTTTGAGTTATGAGCAACGAGCTGTGAGCGATGAGATTTGACAAAAGAACATAAGGACATGTTTTACATCGTTGAACGAAAACGTCTGAAAGACGTGAATTTGAATAGCCGGGGGCTTTTAAGCCCTCGGATTCTTACTTCCACATAATAATGGCGTCTGCAAAGACGCGGAACGGCAACCCTCAACCTCAAAAACTCATTACTCGCAACTCATCGCTCATTGTCAAACATTTTTACTTTTGTCCACAAACCACGCATTGGTATCAAAATGAACAAAAATCGCTTAATATAGTTCAAAAACGAACCTAAAAAGTCGCCTTATTTTGCCCTACTGCGAAATTTTAACTTTCCAACTGAGAAAAAATAATTTTCCAACTGGGAAATAAAAATTTTCCAACTGGGCACTTTCGACTTTCCAGCTGGATTTATACGAAAATTCAGTTTTGTAAAGAATTTTGATGGCACGCTGATGACACAGATTCAACAGATGACCGCAGATTTTGATTTTTGACAGAAGAACAAAAGAACAAGTTTTTGGGTCTTGAGCAATGAGCGATGAGCGGTGAGTGTTGAAGAGGTAGGGACGTCTGCGTGCAGCGTCCGAAGCGAACACAAGAGTTATAATCTCACGCGAATCCCACGAATCTCGCAAAAT
>JAFYQQ010000056.1 GCA_017559845.1 Bacteroidaceae bacterium | reverse complement strand
TTCGTGATGCAGCCCGAGTTGTACAGCCGCCTGAACGAACAGAAGGTGGTGCAGGAAGCCGCCCTGCGAAGCGGCATCGGCAAGGGCGCCATCAGCGCTGCCTACGAGGCCATTGGCGATGTGATCCGCGCCTGGGCAACCGAGGGCCACAGCGTGGCCGTGCCCGGACTGGGTACCATGCGATTCGGCGTGAGAAGCAACTCCGTGGAGAAGGTAGAGGACGTGAACTCAGCACTCATCACCAGCCGACGCGTAATCTTCACCCCCAGCACCGAAATCAAGGACGAGCTGGCAAAGACCGCCATCAGCATCACCTGCTACGACCGCAACGGCAACGTCATCAAGCAGGTCACCAGCGACGACGACGGCAATGTGGACAACGGCGAGGAGCCCGACCCCACGCCCAGTAATCCAACGCCTTCTGACCCCGACACCGGTGGCGAGGATGACGATGATGAGGGGGGATTGGAGGGTTAGTAATGAGTAATGAGTAATGAGCAATGAGTAGTGAGTAGTGAGCAATGAAGCCCACGGCTCATTACTCACAGCTCAAAACCAAAGAAATCTATGACCCGAGGAATCCGAAACAACAACCCGCTGAACATCCGCCGCACAGCCACCAAATGGAAGGGGCAAAGGCCGGAGCAGACCGACCCCCACTTTGTGCAGTTCACCGCCATGGAATGGGGCTTCCGAGCCGCCTTCTGCCTGCTCTGCACCTATGCCGACAAGTACGGACTGCGTTCCGTTGAGCAAATCGTAAGCCGATGGGCACCGCCATCCGAGAACAACACCGAAAGCTACATTGCCAACGTCTGCCGAATGACCGGGTTCACACCCACCATGCCCCTTGAACGATGCCACTGGGCTGTGTTGTTACAAGCCATGGCACGCATCGAGACCGGCAAAATGCTGCCAATGGAAACCATCATGAAAGGGCTGGAAATGACCCTCCCCCCTGCCCCTCCCAAGGGAGGGGAGTATATAGCGATGAGTGATGAGCGGTGAGCTAAAGGCTAACGGTCATCCCCACACAAAGTAATTGTGAGCCAAAGCATCATGTCATCCTGAATTTAGTTCAGGATCTCACCGCGAGCCATCACTAATCCTTCTCCGCGGACAGATGCTGAAACGAGTTCAGCATGACAATATGAAGAACCAACGGCCAAAAGCCAATAGCCAATAACCAAAAACGTAAAAAACGAAACAACAATGAAACCAAACCTACGAAAATTTCTTGAAGCCCTGCTCAAAGCCCTTCTCGCCCTCCTTGGAGGCATGGCAGGCGGCGCAATGGTCTGACCCATGGAACGCACAAGCGCCATTCTTCTTCTGGCCTTCGGCGCAGCCATGTGCGCCATCTCATTGGCACTTCCGCCCACAGGCGAGATAGACGGATCGGTGCTGATGCTCTTCGGCCAAATACTTGTCTACGCCGGCTCCGTCTTCGGCGTGCGAATCTACATCAAAGACCTGATGAACCAACACAAAAACCCACCGCAATGAGGTGGGTTTTGTGCTTCAAAGGCTTGATTTTGCCACTGAAAACGCCCTTTTTGGGGCTTTTTGGGGGTACTTTTACAGGATTTTACAAAAACACAAAATCTTATTTCGTTGAATATTAGCACATTACAATTAGGATTTTGTATTTTTGCGTTTTTGCATTTTGCATTTTGCATTTCGCAATGCGAAACTGCTCTCATTCGGCAATTGAAACAAAGTTTCATTGCGCTCACTTTTCACAATCTTTGTATCCTTCTTCGGTTTTTCAACGGATTTATGTACCTTTGCACGCAAATTTCAGGAGTTAGCTCCGTTTTAGTCACTCACCTACCCCACCCTACTACATTTATGTTGCTTTATTATCTGCTGGCCTTGGGTTGCGTCTTCTTCTGGGGATGCACCTTTATTTCTTCCAAAATCCTGTTACAAGCTGGGCTGACGCCGGTGGACATCCTGCTGCTCCGCTTCGGACTGGCATACGGCATGTTGCTGCCGTTCTACCGGAAGCATCTGGTGCTGCCCTCTTGGAAGGACGAGGCTTGGATGGCCTTTCTGGGCATAACGGGCGGCTCGCTCTATTTTCTGACGGAAAACTCGGCAATCAAGTACACGCTAACCACAAACGCCAGTCTTATTGTCAGCCTCACACCGCTGTACACCATGTTGCTTATGAGGGTGCTGAACCGAAAGACAACGCGGCTTTCCTCGAGCATGCTTTTGGGCAGTCTGCTGGCTGTCATCGGTGTGTTCAGCGTGGTGATGAACGGACATATCCTGCTGGAACTGAATCCGCTGGGCGACTTTCTGTCGCTGGCAAGCGGTCTGTGCTGGTCGTTCTATTCCCTTGCCTATTGTCGTGTGGCGGAGAAATGGTCGGCCTTGCTCATTACGCGCAAACTTTTCTTCTGGGGTTTCATCACCGCATTGCCGTTCGCTTTCTTGCAGGATTCTTCTGTGGACTTCTCCATCATTGCCGGCCAACCGGTCGTTTGGGGCAACCTGCTCTT
Organism: Bacteroidaceae bacterium; assembly: GCA_017559845.1. GTDB lineage: Bacteria > Bacteroidota > Bacteroidia > Bacteroidales > Bacteroidaceae > Physcousia. The sequence continues at coordinate 29,824 of JAFYQQ010000056.1, read as the reverse complement.
CCTGGGCGTAGTGGCATCGCTGCTCTGCTTCTTCGGCTGGAATGTGGCCGTGAGCCGCATTGGGGCTATCCATGCCAACAACCTTATCTATTTCAATCCGCTCATCACATTGCTGGTGGCGCACCAGGTGTTGGGCGAACCGCTCACCTGGATGTCCGTCAGCGGAATGTTGCTCACCATTCTGGGCGTTTGGGTGGCCAATGGAAAGCGGTAGGAGTGACAAGCACAAATATTACATTCGCCCCCAATTTTTCTTTTTACCGTTAAATTCAAAACGCATCTTTAGGGACGCATAGCACGCGCCCTTAGTCTGCCAGTCTGTAACGCAGGGAACAACCGTCGCCGAAAGCCGCTTCAAGGGCGTCCTTTACCTGTGGCAGCAGATTCTGCTCAATGTACTCCATCACATAACGCGTGGGAACCGTCATCGTCAGACAGTTGTTCACAAAGCTGTAGATACTTGTCTCACTAAACCATTTGAAGTACTCGTCTTCTGAAATGGTTTCCTCCACCATCTGTGTGAAAAGGTTCCACATGTTCAAGTCTTCCTCTGAGAGCAATGGTTTGGTTGGTTCTTCCTCCACAATACTTGCCTCTTCCACGTCATCGGGCATCTCAGCGGCAAGCTGTCGTAAGAAATTGCGCAAACAGGTTACTACGTATGCCCTCACACCTCTGGGCTTGAACTTTTCAATTTTTTCTTTCAGCTCTTTCACCTCTGCCTGCAAGGCTGGAAGCATAGCATCGGTCATCAGTTCGCGCAGACTCATCAGATCTGTTGAAGTCAATCCATACTCGGTCTGCAACACCTGCTCCAAGTCGGCGCGGCTTGCATATCCTTGCCGCTGCTTCTTTCGCGCCTGTCCCATGCCAGAGAGATGGATGTTGAAGATGATGCTGTCGGGGTCTCCCTTTGTCTTGCCCACAGGATACTTTGGCGTATAGTCAAAAGAAAAGTCTATCTTGTTCGCCGCAGCCAGTTCGTTCAGCTCATCACGGATTGGATTAAGCACCATGCTGCAGAAGGTGGCAAACTTCTCGTACTTGTTCTGTACTATTTCCGTCCGCTTGGCGTTGTAGCGCAAAAGACCCAGGTATTCCTTAAACTCGATATAGTTCACACTCTTGTGCCCTACATGTTTCCATTTGCTCAAATAGATGTATACTCGAGGGCTCTGACGTTTGCGGCAGAACGACACGATGTGGCGGACATGCTCGACATAGCCGCGCCTCATGTCAAAGACTCTGCTCACGTTTTCGCTGAGCATGCTTATCTGCAACTGACCCGTTCTGCGCTTTCCGCCTGCATAGTTATACTTGATACCTTCTTTGCTGACATCGCTGGTCGGAAACTTGATTTTACTGAAAATATTCGCCATCACAATACTTTCCTCTCCAGTCTCGTCATCCTTTGTACTGTATACCACGTCAAGTTTTAATAACTTGTAACAGGCTTGTTCCAGTTCATTGTATGAGTTGGGGCTGACTCCGAGTTCTTTAATGGGTATGGTAAAAGTGACGGATCCACCGCTCATTTCTTCCTGAGAAAAGAGCATGGGCATCACGTTTTCAGTGCGCTTCCGTTGCTGAAGGTATTCGTTTATCTTGTCTTGCAGCGTATTCACCAGCTCAACCATTACGTTGGTTTGCATGGGTGTGAAGTCTCCCCTGATCTGGCTATACACCAAAGGATTCTTCACGAACTCCGAGTCTTTCAGTTCTCGTACAAGTTCGTTTTTGGGATTGAATTCCGCAACCTTCTTTTTCATCTTCTTTTGATTTCTCAGTGGCAAAGGTAAAATAATATTCTGATTCTGAGCATATTTTTTAATAACTTTTTTTCTGTGCTTGTTCTCACAAATGCCTATATTTAAATATTTGCGTACCCAAGTGTGTTCGTATTCCCTTTACCAAACAACGCAAAGTGTTCGTATTTCTTTTACCGGATGTTCATTTTTTATTTACCAGGACTGTTTTTGGTAAAATAAAATCGAACAGAATCCTTCTTTCGGTAAAAACTTTCCGAACATTATTTTTTTTCATTTTTTTGTGTGGATTTTGGCCAAAAGTGGATATAAAACGATGAAATGGACGTTTTTTTGTGTATTTTTAGTCATTTATGGCTTGCTGGAGCTTGCCAATGTTTTACCTGAAAATTATTCCGTCCATATAATGTTCGGTTTTCTTATACATTATATATAATGTTCATTTTCTTTTGACCAATAATTAGGTGTTTTTTGGCTAAATGCATGATTTTCACATACTTTTTCTTCGGATATCGGTTACCTGGTGTTCAGAAAGATTTTACCAGACATTGTTTATCTCTCTTTGTTTCAATTATTTACGATTCCTTATATTAAAATATTTCATTATTGTTTATCTCTAAATTTCAATTTTCAGAATTACTTTTTTAAATAAAACAGATACTAAATATAATTATATAGCCAACAGAACTTGCCTAAAATCAGTAAATTACATCACTTCTGGTAAAATCTTTTTGAACATCTTGTCAAGAGAAACCGAACTGTACATATAGCCTTTCCCAACTTGACGTCCAGAAGTAATTAATTATTGGTATAGAGAATCCGAACATATACAGTTCCTACAACATTCATTCACATTCATTCACCTTCATCCGCAAATGATATCTAAATCTGTGTATATGAAAGCACCCAAACATATAAGCATTCAAATACCAAAATACGCAAATACCCGAATACATAGATACCCACATTCTTACGTATAAAAGTTATTCAAATATTTGCATATATAACTATATGTGTGTCTATGTTTTCAATATACGTGTTTCTGTATATTTGCATATCGCCGAGTATCCATATATCCCATATTAGAAAACCAACAAGTTACATACCTTATATATATAAATATGTGTAAATACCCAGGTCTCCAAAGGTTGAGATATAAAAATACACACAAATATGTGCAAATATCTACATATCTCTTTGTATCTTCAAATATTTGTGCTATTTTTGCAACAGATTTCATAAAAAACATCCAATTAATCGCATTATGTCACAAGTTATTGCTGTTTTACACGATAAAGGAGGCTGCGCCAAGACCACTACTGTGGTAAATCTTGGTTTTGCACTTTGGCTGCTTGGCAAGAAGGTTTTACTTGTCGATACGGATCCACAATGTAACTTAACAGATACTGTGGACAAGACTGTGCATAAGGAAGCAGACTCAACCATCTATGAATGGTTGCACGATGACGCTGTTCGTGCTAACCTACCCTTGCCCATCTATACCCGTTATGATGGTCTTGATTACATACCGGGCAGCCACAGTATGAGTAACATCAATGCTGAGTTGCAGTTGATGTATAGCCGCGAACACAGGTTGTCTGATTTTCTGGACATGATTGACCCAGACACCAACCTGCCCATTCGCCAGATGTATGATTATATTTTCATCGACTGCGCCCCCGGAGGTGAAACGTTAATGAACACTAACGCTCTTGTTGCAAGTGATTATGTAATTGTACCCACTGAAGCTGGAATATACAGTCTTCAGGGCCTTCCACGACTGCTTGCATATATAGAGAAAGTCCGCACCCAGTTGCGCTGTAAGGTGTCCATACTTGGTTATCTGCTCATCCGCTGGAATGCTAACAGACAGATTTCCAAGGAAGTAAAAGCATATTATAGTAATCCTGAAGAAGTTAGAGCGCCGCTTTTCCCTGTTCACATCCGCGAATGTGTACGCTGTACTGAATCGGTTGCGCATGAAATGAGTTTGTTTGAATACGCCCCAGACTCAACAGCGGCGGACGATTATATGCGCATAGCAGAACACATGATAGGCCGTCAAACGCGTCCTAAAACATGGACACCAATGAAGTGGGGGCAAATCGCCAACTCTGCCTTCCGCACTTTCATCCAGGAACGCGGCGAATAGTCCTATATCCAAATATTCGAATATTTAGATGTATGAATATGGAAATGTTTAAATACTGACATTTCTGCGTATGCGGAAGTGTGCAATTGTTTAATTGGTTGAAAATAAGTAAAATATAAGTTATGGCCATAAAGAAATCAAGAAATATCTTAAACATTGCTAAGGTGGCACATGAGGCAGGAGAGTCCTTTGTATCCCCAAAACCATTAGCAACAAACGAGGCGGTTCGCCAACAAATTGTACAAACAATGCCTCCGGTAAAACCTTTGCGAAGAGTTTGTACCATTGAGAAAACAGGCGGTTTCAGTTTCTTCACCACAGAGGATGACCGCAACGCACTTGACTACATCGCCTTTAGAAATAAGTTCGAAAAGCAGAATGTGGTACGTGCCGCTTTGCATGAGTTTATCAAGAAGCACTATCTTGATGCGATTGGACTTGACAGTGAGGGCATAGAAATCCTTTCCGCTTATGAGTCCCTTATATATAAATATGTATAGGTGCCTATAATCCCTAGACTTATATACCCATTGCAGGAACTTTCTGTGATGGGTTTCTTTTTCATCGCATACGCAAATATGTGAATATGTAAATGCGTGGGTGTTTGCGTTTCTGTATATGTAGGCACTTCAGTGTCTGTGTCTGTAAAAACCTGAGTATGGGTATATATTGAAATATCTGTTGCCTCTGCCTATCTAATAAAATCAAATCATATTCTTGCTTGTTTTATGTGTCCATCTCCAAAAAAATACATAAATTTGCAAGTGATATAATCATTTTTATGCCAATTTAAACACAAGTTATCAAACCATAAACGAATTAGAAATGAAAAGATTAAGTTTTCTTGCCATGGCAGTGGCTGCTGCCATTTCTTTGCAGGCCAAGGACATTGTGGTGAATACGCCCAATACCACCTTGCTGCTCAGAACATCAGAGAACCAACCCGTTCACATCAGTTATTACGGTGAGCGAGTGGAGAACCTACACCAAGTGTACAATGCCTACAGCCTTTGGCAACCAGCCTATCCTGCGTTTGGTGCCGGTTGCCAGGAAATTCCCGCTCTTAGCGTGAAGCATGCGGACGGCAACATGAGTACCGAACTGGTTTATCAGAGTGACACAGAAACATCTGAAGCCAATGCCACCGTCTACACGATCACAATGAAGGACAAGGCATACGACTTCTTTGTGGATGTGTGCTATCGTGCCTACAACAACAGTGACGTGATTGAAACCTGGAGCGTCATCCGCAACCAGGAGAAAAAGCCCATCACGCTACTTAAGTATGCCAGCGGTTATATGCCTTTCCGTCAGGGAAATGCTTGGGTCAGCCATCAGCACGGAACTTGGGGCGCAGAATCTTATATTTATGAGGAACCCTTGCAGGCCGGTGCTTTCGAAGTGCACGATGTCAATGGCGCCCGCAATGCCATGCGTAACCGTCCCAACATCATGATTTCTCTTGATGGCAAGCCCAGAGAGAACGAGGGTAGGGTAATCGGCGCCGTGCTGTGCTGGAGCGGACCCTATAGAATCACCATTGATACCCGCAACCAGAAAGAGCATCATCTGATTGCCGGAATCAGCGAGGCCAATTCAGAGTACACCCTGAAGAAAGGCGAAAGTTTCACCACACCCGAACTGGCTTTTGCCTATAGCGACGAAGGTATGGGTGGTGTGAGCCGCAGTTACCACCGCTGGGCGCGTCTCAACAATAAGGTGCACAACGGAAACGCCCTTCGAAAGATTCTCCTTAACAGTTGGGAGGGAGTTTATCTGCGTGTAAGTCAGGAAGGTATGGAAAAGATGATGGATGGCATCAAGGAACTTGGTGGCGAACTCTTCGTAATGGACGACGGATGGTTTGGCGACAAGTACCAGCGTTCTGTGGACGACTGCGCTTTGGGTGATTGGGTAACCGACACCCGCAAGCTCCCCAATGGTGTGCCCGCACTGGAGAAGGCTGCTGCCGAACGCGGACTGAAGTGGGGTATTTGGATTGAGCCTGAAATGACCAATACCAAGAGCGAACTCTATGAGAAGCATCCCGAGTGGATTGTTTGCCATCCCAACCGTACCCCCATTACCGGCCGTGGAGGAACACAGCTCATCCTTGACATGAGTAACCCCGAAGTGCAGGACTTTGTCTTCGGTGTGGTGGACAACATTATGAAAGAAACCCCCAATACTTATTATATCAAGTGGGATGCCAATTTTGAAATCCAGAATTTTGGTTCCAAGTATCTGAGCGGAGACAATCAGAGCCACCTCTATGTGGATTACCATCTTGGACTGAAGAAAACGCTCGAACGTATCCGTGCCAAGTATCCCGATTTGGTAATCCAGTGCTGTGCCAGCGGTGGTGGACGCGTAAATTATGGCCTTATGCCTTACTTTGATGAGTTCTGGGTAAGCGATAACACCGATGCCCAGCAGCGACTCTTTATCCAGTGGGGAACCAGTATGTTCTTCCCCGCCTGTGCCATGGCCCAGCATGTCAGCGCATCGCCCAACCATCAGACCCGCAGAGTCATTCCCTTGAAGTTCCGTTTCGATGTGGCCATGACCGGACGCTTGGGTATGGAAATGAAACCCAGTGACCTCACAGCCAAGGAATTAGAGTATGCAAAGAATGCCGTTGCCACCTACAAGGAAATCCGTCCTATCATCCAGCACGGCAATCAGTATCGTATAATTTCGCCCTATGAAAAGACTGGTTATGCCTCTGAAATGTATATCACGGACGACAAGTCCGAGGCCATCTTCTTTGCCTATAAGTTCGAACATTACGTCAACCAGTTCCGTCCCCGTTTCCACTTTGCTGGACTCGATCCCGATGCCAACTACAAACTCACCGAGATTTGTGTAGAAGGCAGGACGGATCATTGGGAAGGACGCACCTTTACCGGTAAGTTCCTCATGCAGCAGGGTATTGAGATTGCACTCAACGGTCTGTTTGACAGTAAGGTTATCCGACTGAAGAAGCAGTGATATTTAGATTGTAGACCATAATCGCCACGGACAGCGCTAAAAAGGCTTGCCCGTGGCGATTTTCGTAACCTTATAAGGCTTGCCAGAAGCACGCTTGGGCCTAATCTTGCTTCGATTTGAGATAATTTTGGCAAAAGGTGTGTGTTTGTTCCAGAATTTATGTTTATCTTTGCCATATCTGTATGAATAATAGTAAAGACTTTAAAATAAAAAATAGTATGAAATACGCTAAGAAATTTACAAATGCCGATTTCTATAAGGACGGCAAATTCCAGCAAGATGTTGCAATTGAAGCCATGAAAGATATGTTCGATTTCTATGGCATTCCTTTTACAGAACTGATGGCCAAAGACATGTGGGTGACCGACTTTGGTTTGGGTGATTTTGAGCACGTTGGTATGGGTGGCATCTTTTGGGTTAATGATGCAGAATATGGCTACTTTGCCCATGCCATCTATTTGTTGCCTGGGCAGATGATTCCAGAGCATGCCCACGTAGCGACAGACTTCCCGGCCAAACACGAGTCGTGGATGGTAAACAAAGGGTGGGTCTACAATTTCTCTGAAGTTGGCGACGCCACACCAGATGCACCGGTTATCCCAGCCAGTCATGGTGAGATAAAAAGCAAGAACTTTGTTGTGCAGAAAGTAGGAGATGTGCTTCGCTTGAAGGAGATGGAGACATTCCACTTTATGATGGCTGGCCCTGAAGGCGCAATCGTTGACGAATGGGCTTGCTATCACGACAACGCAGGTTTGCGCTTTACGAATACAAAGGCAGCATTGTAGGGGGAGAACTTCCCTTATGTCTATATTATGAACACATTCAGATTCCTGGCAATAATCGTCATGTTTTTTCCTTTAATCGTTTTGGCTCAAAAGGAAAAGACATGGATAGAGGCCTCCGTGGAAGCCAAGTTGAACTTACGGGCAGACTTTGCCAAAGCTGGAGTGCCCGTAAAATCACCCGTTATGCGTTCCCACGAAAAAGCAGTCCCCATGTCCGCCAATATAAAGGGATGGGATCAACTCGTCTTGACCGCCTCCGGCACCTCAGATGGGACAGCTCAGGACTGGAGCGCTTTTGTCAATGCCCGTCTCATTAAGGAAGATGGTTCTGTAGTCTGGTTGGATGAATTAGAACCAGCGTATCAGAAAACAGGATACGACCAAGTATATAAGAACATAGGTGTGTTTGGGAATCCACTTGTCATAGGTGGAAAGAAATATGACCATGGCATCTTCTGCCACGCCGATGCGCTGGTAATTTACAATCTTGACAAGAAATATGTACGTTTCGAAACGGAAGTCGGCATAGTGGACAAACTGACACAGGGCTCTGTTTCTTTTGGCATCCTTAACAATTATCCGCAGCAAGCTGCAAAAGAACTATTTAGGCAATATCCACACGAAATTGGAGTTTTGGCAACCGATGCCGATGGATTGGAATCGTGGATGGTTGCACAGGGAGAAGAAGCCGAAACGCAGATGATTGCATCCCTCCTTTCTCAATTGAAAGATGCTTCGCATTATAAAAAAGAGTTAGAGAACTTGTCTGGTGCCACGGCAGAAGAGCGTTTGCGCAACGCCATTCAGCTGTATGCCACGGTTCGTGCTGTTTTGGATATTCAGAAAGATTTGGAATGGCTGAACATTGAAGCGATAAAGTTGGCTTTTGCTGATATAAAAAAACAGCCAGGATATGATGTGGCCAAATATGAACCGTTGTTCAATGAATTGCTTCAGTTGTCTCAAAAAGGCTTTGATGGTATTTATTGTGGGGACGTAAAGGCAATAGAAAATGCCAAGAAAGCATTGGCGAACAAGCGTGCAATTCTTTTGGGCAATACGCTCTTGGATGCAGACAGAGTGGTGGCGGCCCGTTATAAATTGGGCGCAGCGGCACGTAGCGCAATGAGCCCTTCTTTGGGCACACAATCCAATAACTGGAGCAACCAGACCTCTGCTCCTCGTAGTGGATTTCAAGCAGATATCGTGGAGTTGACCAACCTGCGTGGCGATGTCTGTGTACGCTCTGTCCATGCCCCGGCAAACGGTTCTCCGGTATCAGACTTGAAATTGCATTGGGATGGAGACCGCGTAATGTTCACCCAAACGGAGGAAAACAAGCATTGGAATGTATTTGAGGTAAAATTGGACGGAACGGGGTTGCGTCCAATGGTTGAATGTTCCGAACCCGACATCGAATTTTATGACGGAACTTATTTGCCAGACGGCCGTGTCATTGCTGTTTCCAATATCGGATACCAGGGTGTTCCTTGTGTGAGCGGTTCGGATGTAGTGGGAAATATGATGCTGTTTGACCCCAAGGATAAGCGTCTGCGCCGTTTGACGTTTGATCAGGATGCAAACTGGAATCCGACAATCACGCACAGCGGAAAGGTAATGTACACTCGTTGGGAATATACAGACCTGACGCACTATTACACACGCCTTGTCATGACGATGAATCCTGATGGGACAGAACAAAAAGCACTGTACGGAAGCGGATCCATGTTCCCTAACAGCACATTTGACATACAGCCTTTACCCGGCCATCCGTCAGCTTTCGTGGGCATCATTTCCGGCCACCACGGTGTGGCCCGTTCGGGTCGTTTGATTTTGTTTGACCCTTCAAAGCATCGTAAGGGTGCAGCCGGAATGATACAGGAAATTCCTTACCGCAACCGGCCGGTTGTGGAACTCGTAAAGGACGAGCTGGTCAATGGCGTATGGCCCCAGTTTGTCAAGCCCACTCCGTTGAGCGACAAGTATTTCCTGGTTTCCGCCAAGTTGTCGCCAAACGACCTGTGGGGATTGTATCTGGTGGATGTGTATGACAACGTGACGTGCCTGATGAAGGCCGAGGGCGAAGGCTATATCAGCCCGATTGTTGTCCGCAAGACCAAGACGCCCCCGTCCATCCCAGACCGTGTAAAGCTGAACGAGAAGGAAGCCACATTCTTTATCCAGGACATTTACGAGGGCGAAGGCTTGAAAGGCATACCCCGCGGAACCGTCAAGGCACTGCGTCTGCATGCGTACGAATACGCCTATCTGAGAACCACGTCTGACCACAACTGGCATGGCATCCAGTCCGGTTGGGACATCAAGCGAATCCTGGGAACAGTACCCGTCGAGGAGGACGGCTCTGTCATCTTCAAGGCTCCGGCCAACACGCCGATTTCCATCCAGCCGCTGGACAAGGACGGTGTTGCCGTGCAATGGATGCGCAGTTGGGTTACCGGCCAGCCTGGCGAGCTGGTTTCTTGCATTGGTTGTCATGAAAATCAGAATCAGGTTGTCATTCCCAAGCGTGTGATTGCATCTCAAAAAGCCCCGGCATCTTTGACATTGCCCGAAGGTGGAGTTCGTTCATTCACCTTTGACCTGGAAGTCCAACCCATTTTGGACCGTGCTTGTATAGCATGCCACAACGGCGAAGGCAAGGCATTTGACTTGCGTGGTGGAAAGAAAGATAAACAAGGCTATGGCACTTCATATCTGAATATTCATCCCTACGTCCACCGTCAGGGTGGCGAGGGTGATATGAAGGTTTTGTATCCCTATGAATACCACCCCAATACCAGCGAGCTGGTCCGCCTGTTGAAAAAGGGTCATTATAATGTGAAACTGACAGACGAAGAATGGAAGAAGCTGTATAACTGGATTGATTATAACGCCCCGGACAAGGGTTACTTCAATGCCAATGCCGTGGGTAAGGATGTACTTCCTTATCAGGGATTTGACCAAGTAAAACGCCGTAAGGAATTGACTGACAAGTATGCTAACGGGGCAGGAGTGGATTGGCAGAAAGAAATAGCCGATTATGCAGCCTATCTGAAAGGCAAAGGACCGGTTACCCCAGTGATGCCCGAGAAACGTGCGGAAACGAATCCAAAGGACGTAACGGCGAAAGATTGGCCGTTTGATGCAGCAAGGGCGAATGACTTGTTGGCAAAAGAGGACCAGACTCGTAAGGAAGTGGAAATAGCGCCGGGTATAAAGGTGAATTTTGTACGAATTCCCGCAGGACGCTTTGTGATGGGCAGTTACAGCGGAGAGCCGGATGCTTATCCCACAGCCAGGGTGAAAATCAAGCAAGGATTTTGGATGGCAGAGTTGGAAACGACTAATGAGCAGTTCAATGTAATCTTCCCGGAACATGACAGCCGTCACATGGACCAGCAGTGGAAAGACCATGTAGTGCCCGGTTATCCGGCCAACAAACCAGACCAGCCGGTTATCCGTGTAAGCTATAACCAGGCGATGGAATATTGTAAACAGCTGAGTGCAAAGACGGGTCTGAACATCACGCTTCCAACGGAGGCACAGTGGGAATGGGCTTGTCGTGCGGGTAGTGCCGAAGACTTCTGGTATGGCGATATGCATACTGATTTCGGCAAGAAGGAAAACTTGGCGGATAAAACCACGTTACAGTTTGCAGTTATTGGCATAGATCCGCAACCGATGGACAAGTCCAATTATTGGTATAAGTATTATACATATCTGCCCAAGGAAGAAAGTGTCGATGACGGAAGTCTGGTTCAAGTGGGTGGTAAGGTATATGAACCAAACCCATTCGGCTTGTATAACATGCATGGCAATGTGGCAGAGTGGACACGTTCTGATTATCTCCCTTATGTGTATAAGGAAAGGAAGAAGGGTAAATCAGAATATAAGGTTGTACGCGGAGGTTCATTCATAGACCGTCCCAAATACGCAACTGCGCATACCCGCAAATTCTATTATCCTTACCAGCCTGTATTTAATGTGGGTTTCCGTATGATTATTGAAGACTGATTTAAGTGTGCAGAAGTGGATGACTCTTCAGTCTGTGTACCCTTTATGATTTTTCGGAATGAAAAGTAGATTCGTAAAAACTCTCTCTTCGTCAGTGACAACGATAGTGCTGTTGCTCCTTTATGCATTAGGACTGGCCGTTGCCACCTTTATAGAGAAATATCAGGGAACAGCCGTTGCCCAATCCCTTGTTTACCATTCTGCTTTGTTTATCTTCCTACAGACGTTGTTGGTTGTAAACTTTTTGGCAGTGGCCCTGCGCCACCAATGGTTACGGAAAGGAAGGTGGGGATTCATGCTTACCCATTTTGCGCTTATCCTCATCTTGACAGGAGCCTTTACCACATTTCTTTTCTCACAGGACGGAACGATGCATTTGCGTGAAGGTGAGACAAGCAACCAGATTGTTGTCCGGACAGAAAGGGGAAAAACCGTCCACACGTTGCCTTTTTCCGTAGAATTAAAGAATTTTACACTGACCCGCTATCCGGGTTCTTCCAGTCCTTCCTCTTTTGAAAGCGAAGTGGTAGTGCATGTGGATGGGGAAAAGCGTGCGGAACGTATATATATGAATAATGTGCTGGATGTCAAAGGTTACCGCTTCTTTCAGGCTTCTTATGATTCGGATGAATGCGGAACGGTTTTTACAGTCAGCTCGGATGTGGCAGGACGACGTATCACTTATGCCGGTTACACTTTGTTGTTGTTAGGCTTTGTCCTCTGTCTGTTCGGTAGAGGATCCCGCTTTATGCGCTTGAAATCCCGCCTTCGGGAGTTGCGGAATACGGCCAAGGCCATTTGTCTACTGTTGCTTGTTGTGGGTAACCCGTTCTCTGTTGCTGCCAAAGCAGATGCCTCCAACCCGATTCAAGCTGTTCTGAAATGCAAGGTAAGCAGTGAACATGCGGAAAAGTTCGGGGCATTGCCCGTCCAGTCGGGCAGCGGACGCATGATGCCGGTCAATACGTATTCTTCGGAAATTCTCCGTAAACTGCACAGAGAGGACAAGTTTGGTACGCTCGGTCCCGACCAGTTCTTGATAAGCCTGTTGGCCATGCCCGAGGTGTGGATGCGTGTGCCGCTGATAGCCTTTTCCAATGCCGAATTGACGCATTGCTATGGTCTGACGCAAGGGGCGTGTGCCTATATAGAGGCTTTTGACGGAGACGGCAATTATAAATTGCAGTCAAAGCTTGCAGAGGCTTATGGTAGGGAACCGGCATCGCGTACCCGTTTTGACAAGGATCTTATAAAATTGGACGAGCAGATAAACCTTTTCAGCCGCTTGGTCCGTTGCCAAGGCCTGAACTTATTCCCAAGGGAGGGCGACCCAGATTTGAAATGGTATGCTCCGGGCGATGACCTTTCTGTGTTTTCTGGAAAAGATTCCATGTTTGTATCCCGCATCATGGACTGGTATTTGTCAGAGGTGCAGGAAGCGTTGGAAAACGGAGACTGGACAAAGGCCGACGAGATTGTGGGTATGATTCAGATTTACCAGCAGGCAAAGGGTGGGGGAGTGGATATCTCCCCGCAGCGGATACAGGCGGAGTTGAAATATAACAGATTGCAGATTTTCCGCTGTTGCAGAATCGGTTATCTGGCGTTGGGCGGTCTGCTGTTGCTTTTCTCTTTTGTCCTGCTTTTCCGTCAGAACCTTTGGCTCAAAGTTGCCGTTGGGATATTGGGGGCAGGGGTTTTGATTGTGTTCCATTTCCACATGGCCGGCATGGCAATGCGCTGGTATATCGGTGGGTATGCTCCCTGGAGCAATTCCTATGAAACCATGGTCTATGTATCCTGGGCAACTGTTTGTGGCGGACTGTTGTTTGCGCGGCGGAGCGTTGTTACGTTTGCTTTGGCTACGTTGTTGGGAGGCATTGTCCTGTTCGTTTCAGGTTTGAACTGGATGGATCCGCAGATAACACCCCTTGTGCCCGTGCTGAAGTCGCCTTGGCTGATGTTTCATGTGGCGGTCATTGTGGCGGCTTATGGATTCTTTGGTATTGGCTGTCTGCTGGGACTTACCAATTTGTCGCTGATGGCTGCGTCGGGCCGGCGGAATGTAAAGGTTCTGAAAGTGCGAATAGCAGAATTGAGTATTTTAAATGAAATGACGTTGTGGTTGGGGCTGGCCTTCATGACCGTAGGCACTTTCCTTGGAGCAGTATGGGCCAACGAGTCGTGGGGCAGGTATTGGGGGTGGGACCCCAAGGAGACCTGGGCGCTCATTACCGTTGTGTGCTATGCGGTGGTTACGCATCTGCATTTGTTCAGACGCTGGAACAACCCCTGGATGTTCAATCTCTCATCCGTTTTGGCATTTGCTTCGGTGTTGATGACCTTTTTCGGCGTGAATTATTTTCTGAGTGGCATGCATTCTTATGGACAGCACGATGATGTGCGGGGAATATCCGTGTACCTTTATGGCGCACTGGCCACAGTTTTGGTCTTGGCTATTTTCTCACGCATAAAATGGAAGACGGTTTTGTGCAAGGAAACGATACAGCAGCGGGCGGTTGATTATGATAAGAAAACAGAGTGAAAAAAATATGATTGGCATGAACATAAAGAGAAGCTTGTTGAGATGGTTTTTGTCCCTTATCTTAGGAATAAGTAGTGCATTCGCTGGAATTCCACCGTTCTTCCCCACAGATTTGGCTTTGGGGGCAGGGGGCGAACTGATTATGACGCAGAAAGGGCCAAAGCGAGTGGATGTCTTTGCGGCAGACGGCCGTACTCTTTTGCACTCTTATCCGACAGACGGAACGCCTACAGGTCTTTTGGCCGACGGCGACAAGGCGTTTGTTACAACCTTTGACGCTGTGGGCCGCCTGAACCGGATTTCTTTGCGGAATGGGCAGACCGAGGCAACGGTGGTGACGGGCTCTGGTGCATGCGCCCCTCTGTATAGTCCTGACAAATCCCACATCTACGTCTGTAATCAATTTCAGAATACGGTCTCGGAGATAGACCCCACTACCATGCAGGTGGTGCGCACGGCCAGGGTCTTGCGCGAACCGCGGTCGGCCGTCTTCAGCAAGGACGGCAAGTTTCTGTTCGTTGCCAATTTCCTTCCCGACCGCCGTGCCGATGCGGATTATGTGGCAGCCAGCGTGTCTGTCATAGAGATGAAAGGCTTTAACAAGATTAGGGATATACGGCTGGCCAACGGTAGCAATGCCGTGCGAGGCATTTGCATTACGCCCGACGGTAAGTACCTCTACGCGTCTCATAATCTGGGACGTTATGCCGTACCCACCTCCCAGTTGCAGCAGGGTTGGATGAACACCAGCGCCTTCAGCGTGATTGACGTGGAAAAGCAGACCTTTCTGGGGACGGTTGTCGTTGACGAACCCGAAAGGGGCGCTGCCGGCATCTGGGGCATCGCCTGCAACCAGGAGAAACTCTATATCTCGCATTCGGGAACGCATGACGTCAGCGTGATTGACCACAAGGCCATGCTGCAAAAACTGCTGGCCTATCCCGACAAGGCGGCTCTGGAATACGACCTGAACTTCCTGTACGGACTGCGCCGGCGTGTTCCCTTGCTGGGCAACGGCCCCCGAAAGATGGTGCTTGCTTCCGGCAAACTCTATGTGCCCACCTATTTTGCCGATGTGCTGAACATTCTGGATGTGGAGACAGACGAACTTACGGCAGTTGAACTGAATCCTGGACGCGAAGAAACGGATGTACACAAGGGTGAGCGTTACTTCAACGACGCTTCCCATTGTTTCCAGAATTGGCAGAGTTGCAACGGATGCCATCCCGGAGGGGCGCGCACGGACGGCATGAACTGGGACCTGATGAACGATGGGGTGGGGAATCCCAAGAACTGCAAGAGTCTGTTGTACAGCCATCCCACTCCGCCCAGTATGATATCCGGCATACGCGAGACCGCCGAATGGGCTGTGCGGGCAGGGTTCCGTTTTATTCAGTTCTTCAACGTGTCAGAGGAGGACGCCGCCTGCGTAGACGCTTATCTGAAGTCGCTCCAGGCCGTGCCTAGCCCTTATCTGGTCAATGGGGAACTGTCCGACAAGGCTCGCGAGGGGAAGAAGGTTTTTGAGAAGTTGAAATGCGGCGATTGCCACAGCGGCATCTACTATACCGACCGTAAGATGCACCGCATAGGCCAGGACGTGGAATTTGAGAAAGGGTGGGACACCCCCACGCTGCGCGAGGTATGGCGCACTGCTCCCTATCTGTTTGACGGCCGTGCCGCCACCATGCAGGAAGTGTTCAGCATCCACCGCCACGGCATAGACCGCAAAGTGTCCCGCAAAGAGATTGAGGCGCTCACAGAATTCGTCAATTCGCTGTAGGGGGAAAAATAGAAGAAATAACCTGTTGGCGAAATTAATACAATGCGTACTTGATTCCGCCAACAGGTGTATATAGTATTTTATTTCGCAAAATACTCAGCCTTTAACCAGTAGGCATAAATTGGATCTTGGAATGAGATTTCTCCAGCCTTATTATCCAAAATATCATTCTTGATAAGTGCTGCCTTCGAGCGTGCTATTGAGGTCGTAGATGATATTTTATAGCGGTGCATCACATCGGTAGAACTGATTGCCTTTTCGCCGGCAATAAGGGCATTAAGGTAGTTCAACTGCTGTGTGGTCAAAGTCTCTGTAATTGTTACGAATAGTAGACTTAACTGCTCAACTAATGCAGCGTGTGCTTCGCGCACTATTTCAACTGTACAGATATCCTTTGTTCTTAACCATGATTGTTGTGCGAGTTGCTGTGCATAGTAAGGGTGATTATCAACAAGCTTTACAATCAGATTGGCTGCATCATCATTTATGCTCTTGCCTGTATCGGCGAATCGACTATTAAAAAACTCCACGAGGTAAGGTGTATCAATCTTATTGAGGAACATCAGATTGCCGAACTTGTAAAATGGTTTAGACGAGTTGGTAAATACCTCTATCATCATATGGCGTTTGCTGCCATACAAGCAGTAAGCAACACTCTGATGCTGCTGCCAATGAGAACGTAGCTTCTTCTGAAAATAGTCGGGATCGGTAAACTCTGCTATATTTTGGAACTCATCAACGCAAATCACTATTTTGAGACCCTTCTTCTGTGCGATTTTCTCGGCAAGGTCAAGCACCTCATCGGGGTTCTGTTTTACAGTTTCCCAATCAAAATCGATTGAAACTTCATTGGTAGGGTCACTGCCAATCGAAATCTTTGGCACAAGATGCGAAAAGAAACTCTTTGCACTCTCTACCGCCTCTTCCCACTTAGATGATGTTGCGGCAATAACCTTCTGCGCAAGCAATGAATAGAAATGTTCCTCATTGCGTACGTTGAATAAGTCAATATGACAAATGCGCAACTTGCTGTCCTGCTCCATAGCCAACTTCGCGGCCTTGTTGACAAGCGAACTTTTCCCCCAGCGACGAGGAGAGATGATAATTGTATTTATTAGTGATGTGAAGTTCTGAACCAAGTTAGCCGTTTCCAGCTCTCGGTCTGTAAAATTCTTCTCTGTTGCAATCTTACCAAAGATAAAAGGAGTCTCCATAATCCATATTTTTATTATTCTACCGCAAATATAGTACAAAATGTGTAACTACGCAAATTGTTACAACAAAAAATGTATATACAATTTATGTAACATTGAAATCACGTTTATTGTTACGGCTATAATTTATCGTTACTAACATCTGATAAATGTGAACAAGCTATATGGATTGAAAATACCACCCTTAAGCAAAGCACAATAAGGATTATTCCGTTGTGAAAAATCCGAGTAAGCCCATCGTTCTCAACGGTGGGCATTTTTATCGGAAGCCAATAATATGATATGGAATCTTTTACGCCATTGATTTGTGGTAATAATAAAACCGGAGGCGTGAAAGCCCCCGGTTATTCGATTCTCGTATTCCTGACGATAGTTCGTTCAACGTTTATCGTTCAACATTCCACGCAAATTACTTTCTGCGCTTCTTGTCGTCCAGATAATCAAGCAGTTCTTCGGGTCTGTCTGTTTGGATCAGGGTAGCGCCGCGGTCCAGAATCCATCCCCATGCTTCGTCCTCCTGATTCATCTCCACTGCACGGTCGTCATCGTGTCCGTCGTTCAGCGAGGGCCACAAAGAGTTAATCCAGATCTTGGAGTCGCTTTGTTTTATCTTCTTTAGCAGACGCTCCACTTCCGCATCGTATTTTCCAATACAACACTCAATGGCCACAGGTTTTGCCGCCAGCCATCCGTCCAGCAGTTCTTCTGCATTCTTGTTGTTCAGGTTTACAATGGGCATGTAGATTACCTCGTCCAGCACCTTGCCGTTTTGTCCTTTCACCTTGTCATAGCTGTGACTGCCCTTGATCACTACCTGGTCCAGCGTGCCGGTCTTCACCAGCAGACTGTACATCTGTTGAAAGTAGTCATAGCCCTTGTCAATGTTGATGAGCACCTTGCCCTTGCACAGGTTCAGCACCTCTTCCAGGGTGGGTACCTCGTGGCGGGTTACCACGCCGTGTCCGGCTCTCAGACGCAGTTTCTTCACCTCCTCCAGTGTCAGGTCCGATACCTTGCCCTTGCCGTTGGTGGTACGGTCTACAGTGGCGTCGTGAATGATCACCAGTTCGTTGTCCTTAGTTTTCCGCACGTCAATCTCAATCATGTCCACGCCCATCTCAATGCAGCTCTTGAATGCCTGAATGGAGTTTTCGGGCGAGTTGCGCCAGTCGCCGCGGTGTGCCACCACGGTTACATACTTCGATTTGTTGTCAAATAATTTATCTCTGAAACGTGTAACGGGCTCTTTTGCCCATGCCTGTGCCATGCTGAGCATCACCAAGGCCAGAATGATAATTTTTTTCATCGTGTTTGTGTTTTATAATTGAGCAATTTGCAAGCAAAATTACAATATTTTTTTCTCTCTGTGCCATTTTACGCAAAAAAAATGCTACCTTTGTGCAAAACCATTTGTTACAATGCGCATGAAAAGTCATTTCCCGTCCTCCCGACTCTTGTCGATGCTGTGGTTCATGCTCCTTTTTCCCGTAGCGGCCCTTTCGCAGGATACGTTCTCGCCCGATGAGTTCACCATCAGCATCAGCCAGATGGAACCCCAGCGCTGGGCCTCCCGTTCCGTGGCTTATGGTTACAGCCTTTCCTTGCACAATGACAGCGTGTCCGTTGACCTTCCTTATATGGGAGTGGCCCATCTGCCTCGCCTTGGCGAAACCCTTCCGCGCTTCACGGCTCCGGTCAGCGCCTTTTCTGTTCGCAAGGGAAAGAAGGGCAGGGTAGAGGTCGGTTTCCTTGCCGCCCATGCCGATGCCTGGTACACCTTCCGCATTACCGCACGCCCCGATGGCCGTGCGCACATCCATTTGTCTCTTTCCCATGCCGAGAGCATACGCTACGAAGGCAATTGGGACAACCCTTGAATCACCTAACCAACCTCCAGTAAATGAAACCAAAGAAACTCCTTGCCCTTACGTTCGTTCCCTTGTTTGCCGCCTGTATGGGCAGTGCGGAACCCCACGAGCTCAATCCCCTTCACTTCAGTGAGGCCCTTCGTTCCGACCCCGATGCTGTCCTGCTCGATGTGCGCCGTCCCGATGAGTTCGCCCAGTCGCGCATAGCCGGTGCCACCCTTCTCAATGTCCTGGACACCACCGGATTTTGCCGCGGAATAGACACCCTCAGCCGCAAGCCCCATTATTATCTCTATTGTCTCAAGGGATTGCGTAGCCTGAGGGCAGCACGCATCATGCAGGAACGTGGTTTTCATGTTACCTCCCTTGATGGCGGCATAGACGCATGGCAGCAGGCCGGCCTTTCGGTAGATTCTGCTCTGTTGAATAAATGAGGACTTTACTTTTAACCTAAATCGGTCAATAGGCTGTTACGCGCAAATGACGCTATCTATTGGGTTCGATCTGCTTATATTTCTCCCGTTTTATATGCTACGGAGTTTTGGAGGAAAGGAGAGTGCTTGAAGTTGTCTATTTCAGTGCTTTCTGCATCCTTTCCACCTCATTCTCGAAGAATTTCGAGAGGCAGCGGGCGATTTCGGGATAGTAGTCGTTGAGAGTCGGGTACTGGTCGCGGTGGGCGGCATAGTAGCGAAGAGATGTGACCAGTTCTGGCATCCAGTTGAAGCTGCAGCAGACTTGGTTGGCCAGTTCGTTGAGTACTTGCTTCTGGTCAAAACCCTGGTCGAGCATGTAGAGGATGACAGCAGCACGGACGATACTTTCGTTAACGACTGTTTGCCAGTTGGTGTATGCTTGCCGCTCCATTGCGTAGGCGGAAAACTTGTGTAGCTTCTGCCCGATGTTGGCTATCAAGGAAGCGTTGGCCTCGTTGTTGAGCAGCGGGTTGACGAAGGAGTGGTTGAACTCGTGGATGAGCGTGGCGGCCATGTTGGCACCTTCGCCATAGGGCTTGCCCGTCTGCGGGTTGATGTAGTAGCCGCATATGGCGTATGTTTCGCGCGGCTGTCCGGGCAACTGGCGGCTGGAACCGTAGTTGCCGCCGCCGCAGGTGAAACCGATGACGATGCGGAAACGGTCGGTGGGGGCGGTGCCGTAGAAGCGGGCGTACCACTCCTGGTGGAAGTAAGTCATGACGCTGGTCTCATAGGCTTTCAAGCCTTCGTCGTAGAACATGCGGTGCTGCTCGAAGAAGTTGTGGAAGCGGGTGTCTGTGTAGAACGTGTTGAGCTTGTCGATGAAGTCGTCGATGTCAACATTGCTCCAACGCTTTTCGAGGTCGGCCTGTTCGCCAAGGAATTTGACCATCCCATTGTCGATGTTGAGGTGGATGGCCATGCTCATCACTGCATCGTAACTGATGGAATGCTGGTCGCGCAGGCTCTGGAAACAGGTAACGGCGGCGTGCTGCTTGTAAGGTGCAAACCAGACCTCGGTGTCCTTGGTGTATTGTCCCGCCATGTCCATGTTGTACTCCTTGTTGCCCGCTGTGCGTGCGAGGATACTCATGAGTTCGACGGCCTCGCTGACCTCTACTCTGATTTGACTTTCAGTCTTCCTCTGTTGCGTCTCGGCAGAAGTGATGCAAGCATCGCTCTGCACTCGCTGCTTCATCGGTTGCGCCGTCGCGGTCAGTGCCAAAAGGGCGAGGAAGATAATTGTGATGATATTTTTCTTCATTGTCGCTTTCGTTTATATTCTCCCAGCATACAGATGCTCGACGGGGAAGATTAAGTCCCAGTTCTTTCCCCACACGATGTTGCCGTTGTCTATGGTGAAACGACTGAACTTGCGGGGGTCGAGGTACTTGTTGTACTGTGGGTGGGGATGGCGGCGGATGAAGTCGCCGATATCCACCGTCTGCACGGTGTTGTCGCTGAACGTCAGGCTTACGGTCAGGTTACCCATGTTCTCTGCCTTGGTAATGTAAAGTCTCTCCATGTCTGTTTCTTCTTATAGTTTCTTCTTGATGTTCGTGCTGCGGATGCTTTGCTTCATGACAAAGAACTTCACCCACTTGTCGATGATGTTCTTGTGGTACTTGCGGATGAACAGCTCTGCCGTGCGCTTATCCTTCTCCGGCAACGGTTCGGCTCCGTGCTTCTCGCGCACGTGGATTTCGGCCAACTCGCCGTTCATCATGATAAGGTCGAAGATGCTCTCCTTGCCCCCGTGGAGCACGTGGACGGTATTGGCTCGTGCTCGTTGGAGTAGAAGTAGAATATGAACCCGAAGTATTCGAATATCTTTGGCATAATTTTCATGTTTGTTGTTTATGGTGACAAAGTTAAGCATTTCCATTCAATTCTCGGGCGGTTATAGCGGTAAAAGTAATGAATAAGCGGGCGAAAATCCTTTTTTTGCCGACATTCTTTGTGTAAAGAAAAGAAAATCCATAATTTTACGATTGTAATTTTACAAAATAGGAAAAATTAACCTCAATCGTAATAATATTATGGACAGAAGAAACTTCCTTAAGATGTCTGCGGCAACGGCGGCATTCTCTGTGATTAAGCCTTTGGGAGCAAGGGCAGGGGAAACGATGAACCGCCCCGTCCGCATAGGCTTTATCGGTACGGGCAACCGTGGAACCTATGGTGTCATCACCTCCATGTGCCGCAACAACAACGTGGAGCTGTACGCCTTGGCCGACCTGTTCCGCGACCGCATTGACAAGGTGTTGCCCCATCTCAATAACCTCAACAAGGAAAAGGGGCTTCCCCACATTGAGGAGAAGAACATCTATGTGGGCAAGGATGCCTATTTGGAATTGCTGAAGGACAACAATGTGGATGCTGTGGCCATTGCCACTCCGGCCTATGCCCACCCCTTCATCTTTGAGGCTGCGGTGAAGGCCCACAAACACGTATATTGCGAGAAGCCTGCCGCTCCCGACGCTTATGGTGCCTTGCGCATGATCAAGGCCGCCCAGGGTGTAAAGGACCTTTCGCTCGTCATGGGATTCCAGGTGCGTCATTCGTCTGCCTTTGACGAGATGATCCGCCGTGTCCATAATGGCGACATTGGACGGATTGTGGCAGCCCAGCTCTATTATAATGCAGGCGGTGGCGGAGGAGCCAAGCCGGCGGTGGAGGACGATGAGTTCCGCATCCGCCACCATTTCCAGTATCTCGAGCTTTCGGGCGGCACACTGAACGACCAGGCCGTGCACATGATGGACATCTGTCGCGAGGTGCTGCAGGCCAACCCCCTCTATGCCATGGGACACAGCAGTCGCAAGGGTGTCAAGTGCGAGTATGGCAACTTCAACACCAATTACCAGATACTCTACAAATACCCCGAGGACATCAATGTGATGGTGCAGCAGACCACCGTTGGTGCTGCCACGGGCGGAGTGGTGGCGCGTTTCTTTGGCGAGAACGGAACAGCCGAGGCCAAGTATAGCGGAGGAGTGTTCATCACAGGGCCCAACAAGTGGGACTCTGGTATAGACAACGCATTGGGCGATGCCGACACCAACAAGGGCCGCTCCTTCATCGGCAGCATCATCAGCGGTAACTACATCAACGAGATAGAGGCCGGTTGCAACTCAACCCTAATGGCCATCCTGGGCCGCGAGGCTGCCGCCAAGGGCAAGACGCTCACCTGGAACAAGCTCGTCAAGAGCAATCAACGATATGGCAACCAACCCGATTTAAGCAAGTTCTAACATTAAAATTCGTTTAGTTATGAAGAAAGTTTTCAGTAAAGTATTATGTGCCTTACTTCTTTTGGCGTCGCTTACCGCCCAGGCACAGAACGTAACCGTAGGTCTTTTGGCAAACATGGGCAATGACCCTGAGGCCGCCTTCAAGAAACTCCACGATGCAGGCTTCAAGGCTTGCCAGACGGGATACAACGGCAACTGGACACAGAAAGATGCCGACCGTCTGAAGGAACTGCAGGCCAAATACGATTTAGAGATCAGCACATTGGTGTATTGCACCCCCAACAGCCGGTGGAATTTCACTGAAGGGCCTTCCACCATCGGACTGGTACCACCGATGAACCGTCTCAAGTATCTGGACATGCACAAGAAGGCCATCGACTTCTGCGTAATGGCCGGCATTCCCGCCTTCCATTCCCACTTCGGTTTCATTCCCGAGGAACCCACCAGCGAGTTGTATGTGGGCTTCATCCAGGTGATGAAGGAACTTTGTCTGTATGCCAAGGAAAGAGGCGTGATGATTTTCTGCGAGACGGGTCAGGAAACTCCCACCACCCTTATCCGTGCCATCCGTGATATCGGCACAGGCAACATCTTTGTCAATTGTGACACCGCCAACCTCATCCTTTATGGCAAGGCCAATCCCGTGGATGCCATTTATCAGTTTGGCCCGTTGCTCAAGGAGCTGCACATCAAGGATGGCAAGTACCCCACCGACCCCTACAGACTGGGCCGCGAGACAAAGATTCCCGAGGGAGATGTGGACTTCCCCGGTGTAGTCAAGGCATTGGCCGACATCGGTTTCCAAGGCGTCATGACCATAGAGTGCGAGCTTGGCGGAGACAATTCCGAATATGTAGTCAAAACCAAGAAGTACCTCGAAGATCTGGTGAAGAAGAGTTACAAGAAGTAACAGCCGTTCAGCTTTGAGCAGTGAGCGGTGAGTTGTGAGCGGTGAGCAGTGGGTGAAACATAAGGTCATAAAAACTTTATGAAGTTCACCGCTCATCGCTCATCGTTTTTGCTAAAATTTGTTTCATGTCCATAATATTTCAGCCAAATAAGTGACGCGAAAATAATAACGTGCTTCAATTTTCGGCTTTATCATATTGTTATTGAATAAAAACATCTATCTTTGCACTGAGTAACCATAAAAAGCAGATGCGTATGACACAGATTCTTGTTACATTAGATGATAATTCCATAGCTCCCAAGATTATGAAAGCTATTGAAATGTTGAAAGGAGTGGTAAATATTTCTCTCTATAAAGAAACAAAAGAAGGAACAACAACAGCTCCTTCCCAGCAAGTCTATTCCCAACGTATCCAACGTCTACGAGGTATAGCCAAAGGAATAACCCAACAACAAATTGAAGAAGATGACTGTTTTGCTTATCTCATGAATAAATCATTGTGACATCATTTTAACCAGGAACTGCAAACATTTTGATTTTTCACAAATTCCAGTGTTAACCCCTTCTGATTTTTTAGCCCAAATCGGTTATTAGAGTTTTATGGATTAATATCCCAATTTGCGTCTGGAAGACGCGAAGCCCGAAGGGCGAATAGCCGCGGGTTCTTGAACCCGTGGAAAAGATAGTGAAGCAAAATGGGCGTCTGGAAGACGCGAATCGGCAACGTGGTAGTCAAGCGATACTCGTTCATCGTTAAAAATCGTTGCCGTTCCGCGTCTTTGCAGACGCTTTATTGTGTGGACGTAAGGAACTGGAGGCTTAAAAGCCCCCGGCTATTTAACTTCCCGTCTTCCAGACGTTCAACGCTCACAGCTCAACATTCATCGTTCACCGTTCATCGTTCATCGTTCATCGTTAATTGTTCTAATACTTTTGTCAAAATATTTCAATGTACGGCAAAACGCTTGTCTGTGGCCTTTTCTCCACCAAAAGCGCGATTTTCATAAAACACCCCAATTAGGGGTTTCCAACTAGAAAAAAATTTTTCTCCAACTGGAAACATATTTTTTCCCAGTTGGGCACTTTTTTCCGCCCAACTGGGCGTTTTCCTCCTTATAGCCCATTACAACACAGAGAAAATGATGTCGTATTGTAAAAGTTTTTCAAGCAAGTGGCAATCAATCAGATTGAAGTAAAATTCCTTTTCCCGAGATTGGCGCGATGTGCGTCTGGAAGACGCGAAGCCCGAAGGGCGAATAGCCGCGGTTGCGTAAGACAGACGTCCATTCGCTCATTGTTCATCGTTAATAATCTGTTTTTTCGACAAAAGAACATTTCCCTCTAACAAAAGACAACAATAACTAAGATATTGTTCCAGTCCTTAATTCCTCTTTTAAAATGGTGTATATATATTGTGTGCTTTGGAAATACAATCCGGTGTTCGGATTACACAACTTAACATAGGTTTCAGAACCATACAAAGTGTCAAGGGTTTCAGTGATTGTCATCCCAAAATCATTTGAAAGCAATTCTGCCAATTCAGCAGAAACAGCCTCTTTCATATATTGAAACTCTTTGTCTGTCATAACTTAATCAAATGTTTGATGGCATCTTCTGTTCCAAAATAAAATTGATAAGTAACACCTTTCATATATTTAAGCCTATTCAAAAATTCAGCTTTGTCAATGGAGCCGTCTTTGAATTTACGAATCTGTAAACCGATTTTGTCATTAGCAATCGGGCCGTAAACAATGTCGTATTGCTCTGCATCAACATTTTCTCTGTTTGCAAACACAAAATCTGCCCATTCCTCGGAGTATCCTTCAAATGTTTTGACGCGAAGATTTGTGTTATGCATTACAACTGGGTCAAAATCAAACTTGGTTATAGTAGGTTCTCCGCCAAATATGAGAGATTTAAAACGAGCCATTTCTATAGCTTGTTCCTCATTCTCTGATAGATAAAAACCTTTTCCGAAATCTTTATAGGGCTTAGATTTTTCCAATTCAATCTTTTCAATTGCAACATTGGAGCCATGGTATAGAATCATAACTCACCTCCTGTTCTTCTACAATATAAAGCAACTCCATTTACTGCATCATCAAAACTGAGGGTATGCATAACTCCATAATTTTCTTCAATGAAAGCAATGCCCTTATGAATACGAATATAACGATAAGCCTGTATTTCTGTCAAACCAAATCGCTTGGCAAATTCATTTACCAATGCAATGATATACTCAATTATGTCTCTTATGTTATATTTCATTGTGTAATGATTCTGTGACTTATAAGGCAAAGATAGTGCATTTTCCTTAAACGACGATTATTATGTTCGCATTTTTTTTGTTTTGTCGAAAAAAAACATCTTAACACCGAGGATGGGGGCGTTCGGAGAGCGATCACCCTGGTTAAAGCCAATTTCCTAAAGTAATATTAAATCCAGAATATCAGCGCATTGCGTTTACAAGGCGGTGTCATTAAAATGTAAGCAGATTTACCTTTAAGTGTAAATCCGTTTACATAGTTATGTAAGTGGACTTACATAGAACGGTAAGTCTGTTTACATCGTGATGTAAAAATCGGGGCTGCGCAGAGGGGCAGAAATCTTACTGTTTGAGTTTTCCCAACATTAAATAGTTGTTATCCCTGTCTGCATCTATGCTTTTTTCCAAGGCGGAGAGTTTTTTGCGCATGTTCGGGGAGAGGTCGTTTCTGCGTAGAGCTTCCTGCAATTCTTCCTTCAGGTCGGAGGGTGATACATTACGGCAATAGTATCCGTTACGCGCATGCTCAAACCAATACACAGCAGTGTGGCCAAAGAAGTCATTGTACACCCGGTACTTTCCGCCTCGCAGTGTGCGTTTGTCCACGAAGAAGTCTAGGTGGTCACGGCTTTCAAAGGTTACGAAACCATCCTGTTCCAGCCTTCCGATAATGGTCCCCACGAAGCATGTTGGATATTCAAAGCATTCGTTTGGAAAAACCTTGTTTCCCGGCACGTCAAACGTGAAGATAGGATGCAGGGACTTGTCCGTGGGGGAACAACGGTAAAGCGAATCATTCTTTTGAGGCCTAAAAATTAAAAAGGAGAGGTCGAAGGTTCCCGTATTATGCCTGTGATAGACATCCGTACTATAGTCGGTCTCTGTATGCGAACCCTTGTAAGGGAACTCTTGCCGTATATTCCCCTCAAAATCCTGTACCCACGCCACTCGGGGATTAACCTTCCAGGGCAAGGTGGCTATGGTAATCTCCTTGCGGTCTCCATCCACACGGAAAACCGATTTGGGCAAATCCCAGGGTTGCTCGTCGGGAGCATTCAGCGGGATGAAACCCTGAAACTGCCCTTGCAGGTCATAGACAATCAATTGTTTGGCAGTCCATGGCATAATATAGATGCGGTTATGTTTCTCGTCCAACTGAAAGTCTGAGACCTGGCCATAATTCCCGCGCCCATTGCCGGAAGAGCCGATGTTGCAGACAAACTTCCCTTGGCGGGTAAACAGCCTGAAGGGCATGTTGCGGCTGCTGTGTACAAGGATGTAATTCTCTGAGACACGCACGCCGGAACTTCTTACATAAGCTTCATCTTTGCGCTCCAGTGGGATTATTTCCAGATCCTCCACAAAATGGCTCAGCGGCAGTTCTATGCTGTCTATCAATCTTTCTGGATGGCACACAACCACTGTGTCGCCACCCATCACCACACGTTCCGCCACCACCGGCAATTGCGCTATGGCAGTTGCCACATGTTCCTTTTCCTGTCGTCCGCAAGCCGTTATGCCCACAAGCAGAACAACCGACAAAATCATGTTTCTCATCGTCAAAACCTTTGTAAGAAATCGTCCAATGTCTGGCCTTGCAACAGTTCCGGGCCAATCTTTTCCTTTATTCTCTGCTTGCGCCGGCTGATGGAAGCCTTGTTGATACAATACACGTTAGCCAAGTCCTGCATGCTGACATTGATTTTCAGCAGGCAACAAAAATTGATGTCATTGATGTTCATGCCAGGCACTGCCTTGAGCAGGCGCATGGTAAACTGCTCATACTCCGTATCCATCAAACGGCGTATTTCCCTCCATTCCCTTTCGGTGATGGCGATGGCCTTGTCATTTTGCGCTAAATTCTCGTTCAGCGAGGGCAATTTTTGGAATACCGCCATCTTTCTGATCAGTTCCTCACGCAACAGGCCAGACTTCTCGCGCAGCAAGGCCAGTTCTTCTGCCTGGCGCAGCAACTGGTTTTCCTGCTCCATCTGCACCTGCCTCAGCATCAAATCCCTTTTCTTCTTCGTCTGTACAAAGAAGACCATGCCCGCCCCCGCAATGAACAACAGGAACAACAGGGAGACAATCACAATCACCTGCTGTTGGCGGCTGATTTTCAATGCATCTATCTCGGTGGTCAGTTTCAGCTCATTGAAGGCGTTGTCCCTTGCCTGGCCACGGTATGACATGTACACCTGATTGACGTATCCCGCCACATCCTGATGATACTGGTAAGCCTTTTCCGCATCGCCCAATGTCAGATAGTGTCTCGACAGATGATGCATTGCCTCGGTGGCCAAAAACAAGTTTTCCGACTGGGCCACCAAGTGGTAATAGTATCTGGCCGAATCCTCTTGGTGCTTCAGGTCGTACAGCTGTGCCTTGTACATATTATGTGCGGGCACATCCTTTCTGCGCATATATTGCCGCGACGCCTGGAGCAGCTCCATCAGCTTGTCATAACGCGCCTGTTCATGATAAAGTTGGCGATAGCGTTCCGTCAGATAGTTTAGGTAATCAACATCCGTTGTGCTTTCCGCCATGGCCCTGAGCGAATCCAGATGCTGTTCCGCCTCGTCATACCGCTTGACCTTTATCAGAAATTCCGCTTTTTTACAGAGCAGGTTGCGTATCGCCTCTCCCCTTGTTTGCAAAGCCATGCGCTTGTCCATATAGGCCAGGGCCGAATCCACTTTGTTCTGATGGCTGAACATATTACACTTGATGGCATACACCCATTGCATCCCAGCCGAATCGTTGTGTTGGAGAAATTCGTTGTGCATCACCGCCAATAACGAATCGGCACGCCCGTATTCATGCCCAAACATGAAGTTCTGCGTCAAAATCATTCGCATCGCCTTCAGGTGTGCCGAATCCTTTTTCTGTTCATAATACCGTACTGTCTCATACAGCAGTTCCACCTCGGCCGGAGTACTGGCCAACGAGCAACTCGATTTCACCCGGCAAAACGTGTATTTGTCCTCACCCGTCAGTTTATCCTCATTCACTTTGTACAGGCAACTCAGGGTACTGTCCATATTCCCCTGGCTGTAATGCCGCTCGGCTTCTTGCAGCCATACCTTGTTTCTGTCCGCAGGCGTGCAAGCGGCTATGAGGAGAATGAGGAAAAGAAAAATCTGTTTCATGCAATACAGTCCAATTGAAATGATGTAAATGTTACTTTAACGTTCGCAAATGTAAGGAAAAAAATCAGCATCTGTTTTGATCTTCTTGAAAAACTTCCTTGGTCTATGTCAATAGACTTCCACGAATTTGTATGCAAAATTACGGAAGTTCATTGGTGTGGGCAAATAAAAGTGATGTACATCTATATCAACTTAATTTGCAGATATACAATTAAATTCACAATTTTATCGATGTACAATCTAACGGGAAATACTCAGTTAAAGGTCTTCCTATGGCCTGTCTGAGCAAAACAAGGAGTATCCTCTCGCAATACGTGATGAACAATTCCCTTGTCAAATCCAAGATGATACCTCAAAAGGTCAATGTACATGAGAATAAATGTACACATTATTCGCAATAACCTCGTTTACAGGCATCTACAACCTTTATTCTTGTGCATCAACTTTTTCGCCGGTATAAACATAAATAGCATACCTTTGCATCGTTAATTTTTAAAATAATTGTACTTATGAAATGCCCATGAGATAAAAAAATCACGCCAAAGTGAATGAAAAACATTAAGCTTAAGTTACCTTTGTAGTATGAATACGTAAAAGGTAAGCTTATGGCAAATGTTACATTCCCTCAATTGATACAACGTGCTTGTG
>JAFYQQ010000055.1 GCA_017559845.1 Bacteroidaceae bacterium | reverse complement strand
TTCATTTTCTTTAAAAAATCTAAATTGTTAATAATTAATTGATTTATAATTTTATTCTTTCTTTTTCTTTATTGTATACAACACACCCTCCATGGGCATGTAGCTAAACAACATGCAAAGTAAGACATAAATTTTCCAAATACATTACGGAGGGTGGCCTCACGCGAATCCCGCGAATCCCGCAAAAAACAGTTTTCAATATATTGGTGCCTGGTAAAAATCATGAAGCGTTTCAAAAACAACATTTCCCCGGACAACCGATATGCTTGGTGTATATATGAAGCTATTTTAGGGGAAAAACTGCAGGATAAAGCTTAAACAGACAAATCATATATGGTTTGTCTGTTTACATCTATCATGGAGATTTTTATCGGACAGCCGTTAACTTCCTTTTAAATGGGGCTTGTATCTACCAAAAAAGAAATCTCAACCGCATAAATACTGCGATTGAGACCTATCATTGTGTCCTTTTTTGTTTTTATCGGACACCAATAAAATACTGTTGTTGTAGTATTTTATTCCCCAATCCCCCTCGTCCCGAGCCGGGACGAGGGGATTTTAGCTAAAAAATGCCCTCCCGGATTGGGAAACCATTTTTTGGGGTCAAGAAATGCTTTCCCGGATCAGGAAGTCATTTTTTACCCTCAAAAAGTGCTTTCCCGGGTTGGGAAGCCATTTTTTCGGTTCTGGAATGCTATCCCGCATCGGGATGATGCACCAAAACCGTATTTTCCTTGATGCTGAACTTTATTTCTATTCCGGCAAATTCCATAGCATAGGTGCGGGTGGGGTCGTTCTGATAATGTGGACGAGGGTCGGCAGCCAGTACGCCCTCAAGCGCTTTTGTGCGTTCCTTGCCCAGTAGACGTTTTAATTCTTCTGGTATGGTAACCTGCAAGGGAGGGGTTGTCTCGTTCTGTTCCTGTGCAAATCCTCCAGTCGCCTCGGGGTGCGAGTCGGTAAACGGCAGATAGGGCTTGATGTCATAGATGGGTGTGCCGTCCATCAAATCTGCTCCGCTTACTTCCAGAACCGGTCCTTCGGGTGTGTTGGGCGAAATATTGATGAGGCGTACGGACGATAATCCGATATGGTTGGGGCGGAAGGGGCTTCGTGTGGCCCATACCCCCATGCGCTTGTTGCCGCCAAGTCGGGGAGGGCGTACCGTTGGACTCCATCCCTCGCCCTCTCTATGGGCTTCGCTGAAATCCCAAAGCAGCCAGATGTGTGAGAATCCTTCCAATCCGCGCAAGGCATCGGCATTGCGGTATTCGGGTTCGAAAACGATTCGGCCAGTTAATTCATTGACCAGTCCGCTTTGGCGGGGCACACCGAACTTGGTCTTGAAATCGGTGTGTATGCGTGCTATGATCTTAAGTTCCATAATGAATGCTTTTCTGCAATTTCTTATGCGTGTGGATGAAACGGAGATAATACATCAGTCCGGCTGAGGTAAGTCCGAAGGGGTAGGCCAACCAGATGCCTGTCATCTGCCAATTGCAGACGAAACCGAAGATGTAACCTAACGGAAGTGATATGAGGAAGTAGGCTACAAAGGCAATCCATACCATGGGCCGCACGTCTGCCATGCCTCGCAGGGCATTGGAATAGATGCATTGCAGTCCGTCGCCAAACTGGTAGACCAGCAACGGGTAAACCAGTATGCTGATAAGTTGGGCAACATCTGTAGAGTCCGTAAACCAGTAGCCGAGCTGATGGCGGAGCAGAAAGATGGGTATGCAGACAAGAATGCCGATGCCCCATGTAAGATGCAGTCCGGCAGCTGCCACATAACGTGTCTGTTCCGTCTGTCCGGCTCCTCGATAATAACTTACAAGCACAGCCACTGCCGCAGCCATGCCATAGTAAAGCATGAAGCAAAGCTGTCCGATGGTTATCATAATCTGGTTGGCAGCCAATGCAATGGTGCCCAACCAGCCGATATAAATGGCACTCAGATTGAACGATGCACTTTCCATTCCCATCTGCAAGGCTATGGGCCATCCCATTTGGGACACCTCTTTCAGTTCGGCAATGTTGGGACTGGCCTTTTTGAAGTATTGGGGATGTTCGCCGTATCGGGAGGTGAGGTGGAATGTCAGGCTGATGGCTGCCCACTGGAAGATGCGGCTGACAAGCGTGGCGACTCCTGCTCCCGTCAGTCCCCATTCGGGAAAGCCAAACTTGCCGAAGATGAGAAACCAGTTGAGAATGATGTTCAGCACGTTGGAGATGAGCATGATCCACATGGGCATGCGGGTGTCTTGTATGCCATCGCTGAATTGCTTGAACGCATTGAACGCCATTTGCGGCAGTATGCTCACAGTGATAACGGCAAAATATGGCCGCATCAGGGGCAGCAGTTCTTCGGGCAACCCAATACGGTGCAGATTAAAATAGAGTAGGGCAAGACATGCCATAAAGAGCAAACTCAATATATTGTTTGCCAACAGACTGTTCTTCAATTTTTGGGCAATAAGGTGGTTCTTGCCTTCTCCGTGCAGGGAACTGACTATGGGGGTAAGTCCGTATGAAAAGCCCATTGCGGCAATGAAGGCCAGTGCCAGGATGTTGTTTACGAATCCGGCTGCTGCCAGTTCCTCGGTGCCATACCAGCCAACCATGATGGTGTCGGCAAATCCCATGACGATTGTGCCCAACTGTCCCACCATAATGGGGATGCCGGTGCGTAGCAGATTTGGGTAATGTACGGAATATGAGCGGAATGATTTCATCTCAATATTGGGGTATAATAGAAAAAAGGTGCACAAAGGTACACCTTTTTTCTTATTTATGCCGTATGAAGACGGGACTTAATTTCCAAAAGCAAGTTCTTGGCCTTCTGCCCTCACGGTGATGGGACGTGTGCGGTCTACCGTGCCGCCTAATAGCGCTTTACTCAACTGGTCAAGCAGCAGACGCTGTATGGCTCTCTTGACCGGGCGTGCGCCGAAGTCCGGATCGTAACCTTCTTGTGCCAGCAGGGAGATGGCCGTTTCTTCAACATCCAGTCTGATGTTGGCGTCGGACAATCGTTTCCCGATGATACCCAGCTGCAGTTCCACCACTTGTCTGATCTGCTCTTCTGTAAGAGGTGTGAAGGTGATGATCTCGTCCACTCTGTTCAAGAATTCAGGCCGCACGCTTTGGAAAAGACGTTCGCGTGAATAGTTGCTTGTCATGATGATGATCGTGTTCTTGAAGTTTACCGTCCGTCCTTTGCTGTCGGTCAGTCTGCCGTCGTCTAGTACCTGGAGCAGGGTGTTGAACACATCGGGGTGGGCTTTCTCAATTTCATCGAACAGAACCACTTGATAGGGTTTCCGTCTTACGGCCTCTGTCAGTTGTCCGCCCTCGTCATAGCCCACATATCCCGGAGGCGCACCGATGAGACGGCTCACGCTGAATTTTTCCTGGTACTCACTCATGTCTATGCGGGTCATCATGGTCTCGTCGTCGAAGAGATAGTCGGCAAGAGCCTTTGCCAGTTCAGTCTTTCCCACACCAGTGGTGCCCAGGAAAATGAAGCTTCCGATGGGGCGTTTGGGGTCTTGCAGGCCAGCCCGGCTTCTTCTGACCGCATTGCTCACGGCTTCTATGGCTTCGTCCTGGCCGATGACACGGTGGTGGAGCTCCTCTTCCAGATGCAATAGCTTGTCACGCTCGCTTTGCATCATCTTGCTCACCGGGATGCCCGTCCAGCGGCTTACCACATCGGCAATGTCTTCTGCGGTTACCTCTTCTTTCACCATGGCTTCGGTGCCTTGTGCCTGTACAAGCTGGTCCTGCACATTCTTGATGTCCTGCTCCAATGCTTGCAGTTTTCCGTAACGGATTTCTGCCACACGTCCATAGTCGCCTTCCCTTTCGGCTTTTTCCGCCTCGAATTTCAGATTCTCAATCTGTTGCTTGTCTTGTTGTATGCGGTTCAGCAACTCTTTTTCGCCTTGCCATTTGGCCTTGAAGTCCTTTTCCTGTTCTTGCAACTCGGAAATGTCGCGGTTCAACTGCTCCAACTTTTCGGCATCGTTCTCGCGTTTGATGGCTTCGCGCTCAATCTCAAGCTGTTTCAGTCTTCGGCTTATTTCATCCAACTCTTCCGGAACAGAATCGCGCTCCATACGCAGCTTGGCAGCAGCTTCGTCCATCAGGTCAATGGCCTTGTCCGGAAGGAAACGCTCCGTGATATAGCGGTTGCTCAGTTCTACGGCAGCTATGATGGCATCGTCCTGAATGCGTACTCTATGGTGGTTCTCATAACGCTCCTTCAATCCGCGCAGGATGCTGATGCTGCTCAGTACGTCGGGCTCGTCCACCATTACCGTCTGGAAACGGCGTTCAAGCGCCTTGTCCTTCTCAAAATATTTCTGATACTCGTCAAGGGTGGTGGCACCAATACTTCTTAATTCTCCTCGAGCCAATGCCGGTTTCAGAATATTCGCAGCGTCCATTGCGCCTTCGCTTTTACCTGCGCCTACAAGGGTGTGGATTTCGTCAATGAAGAGAATGATGCGGCCTTCGCTTTTGGTTACTTCGTTTACCACACTTTTCAGCCTCTCCTCAAATTCTCCTTTGTACTTTGCGCCGGCAATGAGTGCGCCCATGTCCAGACTGAAAAGCTGCTTGTTGCGCAGATTTTCGGGCACGTCTCCACGTAGGATTCGGTGTGCAAGTCCTTCTACGATGGCAGTCTTTCCGGTTCCCGGCTCACCGATGAGGATGGGGTTGTTCTTGGTGCGTCTACTCAGAATTTGCAGCACGCGTCTGATCTCCTCATCCCTTCCGATGACGGGGTCAAGTTTGCCAGATCTGGCTTCATCCACCAAATTTCGGGCATATTTACTCAGACTCTGATAGGTGTCTTCGCTGCTTTGCGAAGTGGCTTTCCGTCCGCCACGCAATTCCTTGATGGCGGCTTCCATCTCTTTTTCCGTCACGCCCGCATCTTTAAGGATTTTGCCTGCGGTGCTATTAACCTTCAGCAGTGCCTGCAAGATGTGTTCCAGTGTGATATATTCATCTCCAGCCTTATGGGCCAGTTCTTCTGCCTTGAGCAAAACATCGTTTGTTGTCCGGCTCAGATAGGGCTCGCCTCCTTGTACACGAGGCAGACTTCCAATCTGTGCCTCCAGTGCCTGGCTCACCGCTTTCTGGCTCACACCTAATTTCTGGAATATGAACTGCGTCACCTGTTCGCCCACCTTCAGAATGCTGCTCAGCAGGTGCTCCGGCTCAATGGCTTGTTGGCCTTGGCGTTGTGCGCAAAGCACAGCCTCCTGGACCATTTCTTGCGCTTTAATGGTAAATTTCTGTAGATTCATAATTCGCTTTACATTTTAAAATTAGTTCTGCCTATATAAAGACAAATTAAATGCAAACTATTGTGAATCAGACAGATTTACCAATTATGAGACATTGTGTCAGATTTTCTCCAGCACTTTCTCCAATTCTTCTGCCGTGATGGCCGAACCGATGATTTTGCCCTTGGGACTTACCACATAGAAAGTGGGAATCCAGTGCAGGTCATAGGCCTTGGCAATGTCATTCTGTTTCCAGGGCTGTCCGTTACAGATTTGTAGCCATGGGAACTTTTCTTTTCTCAACATCTGTGTCCACACATCGGTCTTGTGGTCAAAACTGATGCTGACCCAGACCCTTTTCTTGTTGTTGGGGTATTTGGCATAGAGTTTCTTCAGGGCAGCAAACTCGCGACGGCAGTCGCCGCACCAGCTTGCCCAAAAGTCCAATATCACATGGCGGCCCTTGAATTCCTTGTCCTTTAGACTATGCTTTACGCCCAGCGTGTCGGCCGCAGAAAAGAAGGGGGCTACAGTACCGGGTTTTAACGAGGGTTCGGTTTGCGCCATTGCTCCCGTAGCAAATGCCAGGGCAATGGCAAATAGCATTTTCTTGATCATTGTATGTTCCTTATTATTATTATATATAATGTAAAGATGCTTAATTGGTCCGCATGGAAAGTGAGATGCGCTTGCGTTGCAAGTCCACTTCCACCACACGCACCATTACCTGTTGGTGGAGGCTTACGACCGATGTGGGGTCTTTTACATATCGGTCAGCCAACTGCGAAACGTGTACCAGCCCTTTTGTGTGTACGCCGATGTCCACAAAGGCACCGAAGTTTGTAATGTTGGTGATGATGCCCGGAAGCACTTGTCCTGCGTGCAGGTCTGTGATGTCATGTACGGTGGGGTCAAATGCAAATTGCTTGAGCGGTTCTCTGGGGTCGCGTCCGGGCTTGTCCAGCTCGGCCATGATGTCCTGCAAGGTGGGCAATCCCACTTGGGAGGACACATATTTGCTGATGTCTATCTTCTGCCTTATGTCCTTGTTCTCCATGAGTTGCTTCACGCTGCACCCTTGGTCGGCAGCCATCTGTTCCACCAGCGGATAGCGTTCGGGATGTACGGCACTGTTGTCCAAAGGCTGCGGGCTGTCCTGTATGCGGAGGAAACCGGCACTTTGCTCAAAAGCCTTTTCGCCCATCCTGGGCACTTTCATCAGTTCTCTTCGGGTACGGAAAGGACCGTTCTGGCTGCGGTACTTTACTATGTTTTGTGCCAATGCAGGTCCCAGTCCGCTGATATAGGTAAGCAGGTGGCGGCTGGCTGTATTCACGTTTACCCCCACTCGGTTCACGCAGTTTATCACCGTCTGGTCCAGGTTTTTGCGCAAGGCCGACTGGTTTACGTCCTTCTGGTATTGCCCTACACCGATGCTGCTGGGGTCAATCTTGACAAGTTCGGCCAATGGGTCCATCAGCCTGCGGCCAATGCTCACGGCACCGCGCACGGTAACATCCTCGTTGGGGAATTCCTCGCGTGCCGTCTCACTGGCGCTGTAGATGCTTGCTCCGTCTTCGCTTACCATGTATATCTCCACTCCGTCGGGCAGGTCCAGATGGCGGACAAAGTCTTCCGTCTCGCGCCCGGCCGTACCGTTGCCTATGCTGATGGCTTCAATGCCATACTTTTCCACAAGCTGTTGCATGGTCATCATGGCACGCACACGCTCGGCCTTGGGAGGGTGGGGGAATATGACATCGTGGTGCAGCAGATTTCCTTCTGCATCCAGGCAGACCACCTTGCATCCGGTGCGGAATCCCGGGTCAATGGCCATGACCCTTTTCTGTCCCAGCGGACTGGCCATGAGCAGTTGCTCCAGATTGCGGACAAAGATGCTGATGGCCTCTTCGTCTGCCTTCTCTCTGGCAAGGCTTCCGGCTTCGTTGCTGATGCTGGGTTCCAGCAGACGCCGGTATCCGTCTTCAACGGCGGCTTTCACCAGTTGCGAGGCTTCTCCGTTTCCGTGTACGAAGAGGCGAGAAATCCGCTCCAGGGCAGCCTCGTCGTCCACCCCAATGCTGATGCGCAGAATGCCTTCAGCCTCGCCACGTCTCATGGCAAGCATGCGGTGACTGCTGCAACGTGCCAGGGGTTCGCTCCATTCAAAGTAGTCGCGATAGTTTTGTCCCTCTATGTCCTTTCCCTTCACAAGTCTGCTGTAAATGACGGCATGTCTGGCAAAGGTGGTGCGCAACGATTGGCGGGCACGTTCGCTCTCGCTTACCCGCTCGGCAATGATGTCTTGTGCGCCTTGAAGGGCTTTCTGCACATTGTCTATGCCCTTCTCCTTGTTTATATATCGTCCGGCAGTTTGCGTGATGTGGGCGGTCTTTTGCGCTTGCAATATGTTGGCCAGCGGTTCCAGTCCGGCTTCGCGAGCCACTTGTGCTCGGGTGCGGCGTTTCTGCTTGAATGGCAGATAGATGTCTTCCAGCGTGATGGGGTCTGTACATTCCTCAATGCGCTGGCGCAGTTCGTCCGTCAGTTTGCCTTGCCCTTCTATGGTCTGCAGGATATACGAACGCCTTTTGTCCGTCTCCTGCAACTGCTCCAACTGCCTGCTAACCTCTGCCACTTCCACATCCGTCATGCCGCCGGTCGCTTCCTTTCGGTAGCGGCTGATGAAGGGGATGGTGGCACCTTCCAGCAGCAGTGCAATGGTGTTTTGCACATATACTATCTTCAGGCCGGTGCGTTGGGCTATGATTTCTTCGTGTGTCATGTCAGGGCATTCATGCGTTCCAGACTCATGGAAATGATTTGTGCCACTCGGCTTACCAAGGGGATGTTTATGCGGCATTCGCAGGGATTGTCAATGATGCGTCTGAACTGCTCAAACTCATAGCTCAGTCTGTGGCGGCCGTCCTCAGCCTCGTAGATGACAGGCTCCTGTCCGCGCAGGCACAGTTTCATGCGTGCCATCACGCTTACGCTGCCCTCAATCTCTATGTAGCCCTTTTCGCCCTGTATGCAGCCGAAGTTGTGTCCGTCACAGTCCTTGGCCGCGCTGAGGGTGGCCACAAAACCGGGATAGTGCAGTGCCAGCGTTCCGCTCACGTCCACTCCGTTATAGCCCCGGTTGGCCAGATAGTGCATGGTGCGTGGCTGGCCGAACAGGCCGATGACGAAGCAAAGGTTATAGATGTTCAGATCCATCAGTGCGCCTCCGGCTTGTTCGGGGTCGAATACGGGCGCTATATCACCTTTCAGGTAGCGGTCGTAGCGGCTGCTGTACTGGGCATAGTTGGCCTGCACCATGTGTACGGGACCCAGTTGGGGCAGAATCTCGTATATCTTTTCATACAAAGGCATATAGAGCAGGCTGAATGCGGGCAGGCAAAATACACCCCATTGAATGGCGGCATCGTAGAGCATCTCAATTTCCACTCGCGATGTG
Organism: Bacteroidaceae bacterium; assembly: GCA_017559845.1. Classification (GTDB taxonomy): domain Bacteria; phylum Bacteroidota; class Bacteroidia; order Bacteroidales; family Bacteroidaceae; genus Physcousia. The sequence continues at coordinate 3,269 of JAFYQQ010000055.1, read as the reverse complement.
GTGATGGGCTTTTCCACAATGGTGTGGTGCTTGGTCTCCAATGCCCTCAGCGCATATTGGTAATGCACATGGTTGGCGTTGGCAATGTAGACCATGTCGGCGGGGCATTCCTGCAGCATCTGCTCATAGTCTGTGTACACAACGGCATCGGGGTGTCCTGTGCGCTTGCACAGTTCACGGGCTTTCTCCTCACTCTGTGGACGGGCAAAAACTCCCGTCACTTCAATCTTGCCGGCAAAATCCTTGTGAAGCATCTGCATCACTTCATCGGCAATCTTTCCGGTTCCTACTATACTTATTTTCATGTCTGTTCTTTTATGATGTGAATCCTTTTCCAGCCAAAGGTACAACAAAAAATCCTATCGGCAAGCAAAAGCAGCCATTATATATAATGTATAGGGAAGATAATCGTTTTTTGACAGGTTCCGTTTGATCTTATTTCGTGTTTTTTGTTTATCTTTGCAGGGATATGACCGTTGAGACACATCCTTTGCAACCCTTTTTGCCCGAGAACGGACACATTCTTTTCCTGGGCAGCTTTCCTCCTCCGCGCGAACGGTGGAGCATGGATTTCTTTTACCCCAACTGGATAAACGATTTTTGGCGCATCATGGGATTGATTTTCCATGATGATGCGCAGCATTTTGTGGTGTCGGGAGAGAAACGCTTCGATGAGGCCCGCATCAAGGAGTTCGCTTCGGCTCAGGGACTGGCATTCTTTGATACCGCTTATCGGGTGTGCCGTCTGCAAAACAATGCCAGCGATGCCCATTTGCAGATACTGGAGCCTTCCTCCATCGCCCAATTATTGGCCCCGATGCCCCAGTGCCACACCATTGTCACCACTGGCGGAAAGGCAAGCGAGGAGTTGCTCATGCAGTTGCAGCAACATTCCGAATCCCCCGTCTCCTTACCGGCAATAGGCGATTGTGTGGGCCTGCAAGCCTTTGGCCGTGAACTGTGTTGGTGGCGGATGCCCAGCACCTCCCGTGCCTATCCGCTATCCCTGGCCAAGAAAGCCGATTCCTATCGCCGGCTTTTTCCGTAAGTCTTATGGGATATTCTAAAAAAATATATAACTTTGCATGGACAAATGCCGAAAACGGCAAATAAATGAGGAAGATTATGACAACAATGGAACTCAACGCAATGCGTGGCGAACTGGCTCGCGAAATCCTTAATATTGAAAGCCGCGAAATGTTACAGAAACTGATGCGGTATTTCAAACGTTTGCAGCGAGAACAGCCGTCCATGTCACCAGTATCCTCTGTGGTGGCAGAAGAGACTGTGCCTTACCGTACAAAGGAAGAAATTCTGGCTGGTGTGGAACAGGCTTTTGAATGCGCTAAATTGGCTCGTGAAGGAAAAGTGCAGGGAAGGCCCATAGAAGACTTGCTGGATGAATTATAAAATCACATCTTACGTCACTTTTGACAAGGAAGTCAAGAGATTGAACAAACGTTATCGTTCATTGAAGCAAGATTTGGCAACGTTTGTTAAGGAGTTGTTGCAAAACCCAGAGATTGGAACAGATTTGGGAAATGGGTTTCGCAAGATACGATTGGCAATAACATCTAAAGGAAAGGGAAAAAGAGGTGGTGCAAGAGTGATAACCTTGAATTTGATTCTTTCTGCTGATGAAACGGAAATAGGTTTGTTCTATATCTACGATAAATCCGAGCGTATCTCCATCACTGATGCCGAACTGAAGGCTCTTCGTCTGAAATGTGGTGTGTAAAGAAAAGAAAAAAGCTTCAAGATATAAAACAAGTATAACCTCCAAAACTTCAATACAGTTTCGGGGGTTATGCTTTTCTATAATGTAGATTGTTTTGTTAAAAAATCATAAATATTGCTCAATATACTTGGCAATTATAAAACTATTATTACCTTTGCATTATACAAGATGTTTAATACATAAAGAACACTACGATTATGGGTAATAATTCTATGATAAATGAGTTGTTAAATGCTTGGGAGGAAACTTACAAGAAAGGGCAACTTACCTTTTGGGTTTTTCTTTCATTGAAGGAAAGTAATAAATGTGTGGAAGAGATTAAGGAATTTGTGGAAAAGATGTCGGAAGGCACAATGTCCTGTGAGGAACAAAGTCTGTATAGAAACTTACGTAAGTTTCAGCATCTGGAAATAGTTGCTTTCGAAAGCAAAAGAGTGAGCAAAGGTCCGGACAGGAAATATTATTATCTTACAGATACAGGGCGAGAACTTTTTAGACGCTTTGTGGAACGGAATATTTTGATTTTTACAAAAGAATCTATTAATAACCTTTTAATTTAAGTGAGTTATGAAAGTATTGACATTCAGATTGGGGCAATTCGCCATTAGTGCGTTGTTATTGACCGTGTTGTTTCGCTATGCCTTAAGTGTGTGCATTGGAATGGGCAGTTGGACGGGTTCTGTGCTTTGTTCGGTCGTTTATTTCTGTCTTATGTTCTTGGCGGGCTGGCATTTTGGAGAAAAGGAAATGGAAGATATCCGTATTCATGACATAGGGTTAAGATATCATCTTGTCACATTCCTTCTATGTGTAAGTGTAGGTTACGCTGCTTATTATGTGGGGTGGGAGACTGAAACCCTTAAGAGTATGACTATCGGTGCTATGTGTTGGGGTATAGGCTTGTTTGTCCATCTTGTATTCTTCCTTTTGGAATATAATAAGACAATAAAAGGATATGCTAAGAGCGACATCTTTGACTGACCGATATTGACTGCTGACAGTCGTGAAGTTAACAGACAATAATGATTAAAGACAGCATTTGACTTTAGCCGGAAAAAACGATGGCTGAATCAATGGCTGTCTTTAATCGCATTTATGGAATCTTTTGTTTGGAAAGACGTATTACGGTGCACCTCCTTTTAATGACTCAAATGATTTTTGCCGTATCAATCATTTGAAAGCTTTCTTTGCAAGTTTTTGATAGAAAGAGATCTTCTTCCATTTTTTATCATATTCAATCCTGTAGTCTAACTCGCGAGGGTAGGAGTTGCTGTTGATGATGTTCGCTAAATACTGATGTACGGGTTCTGGATCTTTTGTCTTTAGAATGAGGTATGGTCAGGGTGAATGGTTAAAGTCGGAATGATAATTGAGACTCAATGGTCAGTAGCTAGTCAATCCTTAAAAAGACTTTAACTTGTTATATATTAACATATTAACATTCTTAAAATTTGCATATGTCTACAGGTTTTTGTACCTTTGCATAGTAAAACCTTGCAGTTCAGACATGTACAAATCACCGTCAACTAGC
>JAFYQQ010000054.1 GCA_017559845.1 Bacteroidaceae bacterium | reverse complement strand
GTACATATATATGGTTGCAAGCTGTTTTTTTGATGTTAAATTCAAGTTTATTCTCTCTTGCCATACTCCACAGTTGGTTCGGCGGCGATTAGGTGTTTTGTTTCTTCGGTTTTGTATGGTCTGATTTTTTTGTCTTCAAGATAGATGTGATAAAGGGTTTGTGCCAAGGAGTCCAAAGTCTGTTGGCGTACTTTGGGCTTTAATTGGCATTCCCAAACCGTGATGCAGTGCCATCCCATGGAGGCAAGTTTTCGTTGCTCTTCGGCGTCCCTTGCTCTGTTCCGTTCTATTTTTGCTTTCCAAAATTCAACGTTGGTTTTGGGAAGGACATAATACCGGCACTCTTCGTGGCCATGCCAGAAGCATCCGTTTACAAATATGGCGGTTCTGTATTTCCGTAAGACCAAATCCGGATGGCCGGGCAAACGAGGATGGTTTAGCCTGTATCGAAAGCCACGACTGAACAGAAACTTCCGAACCAGTAATTCCGGTTTGGTGTTCCTGCTCTTGATTGCTGACATGCAGCGATGTCGTTGTTCTTTGGTAAATTTGTCCATTGCCGATGAAAAACAGTGGAAAGTTATAAAAAATATTGTAGAGCCGCAAGAAAGATGCCGAAAAACCTTGCCTTCTTGCAGGGATGGACGGCTTGGTGATTTTGTTACCTACGAAAAAGAGGCAGATTATTTTTCACGTCACTATACTTTTGGCCGAATCTTCTTCTTTCTCGTTTTTTTATTGTATTTTTGCACACCGGTTTGTGCCGGGAATGAAAATTAGCAGGTATGTCAAAAATTCTGATTCTTTATCTTTTAGCGGTAAATGTCATTGCCTTTTTGTGTTATGGCGTGGATAAGGTCAAAGCCCGAAAGGGAATGTGGCGCACGCCTGAATCCACTCTGCTCCTGTTGGCGCTGATGGGTGGAAGTGTAGGGGCATGGACCGGAATGAAATTCTGGCGGCACAAGACCCAGCATAAGAAGTTCAAATACGGTATTCCCCTTATCATGCTCTTGCAGTTGGCGATGGTCCTGTTTCTTAAACGTTAATCTTTCATTGTACATCTTTTAAACATCATAATCTGTGTCAAAGGAACAATCAAATATACTTGAGCGGCAACGTGTTAACACGCGTGAACCGCGTCGTTACCAGGTAATCATTCATAACGATGACTTCACCACGATGGAGTTTGTGGTCAGGATTCTGAAGGAAGTCTTTTTCATGAACGAGGAGAAGGCCATGGTGCTGATGCTTGAGGTACATCATGCAGACAAGGCCGTCGTTGGGACTTACACTTACGATGTGGCAACCTCTAAAGCCCAGAAGGCCACCAATATGGCACGCGAGAGCGGCTTCCCGCTCCGCTTGACCGTAGAACCGGAAGAAAACTGACAGCATTATGGCAGAATTGAAACAAACCAAAAGGGCCGCACGACTGTTGAACGAGGCCTTGGCATGCTGTAGAAGTTACCGCCACGAATTTGTCATGCCGGAGCATCTGTTGCTGGTGATGATTGACGAAGAATGCTTTAATCTGGTGTTGAATAACTTCTACGACCCGATAGACCTGGCCGAACAGATTGAAGTACATCTGGAGGATACGGAAAGTGTGCCCGAAGAAATGGAATATGAACCCCAGATTTCTGTGCAGTTGTCAGATGTCATAACTCTGGCCTTGCAGCATGTGGCCGTGAGCGGTGCTGGAGCAATGGATGTTCCGCACTTGGTGAAGGGTATATTGGAACTTGAGGAATCCTGGGCTGCATTTTTGCTCAAGACGGCTCTTGCAGACAACGAGGCAGAGTTTCTGAGTATGTTCATTGGCGTAACGGAATCGGTAAATGCATCGCAGGAAAAGAAAAAGGAGGAAAAGAACAACACCGCTTCGGATTGGAAACGGCAGGTAACTTGCATGAACGAGCATTACCAGAAGCAGAATCCGCTCATCGGGCGCGAACGCGAACTCGACCGTACCATTCAGGTGCTTTGTCGCCGAGACAAGAACAATCCCTTGCATGTGGGCGAACCCGGAGTGGGGAAGACTGCATTGGTGTGGGGACTGGTACGCTTGATAGAAGAGGGTCGTGTGCCCAACCGTTTGACGAACAGCCGCATTTACCAGTTGGATATGGGCACACTCTTGGCGGGAACCCAATACAGAGGAGATTTTGAACGGCGGGTAAAGGAAATAATGGACGGCATACGCAACGAGAGCGATGCTAACATAGTCTATATTGACGAGATTCATACACTGGTGGGTGCCGGTGCAACAGGCGAGGGGGCAATGGATGCCTCCAATATGCTGAAGCCTTATCTTGAATCCGGCAACATCCGTTTCATTGGCTCCACAACCTATGAGGAATACAACAAGCACTTCCTGAAGTCCAAAGGTCTGGTGCGCCGTTTTCAGCAGATTGACATTCTGGAACCCGGCGTTGATGAGGCCAAGCATATCCTGCGCCAGTTGCAACCGCGATACGAGGAATTTCATGGCATAACCTATGCCGATGAGGCAATTGACTATGCCGTGGAGGCCAGTGCAAAATACATCAACGAACGCTTCCTGCCCGACAAGGCCATAGATATCATAGACGAGGCCGGAGCCGCCATGGAGATTCAGGCACAGCCCACCATTGTCGGCAAGAAGGAAATTGCCGATGTGCTGGCCAAGATATGCAAGGTGGAAGCCCTTGCCGATGGCGAAGACGATGATAATAGTCGTCTGGAATCATTGGGCGAGCGTATACTTTCACAGATTTACGGCCAGGATGAGGCCATCCGCCAGGTGGTTGAGGGAGTGCAGATGTCCAGGGCAGGACTCTTTGAGGAGAACAAGCCCCTTGCCTCTCTTTTGTTTGTCGGACCGACGGGTGTGGGAAAGACAGAAGTGGCGCGTGTGCTTTCCCGTGAATTGGGAATAGAACTGGTACGCTTTGACATGAGCGAATACACCGAGAAGCATACCGTGGCCAAGCTCATCGGTTCGCCTGCCGGATATGTGGGATATGAAGATGGTGGCCTCTTGACAGATGCCATCCGCAAATCGCCCAACTGTGTGCTTTTGCTTGACGAGATTGAGAAGGCGCATCAGGACATCTATAACATACTTTTGCAAGTAATGGACTATGCCCGTCTGACGGACAACCGGGGGCGGCATGCCGATTTCCGCAACGTGGTGCTGATAATGACATCCAATGCAGGTGCGCAATACGCGGGACAGGCTTCGGTGGGATTCAATACGTTGGTCAATAGGGGAGAGGCCATGCTCAAACAGGTGAAGAAGACCTTTAAGCCCGAATTCCTCAACCGCCTGTCGGGAACGGTGGTGTTCCGTGATATGGACCGCCCCATGGCCACACTTATCCTGAAGAAAAAATTGCGCCAACTGGAGGAAAAACTGAAGGTACGCAACGTTTGCATGACCCTTGATGCCGAGGTGTTTGACCACCTTCTGAGCCAGGGATTCATCCCCGAATACGGAGCACGTGAGATGGACAGGGTCATTGCACAGCAATTAAAGCCCCTGCTCATGAAGGAAATCCTGTTTGGAAGCCTCAAACAGGGCGGTAACATTCATATACGTTTGCACAATGGCTGTTTATCTGTTGGATGACGAACTGTGGTTCCCCAATCCCTGTTTAGGCGAGTCGGACGGACTGGTGGCTGTTGGTGGCGACCTTTCTGTGCAACGCCTGGCATTGGCGTATAGCAACGGGTTCTTTCCCTGGTTTTCTTATAAGTACAGCAGCGAACCGCACTGGTATTGCCCCATGAAACGCTATGTCATCTTCCCCGATGAAATCCACGTCAGCCACTCCATGAAGCAGTTGCTGCGCCGTCAGCCCTATGAATTGACGGTCAATCAGGATTTTGAAGGGGTGATACAGAGATGCTCCACAGCCCAGAACCGTAACGAGGAAGACGGTGCCTGGTTGGGCCCTGACATCATCAAGGCCTATACTGCATTGCATCGTTTGGGGTTGGCGGCCAGTGTGGAGGTGTGGCAGCATGTTCCCGATGAGGCTGGTGGCCAGTCTCGCAAGCTGGTGGGTGGCCTTTATGGTGTTTGTATGCGCAATGCCTTTTTCGGCGAGAGCATGTTTTCCCTTGTCCCCAATGCCTCAAAGTTGGCGTTGATTCATCTGGCCGGCGTATTGCGCTCTTGTGGCGGACGCTTCATTGATTGTCAGTTCGAAACCTCTCTGTTCCGTTCCATGGGCGGAAGACACATTCCTTATGACGAATATATGCGTCTTCTTGAGGGCGGTTCCGAATCTTTGTTGTAACTTTGCGTGTGGAATAATAACTGTTTATTAGATTTTTACCAATGAATAATACCCTTGCACAATGGATGGCCGGTTGTGGTATTCCGGTTGACACAATGCCCTGGATATACTGGCTTGTAACCGGTTGTGTTGTCTTTCTGGTCATTTACGGAGTGGTTTCGCTTTTTCGCTTCGTCATTGTACCTCTGATAAAGAAAGTGACAAGCAAGACAAGCGCATCGTGGGACGATGTGCTTTTGAACGAGACCATGCTGGACGATATTGTCCGCCTTGTTCCACCCATCCTCATTGCGGTGTTTCTGCCTCTGGTGTTCCAGTCCGGCAATTCTGTACTCGATCTTCTCAGCCGCGTAAACATTATCTATTTGGTTGTGGCTGTGGCCAAGTTGGTGTGTTCCTTCCTGTCCTCGGTCTATGTGCTTTCCAGCAATCAGGACCGTTTCAAGAATCACCATCTGCGCGGTGTGTACCAGATGCTGAAGATTCTGGTCGTGTGTGTGGCATTGATTATCATTGTCAGCATCCTCATCAACAAGAATCCCGGCCATATCCTTACGGCCCTTGGTGCGTCGGCTGCCGTGCTGATGCTGGTGTTCAAGGACATGATTATGGGACTGGTTTCCGGCGTTCAGCTTTCTGCCAATGACATGCTGCGCCCCGGCGATTGGATTACGATGCCCAAGTATGGTGCCGACGGCGATGTCATCGAGGTGACGCTCAGCACGGTCAAGGTGCAGAATTGGGACAAGACCATTACCACCATTCCCCCTTATGCCCTGGTGAGCGATTCGTTCCAGAACTGGCGCGGAATGCGCGAGTGCGGAGGCCGGCGCGTAAAGCGTTCCGTCTTCATTGACATGCGTTCCATCACCTTCTGCACGGACGAGCAACTGAAAGAGTTTTCTGCCAAGGGATGGCTTGACGGTGTGGAGCGCGAGGACAATTTTGTGGTAAACCTGCACGTGTTCCGCAATTATCTGGAGGATTTTCTGCGCAACCATCCGAGGGTAAACGAAAGATTGACCATTATGGTGCGTCAGTTGCAGCCTACGGCACAGGGTTTGCCTCTGGAACTTTATTTCTTTTCCGATGGTACGGATTGGATTCCTTACGAACATTTGCAGTCCGAAATCTTTGAACATGTGTTCGCCATGATGCCCGTCTTTGGCCTTCGTGTATTCCAATCGCCTATGGGTGAAGACTTTGTGAGATAACAATTTATTAATTCAACCATTTGATATGATGAAAAGGAAAGCGACAAATTTGTTACGGATGCTGTGCACGGTTTTGCTGTGTCAACTGATGGCATTACCGTTGATGGCCAATGGCGATGAGTATGTGATAAAGAACGGAGAGCGCACGTTGTATGGGGTGTTGAGCAAAGCCCCACAAGAAGGCAAACGCCACGGCATTGTGATTCTTGCACATGGGTTTGCCGGCACCCACCACTTTGGATACCGTTATTTTGATGCCTTGAGTGCATTGGGCTATCAGGCTTATGCCTTTGATTTTCCCTATGGCTCTCCTTTCAGCACCCTTGAAAAGAATACGATGAACATGTCCGTACTGGACCAGCAGGCTGACCTGGAGGCTGTGGTGGAACATTTCCGCAAGCAGGAAAATATTGACCCCAAAAAGATTGTGGTCTTGGGTGAAAGCCAGGGCGGACTGGTGGCTGCTCTTACTGCCGCATCCATTGGAAAGAAGATAAGCAAGCTTGTGCTGGTATATCCCGCCTTCTGCATTCCGTACCATTGGAGGGCAAAGTATCCCAACCTCTCAGATATTCAGGATACCACACGTCTTTGGAGGGTTCCCATGGGCAGACGCTATTTCGAGGAAATCCACTCTATGGATGCATTTGAAAGTGCCAAGAAATACAAAAAACCGGTTCTAATCGTGCATGGCGATGCCGACCAAGTGGTTCCCTATGCCGATTCCGAGAAGATGCAGAAGCTCTACAAGAAAGCCACCCTTCACTGTATCCCCGGTGCCGGTCACGGTTTCAACCCCGAACAACAGGCTCAGAACCTGGGATATATCATCCCTTTCTTGCAGGAATAAGATTCAGGTTTATAGAACACCTCTAAAGTTTTGTGCAGAACCCCGTCATTTTTTTGATGGGGTTCTGTCTTTTCGTGTCATCCTTTGCCTGTTTGTGGCCTAAATCGTAGGGACGTCTGCGTGCAGCGTCCGCAATGTCTTTAGCAGCTATGAGGAAAAGAAGGAATATCTATTGAAAAGTCCCCAACGGGGACGGCATTCCAAAGCGTAGTCCATAAGGGCTTCGAAACGGAGGCGTCCCGCACAAAAAGCCCTGAAAGCGGCGACACATATTCCCCTTAACTTCATTCCAAAAATCGGGTGGTAATGTAAAGATTTCAGAAAAGTTGTTTTGGCCTTGTTGGCAGAAACGCTGCTGTGTGATAGGTGTGCTTTATATTGTTGATAATCAATATTGTATAAGAATTGTAAATTCTATACTTAAAACAGCCGAAAGTTTCTCTTAAGTGTTTCTTGAGTTTTACTTAAGTCTTTCTTGAAAAACACTTAACTCTTACTCGAGAAACACTTAAGTGTTATTTTCGCCCGTTTATTGTGTAAAGATTTTTTATTTTCACCCAATTATATGATGGACTCCGTTTTTGATGTTCCAAATATGACTTTGTTACCTCAACGCGCTGAAAAAGTTATAACACCCTTATAAAAAAGTCTTTTCTTCCTTGTTGATTTTATATCCCAAGCCTTGGAATATACATCCCAAGTCTTGCAATGTAAATCCCAAGTCTTGCAACGTACATCCCAAGGCTTGGGATATAAACTTTATAGTGCTTACAATTCTTTTTGATAACGCTCTTATAACTGAAAGTGTTAAGATTGAAAGCCTAAAGTCACTATCTGTGGCTGACTTTTGGCTGTTTGTGAAAAAATAAGTACCTTTGCGTACTTAAACTTGTAAAGTAAACAAAAGGATGAAGACAGGTAGGTTTACATACGGCAATAGCTTTATCTCCTATGCAAATGCATCGGAGTCATTGCTCACAATGCCTACCCCCCCCCTGTAAACATTCTTATAATCAGATAGTTAGTCGTAGTAATACGGTTCGAAGTCATATATTGGCGTTACCACTTGGCATATTGTGCCCGGTGTGTGACGCCTTTTTTTGTGCAAATTCTTAAATAATTAAATAATTTCTAACAATTAAAACGTATGAAGATTTTTAAATTAATGGCAATTGCCCTTGTGGCAATGGTTGGATTGAACAGTTGTTCAAAAGATTGCGAGCATGAGTTTATCGAGTATGACTACAACGAGGCTCTTGTAGGTACTTGGACTTATTTGGAAGAAGGTCAAGCAGAGGCAATGGTAATCAATCCCGATGGCTCGTTTGAAGTAACAGGTGTTATGAAAGGTGGTAATGGTAGTCTATATGAGGAGAAAGGTACTATTAAGGTTGTAAATAACAAGGTTTCTCTTGTATTTGAAGGTGATAAAGATGTAATCGAAGGTCGCCTCGAATTGGTATCAGGCAAATCTATGTCTATCGTTATAAATGAGGAATATGACATCCGTTTGACTTATAATTATTGCAAGGAAGACCTTTCTGACGAGATTGTAGGTATGTGGGTTAGCAATGATGGTCCGACTGATATGGAAAATGAAATAATGATTCGCACCTACGATAATGATGGTAAGGTTACTACCACAGGTGTTCGCACGATTGGTGGTAGTCCTGATTGGATTTTGAAAGAAGAACGCGAATACAAAGTTGTTGGTAATTTGCTTTTTAAGAAACTCTCTGAAAGTGTAGCAAATCAAGTTGGCGTATCATATAATGTTGAGCAGTTGATATATACTCCTAAGGCAACAGCGTTGGGTGATATTATGACAGTCCTCTTTAATTTGCCTATTGGGGATGGTTTTATGCAAACTCGCTCATCATTCCTCCGCGTAAAGCAAGACCTCAACCTTAATGGCAAAACATACAATTACAGTTCTGCTTATGTTACCAATGCAAAGGGTAAGAACGAGGATTTCACTATTATGGGTCACCCTTTCAATATGTCCAATATTAAGGGTGGCAACTTTGATAGGATGTTCTATTCAGACCTCTTCTGTTTGGACTTAAATGCTACAACCATCAAGAAATATTACCGTTTTAATGGTCAAGATGTCGCAATTGAGATTCCAATTACGGTTGAAGGCAACAAGGTAACCCTTGATATGAGTGCTATAAACCCATCTTACCGCAAGGTTGATATGTATATGTTCCAAGATGCAGACGATAGTCAGTTGCATATGTATATGCATACAGACGCATTCATCAACTACTTTGGCAACTTGGAGGTTATTACTATGCTTCAAGGGGGTAAGATTGACAAAACTGACACTGCTGCTATTGAAAAGGTCTTCTCAGATATGGAGGCACGCATTGAAAGCATCAATGTAAGTTTCGTAATGAAGGCACGCAAGTAATCAACGACCAACATAAACAAGCAATGCCCTGTGTTTGATACACGGGGCATTTTTTGTGGGGTTAGAGCTCCAATACATCATAGACCTCCTGCAAACTTTAGGATATTAAAAGTTTTACCGGACAGCAATAAATAATATAGTAATTGAGTTAAAAATAATAAATGTGTACCACTTTGGATACCAATTTCCGCGAAAAAGTGCTATATTTGCATCGTAATCATTAAGAAAAGAGTACTATGTTGGTAATTAGCAGTAGAGAGTTTCGCGCAAATACAGGCCATTATCTGGAATTGGTTGCAAAGGGAATGGATGTGATTCTGAAATCAAGGGCTTTGGGTAGTTTCAGGCTAACCCCCGTGAAGGAAAGTGATGTGGTAATGAGCGAAAAAGAGTTTTACGAGAAACTTGACCGCTCTATTATGCAGGCAAAAGAAGGTAAGGTTGTCCGTCAGAACGACGGTGAAAGTACAGATGATTTTGTAAATAGAATGCTATGTACAGAATAGTATTTACCGAAAATGCCCAAAAAGATTTGCAGATGCTGCAGAAGAAAGCCCCACAGGCAATAAAGAAGTTGAAGTCCTTGCACAGACTGAATAAACAAGGAACACCTTTTGGTGTATCGTATTCATGAAGATATAGTAGAAGTGTTGGTGTTATCTACTTACGGACATTATATCTAACCATCGTAACAACCCTGACAAGCCCTTTTACAGCGCGCTGGACATCGGCGTCGGCCACGATAAGGTATTGATGTAGGCCGTTGGTGTGGGGTACAAAGCGGGTTACTCCCTGTTCGTCGATATGGATTGTTCCCTGTTCGGAGCGCTTGTAGATGCTTCTGTCTGCATCGAAGGCATCATATACCGAGGTGAGGTCCCAGCACTGACGGTCATAGGGCATCTGGGCATAGTGCTGATAGGCCACACAGAGGGGATTTGCCGCGGGATTACCGAAATCATTGAGGATACTCTGGTGAGGATAGAGAATCTTGCCTCCGACTTCAAATCCGCTTACTATCAGTGAAACCGGGCACTTTCCGTAAACAACTTTTGATGCTTCCAAGTCCTGGACCACATTCCACTCTGGAGTTTCTTGTGCCATATTGCCAGACATGATTGAAACGGAACGGACTTTCTGGCGAACAAGGTCAACACCATTGAGGGGTGAAATCTTGTCAGGTTCGGATAGAAGAAGCCTTGCTATATTGGTCAATGGGCCTACGGCTACAAGTACAACTGAGTTGTCATCAGCCTGGGCCAGCTGCTTTCTGATCTGAACGTAGCCTTCTTCTATTCCTGAATTTATATCCAGCGCCGGATTGAGAAGTTTCTTTCCCCGGTATTCGGCTGCAAGCGTGGGAAGAAGATACATGTGATCCTCGGGGTTAACACCATTATAGGCATACCCTAACGGCATATCATGATAGCCATTATATCTAAGGAAACCATCAACAAAGCTGATTGAATGAGGGTTGCACTTGCTGATTGTGACTGCACTCAAATCAATAAGATTGGCCTTGTCGTAATTGATTACCATCTGTAGCGCAAGGACATCGTCTATGTCGTTGCCGAGGTCTGTGTCAAAAATAACCTTTGGCTTCTTCTCGTCCTTGCTCAGTATATATCTCAACGTTGAGTCTGCATAAATGTCATCAAACTCTTCCTCTGGGATTTGAGGATTGGCAACAGGAGTGCCTACACCAACATATCCCAGTGCAGTATGGCCGCCTTCGAGGTAATTCGTATTGGCGAATCTAAGAGAGGGCCGGTTGCCGGCGGGGTCAAGTACGGCAAGGGCAAGAATATATTCACCATCGGGGACATTGTTGAACTTGAATTCATCAGATATGACATATTTTTGCGGAGCTTGTAGATATTTCTCCTGCTCCACGCTCCAGTTCTCCCCCGGCATCCACTGGCTTATGTCCTCATCAACAATACTGCTCCATACCTTTCTGTGCGACTGAGGGTCAAGAAGCGAAACTTCAAGAGGCCAGGAATAGTAGAAAGGAGAGGAACCGGTGTTGACAAGAGAAAACTCCAGTTTCCAGTTCTTTCCGTTATCTATCCGGGCGGGATATTTTGCCCGGTCAAGAACGTATCTGTATCCCATTGCTTTCTGTAGATGGCCGGCATGCTGGAGAAATTCCTCATTTGCAAAATCGGCCCATGTAACGCCGCCCAGGTGGTTGCAGTGGAGATTCCTTACTTGTTCAATTACAAGTTTGCGCGTTGGCTCATCAGCCAAACAACCCTCAAGGCCTTCAAGGTTCTTCAGTCTCAAACTTCCCCATCCCCATGTGATCTCGCCACCAATAACCTGCGTCTTCCAACGGTCTCCAAGGGCGAGCATTGCGTTATATCCTCGGTCAATTTCTTCGTCTATTGACCAGGAATCCCAATAAATGCCAAACTGGTAATCCTTGAACTCATAGGCGTAACGAACCATTACTTTCTTATTCTTGAAGGCTTTTGTAAAGGCGTCGCCAAGCGTTTTCTCCATACCCTCAACCCAAGTCCTTCCATCGACATGCTTTGGCTCGTCATGAGGCGGCCAATAGGTTGACAAGTCAGGGTCGTGGTGCTCGCCCCACTCGCCGATAATGCCCATCTCAACGTAGGCTACCCGAGGGTCATTGTCCCATGCCTTTCCCAGTTTCTCAACAAAAGCTTCAACTCTTTCAGGGAATGCCGGGTCAAAGTATCCTCCAATAATCGGAGTGATGGAGTCGGCGGGGTCAATATAGCATGTCCATTCTCCCGGAACATTCTTGTATGGGGAGTCCTGAGGCGGAATGCCCGAGGGCCAATGCTGTCCATTTAAGTCATCGGGGTTATTGGGGTCTTTCGCCCTTCCTCCATGCCAAGGTTCAATCCATACGATGTATGCACGGGGGATTACCTTCATGTTGATGTCTTCAACGCCTTTCCAACGGTGGTTGCTGTACTCAATCACCTTGTCGACACCGTCGGTGGGGAGGTCTTCCATCATGTTCCATTGCATATATTCCTTAATCATTGAACCATAAGGATAAGGGTATATGTCGCGTTTCTTTGCTCCTGGGTCATAAAACTCCCTCCATCCTTTCATCGGATTACGGAAGGCAGGTTCGTATTCGGCCATATACACTTCCACATTCTTTCCCTTGACAGATGCCGTATAACTGCCGGGGACGGGCTGTTCTCCCTGGCAGGATGTCAGGAAGATGAAGGCCTGACTGGCGATGACTAAAAGAATTTTCCTTGATAACATGTCTTAACAACTCTTTAATAAAGAACAGGTGCAGCGTTGCATGGGACTTCCGGCACTTTCCGGGACACAGGTGCAACGCTGCATCAGACTTCGTTTCGGCTGTTTAGCGGACAGGAGGATTTACTCCACAAACATTACTTTTTCCTTCTTGCGGGGCTTGGCATCGGGTGTTTCGTCGGGATAACCGAATGCGATACAGTAAATCAGCTCATAGCCCTCGCTGAAGCCCAGACGGTCAAGGTAAGGCTTGGCTTCGGGTTCGTTGTTGATGAAATGTACGGGTCCTCCTAGACAGCAGGATCCGATACCCATACTCCAGGCAGAGAGCATCATGTTTTCGCCCATCAGTCCGCAGTCAATCTTGGAGAAGGGGAAGGCTGCGTCCTGTGCCACAAAGGCCACGGTGGGGGCGTTGCGGAACATGTTCTTGAAGGCGGGGCCCTCGGTCGCCTTGGGATTCTTCTGCTTGAAGAGTTCGGTTATGCCGTTGATGAATTCGGGGTTGTCCACAACGCGTACTTCCCATGACTGCTTGTTCAGGGCGTTGGGGGCGTTGATCCCGCATTCCAGGATAACCTGCATGGTGTCGCGGCCAACGGGATTGTCCTTGTACTTGCGGATGCTGCGTCGGGTCATGATGGTTTCGATGACGGGGTTGCAGGCTGTACCTTGTGCGTTTTCGCAGCATTTGTCTTCAGCGGGCTGTGCCTGTGGTGTGCATGCACCCAATGCGGCGGCAACAACGCCCGCACCGGCTATTTTCTTGATGATGTTGTTCATATTGTTTGTTTGTTACTGAATAAAAAAAAAGACTGTCTTGCCGCTTTGTGCAGGACAGTCTGATGTTTTGTCTCTCGTCGGCTTATTCTTCGCAAAGCTCGGTGAGGATGCCGCAAGTGCTCTTGGGATGCAGGAATGCAATCTTCAGGCCGTCGGCACCATTGCGGGGAGCCTTGTCGATGAGGCGGATTCCCTTTTCGTCGCACATGGCCAGGGCTTCGGTTACGCCATCTTCAACCTTGAATGCAAGGTGGTGAACACCCTTGCCACCGTTGTCAAGGAACTTCTGGATGGTGCTTTCGGGGCAAGTGGGTTCGAGAAGCTCGAGCTTCACTTCGCCAACCTGAAGGAATGCGGTCTTTACCTTCTGGTCTTCAACAACCTCTTCCTTGTATACTTCCAGTCCCAATACATCCTTGTAATAGGGCAATACTTCTTCAATGCTCTGCACGGCGATGCCGATGTGCTCAATACGTGAAATCTTCATGATGCTTTATCGTGTTAAATTAATTAATAAAATGTTGCTTAAACGTGTGGCAAAGTTATGCCTTTTCTATGAACTGACAAAATTATTGTGCCGAATAAATCAGAATTCTATGAGTATCCTTCCGTTGATCATACGGCCGGTCAGATAGTTGGGCACGGCATATTGTTGGTTGGTGATGTCGGTTACCCAATAATAGCTGCTGACGTTGTTCAGACCGAAGATGTTGAAGCAGTCGAGTCCCAACCAGATGTTGCGCACGATGTTGCGCTTCAAGTGGCGGTCTTCGTTGTCCAGCAGACGGTAGTTCATGCCAATGTCCACACGCTTGTAGGCAGGGGCACGGAATACGTTGCGTTCCAGTCCGGTATGTGGTGGGCCAAAAGGCAGGCCGTCGGCAAAGGATGCCTTCAGATTCATTTTCCAACGGGTGGTGCCGGGGAAGTAGTCGCTGAAGAAGAAGTTGATGTTGTAGCGTTGGTCTGTGGGTTGGGGGATGCTTTTTCCGTTCAGTGACATCTGCGCTTTCATCAGGCCAAGGCTTATCCATGAATCTGTGCCAGGGACAAATTCGCCATAAAGCTTGAAGTCGGCTCCACAGACATAGCCCGATGCACAGTTGTTTCCATAGTATACAATCTTCACGTTATCCACATTGTAGGGATTCAAGCGGCTTTGCGCCTTGTAATAGACTTCTGTGGTGAACTTGAACGGCCGTTGCGCCATCTTGAACTTGTATTCCATTCCGGCCACCACTTGATACGAACGCTGTGCCTTGATGTCCTTGTTCAGGCTGACAGTGGTATTGTTATGCAAGGTGACGGTATCGCGCAACTCTTTATAGAAAGGGGTTTGGTAGTACAGGCCGGTTGCCAGACGGAAGGTGAAGTCTTCATTGTTCTTGGGTACGAAGCCCAGACTGACACGAGGGCTGAAGAGCCATTCCTTGTTCCAGTTCCAGTAGCTCAGCCTTGCACCATAGTTGAAACTGATGATGCCCGCCTTGCTCTCCTTGCGCCAGGTGTCCTGTGCATAGAGTTCCATACGGTTGCTGTTGATGCTGTTGATGCTTTTAAGGTTGTATATCACTTGCAGGTCCTTGCCGGTGTGCGGAACGCTGTAGCCGCTGGAGTCGCGGTATTCCCATTCGCGGCTGTTTTCGCTTATGTTTTCGTGTCTCCATGAAAGTCCGGTCTGCATGTGATGGTTCCCTTGCCGGAGATTGTATGCCAGTTTGACGGTCTGTGTCTGGCTGCTCAGCAGGTTTCGTGCGTGTTCCATGTAAGTACCCACACCCAACTGCTTGTCCGATGTGGTCTCGTTGAGCCAATACTGCCCTTGAATGTCGTAGGTTTCACGCTCCTTGGTGTTAAAGGCAGAGACCGAAAGACTGAGTGCATGGTGCTGTTGCCATTTACGGGTGATTTTGAATGTACCATAGAGGGTGCGGAACAGGTCTTCCTCTTTGCCGTCAAAATAGACCTTGAAATTTTTTACATCTTCCAAGGTGCCGAAGTTCGTTTCCCTGTCCTTTGGCTTGAAGTTATAGTCGTTCCTGCTGATGTATCCAATAAGGTCAAATGCCCACTTTTCCGAAGGCGTCCAGCTCAGATAAGCCTGATAGTCCAGGAAGGAGGGACTGTATTCTCCTTTGGTTTCTAGGCTTCCCAGCATATACTGGTTGGTCTTGTAGCGAAGTCCTTGTGAAAGCGAAATCTTGCGGTTACCCAGTCCGGCGTAGATGTTTGCACCCAGCAATGATGCCTGTACGGATGCTTCGGCCTTCTGCGGACGGGCATAGGTGATGTCAAGCACGCTACTCATACGGTCGCCGTATTTAGCCTCGAATCCGCCGGCAGAGAATTCCACCTTTTCCACCATGTCACTGTTGATGACGGAAAGTCCTTCCTGTTGTCCGCTGCTGATGAGTAGGGGGCGGTATACTTCAACCCCGTTGATGTAGACACAGTTTTCGTCGAACGAACCTCCGCGTACGTTATATTGGCTGCTCAGTTCATTGTGGCTGCTCACACCGGCCTGTGTGGCCACCAGTTCTTCGACGGCATTGCCCGTAGTGCTGGGCATGCGCTTCAGGTCTTTGGTGTTAAGCTGTTGCGTGGTGCCCATTTGTCGGCGTGTGTCGGCCACCACCACTTGAGACATTTCGCTTCCAGTCTCTTTCATCACGATGTTCATCACCAGACTTCCCGAGGGATGTTTCAAGACCTTTCTGCGGGTCTCAAAACCAATCATGCTATAAAGCACCACCACGCTGTCGGCACTTTTGAACCTAATGTTATATTTTCCTTCCAGACTGGCAAGGGCGGTTACAGCCTGCCCCTCAATGCGTATGGCACAGAGTGACACGGGCTCGCCCTTCTCGTCGTTTACGCGTCCGCGAAGGCTCACCATCGTTGTGTCGGTCTCTTCCTGTGCTTCCTGTGCATTTGCTTTAGGGGCAATCCAGCAGAGTAGTATTCCGATTAAAAAACACAAATATGTATGTCTCATCTCTCAATAAACGTAAAAAAACACCTTTTTTGTATATCCCGTGGCAACTTTTTCATAACTTTGCAACAGAAACAACGTACAAATATACAACTTTTATATGGAAAAATTCAGCGAATTGATAAAGATACGCCGTTCCATGCGAAAATTCACACCAGAGAAATTGACCGAGGAACAGCTCAATACCATTTTGCGCGCGGCATTGATGTCGCCCAGCAGCAAGGGTACACACTGTTGGCAGTTTGTGGTTGTGCAGGATGAAGAGACCCTTGCACAACTGTCTCATTGCAAGGCACAAGGTGCCGAGTTTCTGAGTGGCGCGCCTTGTGGCGTGGTGGTGTTGGCAGATCCTGCCGTCAGCGATGTGTGGATTGAGGACGCTTCTGTGGCCAGCACCATGATGCTGCTGCAGGCCGAGGATCTTGGATTGGGTGCCTGTTGGATTCAGGTTCGTGAGCGGACCATGCCCGACGGTTCTCAAGCCGAGGAAGAGGTCCGTCGAATCCTGCAACTACCCGCCAATCTGCGTGTCCTCAGTATCATTGCTTTGGGCAATAAGGGTATGGAACGCAAACCTTTTAATGAGGAACGTCTGCTTTGGGACAAGGTTAGCCAATGGAAATAGTCTTTATAGGAGCCGGCAATCTGGCCACTCAGCTTAGTCAGGCCTTCCAACGTGTGGGACACAATGTCATTCAGGTGTTCAGCCGCACGCAAGAGAATGCCTCCGCATTAGGAGCCCGTTTGGGATGCGAATGGACCACATCGCTTGAAGCGATACGGAAGGATGCGCATCTTTATGTCATTTCTGTCAGTGACTCAGCCTTTCAACAGGTTGCGGAAAAGCTCCATGCCACCTTGCTGTCTGTGCCAGCGAAAGATGGTTCCCAAACCGGTTCAAACGCTCTTTTTGTGCATACTGCAGGCAGTATATCCGTTGATCTTCTGCCGATGCAGCGCCGGGGTGTGTTTTATCCCATGCAGACTTTCAATAAGTACAATTCTGTGGACTTCAGCCAGATTCCCATTTTCATTGAAAGCCGTACGGATTTGGATTGCCTCCAGCATTTGGCCTCACAACTCAGCCAGAAGGTTTATGAACTGGACGGAAGCCGTCGCAAGCTTCTGCATGTGGCTGCGGTTTTTGCCTGCAACTTCAGCAATCACATGTACGATTTGAGCAGCCGAATTCTGCAGGAATATGATATACCCTTTGATGTGATGTTGCCTTTGATTGACGAAACCGTCCGCAAGGTCCACTTGATGTCGCCCAAAGAAGCGCAGACGGGACCGGCCGTGCGCTATGACCAGAACGTGATGCACTGCCACATGCAGATGCTGAGGGACGAGAAGATGAAACGTATATACCAACTTCTGAGTGAAAGTATCCATGATAAATTATGACTTGACAAAGATAAAGGCATTGGCTTTCGATGTGGATGGCGTGTTGAGTGCCGAAACCATAACGATGGATGCCAATGGCGTGCCCTTGCGTACCGTGAATATCAAAGACGGATATGCCATCCAGCTTGCTGTAAAGATGGGGTTGCACATAGCCATTATTACTGGAGCAAAGGTTGACGCTGTCCGTGTGCGCTATCAGGGACTGGGCGTGCCCGATGTGCATTTGGGCTGTTCGGTAAAAATGCCGGTTTATGAGAGTTTTCTGCAAAAATACGGACTTACGGACGAAGAGGTGCTTTATATGGGCGATGACATCCCCGACCTGGAAGTGATGCATCGTTGCGGATGTCCTTGCTGCCCTGCAGATGCCGCTCCCGAAGTCATTTCTGCCAGTATCTACATCAGCCACCTTCGTGGTGGATACGGTTGTGGACGCGATGTGGTGGAGCAGGTTTTGCGTGCCCAAGGAAAGTGGCTCAGTGATGAAAAGGCTTTCGGATGGTAGTCTGTTTAAATAAAAATGTTGATAGATGACGATGAATAAAAGAATATTGCTTGCCTCCAATTCGCCTCGCAGACGCGAACTTTTGTCGGGACTCGGGGTGGACTATCAGGTAAGGCTCTTGCCAGATATAGACGAGTCGTTCCCTCCCCATCTTTCTGCCGAGGAAATTCCGCAGCACATCTCGCGGAACAAGGCCGATGCCTATGCGGTGGAAGAGGATGAACTGCTCATTACAGCCGACACCATAGTTTATTGTAAAGGTGAGGTGTTGGGCAAACCTGTTGATGAGGCTGATGCCTGCCGTATGTTGCGGCAACTGAGCGGATGTACCCATCAGGTAGTAACCGGCGTTACCCTGAAGACACGGGAAAAGGTGCGAACCTTCTCTTGTACCACTCAGGTTACCTTTGCCGAACTGTCCGATGAAGAAATTACCTATTATGTACAGCATTATGCTCCCTATGACAAGGCCGGGGCCTATGGGGTGCAGGAATGGATTGGCTTCGTTGGGGTAACCCGCCTCGAAGGTTCCTATTTCAATGTAATGGGACTTCCCGTGCAGAGATTGTATACTGAATTGAAAAAAATGAATGCGATATGAAACTGAAAAATCTTTTCCTTCCCCTGCTTGTGGGAAGTGTGTTTGCATTGGCTTCCTGTGATGAGGCTGATACCAATTCTGACATGCCCCGTTTCTCGGGCTTTGAATATGAAGTGCCTGTAGTGGCTGGCGATACACTGACGGTTGTGGCAAAACAAAGTCAGTTGGGCAAACTCATCGGCTCGGCCACTTACGATTGGGTGTGCCTCTACGACTGGACCAATGAAGAAGAAGGAACCAGCGGTCAGTTAGATACACTTGAACATCAGTTTAAGAAGGTTTATTACAGCATAGATTCCAGCGACCCCCAATTCAAACTCTTTGTTCCAGAGAACGCTTCCAGATTGGTCATCACCTTTACCGCTGAGTATAATTATGCTGGACAAGGTCCCAACCGCTTTGATGGCAGTACAGGCGGAAGCGGAACTGGTGGCAATGGCTATATCCGTCCCGTAACCAGCAACAATCTCTTTGGCCGTTCCAAGGGCTCGGTTACCATTCAGGGAAGAAACATTGTAAAGAAATAATTATAGGGAAGCAAGTTGTGCCTTCCCATGCATGCCGTTGCGATGGCCCATGCACTGCATTGTGTTACCCAATTCACTGCATTGCATCGGCTATCGCAATGCATTGTGTTATCATAGGGAGAGTTTGGAATTACACCAAATAAAAAAGGGTAAGCTTGTTTGACTTACCCTTTATCCATAATCATATATTATTGCGGAAATTATTTCACTGCAAACTTTTCGCCTCCGATGACATAAATGCCAGTGGGGAGGGTGGAGATGGCGTCAGAAACGGTTGTCTGCTTCTTTACCAATGCGCCCTTGGTGTCATAAATGTCCACCTTGGTGCCGGCAGCCTGCAACTTGGCAATGCTGGTCTCTATGCCAGACATGCTTGTGACATGCTTGATGTTGAGTGATGTGGCGGTAACACTCTGCTTGTTCCAGATGAAACCACAACGGGTGGGGAGGAAAGTCTTGTCTGCATCCGTGCGGATAAGTACGCTTTCCAGTATATATGCATCCTGCTGTGCGGGAATACCATAACGACCTTCTGCCTGGATGGCACTCCAGCTGCTGTTGAAGGTAACCTGGTTACCGTTGTCATCGTTCAGGGTAATGTTCTTAATTTCCAAATCTGTGGCACCACACTGTCCGCTCTTAACCTTCAGGTTCTGTACGATGGGAGAATAGATAAGATAGGGCACACCAGCCTGCACACCTTCCTTGGTGCAATCCATGAAATAGAGATTCAGCACATCGCCTTCTTGTTTGATGGATACCAAACGTTCCAACTGCACATCCTTGGCTGCGGCCTGCAACTGTTCCGCATCAAGGGAAACGGGCAGACAGATGGTGTTGTATCCGGCCAGCAAAGTGCGGTTCAACTGGAATGCCTGACCGGCCTCAGTCAAAGGTTTGGTGTTGAGTGTCTGACTTGATGTGAAGACATACTTTGTACTCTGTGCCGATGCGGTCTGCATGGCCAGCATGGTAAGCAATGCAAGGGTAATTTTTTTCATATCTGATATGTATTATGCTATTTCTTGATGCAATATTACAAAAAAATCACCAATTATGGCACAAGTTCAGACCAATTTAACACTTTTTTATGCATAATTGTGCGGATAAAGTATTAACTTTGGCAAAACAAATGTAAAAAAGCTCCGAAAACAGATGAAAACTTTACGAGAATTATACCGTATTGGTCATGGTCCCAGCAGTTCCCATACTATGGGACCTCGTAAGGCAGCAAGCCAGTTCCTTGAGAGGTTTGACCATGCCACCCGTTTCAATGTTACACTTTACGGTTCATTGGCAGCCACCGGTAAAGGCCACATGACGGATGTGGCGATATTGGATGTGTTAGGAACAGACCGTACCACCATTATTTGGGAACCCCGACAGTTCCTCCCTTTCCATCCTAACGGAATGAAGTTCGAGGCATTGGATGCCCAAGGCCATATTCTGGCGGACTGGACTGTATATAGTGTTGGTGGTGGAGCTTTGGCCGAAGAAGGGCAAGCCAATACTGAATATAAGGACATATATGACATGCACTATGCAACGGACATCCTGCGCTGGTGCGAGGAGAAGGGGCGCAATTTCTGGGAATATGTGCAGGAATGTGAAGGCCCTGAAATATGGGATTATCTGAAAGAAGTTTGGGACACCATGCGCAATGCGGTGGAGAGCGGATTGGAACATGAAGAAGTGCTTCCTGGTCCATTGAACCTCAGACGCAAGGCCGCCACATATCATACCCGTGCCGAGGGTTATCAGGCCAGCATGAAGAGCAGAGGACTGATTTTTGCTTATGCCTTGGCTGTGAGCGAAGAAAATGCTTCGGGAGGTGTGATTGTAACCGCACCCACTTGTGGCAGTTGTGGTGTGCTTCCCGGAGTGCTGTATCATTTATGGAAGAGCAGACAAATCAGTGAAGCCCGTATCCTCAGGGCTTTGGCCACGGCCGGACTTTTCGGCAATATAGTAAAGACCAATGCCAGCATCAGTGGAGCGGAAGTAGGATGCCAGGGTGAAGTGGGTGTGGCATGTGCCATGGCGGCAGCTGCAGCAAGCCAGTTGTTTGGTGGTACGCCTGCTCAGATAGAATATGCGGCAGAAATGGGATTGGAACACCATTTGGGACTGACCTGTGATCCGGTATGCGGTCTGGTGCAGATTCCCTGCATTGAACGCAATGCCTATGCCGCAGCTCGGGCAATGGATGCCAATTCCTATGCCATGTTCACTGATGGCAAGCATCGCGTAAGTTTTGACAAGGTAGTGGAAGTGATGAAGATAACCGGTCATGACCTGCCCAGTCTCTACAAGGAAACAAGTGAGGGCGGACTGGCACGTCACTTATGATTACTGTTATGATAAGTTATGATGGAAAATGAGATAACGCAATCAGTCCTGTGCTTGCCTCATGCAGACAAAGTGCTGGATGAGGCTTTGAGCAGGGGAGGCGATTATGCTGAAATCTTTGTAGAGAACACCACCGTACATAGTCTGGAACTACAGGACCAACGTGTGAGCCAGACGCAGCAGTCGCTGATTTATGGTGCTGGTATTCGAGTGCTGAAAGATTCCTGTACGGGTTATGCCTACACCATGGATCTGAGCATGCCGGCCATGATGAATGCCGCACGGTTTGCCGCTACTGCAGGAAATGGTGGCGAGCGCTTGTTGGCAGTTCCTTTTCCACAAGTACCGTCAATGCCGTTGCTGGAAGACAATGTATCCATTGAACTGATGAAAAAACGTCTGTTGTTGCTGGATGAGACGGTACGCAACTTGGATGGACGCATCATCAAGGTGAAAGCTGCCGTGGCCACACGCGACCAACAGGTATTGTTTGTCAATTCGCAAGGATGCAGTTTCACGGACTACCGTCCCCGTGCAAGTGTTTTCCTGAGAGTGGTGATGGAGCAGGACGGCCAGACACAGATGGGTTTTGCCACATTGTCTTTGCAGAAGGATTTTCATCAGTTTTCGGAAACGGACTTTACCGATTTGGCCAAGACGGCAGTAAGCCGCACGGCCTTCCTCTTTGATGCCGTGCAGCCTGAAGGTGGAGAAATGCCTGTAGTGATGGCGCCAGGTGCAAGCGGAATACTGATGCACGAAGCCATTGGTCACGCTTTTGAGGCAGATTTCAACCGTGTGGGAACAAGTATCTTTGCCGGCAAGATGGGGCAACGTGTCTGTAGCCCCGAGGTAACGATTGTGGATGACGGCACGCAGGCCGAAGATGTGGGCTGTCTCAGATGGGATGATGAAGGCATACCCGGCCAGCGTACTGTATTGGTGGACAAGGGTGTGCTGAACAGTTATATGCACGACCGTATCAGTGCCCGTCATTATGGAGTGGAACCTACTGGAAACGGCAGACGAGAGAGTTTCCGGCATGCCCCTCAACCACGTATGCGAAGCACATACATGATGGCTGGCGAAAGCGACCCGGAAGATATTATCCGTAGTGTGAAGAAAGGTATCTACGCCCAAGTCTTCACCAATGGCCAGGTGCAGATTGGTGCGGGAGACTTTACTTTCTATATGAAGCAAGGTTATCTGATTGAGGATGGACATCTTACCCAACCCATCCGAGACATCAATGTCATAGGTAGCGGCCCGCGGGCGCTTGCCGACATTTCCATGGTGGGAAATGATTTACTGATTGACCATAGTGCAAGCATGTGCGGTAAGGGTGGCCAAAGTGTGCCGGTAAGCCAGGGACTCCCTACGGTACTAGTGGATAAATTGGTTGTGGGATAAATGGAAAAAATGAAGAACAAGGAAATTACAGAATATGCCATGTCTTTGGCCCTGAAACATGGGTGTCAGGACGTGAAGGTGGTGCTCATGCAGAACAATGAGGATGCCATTGACTTGCGCGATGGCAAAATGGAACGTATCCATCATGCATTGGCACGCTCGTTGGTGATGAATCTTTTCATTGACGGCAGAGATGGTTTCTTCTACACAAACAAAGTGGAGAAAGATGGACTTGAGGCTTTTATCCGTCAGGCGGTGGAAACCACCCGGATGCTCGAACCTGATGAGTCGCATACATTGGCCGACCCCTCATTATATTATAAGGGTGATGGCCCTGCTTTGTGCAATTTCGACGCCACCTTGTCCCAAATGGATCCCCAGGAAAAATTGGCTTTGGCAATGGAGGCAGACAGCCAGTTGGTTGGCAGCCATCCTTCCATCATCAGTGCCGAGACCCGTTATTCTGACCGTCAATATCAAGGCTGGTATCTCATCAGCAATGGTTTTCAGGGATATGAGGAGTGCAGTCGTGCCACCCTAACCAGTATCTGTACGGTGGAAGGAACGGACGGTCAACATCCCATGGACGGATGGGGGGAGAGCCGTATCTTTTTCAAGGATATGCCCCGTCAGGGAATTGCACAGACGGCTTTGGAACGGACATTGCGCAAGGTGGGACAGCGTCCTGTGCAGTCGGGTAAATACACAATGATAGTGGAGTCGCCCGTTGCCGGAAACTTGCTTGTGCCCATGTTGTCAGCCATGACAGGGCAGGCGCTTCACCAACGCACATCGTTCTTGCAGAATTGTCAGGATGTACAGGTGGGTTCGCCTCTGCTTGATGTGGTGGACGACCCGCTGATTCCCGGCACACGCGGTGCCAGCCATTTTGATGAAGATGGTGTGGCAACCAAACGTAGGATGATATTTGAGGAAGGACGGTTGCGGACCTATTTCATAGATACGCCCTCGGCACACAAATTAGGACTGAAACCCACAACGTTGGGTGTCCATCATATGGTGTTCACACCGGGACAATCCACGCTGGAACACCTGATGGGGCAGGCAGGAAAGGCCATTTTGGTGACAGACTTCAATGGCGGCAACTGCGATCCTTCCACGGGTTATTTCTCCTACGGAATAGAAGGTTTCTTGGTGCAGGGTGGTGTCATAGTACAACCCGTGAGCGGTATGAATGTAACGGGAAACATGCTTGACCTGTGGAAAAGTCTTGTGGCAGTGGGCAATGATGCAGATCCGTGGGAGGCCGAACTTATTCCTTCTCTGATGTTCTCAGATGTGAACTTCAGTGGAATCTGAACGTAATTTATTCCAGTACCTCTTGCAACTTTTCCTCCAATTGCGTTCCTCGCAGATTGGCGGCAACGACTCGCCCTTCAGGGTCAAAAAGTATGGTGGCTGGGATGGAACGTATGTTGTAGGCCTGGGCACCTTTGCTATACCAGCCTTTCAGGTCTGACAGATGATTCCATTCCAGTTCCAATTGTTTGACGGCCTTTTCCCATGCAGTCCTGTTGTTGTCAAGTGAGATTCCCACAATGTCAAAACCCTTGTCCTTGTATTTCTGGTAGGCGGCTTTGACGTGGGGCATTTCCCTGATGCACGGCCCGCACCAACTTGCCCAGAAGTCCACCAATATATATTTGCCCTTGCCTACAAAATCGGAAAGTTTTCTTTCCTGTCCTGTAATGTCGGGCATGGTGAAGTCTATCATCTTGCCGGAAGCCTTTGCTTTTTCCGACTTTATTCTTTCATGAACCGACTTCAGGCTCGGACGGTCTTTATAAGCATAGATTTTGAGAAACTTTTCAGCAAAGTCAATGCCCATATCTTCAATGCCTTGTTGTAACAGCAGAACAGGAATGATGTTGTTGCGGTTCACAACCATACTTTCCTGCATGATGGTCTTTATTTCATCTTTAATCTGTTCGCGTTGCCTTTTGATCCGTGCGACTGCCGCATCGGTTAGGTTTCCTTTTTGTGCCAAAGCGTTATATTCCTGGATGAGGCTGACGTTCTTGTTCCCGGTTTCTTTCAGTTTTGTGAGGATGGCTTGGAAATTCTCGTTCAATTCCGATGCTCGTTTCAACTTCATTGTGCCGTTTCCGGTCTTTTCCATCTTTAGGGGCTTGTCATCAAGGACAAGCATACAGGTGCTTCCGCTCAGCGTCTTGTTGCTTGATATGCAGGCCATGACAGGCATTTTCGTTTCACCTTTGAAACGGATGGTTCCGTTTTTTTGTGCTTCTGTACTGTCTATCAAGGTCTGGTCTTCCATGGAGATAAGGTAGGCCATGCCTTTGATTGTGCTTTCGTCCAAGGTGACGTCGTAGGAAATTTGTGCCTGTGTTGCCTGCAATGCGGCCAAACAAAGCAATGTAATAATGTATGTTTTTTTCATAAACAGTCTTCTTTTATGGGGTTTCCTTGGTGCAAGGATAGTGCAAACGAGTAACGAGTGCAGCCAATCTTCGCTATTACTATTGCAAAGATAGTGAAAATAACACACAACGACACCATTTTTTCATAAATGATTAGGGGAATACGGTCCTATTTTTATGTATTATCCGTTTTTGGCCTGTTAAAATACGTCAGATGGGGTGGGGAAGTCGGCGAATATTCATATCTTTGTATCCAGTTATGAGCGAACTTGACATCACACCGGAAGAACTGATTGCGCGATACTATGCGCAACAGCCTGAATTGCAGCAGATGCTGCTGGAACATAGTAGGGCCGTGGCTACACGGGCATTGCATATTGCCAACCGTCATCCCGAATGGAATATCGACCAAAAGTTTGTTTACGAGGCAGCTATGCTTCATGACATAGGCATCCTGTACACCGATGCCCAGGGCATTCATTGCTATGGCCGCCACCCCTATCTGATGCATGGCCTTTTGGGCGGCAACATCTTGCGCCATGAAGGCCTGTACAGACATGCGCGGGTGGCAGAGCGGCACACGGGTACTGGGTTGAAGGCACAGACCATCATCGAACGCGGTTTGCCCCTTCCGGTAATGGATTGGGAGCCTGTCACATTGGAGGAAAAACTTGTCTGCTATGCCGATAAATTCTATTCCAAGAGCCGGATTGGCGAAGAGAAGACCCATGAGCAGGTTTTGCGAAGTTTGGCAAAATTCGGCACATCGGGAGTCGAAATTTTCAAACAATGGACGGAATTGTTTGAATAGAGTGGGTATGTTTGCGTAAAAAGTCGTATCTTTGCACCTCAAATTTTCTAATTTATATTTAAAGTACACGCGTGAAGCATAAGCTGATAATCCTTGTTTCGGTATTAAGTGCGGTTTTCGCACTTAGTTCTACGCCTGTCGGTGCGTATGCTTCTTCGCAGATTTTGCGCGATACCACAGAACGTTCCAAGAACGATTCTCTGGTGCCCGATTCCATCCCCACAGCACCTTACACCATCCTGCCCGATACCACACAGGATACGCTTACGGTAGACACCACCCGCCGAAGCAGTTCGGCATTGGACATGCCGGTTACCTACGAGGCGCAGGACTCCATCACTTTTGACTATTCCAAGATGCGTGCCACTTTGTTCGGTTCAAGTAAGGTGACATACACCAATCTTGAACTTACGGCCGACCGCATATCCATGAGTATGGACAGCAGTCTGGTGCATGCCACGGGAACGCCTGACAGTACAGGTGCCATAAAAGGTAAGCCATTGTTCAAACAAGGAGAGGACGAGTACGAACCCGATGAGATTGACTATAACTTCAAGACGGGAAAGGCGTACATCTCCAATGTCTACACCGAACAGGGCGAGGGCTTTATGATGAGTGAGGGCGGAAAGCGAGACAGCACCGGCGTAATGTATGTGGAGAAAGGACGCTATACCACTTGCGATGCAGAGAATCCCCACTTTTATTTGTCCATGACAAGAGCCAAGGTGCGCCCTGGCAAGGAGGTTATTTTCGGCCCTGCCAGTCTGGTTGTCTGTGATGTGCCGCTTCCGTTGGCCATCCCTTACGGCTTCTTCCCCTTTACCAGCAGTTATTCCAGTGGTATCATCATGCCTACTTATGGCGATGAGTCCACCCGAGGCTTTTACTTGCGCGATGGAGGATATTATTTTGCAGTGAGCGACTTCTTCGATGCCAAAGTGTTGGGCGAAATTTATACCAAGGGTTCTTGGGGTGTTTCGGCACAGACCAACTACAAGAAGCGTTATCGTTTCAGCGGTAGCCTCTATTTCAGCCACCAGACCAGCAAGGAGGGCGAGAAGAACATGCCCGACTACAATGTGAGCAAGAGTTTCAAGATTACATGGAGCCACCGTCAGGATACCAAGGCCAATCCCACCCAGAGTTTCTCTGCCAGTGTGAACTTCGCCACTAGCAGTTACGAGCGTAACAACCTGACCAGTATGTACAATCCTGAAAGCCTTACGCAGAGTACCCGAACCAGTAGTGTCTCTTACAGCAAGTCTTTCAACGATATTGGTCTGACATTGAGCGGAACCTTCAACTTGAGCCAGAATATGCGCGACAGCAGCATTGCCTTGACGCTGCCCACCCTGAACGTCTCGCTCAGCAAGTTCTATCCTTTCAAACGCAAGAAGATGGCGGGAAAGGAACGCTGGTATGAGAAGATTTCCGCCAGCTATACCGGAACGCTTACCAATAGCATCAACACGAAGGAAGACCTGCTTTTCAAGAGCAACCTGATTAAGGACTGGCGTAACGGTATGCGCCATCAGGTGCCCATCAACGCAACGTTCAATGTGCTGAACTATATTAACGTAACACCCAGTTTCAACTTTACCGACCGTACATATACGAACAAGGTGATGCAGTCCTGGGACACCGAGAGCAATGCGTTACAACGTGATACTCTGTATGGCTTCTACAACGTCTATAACTACAACCTCAGTGTAAGCGCCAATACCAAACTGTACGGATTCTATCGTCCTATGCCTTGGTTTGGCGGCAAGAAGATACAGGCCATTCGCCATGTATTCACACCTACGGTAAGTTTCAGTTATGCCCCCGACTTCAGCAAGCAACGATACGGATTCTGGGATTCCTATGTCAGAACCGATGCCGATGGAAATGTATCTACGGTAATGTACTCCCCTTATAGCAGTGGAGCATACGGAACGGTATCACAAGGAATGACCGGAAGTGTGTCAATGGACATTTCAAACAATGTGGAAATGAAGATCCGCACGGATAAGGATAGTACGGGATACAAGAAAATCAGTCTGATTGACGAATTGGGTGCAAGCATGAGTTATAACATGGCAGCCAAGAGCAAGCCTTGGAGCGACTTGGATATGCGCATCCGTTTGAAGTTGACCAAGAGCTATACATTCTCCTTGAATGCCCGCTTTGCCACTTATGCCTATGATATGGACGAGAACGGCCGTGTCTTTGTGAGTGACAAGACGGAGTATTCTCAGGGCCGCTTCGGTCGTTTCCAAGGAATGTCCCAGAACCTTTCATATACCATCAACAACCAGACCTTCCAGAAATTGTTTGGCAAAAAGGATGAGGGAACCACACTTGGCGCATCGGATGATGACGGCGAGTATGATGATGAGGAAGAGACCGATCCCAATATGCAGAACGTTGACCCCGACCGCAAAAAAGCGCGAGAGGGAAATAACGAGAATGCAGATGGCGGTGTGGACGAGGACGGTTATCTGAAGTTTACCTTGCCTTGGAGCTTTACGGTAAGTTATGGTGTGTCCATGAAGGAGAACACCACAGCGAAGATCAACCCCAACCGCATGCGTTATCCCTATAAACTCACGCATACGATGAACTTCTCCGGTAACCTGCGAATAGCAGAAGGATGGAACATCAACTTCTCTTCCGGTTACGACTTCAATTACCATAAACTCAGTATGACAACCGCGTCCCTTTCGCGCGACCTGCACTGTTTCAGCATGAGCTGTAGCGTAGTGCTCCGTCCGTACATGAGTTATAACTTTACGTTTGCTGCCAATGCAAGCACACTGACCGATGCGCTCAAGTGGAAGAAGCAAAGTTCTTACAGCAGCAACATCGACTGGTATTAATGGAGCCAAGCATAATCACAACTATACATTATATATATAAATAAGGTAAAAAGAGAAATGAAAATGAAAACAAGACTTTTGGCGGCCTGTACTTTTGTAAGTGGCCTCTTTATGGCATCGTGTGGCGATATGGATCAGCATCAGCTGATGATTGCTTACCCTGCTCAGGGTTATAGCATTCTGTTTGCAGACCAGACAGTGGATTCCATCTCTTTCCTCACTTTTGACAGCTGGAAAATCATTATACACAATGATGAATGGATTCGCGTAACCGGAGACGAGAGTGGAACCATCAAGCACGATAACGACAAGCGTTATTGGATAACCTCAGAATTGGAGTTTGCTCCCAACACAACCAACCATTCCCGTATCGGTGTTGTGGAAGTACAGTCATACGACTATCAGGTGGGTGCAAAGTATCTTCAGTTTGGTCATCTTGATGTTACAAGACCTTCAGCCAAGGTAGAGACCCTGCTCACTGGTAGTACCATACCCGATTCTGTTTCCTTCTGTCTTGCCGACAGTGCATTTATCCTGACCGACTCATTGTGCTTTGATGTACATAACGCTTGGGAACTTGTCCGTAAGGACAACGGTGAGCAGGTTGATTGGGTAAAGTTTGACAAACAATATGGAAAACCCGGACGCAACCGTCTGATTGTTACGTTTGAGGAAAACGAAGATACCACAGACCGTAGCGTGGTGTTTGAACTGAAGAGTGGCCGTGTGTCCAATGACATTACCATCAAGCAGTTTGGACGTAAGAAAAAGGAAAACGAGTAATAAATCCAAAAAGAAAGCGATGCCGAATCTGATTCCGCATCGCTTTCTTTTTGTTATTTGACTCTTATACGTTTTATCGTTACTTCTTTCAACGGATGTTCGGAAGCGTCCACCGGAATCTTGTTGATATATTCCACAACCTTCATGCCATCCACCACTTCACCAAAGATGGTATAGTCTCCGTCCAGATGCGGACATCCGCCTTTTGTGGTATAGGTCTGCTTCTGCTGCTCGTTCAGTGCCGGCAGTTTGAACGCAGGCTCCGTGTCTCTTCTTGATTGCCACAATTCTGCTAAAGAACCGCGGTTGAACTTTTTTCCGGAAACGATGTAGAAGTGTGTGCCACTGCTTTCGCGCTTCACGTTGACGCTGTCCGGTTGGCGTGCCATGGCCAGTGCGCCGGCTTTGTGGTAATATTTCGGGTAGCGTATTTCCGCCGGAATAGTGTGGCGGTATTTGTCCGCATCAACTGTGGGGGCAGCCCCTCCGGCCTTTTGTGTGGGCTCTCCGCTCTGTATGGTTCCTTCGGGTACAATCCTGTTCCAGATGATGTCTTCATATACGCCCTCGTTTATCATCTTGATAAAGTTGTCACGGTGAAGAGGCGTGTCGTCATAGAGGCGCAATGTGATGTCGCCCCGGCTGGTCTCAATGACCACTTCGGTTTTTCCTATGGCATCTCGTTTCGGGTCACTGCATGAGAACATAAGTAGTGCGGCCACGAAAGCCGATAGTGCAAATGATGTCTTTTGTTTCATAATAAATGTGTTTTGCTTGTTCTTTGATAGCAAAGTTACAATTTTTTTGCATAAAATATTGAATTGGGCTGCCCAAAATGAGAATATAAATAACAAGTGCCTCCCAAAGTCATCCTGGCCATACCACATAAAAAAATAAAAGATATTTTCGATGAGCGAAGGCGAATAACTTGTTTCAGAATCTCACCGAGGAAGGGAGGGGGTAGTAAAGGCTCGCAGTGAGATGCTGAAACAAGTTCAGCATGACCGTCTACTTTGGACTGTTATATAGAAGTATTGAATTGGCTTCCCCAAAATGAACAAATGACTCCAAATGTCATGCTGAATTTAGTTCAGCATCTCACCGCGAGCCTTTCTTGTTCTTCTCCGCGGACAGATCCTGATATTTGCGATTGAGCGAGAGCAGAGTCAAGC
>JAFYQQ010000053.1 GCA_017559845.1 Bacteroidaceae bacterium | reverse complement strand
CTAACTCATCTCTCACAACTCATTGCTCACAACTCATCTTTCAAGTCTCCCCATAGAGGGGGCGAACTTGGCCGTAGAAGAAGCACTAAATGTGCTTCTGTACCAAAGTGAGGGGAGCACGGACATCTGTGCGACGGAGGCATTTTAGAGGGGGGCTCTTCCCCACAACAAAGTACCATCCGCCGCCTGTCCTGCGGCATCCACGCTGATTTGTGTCGTGCGCGCGTTATTATATAATGTAATGGTGGCTTTGCCGTCTTTGTCCAGCATCAGGTTGGGGTTCCAGTAGAGCGTTCGGCGATAGTCCTTCACGCTGTCGGGCGGTGTCTGCTTGCCGTAGTCGGGGCTATAGCACTCGGCGGGATATGCAAAGCCGGGAAGGATGTAGTGGCGGTCGCGGTACACGGCACGCTTGCTTCCGTCTGGATAGGGATAGATTACAAAGATGGTTTCGGGCAAGTCGGCACCATAATAACGTTCATCTCCTGCCTGTCTGGGATGATAGTCCGTGTATATGGCATACAATTCATGCTCGAAAAGGCTTTCATAGGCATTCCATTCCTCGGGTGACAGGTCAGAAGCATGCTTGAGCATTCCTTTCAAGTATTTTGGCGAATAGATGGAATCAAGTGGAATGTCTCTGTATTGGGGTAGTCTTCGGTGTACATGGCTAAGTCCGAATCTTTTTAAGATTCTTCCGGATTTTTGACTAATATCACCATCTTTATCAATATGTGCATAGGGACTTTCCAATCCCAAATCTCCGATGTATGTTCTTACAATGGGATTTTCTGCAAAGTCCATTCCGGCATCAATGGCATCGTTCATGGCCTCGTAAGCGTCCAGCATAAAGGCGGGGTATGCGTCGTTGAAACTTCTGAGCCCTCCGTGTCTTGCGTTTACGGTAACCTGTTTCATGATTTCCGTTCCGTCTTCCGTCATTCGCCGTCCATCTTTGTCTATGACGGTCTTTGGCGCAACGTGGTTCTGATAGAAATTGTAGGGTTTTACGAACCGTGGATACGGATGCCAAACCCTTATCAGAAATTCAGCATCGTCCACACGGAATTTCAGCCTTCCCCCTTCTGGAAGGTCTTCTTCCTTGTGGGCCATCTGCACCCACAACTTTTTCTCTCCCTTCTTCCATTTTGTCGTATCGGACGCGGCCAGGAAGAAACGGCTGTGCCCATAGAAGTTCGGTAGTTTCAACTGGAAGTAATTTCCCTTTGCGTCCGTTTCGCTAATGGCGGGTTCATTGTTTTCGGCATGAATCAGTTCACCGTGGATGCGAACTCCCTCTTTTGCCTTTTCCGCCCACTTGTTTTCTCTTTTCTGCTTTTTGTAGGCAGTCAATACGTTTGTTCCTTCGTTTTGCCTGTCTTTTATTGGATTTTTTGGATTGTCTTTTTGAGTCTCTGTTTCATTATTGTCACTCTTGTTTTCTTCGTTGTTATCCCATATATATTCGTCGCGATTCATTACGCCAAGTATTGTCTGTTCTATGAACTCTCTTATTGGCATGGTTTCCTCCGTCTCAATGCTTCCTTCCAGATAGGGTGTTTGCTCAGCCTGGTGCGTGATGTCCCATTCTCCCTTTACGGCCATGTCTTTCCAATCGAACCTGCGCCATCCTTGTGTCATCATCAGCAGGTCCAATGCCTGTCGGTGCTCGTTGTCATCTTTTTGGAAGTACCAACCCGGTTGTGGGATGAAGCCTTTAATTTCGCTTGAGAGCAGCATTTCGGTCATGATGTTGCCGTTGTCGTACAGGGTAGGGCTGCCGTAGTCGTCACGTACCGCAAGTGAAATGGGTGTATTTCCCTCTGCTCCGTTAACTTGTAATTGGATTCTTTCGTAAGGCCTGCACTCGTCCTTCGGTGCCGATACGGTAAGCGTTGGCTTTTCCGTCCCTGTTTTCCTGACGAAGAAAAGTCGGTCGGCATAGACTCTTCCTTGCGTGTCGAATATGGTGGCCTGGTGTACGCCCGCCTGAAGTGCATCGGTGTCCAGACGTACAGACTTTTCCCTACCGTCCATTGCATGGAATGCCTTAACCTTTCCCTCGTGCATCACCGTCATGGCCATGCTGTCGGGGTGTATGCCCTCGGTCAGACGGACGTCTATGCCGATGCTGTTTCCCTCGGCGTTGACTTGCAGGGTTGCGCCTTCCTTCATCGTTTCGGGCAGTTTGGCCTTTACCTTTTCGCCGTTGGCGGTAATGAAGGTAACTTCGTTTTCCATGCCTTTTTGGGGCGTCAGGGTGAAGATGCCGCGTCCCCGATGTACGGCAGGGACGGAATCCGTTCCGTGGTGCAGCCATCCCTCCAACCATTCCCCGTCGTCCCAAACGGCCTCAAAGGCAATGCGGTTGGGTATTCCTTCAACAAGGTTTCCCCCTTCGGGATAGAGCGTGAGGGTGGGTTCGCGCTTGTCCATGTCCTTCCTGAAATAGCGTCTCATCGGGCGCAGGGTCATGTTTCGTGTCAGGTCTCCCTTTTCCTTGGGTTTGTCATATACGGGGAATACCCGGCTGTACAGCTTTTCATAGTCGCGGTAATAGAGTTTTTCCATCCTTTCGTTGACAAACCACTTTGTGGCCGCCAGGCTGTGCTTGTGTTCAAACTGTCCCCAATTGAGTTGCCAACGGGTATAGGCCCTCAACTCATGGAAACCGCTGTATTGTATATTCTTGTCCAGGGCAAAGAATCCGTTGCCCCGTCCCTTGTTCAGTTCAATCAGCTTGCGTTCCACGAGATAGCCGTCGTGGTTGAGCAGTTCCACATACAACACCTTGCTGATGGTGGAAGGTTTGCCCGTTGCCGTTTCTCGTGTATAGGCCGAGAACCAAATGGTATCGCCCAGGAAATAGCACGTATTGTCCATGTGTACGAACACCTTTTCCTGCGGAATGCGTTGGCCAAAGGCAGAAAGGTGTTCCATTATCGGTTTCATTGTTTCCGGTACGCTGTCCAGTGAAAGTGTGTCTTTCCCTGTTTCTTGTCGGTTGGCAATCTGTTCTTCTTCGGCTGTTCGTAGGACGATGTTCGGGTCAACCCAAAGAGGAGAATCGTCTCCCACTTGGTCTATGGTGCTCAGCAGGTTGTCCTTTACTTTCTTCCGGCCTTTCGTTGCAACGGAAAGGGAATCCATTCTGTATAGTAGGGCGTGGTTGTTGAAACGTTCGTTTCTGATGGAGGCCGATATGTTGGCCACCTTTGAGAAACCGTCTTCACGGGTGTAGTCCGCATTTACCGTTATGTCGACGGAGATAGTCCTGTTGACTTTCCCGTTAATGACTTCCATGGCCAATGACGGTATCTCTCCCTTGAAACGTAGAAGATCAAGGTTCTTGGCATCAACATAGAGTTCTCCTACAAGTCTGATTTCAGATGTCAGTTCCTTTTTGGGCTCGAATTTCAGGCAGAAAACGCTGTCGCCATCTTCGCTGATGATTTCCCTTACAGAGATGTTGTAATAGTCGTTATAGTATTTCTCGTCAAACTTTTCACGGATTGGCGTGTTAAGTATTTTCCAGAAGTTGACATCCCGTGTCATGGCTCCCAGCTCCAGGGGAAGATGGAAATTGGCATTGGACAAGAGTGGGTTTGTCAGTGAATCGCCGTCCTGAAGGCCTCTTCTTCCGCTCAGTAGCGAAATGTCGCGTAGGTTCACGGCCGAGCGTGCGGTCATGAACGCCTCTGCCAGTTCCTTCTTGTCGCCGATGTCCGTGGTAATGCGGAAGAAATAGACGTCCTCTTCCTTCTTGAATTTCTTGTATTCGGCGTTCAGATTCTTGGTTATCTGCTTCAGCATCGCCATTATGGGGAATACCGAAACCTGTTTCATGGTTTGGGAGGCGGGTTTCATTCGCAACTCTCTTCCCATTTCAGCCGCCTTTATACGCAAGGTCTCATATCCCATATAGCGGATGGTAAGCGTCTCATTGGGCGATGCCGTAATCAAGAACGTACCGTCCTGGTTGGTCAGCGTGCCTCTGTTCTCGGCAATGTAAATGTTTGCATAGTGCAGGGCCTCTCCTGTTTCGGCATCCACCACTTTGGCAGAATAATTATTCGTCTGCGCAAGGATTTGAATGCTGAAGGAGATCAGCATCATAATTAAGGTGAAAAGTTTCTTTTTCATGTTTTTGTGCTTTTAATGGTTCCTAGTACAAAAATAACGATTTCTTCCGGAACGGCCTAATGATAAGGCAACTTTTTGATTATCTGATGGCAAATTAGTGGTTTTGCAAACTGTAGATGCAGTTTTCAGTGGCGAGTTATGAGTTACGAGCGGTGAGTTTTGAGCTGTGAGTTTTTTCGACAAAAGAACATTTTGAGCAATGAGTAGTGAGTTATGAGCCGTGAGCAATGAGCTGTGAGAGGTGAGAGGGTAGTGACGTCTGCGTGCAGCGTCCGAAGAGAACACAAGAGTTATAATCTCACGCTCTCACGAAAAGGACTAGACATAAGAACATAAGAATCAAAAGAGAAAAACATATCTTCCTGTTACGGCGAATATGTTATTCACTGTTTTTGAGTATAAGGGTCTGTGACCCGATAGCATAGAAGGGGATTGTAAATTCCCACCTCAATTCCATCGGATGCATATCCGATGGTACTGAACATGGGGTTATAATCCCACGAATCTCACGAAATATTGCTCTAAGCCTTTGGCGGGATTGGCGTGATTTGCGTGAGTAAACTTCGGACGCTGCACGCAGACGTCCCTACTCTCACCGCTCATCGCTCAAGACCCAAAAACTTGTTCTTTTATTCTTCTGTCAAAAATCAAAATCTGCGGTCATCTGTCGCATCTGTGTCATCAGCGTGCTAATGAAAATCTTTTACAAAAGCGTATTTTCGTATAACTCCAGTTGGAAAGTCGAAAGTGCACAGTTGGAAAATTTTTATTTCGCAGTTGGAAAATTATTTTTTTCCAGTTGGAAAGTCAAAATTTCGCAGTAGGGCAATATAGGGCGACTTTTCAGGTTTGTTTTTGAACTATTTTAAACGGTTTTTGTTCATTTTGACACCAATGTATACTATGCGGACAAAAGTAAAAATGTTTGACATTGGGCGGTGAGTGGTGAGTTGTGAGTTGCGAGATATGAGTTGTGAGATTTTGAGGTTGAGGGTTGCCGTTCCGCGTCTTTGCAGACGCCATTATTATGTGGAAGTAAGAATCCGAGGGCTTAAAAGCCCCCGGCTATTCAAATTCACGTCTTTCAGACGTTTTCGCAGTTTTTCCTTTAAGCGATTGCTTAATGCTCATCGCCCAAAAACCGTCTGGAAGACGAGAAGCCCAAAAGGCGAATAGCCGCGGGTTCTTGAACCCGTGGAAAAATTGACATGACAAAAAATTGCGTCTGGAAGACACGGAACGGCAACGTGTTTAACGATGAACGAATATCGCTTGATAAATCTTCTAGCCGATTCGCGGCTTTGACTTCGTTTAAATTGCTAACGTTCTGTATAGTTCAAGCAAGCATGGATCTGCTCTCGCTCAATCGCAATTTTCTCAGATGCCATTATTGCGTGGACCTTTCCCTGTTCATACTACCGTCTTCCCACTCATCTGAAAGTGGGCCAGTGTATTTGATGCGGTTTAGTTTGCGGATTTGATAATGGAGTGGGTGTGTTGTCCGTAGTATCAAATGGCAGTCTTCTGCAATATGTGCAAACCAGCAGTTATAAAGCTGGAGCCAAAATTAAAAAAATATCTCCGTGTAGAAAATACCCCCAATTATAATATATAATAGTTATTAGGGATTATTTGCCACACGGAGACATTTAGAATCCAAAGGGATTATTCTTCACCCTTGTTTGCAGCTACTGCCTCCAGGAATTCGCGGCAGGGCTTGAAGTGAGGAATATCGTGAGCCTCAATAATCATTGTGGTGTTCTGTGAGATATTGCGGGCAGTCTTCTGAGCACGATGTTTCAGATCGAATGTACCGAAACCACGCAAATAGACATTCTCCTTGTCAATGAGTGATTGTTTGATTACATTCATCAGACTTTCTACAGTTGCAAGCACAGTGGGCTGGTCAATACCAGTCTCCTTGCTAATAGCACGAACTAATTGTACTTTGGTCATAATTTTATATAGTTAAATTTGATTTACATTCTATTTTTTGCAAAAGTGGTGCAAAGATACACAAAGATTTGACATCAAACAAATTTAGTGTACAACAAAATGCATTCTTTGTACTATTTTTTTATTCTATATGTTTATCGCTTGATTTTCTTGCCGTCGCAAATGGTTTTGATGTGGCGTACCATTATCTTATGGCCGGCCTCGGGCATGTTGCCGTGGTCATAGCCGTCCATCTCGTAAAGCAAGCACTGGTCGTTCTGGTGAAGTTGCATCATGCGCCAGAAATAGGCCTGTTCTTCGTATCTGCCATAGAGTTCCAATTCACGGTCGCCAGAGAGAAGCACAAAAGGCATGGGCAGTTTGCGGACATAATAGAGAGGGGCGGTGTCGTCCACCATTGGTGTAAGGGAAGAGAGTCCGCGTGCCTTGCGCACATTGAAATGGGTGATGACCTGGCCGCTGAAGGGGAATGCGCCGGCAATGGAGTCTGCATCTATTCCATACTTTTGGAGATAGTCTTTTTTCAATACAATCATATCGGTGAGGTATCCTCCCGCAGAATGTCCGGCCACAAAGATTTTGGATGTTGACCCGCCATAGCGTGATACATTGCGGAACGCCCATGCCACGGCAGCTGCGGCATCGTCAATACATTCCTGGATACCAGCCTTGGGCAGCAGACGGTAGTTGACACCGATGACGCCGATTCCCTTGTCCTTCAGTTCCTGAGGGATGAACTTACCTCCGCCTTCCAGGCCTCCGCCATGAAACCATACCACAACGGGAAACTCCTTGACATGGGTGGGGTAGTAAAAATCGAGTTTGCAGCGTTCCTTGGCATAGGCGTCAGCGCTTTCCTGATAAGGTATGTCGTTGTTCTGTACATAGTCATCGGCCATTATGGCTGTACAATGGACGAACATGAAGAAGGCTACAAGCCAAAAGTGTATTTTACGCATAATGTGCTATAAATAAATGTTAATATGTGACAAAAGTATGAAAAAATATCCTAATAATCAATAATAAACGAACGAAATAGGGAAAAGGCTCGCTCTTTTCTGCGTATTTGTACGTACATTTGTGGAAAAGATATAAAATAGAGAGAGAAAAAACATTTGCAAACATCAAACAACTAATTATGGAAAACATTAACAATTATCTGTCTTATCTTAAAGGATATGACTTTACGGGAAAAACGCCGGTCATCATTGATTTCTACGCCACATGGTGTAGCCCGTGCAAAGCCTTGGCTCCACAGATTGAGCGTTTGGCAAAAGAATACGATGGCAGGATTAAAGTGTTGAAAGTGGATGTGGACAAGAACGATGCCCTTGCTTATGCCGCACGCATACATTCTATCCCAACCTTATTCTTCATCTCCATTGACGGCACAATAGAACGCCAGACGGGAGCCTTGCCCTACAGCGAACTGGCAAGAAAGGCCGAGGGACTGGCCGCCTACAAAATGCCATTTTTCTGATGACGGGAACATGTAAGGGTTGTTCAGAGTTGAGTTTAATCATACAAAAAAGGAGCCGTAAAAGACTCCTTTTTTTGTGATTCGGAAGGGGCTCGAACCCTTGACCCGCAGCTTAGAAGGCTGCTGCTCTAATCCAACTGAGCTACCGAACCAGCCTTAATTGCTTGATTTGCGGGTGCAAAATTACACTTTTGTGGGGGATATTGCAAATTTTGCGGCAATTATTTTAAAATTTTCTTGCTTTAAACTGGGTAATCTTGCTCTTGAAGTCGCCAGTCTGCTGCAAGGGGAACACCAAAGTGCGGACAATTCGGTATGTCTTCTTGTCTGCCTTGTATCCGATTCCGTATTTCAAATCGTGTATAAGATACCAAAAACCATTATAGTGATTATGTTTAGTCGGCTCTTGGCAAAATAATAGAGCAGCCACACCTGGCTGCTCTATTTCTTATTTATCTCTTATTGACATATTACGTCATTACACTGGCGTACGTCATTGGTTCTGATGACAACGCTGGCAGTATTGCCTTGTGAAAAGGCATACATGTACTCCACCGATATACCTGCATCAGAAAGCTTTTCAATGCTTTTGGCCAAAGTTCCGGGATGGTCTGGCAATTCAATGTAAACCACATCCGTTGTGCTGACGGCATAAGAATGTGCCTGCAGCGTGGCAATGGCTTTGTCGTTATCATCGGTAATCAGTCTCAATATGCCAAAATCACTTACTTCGCTCAGGGTGAATGCCTGAAGGTTCACTCCGGCTTCTGCAAGAATCCGGGTAACTTCTGTAAAGCGCCCGATTTCATTGTTCAGGAAAATACTTAATTGCTGAATAATCATGACTATCTGTTTTAGGGGTTAAGAAGTCGTTTGTCTAATACGTGCTTTGCCTTGCCTTGTGAACGTGTTATGCTGTTAGGCTCGACGATTCTGATTTCGGGACGTATGCCAAGTACGCTA
This sequence comes from Bacteroidaceae bacterium, assembly GCA_017559845.1. Classification (GTDB taxonomy): domain Bacteria; phylum Bacteroidota; class Bacteroidia; order Bacteroidales; family Bacteroidaceae; genus Physcousia. The sequence continues at coordinate 23,956 of JAFYQQ010000053.1, read as the reverse complement.
ACCAGACGGCCGACTAGACGGTCTTTCAGACGGAGCATCCTACCCATGTCATCGCCATAGTATTCGGGACGCAATTCCACATCAACCTGGAATGTATCAATATTATTGACACGGTCTACGGTGACAAAATACTGACCTGTGAATTCGGGAATTTCAAGGATGACACTTTCTATCTGTGAGGGGAATACATTGACACCACGAATAATGAGCATGTCATCGCTTCGGCCCATGATACGTCCCATACGCACCATTGTGCGGCCACAACGGCACTTTTCATAATTCAAATGCGTAAGGTCGCGTGTGCGGTAACGTATAACAGGCATGCCCTCCTTTGTCAGTGTTGTGAAGACAAGCTCACCCTGCTGCCCGGGCTCTACGGGCTGAAGCGTTACTGGGTCAATGATTTCGGGATAGAACAGGTCCTCCCACAAGTGCGTGCCGTCTTGATACTCGCATTCTCCGCCCACACCGGGGCCGCTCACTTCCGTCAGTCCGTAGATATCGTATGCCTTGATGTTCAATTTTGCTTCCAGCTCTTTGCGCATATTCTCGGTCCAGGGTTCTGCCCCGAAAACGCCGAAGCGAAGCTTGATATCCTCCTTAAGATTTGTTTCGGGGTCGTTCTCAATGCTCTCGGCGAGGAACAATGCATAGGAGGGTGTACAGCACAATACGGTTGTTCCCAAATCCTTCATCAGCATGATTTGCTTGCTTGTGTTTCCGCTGCTGGTTGGCAACACAGCTGCGCCTATACGCGTGGCACCATCATGGGCGCCCAAACCACCGGTAAAGAGGCCATAGCCGTATGAGACCTGAATAATATCCTCTTTTGTTGCGCCGTAAGCCGTTAGGCAACGAGCCACACCCTCGGACCAGTTATCAAGGTCTTTCTGCGTATATCCAGCCACAATGGGTTTTCCAGTGGTTCCGCTTGAAGCATGGAAACGGACGATATCCTTCATCGGAGCGGCAAAGGTTCCGAAGGGATAGTAGTCGCGCAAATCCTGCTTTTGCATGAAGGGCAATTTGGAAATATCATCGATAGAGCGGATATCCGAAGGCTTCACTCCTGCCTCGTCCATCCGTTTGCGGTAGAATTCTACATTCTCGTAAGTGTGCTTGACAATGTTTGCCAGTCGTTCGCCTTGCAACTTGCGCAGGGACTCGCGATCCATTGTCTCAATTTTTTCATTGTAATACATAAATTTAATAAATTTTGGGTTGATTTATTGAAAATCAAAAGCAAAATTACACAGAAGTTTCTGTAGTAACAAGCTTTTTTATAATAATTTCTGCAAAACTTTACATCAGCTTGTCAAAATCAAAATGGTTTTTCATTCGATAGGCCAATCCTGTCATCATGGCAAGAATCTCTCCTTTTCCATTGCTGATTTTTATATCGCAATAAGGCAATTTGTGATGGTTTACCAATTCGATACATTCCGCCTTGATTCGTTCTCCGAGATGAGCGGATTTTATGAAGGTAATCGTGTTTGAAATACCAAGGCTCAGAATCCCATGGCTATTGGTAACCGCAGCAAACGACAGATCTGCAAGCGTATACATAACTCCGCCCTGACATACTCCAGCACCATTCAAATGATGTTCTTGAACTGTAAGTTCTGCGCAAGCGTACCCTTCCCTGACTTCTGTCAGTTGCGCACCGATGCTTTTGGCAAACCGGTCCTCATTGTTAAGCCGTTCTTGTAGTGTCATAAAGTTAAATGTTATTTTTATATTTCATTGAATCTATTAGAATGCCACTTGCACCTGCGTCTGCAAATACCCGTAGTGCGCTTGTTTTGCGGGGTTTGCATTGGTGTACTGTATCTGCACACGGCAAGTCTTGTAGAACCAATACTGAACACCCAGTACCAAATTCATCTGTTTCAACCCCAAATCCGTATTGTAATTGAAGTAGTCTGCCGATGCAATGGCATCCATTTCCCTAAATACCGGAAGAGAAGCCGTAACATACGCTCCGATGCTATGGTTGCGACCGTCTCTTCCGCCCAGGACTTCAGCCTGGACCTGCGCGGTACGGTTCTTCCAATAGTCAATGCCTTCTGAGCGTGCTTTCCATTCCGCACCCACAGACCAGCGGTCGCGCCTGTAGTCTTCTCCCTTTGCTATGTCGGGACAATAGGCAGACGTTTCCAAAGCATGACCTTTGCCCAACTGGCCCGTAGTAACGATACGGAAATTAGGTTTAGGACGATATTCCAACTTACCGATTACATCTTTATGTTTGTTGTTGTCCTTCCGGTTTATACCACTGCCGTTCATCACCGCCAACTCATAATGTAATTTGTTTTTTAGTACATCGCCATAGAGCATAATGCCCAAGTCGCGACCATATTGTACTCCGTTCAATGGATCTGAGCCACAACCCGTCAGATAGACAACCGCTTGCGAATAGCAATCTATGAGTTCCAGCTTGGTCGGAGACAAAGGATTCTGCATGGACAGGGAGTTCTTGAACTGGCCAAAGCGTACATTCAGTTCTTTCTTTCTCAGAAAGCGGTAGTCGGTATAGAATTCCTGAACTACGCTGGAGAAATCATGCATGAAAAGGAAAGACCAACGGTCGGTAACATTTGCCTTTGCCCAAAACAAAACTCTCTTCAAGTCAAACGAATTGCTGTGTACATCTTCCTGATGCTTCCAGGTATATCCAGCCTGAGCATAACCGTGCAGTTCCATATGCTCGGAAAGGCTTGTCACCCATGCCGGCATTTTCTGCGACTTTGTCCTCGTCTCTTTTGCATCTGTTTCTTGCGCCTGCAATCCTCCACAAATCAACAGGCAAAATGTAAGTAGAAAACTTCGTTTTAACATTGAATTATTATTTTTAAACTGATACCAACAAAAAATCCCGCCTCTTGGAAGCGGGATTCATTATATCTATAATTTATAACATCTGTCGTCATTCTTGTACACATACGAACTCCCGCTTCACTTTATTGCTAAAGTAAAAAAAGAAAAAGGAGAAAAATATGGTATACATTGCTGTCATTACTTGCTCTGTTTTTTAAAATTTCATTGCAAAATTAGTCTTTTTTATGAAATATACAAAAAAAATGCTCGTTTTTTGGCTGTTTCCTGCGCTTTTTGTCCTCTGCAATGAGATTTCTGCTATAATTCTGACATTTCGTCCAGCCAAACCCAGACATCATGGTCCATGTTGCCAACTATACGAAGCTGTCCGTCAGCGAGGGTACCACTTGTGAAAGGAGTGTGGAATGAGGATGATAGCGGGATATAAATGGCTACGGCTGCAAGAATAAGCAGACAAAGGGCCAACAATATATTCTTCGTATTCTTCATGTCAGCCAATGTTGTTTCAAACACAAAGATACAATAAATATCTGAAAGAGAACTGGGCGAGAACGTAAAATATGCCTTTTTACATCTATGGTTTCTTAGTTTTTCTTGCCGGCGGAGCTTATATATCGCAATTTATGTGTAATTTTGCAGAGAAGAAAAAGTTACAAGATAAAAAACAACGGACAATGAAAGTAACCCTTTTACAAGAAGATATAGTTTGGGCCAACCCGAAAGCAAATGTAAAACACATTGACGAGTTGTTGGCCAGCGCAGAACCTGCGGACCTTTATATCCTCCCCGAAATGTTTTCAACCGGTTTTGCAACCTCTCCCGCTGGTATAGCAGAAACCGATGGCGGAGAGACCTTCAATTGGATGATTCGCACGGCAAAGCAACGCAATTGCGCCATTGCCGGCAGCGTTGCGGTTGAGCATGACGGAAAGTTCTATAACCGTTTTTATTTTGCACATCCCGACGGACGTGTGGAGTATTATGACAAGCACCACCTCTTTACCTACGGCGGAGAAGACAAGACCTTTACCGCCGGTAGCGAGAGGGTTATCGTTACGCACTGCGGTGTGCGCATCCTGTTGCAGATTTGTTACGATCTGCGCTTCCCCGTTTTCAGCCGTAACCGGAAGGATTATGACATGATTATCTATGTGGCTTCATGGCCAACGGTACGTTTGGAGGCATGGAAGGCTCTTTTGGTGGCACGTGCCATAGAGAACCAGTGCTATGTTGCAGCCGTCAATCGTGTGGGCGAGGACCCCGCTTGTTCCTATAGCGGAGGAACCATGCTGATTGACGCCTACGGGAGGAAAATTGCAGTCTGTCCCGAGGGAGTTGAAAGCATGGTATCCGGCGTAGTGAACATGGACGAACTGGAAGCGTTCCGTCGCAAGTTCCCCGTATTGAATGATGCCGACCAGTAATTGTTGTGGTAGGTCGATTTAAATGTAAACATTATTATAAAAAATACAAATGAGTAAAGTATTTGACGAAAATATAGTTCAACAGGTGGTGGACGAGTTGCATATTGCCGATTTGGAGAATGCCACCATTGGCGATGTGCTTTTAACTGCACAACGCTTGCAGGAGAAAACAGGAATTCCCTTTATCCGCATGGATCAGGGCTCGCCCGGACTGCCGGCCAACAAAATCGGCATAGAGGCAGAAAAAAAGGCACTCGAGGCCGGAGTGGGTTCACAATACCCCGCTGCTGCCGGAGTTCCCGAGGTAAAGCAGCAGGCATCACGTTTTGTAAAGGCATTCATGGATGTTGACGTCACCCCCCGAAGCTGCATCCCAACCGTGGGAAGTGTGGCTTCTTCGTACGGTGCCTTCATTGCCTGTACCCAGCTCAACCCTCAACGCCGCAAGGTCCTGTTCATTGACCCCGGATTCCCCATCCAGAAATCACAATTGCGTGTAATCGGTGCAGAATGGGAACAATTCGACATATACCATTTCCGTGGTGAAAAACTCAAGGACAAGCTGGAAGAATATCTGAAGGCCGGCGACATCGCAGCCATCGTTTATTCCAATCCCAATAACCCTGCATGGATTTGCCTGGAAGAAGAGGAACTGCAGATTATCGGCCGCCTGGCAACACAATATGATGTCATTATATTGGAAGACCTTGCCTATTTCCTGATGGATTTCCGTACAGACTTCCGTACACCATGGCAGGCGCCCTACCCTCCCACAGTTGCCCGCTATACCGACAACTACATACTGATGCTTTCCTCATCAAAGATCTTCAGCTATGCCGGACAGCGCATGGCGGTGATGTGTATTAGTGACAAGCTCTACGAACGCCATTTCCCTGCATTGGCAGAACGTTATCAGGATTCGGGCATCTTTGGCCAGACCTTGGTGGCATCCATTCTTTACATGATAACCAGCGGTTGCACCGCCACCACCCAATATGCCTATGCCGAGATGATGAGGGCTTCCGTAGACGGCGAGCTGGACTTCTGTGCCGACACCCAGGAATATGCACGCCGTGCCCAGAAGATGAAGGAGATTTTCTGCGCCAACGGGTTTCATATCGTGTATGACAAGGACGTCACTCAGAATGTTGGAGACGGTTTCTTCTTTACCATCGGATATAAAGGAATGAGCGGAGGCACGTTGCTGCGCGAACTTCTTTATTATGGCATTTCCAGTATCGCACTCGGCACAACCGGCAGTCAGCAGGAAGGCGTAAGAGCATGTACATCGCGAATGACGGATGACCTTTTCCCCTTGCTCGAAGAGCGTGCCAAGGCATTCCATGCCGATCATCAGTAAAAATCAAATCACAATCATAAAACATTCATTCTCATGCGTATCAAACACATCCTGTCATCGGTTTTGCTGTGCTTTGCCACATTGGTTCATGCCGATGAATTTATCCGAGTGAGTACGAAAAGTACCGATATCGTATTCCGTGTTTCCGGCAATGGCCGTTTGTATCAGTCGTATTTTGGACGCCATTTGACAGACGAGGCAGACCTGAGACACCTTTCCCGTGGCACCGAAGCCTATCTGACCCACGGAATGGAGGACTACTTCGAACCCGCTTTGGACATCCGTCATGCAGACGGCAACCCCTCTACCCTGCTCACTTATGTCAGCCACAATCAAAATACGGCAGCCGACGGTAGCAAATACACTGTCATAAGCCTCCAGGACAAGGAATACGGCACCAAAGTCAATCTGCACTTTAACGCATATACCGAGGAGGATGTCATCAAGACATATACCGAAATCACCAACGGAGAGAAGAAACCCGTCATACTGGAAAAGTATGCCAGCAGCATGTTGCACCTTACCGGCGGCAAATACTGGCTCACCGAGTTCAGCGGCAACTGGGCCGATGAAGGTCATATCAGCACAACACCCTTGAATTTTGGCAAGAAGGTGCTGGACACCAAGTTGGGTACACGTGCCAATATGTTCACACCTCCCATGTTCATCCTTTCGGTCGGCAATCAGGCCACCGAAGACAACGGCCAGGTAATATTGGGCCAACTTGGATGGACAGGTAACTTCCGTTTCACCTTCGAGGTGGACGAGAAGGACAACCTCCGTCTCATCAGTGGTATTAACCCTTATTTCTCTTCATACCAGTTGGGAGCCAAGGAAACGTTTACCACGCCCGAGTTCTATTTTACCATGAGTTATGAAGGCATGACGCGCGCCAGCCATAATCTTCACAATTGGGCCAGAAAATACCAACTGAAGGACGGGCAGAAGGGACGCATGACATTGCTGAACAACTGGGAAGCCACATACTTCGACTTTAATGAAGAGAAGCTCTGCAATCTGATGGGCGATGCCGTCAAACTGGGCGTAGACATGTTCTTGCTGGACGACGGATGGTTCGGAAACAAGCACCCCCGCCACAACGACACACAAGGTTTGGGCGATTGGCAGGAAACGGCCGACAAGTTGCCCGGAAAGGTAACCCGTCTGGTCGAAGAGGCACAAAAGAAAGGCATCAAGTTCGGTATCTGGATCGAACCCGAGATGGTTAATCCCAAAAGCGAACTCTACGAAAAGCACAAGGACTGGGTTATCCACCTTCCCAACCGCGACGAATATTACTTCCGCAATCAGATGGTGCTCGACCTCAGCAATCCCAAAGTACAGGACTTTGTCTTCGGTGTTGTGGACCGTTTGATGACAGATTATCCCGGCATCGCTTACTTCAAGTGGGATTGCAACAGCCCCATTACCAATATCTACTCCCATTACCTCAAGGATAAGCAGACCCATTTGTATGTCGATTATGTACACGGCCTTTACAACGTATTGGAACGCATCAAGGCCAAGTACCCCAACCTTCCCATGATGCTTTGCTCTGGCGGTAGCGGACGTATAGACTACAAGGCCCTCTCCTACTTCACTGAGTTCTGGGCCAGCGACAATACCGACCCGTTGGAAAGACTATTCATTCAGTATGCCTACTCTTACTTCTATCCCGTCAAGGCAACTTGCGCCCACGTTACCACCTGGAACTCCGGCACAAGCATCAAGTTCCGCACAGACGTAACCATGATGGGCAAGATGGGCTTCGACATCAAGCTGAGCGATATGAGCGATAACGATTTGGCTTACTGCAAGGAAGCTGTCAAGAACTATCGCCGTCTGAGTCCCGTCATCATGGACGGTAACATGTATCGCCTCTACTCTCCCTATGAAGGTCCTCATGCCGTTACACAGTTTGTCGGAACAGACCAGAAGTCTTCCGTTGTGTTTGCATTCAACACCTACCCACGATGGGGAGAACGCAATAACCCGGTATTGCTCAAAGGACTGAACCCCGATACCAGATACCGCGTTCGCGAGATTAACATGTGGCCAGGCGCCAATAGTTCATTGGGATGCAATGACCGCATATACAGTGGTCAATACCTCATGAACATCGGCCTTAACCTGCTGAACACCCGAAAACTTACCAGCTACGTGCTGGAAATTACAGCAGAATAAAGCTTATTGCAAAACAAAAAACTCACAAAAGTCATCTGCCAAACAGAATAATTCTGTAACTTTGTCTTCGGTTATCAAAGCGATTATTGTTTGTAATACTTTTTATTTGAGCACTATAAAGATACCATGATTTTCGCTAATTACCGTATTTACCGATAGTTATAATTCGTCTAACTCACGTTAAATTTGAATGTAATGCTTAAAAAGTTATTCGGTTTCAATCCACAAGAAACCACAATCCGTACCGAGATTATGGCAGGAGTGACCACCTTCCTGACCATGGCCTACATCTTGGCCGTCAATCCGAATATCCTGGGTGAGACTGGCATGGACAAGGGAGCCTTGTTTACCACCACCGTATTGATGGCAGCTTTGCCCACGTTGTTCATGGGACTTTATGCCAAATTGCCTTTGGCCTTGGCGCCGGGAATGGGCCTTAATGCCTTTTTTGCATACACGGTCTGTATGGTCATGGGGTATTCCTGGCAGTTTGCACTTACGGCGGTGTTCCTTGAGGGGCTGGTGTTTCTGCTGCTGACCGTTACCAATCTGCGTGAGAAAATTGTGGATGTGCTTCCCGATACACTGAAGAAGGCCATTAGTGCCGGAATCGGCCTATACATCGCTTTCATCGGTCTGAAGAGTGCTGGAATTATCGTGAACAACGAGGCAACGCTGGTGAGCCTGGGTGATATTAGTGGTGGTTCGGCGTTGTTGGGCTTGATTGGCATTGTGCTTACGTCTATTCTGCTTGTCAAGGGAGTAAAAGGAGCCCTGTTGTTTGGTATCTTGCTGACCACGCTGATTGGTATTCCCTTGAGTGTGACCAACTTTGACGGTATTGTCAGTGTGCCGCCTTCCATTGAACCTATTTTCATGAAGTTTGAATGGGAAAACATTTTCACTCGTGATATGGTGGTCATTGTCTTCACTTTCCTTTTTGTGGACTTGTTTGACTGTATCGGAACGGTGATTGGTGTGACTGAACGAGCAGGAATGGTAAAAGACGGAAAGATTCCGCACCTGAAGGAAGTCTTCATGGTGGACTCCATCTCCACTACTGCCGGTGCGGCGATGGGAACAAGCACGGTGGCCGTATATGTTGAAAGTGCAGCAGGCGTAAACGAGGGAGGCCGCAGCGGTCTGACAGCCACCGTTACCGGTATCTGCTTCCTGCTGGCCCTTTTCTTTGCTCCGTTGTTCTTGGCCATCCCGGCTGCAGCAACCACTCCGGTGCTGGTGCTCGTGGGGCTGATGATGATGGGTTCTGTTCTGAACGTGAACTTTCAGGATTATTCTGAGTCTATCCCGGCTTTTATCTGCATCCTGTTCATGCCTTTGTGCTACAGCATCTCTGATGGTATTGTACTGGGACATTTGAGTTATATCTTCATCAACCTATTCTGTGGAAACTATAAGAAGGTTACGGTAGGTATGTATGTGCTGGCGGCCTTCTTCCTGCTGAAGTTCATTTTGTAATACACGGAACATTTATGAAAAAGCTACTTTTTGTTATCTTGCTGTTGGCGGCTAACCTGACTGCCGTGGCACAGCTGAATTTCCAGATGCATTACGATTTCGGCCATGCCTTGTATGGTTCGCAACTGTCGAACCGTTCGGACTGGACGGCTACGATTGAGAATTTTACCGCCGACCGTTGGGGAAGCACTTATTTCTTTGTTGACGGAACTTTTGGCAGCAAGACGATGACCTCGGCCTATGCCGAATTGTCGCGTGAACTGCGTTTCTGGGACTTGCCTATTGCCGCTCACGTGGAATATAATGGTGGCCTGTCGGCTGGCGGAAGCTATAACGATGCCTATCTGGCCGGTGCGGCGTATAACTGGGCCAACAAGGATTTCAGCAAGACGTTCTCCGTACAGGCTCTTTATCGCTATCTTGCCCGTCAGCAGGTGGGTTCAAAACACAGTTGGCAGCTCACCGTGGTGTGGGGCATTCACTTTGCCAAGGGGTTGTGTACCTTCTCGGGGTATGCCGACCTTTCGGGCGACCCCAGTGTGAACGGGAAAATGGTATTGGGAAGCGAGCCTCAGTTCTGGATAAACTTGGCAGCCCTGGATAAGGTGAGTGACGACTGCAAACTGAGTCTGGGTACAGAACTCGAAATATCCAACAATCTGGTATGGCCAACAGACGGCATCAACAACCGTTTCTATGCCATTCCCACATTGGCAGCCAAATGGACTTTTTGACAAAAACCATCATTTACCAAAATAAAAACATATGAATACCGTAGTACAAGTAAAGGACAAGAAATTCGCCCTATACATACCGGAAGAGAAAATCAAAGAAAGAGTAAAGGAAGTAGCCTCACAGATTGACGAAGACCTCAGAAAGAAGAACCCGCTGTTCCTCGTTGTCCTTAACGGCTCATTCGTATTTGCCGCCGACCTCCTGCGCAACATCAATTTCCCCTGCGAAATCACGTTTGTACGCATGTCTTCTTATGAAGGAGACAAGTCAACCGGTTCGGTAAAGCAACTTATCGGTCTGAACGAAGATGTAAGCGGACGCACCGTGGTCATTGTGGAGGACATCATTGAAACCGGCACCACAATGAAAGAGATGCTGCGTATTCTGGGCGAGAAGAAGCCCAAGGATGTGTTCATTACCTCTCTCTTTGTAAAGCCCGGTTGTCTGAAGGTCAGTCTGAAGATTGATTATCGTTGTTTCGACATAGAGAATGACTTTATCGTAGGATATGGTTTGGACTACAACCAAGAAGGACGCAATCTCCCTCATATCTATCAAGTCATAGAATAAGAAGCAGTTTAATTTTTTTCATATAAAAAGATATACCAAAGCCGCAATGGTTCTGTTTCGGCTTGTTTGAGTCCTTGTCCAGACGTTTTCGTCTCCTTGCTTCTTGCAAATAGTCCACTATTTGCTGCAAAACAAGAAGACAAAAGCACCCAGAAAATACGCTCAAACAAACTCGAAATAAAATCAAAACAGATTCTTAGTTTGTTTTCACGGCCATGGAGGCGAAACCTCCATGGCCGTGAATGTATTTGTCATCTGCGCATCGCCATCGGATGAGTCCGCAGATATGCGATATTACACTACGCCAAGTGCAGAAAAATCATGCCTGACGGAAAATCTCTGCCAAATCAGGATTCATGTGGCGTACCCAGTTGAAATGCTTCTCCACTTCGCTCTCGGCATAGAGCAGATATACGTTCATGCTCTTGGCAAAGAGTTCGGGCGCCTGCAACGTGTTACGCAACAGCAAGAGACTCATGACAGTGCTTGCCGCCATTTCGTAGAGGTGGCGTGCGCAAATGTCCAGCACCTCCTGGCTATCTGCCTCCTTAACCGCAGCGGTACATACGTTGAGTTTGGTGGCCATCTCCTTGATTCGGCGATGGATGCCCTCGAACTCAGCAGAAACAGGCGCTGCCAAATACTCCTCTATAACCTGGGCATAGAAGCCGTTGGTCACATAACGGATGGCTGCCACGGTCTGCAGCTGGGTTGTACCCTCGTAGATGCTTGTGATGCGTGCGTCACGGTAAATACGTTGACAGGCGTATTCCAGCATAAAACCGCTACCGCCGTGAACCTGAATACAGTCGTAGGCGTTCTGGTTGGCATACTCGCTGTTCATACCCTTGGCCAAAGGCGTGAAGGCATCAGCCAAACGCTGGTACTGCTTCAATTCTTGGCGTTCCTCTGGTGTAAGTTTACGCTCACGAGCAATATCTTCCAATGCCTTGTAGATATCCACATAACGGGCAGTCTGATACAACAAGGCACGTCCGGCATCCAATTTAGCCTTGATATTCGAGATCATCTCGGCCACAGCGGGGAATTCAATAATGGCCTTGCCAAACTGCTTACGGTCGCGTGCATATGCAATGGCCTCGTTATAGGCTGCCTGACTCAAACCCACGCTCTGGGCTGCGATACCAAGGCGTGCGCCGTTCATCAAAGACATTACATATTTGATAAGTCCAAGCTTGCGGTCGCCGCACAGCTCACACTTGGCGTTCTTATAGACAAGCTCGCAGGTTGGCGAACCATGGATGCCCATTTTGTTCTCAATACGACGCACATCCACACCGCCGTCCTTCTTGTCATAGATGAACATGGAAAGACCGCGTCCGTCCTTTGTGCCGGCTTCGCTTCGCGCCAACACCAGATGTATGTCACTGTCACCATTGGTGATGAAACGCTTTGAGCCGTTTAGTCTCCAGCAGTCGTTTCCCTCATCATAAGTAGCCTTGAGCATTACACTCTGCAAGTCACTTCCGGCATCGGGTTCAGTAAGGTCCATGCTCATGGTCTCGCCGGCACATACGCGGGGAATGTACTTCTGGCGCTGTTCTTCGTTGCCGAAGCAGTAAAGTGTCTCTATGCAGTCCTGCAAGGACCAGATGTTCTCAAATCCTGCATCGGCGGTGCTCACCATTTCGTTGGCTGCGGTATAGACCGTAACGGGCAAATTCAGACCGCCATAGCGGCGAGGCATGGTCACACCGTTAAGTCCTGCGTCGGTCATGGCGGCAAGGTTTTCATAGGTCTTTGCGGCATAGCGCACGCGTCCGTTCTCGCAATGAGGACCTTCTGCGTCTACTTCCTCGGCGTTAGGTGCAATAATGTTACCGGTAATATCGCCCACAATGTCCAGCACACGTCCGTAGGTGTCAATGGCATCTGCCACATCCTGAGGAGCCTCGGCATACTGGTCCTTATCGGCAAAGTCACGTTCTTTCAGTTCCACGATGCGATTCATCAGCGGACTGTTCTCCAGTTCAAACTTTATTTCGGGAATGTCTGTATAGAAATTTGCCATGGCTTACTTACTATTTTGCTTGTAATACTTTATCATCTTGGGAACAACCTCTTCAACAGTGCCATTGATTACATAGTCGGCTATCTGGTTGATGGGGGCGTTCTCGTCGCTATTGATACTGATGATGATACCGCTCTCCTTCATTCCGGCTACGTGCTGGATGGCGCCACTGATACCGCAGGCGATATACACCTTAGGACGCACGGTAACACCAGTCTGGCCAATCTGCAGGTCGTGGTCGCAGAATCCGGCATCCACAGCAGCACGGCTGGCGCCAACCTCGGCGTGCAGCACCTTAGCCAGTTCATACAACTGGGCAAAACCTTCCTTGGAACCTACACCATAACCACCGGCCACCACGATGGGCGCACCCTTCAGGTTGTTCTTGGCGGCCTGGACATGACGTTCCAGTACCCTGGTCACATATTCAGTCTCGGGCACAAACTTGGCCACATCCTGCACGATTACCTCGCCGGGGTTGTTGGCATCCAAAATCTCGGCTTTCATCACACCACTGCGGACGGTTGCCATCTGCGGACGATTTTCGGGGTTTACGATAGTTGCCACAATATTACCGCCAAAAGCGGGACGAATCTGGTAAAGCAACTGGTCGTAATGTTTGCCCAGCTTCTTGTCGTCATGAGGACCAATCTCAAGTGCCGTACAGTCGGCAGTAAGTCCGCTATGCAGCGCACTGCTCACACGAGGTCCCAAATCGCGACCTACAACATCGGCACCCATCAGACAAATTTGGGGTTCTTCCTGCTTGAAAAGGTTTACCAAAACAGCTGTATGAGGTTTGCTTGTATAAGGAGCAAGTCCTTCTGCGTCAAAGATATGCAGTCTGTCCACTCCGTAAGGAAGAATCTGATTCTCCACCATTCCGGTAATGCCGTGACCGGCAGCCACAGCCTCTAATTTCACTCCCAGCGTGTCGGCCAGTTTGCGGCCCTTTGTCAGGAGTTCCTGACTAACCTCGGCCACCTGGGTACCTTCTATCTCGCAATATACAAATACGTTGTTTGCCATGATTTATCCGATTGTGTGACTTGCTAATAATTCCTGAATCAGACCATTGATGTCATCGTCACTGGCCGTCATCACTTTACTCTCTTTTGCCTTGAACACGATGTTCTCCACGTTCTTAACCTTGGTGGGGCTACCAGCCAGTCCGCATTGTGACAAGTCGGCATTTACATCAGCACAAGTCAGCTGGCCCAATTTCAAATAAGCCTTCTTCTCATACTGGTCGGCATAGGGAAGATCTGCCCAAGTGGTATCCTTGGGAAGTTCCATCTCGCACAATGCACGCTTGAACTGCATTACGCGCTTTACATTGCGCGGACGGCAAGGAGCTGCGCTTCCGTTAACGGTGAGCACGCAGGGAAGTGCGCTTTCCACAGTCTCCACACCTCCGTCAATGTGACGCTTTACCACAATCTTTCCGTCCTTGCAAGAAAGTACCTCTTCTGTATAGGTAATCTGGTTAAGACCCAGTTTCTCTGCCACTTGGGGACCTACCTGAGCCGTATCTCCGTCAATGGCCTGACGGCCTCCGATAATCAAGTCTACATCAGGCATTACGTGCTTAATAGCAGTGGACAAGGCATAGCTTGTGGCCAGTGTGTCTGCACCGGCAAATGCACGGTCGGTAAGCAGATAGCCGCCATCGGCACCACGATACATCGCTTCACGGATAACTTCGGCGGCACGGCCGGGGCCCATGGTTATGATAATTACTATACTACCAGGATTCTGGTCCTTCAAGCGGAGTGCCTGCTCCAGGGCGTTCAAATCCTCGGGATTAAAAATCGCGGGCAATGCAGAACGGTTCACAGTGCCTTCCGGTGTCATGGCATCTGGACCCACATTGCGTGTGTCTGGTACTTGCTTCGCAAGCACTACAATTCTTAAACTCATTTTGTTATGTATGAATTAGTGTTATTATTGCACATTTTTGTTAAATCCGTGCAAAAATAACGATTTATACTGAAACAACAAACTAAATACAGCTTTTTTATTTCCTGCTCCCACATATTTTATATAACTTCGTAGTAAAAACATTAAGAATAACCATTCAAAATACCAATATGACAAACATGTTGATAACAAAAGAGAAAAACAAAATCGTGGTTGTGGGAAGCGCCAATATGGACATGGTCATTTCGGCCTCGCATTTCCCTCATCCGGGCGAAACGCTTACGGGCTACGGTTTCATGACCAACCACGGCGGGAAGGGCGCCAACCAGGCCGTTGCTGCCGCAAGACTGGGTGCGGATGTCTCGTTTATCGGCAAGGTGGGCAATGACAGTTTCGGCCAATCCACTATTGAAATGCTGCGTAACGAAGGGATTGACGTTTCCGGGCTGACCCTTGCTGAGGATGCGCCCACGGGCGTTGCAATCATCACAACCGTACCCAATGGAGAGAACACCATCATCATTGAACCAGGCGCCAATGCCAAACTCACGACAGAAGACATTATACAAGCCAAGGACATTCTTGCGCAAGCGGCCATTGTACTGATGCAATTGGAAACGCCCATTCCCACACTGATTAGAGCAGCGGAAATGGGTAAGAAACAAGGAGCTTATGTGGTTCTCAACCCCGCCCCTGCCGCCCCTCTGCCTGCTGAATTGTTGCAAAATGTGGATCTGCTGATTCCAAACGAAACGGAAGCCGCCACCATTTCGGGTCTTGAAGTCGCTACGGACGAAGACATCCCTGCCGCCATGGAACGCCTGCAAGCATTAGGCGTGCAGGATGTAATCGTTACCTTGGGCAGCAAGGGAGCTTGCACCACCATTGACGGCAAAATGGTAACCGTTCCCTCAAGGAAAGTGGATGCGGTGGATACCACTGCTGCGGGCGACACCTTCTGCGGAGCCCTGTGTACTGCCCTGACACAGGGCAAGACTTTGCCAGAGGCCATGCAATACGGATGCAAGGCTGCCGCACTTTCGGTAACCAGACGCGGAGCGCAAATGTCCATGCCTTATAAGGAAGAGATAGAAGATTAGACAGACAATACATTAAAAACGAATTTAAGATTATGTTTATAGTTGACAGTTACGCATTGGCCATTGCGTTGTGTGTGGTAACAATGCTTTGTTGGGGTTCTTGGGGAAACACCCAAAAGTTGGCAGGCAAGACCTGGCGTTACGAATTGTTTTATTGGGACTATGTGATTGGCATTCTCTTGTTCTCCCTTGTCATGGGATTCACGCTTGGCAGCATGGGCGAACAGGGACGCAGTTTTGTGCCCGATCTCATGCAGGTTACCTCTGCCGGAATGTTGTCCGCCATCATCGGTGGCGTTGTGTTCAACCTGTCCAACATCCTGCTTTCCGCCTCCACCTCGCTGGCCGGTCTTTCCGTGGCCTTTCCGTTAGGAGTGGGATTGGCATTGGTCATTGGTGTGTTCAACACTTATTTCTTCGTGGGCGGTAACCAGGGAAACCCGACACTTATCTTTGGTGGCGTGGCCCTTATTGTGCTGGCACTCATCTTCAACGGTCTGGCTTCTGCCAAACAGAATGCCGGGGCAGGCCAGTCTTCTTCTGCAAAGAAAGGCATCATCCTTGCCATCCTTGCCGGAATCCTCATGTCCACCTTCTACACCTTTGTAGCCTCTGCCATGGACATCGAGAACTTTGAGAACCCTGCCGCCGGAAAGGCTACCCCCTACACGGCCTTCTTCCTTTTTGCCATCGGCATCTTCCTTAGCAATTTCCTCTTTAACACCATTGTGATGAAAAAGCCATTCGAGGGCAAACCCGTAGGATACGACGCCTACTTCAAAGGCCAATTGTCCACCCATCTTGTAGGTGTGCTTGGCGGATGCGTCTGGGGGTTGGGAACTGTCCTGAGCTACATTGCAGCCGGCAAGGCCGGAGCTTCCATCTCCTATGCCTTGGGACAAGGTGCGCCCATGATTGCAGCACTTTGGGGCGTATTTATCTGGAAGGAGTTCAAGGGCAGTAACAGCACGGTAAACACCCTGCTCACGCTGATGTTCATTCTTTTCATTACCGGACTTGGTATGATTGTGGCTGCCGGCAACTGATGTTACACATTATATATAATATATGATGAAAAGTAGATTTTGCAAGGTCATATATTTGACAACCCTGATAGCCTGCCTTTGCTCTCCGTTGGGAGCAAAGCGCATTACCATGTCCAAAGAAGTCCTAATGGACAAGATAAAGGGTGGATGGGCAGGACAGGTAATCGGTTGCACCTATGGCGGTCCCACGGAATTCAGATACAACGGCCGCATCATCGACAATGAGGTGAAACTGCGTTGGGACAATGACCTGATAAAGGAGTATTACGAGAAATGGCAGGGACTGTATGACGACATCTACATGGACCTCACCTTTGTGCAGGTATTCGAGGACAAGGGACTGGACGCGCCCATTGAGGATTTCGCAAACGCCTTTGCCCATGCAGGGTATCCGCTTTGGCACGCCAACCAAAGTGCGCGCTATAATATAATGAATGGCATAATGCCTCCAGCCTCGGGACATTGGCACAACAACCCGCACGCTGATGACATTGATTTTCAGATTGAGGCGGACTATGCCGGACTGATGAGCCCCGGTATGCCCCAGGCTGCTCTTCATTATTCAGACGGCATCGGACACATGATGTGTCATGGCGACGGATGGTATGGCGGAGTGTATGTAGCCACCATGTATTCTCTGGCGTTCGTAAAGAAGAACATCCAGGAAGTCGTACGCGAGGGTATAAAGGCCATTCCGCAAGAATGTTCGTATTACAAGTGCATGACCGATGTCATCAAATGGTATGACCAGAATCCCACAGACTGGAAGACTACATGGAAGCTGATTCAGGACAAATGGGGAACTGCGGAGAACTGCCCTGAAGGCATGGACGCTGCGCTGAACATTGACGCAAAGATAAACAGCGCCTATGTCATCATGGGTCTGCTTTACGGCAATGGTGACTATACACAAACCATCCATGTGTCCACTCGCTGTGGCCAGGACTCCGACTGCAATCCCTCAACCGCAGCCGGTATTTTGGGCACGCTGATCGGCTACAAGAATATCCCCCTCGCGTGGAAAAATTGTCTGCCTCCCGTGGAAAATCAAAACTTTGCCCACACAAACATTTCTCTGAAGAAGGCTTATGACCTCAGCTTCAAGCATGCGCTTGAGGTAATCCAGCGCAATGGTGGCAAGGTGTCACAAGACAAGGTGAGCATAAAGCAGCAGCCCATCGCCGCGGCACGCTACGAAAAGTCTTTCGAGGGAATGGAGGCCTACAAGACCGTAAACATGCAGAACAAACCCATTGACAAACTGGATGAAATTCAGTTTGAGGGATGCGGAGTGGTGCTCCGCGGATACATCCAGGCAGATGACATCAATTATGTGGGCTTGGTGGATGTGTACATTGACGGAAAGAAGGTAAACACAATGAAACTCCCCGCCGACGGGCACAACCGTTCCAACGATATATACTGGAACTTCGGGCTGCAGGAAGGCAAGCACACGCTGAAACTTGTGCGGACAAACTGCCAGGACAATGTAAAAACCGTCGTACAAAATATGGTCTTGTATAAAAAAGAACAGAAATAAAACATTCTAAACATTCAAGATGAAATTCATAAGTTGGAACGTAAACGGCCTGCGTGCCGTTGTGGGAAAAGATTTCAAAGAGTCGTTCGCCGCACTTGACGCCGATTTCTTTTGCCTGCAGGAAACTAAACTACAGGCTGGACAGATAGAGCTGGACTTCCCCGGATACACCTCATACTGGAACTATGCCGACAAGAAAGGCTATAGCGGAACCGCCATATTCACCCGCCACCAGCCCCTACAGGTCACTTATGGCATGGGCATTGACGAGCACGACCACGAAGGCCGTGTCATTACGCTGGAAATGGAAGATTTCTTCCTGGTAACGGTCTACACGCCCAATAGCCAGGACGAACTGAAACGTCTCGACTACCGCATGAAGTGGGAAGAGGATTTCCGCGCCTATCTGCTATCGCTTGACCAGAGGAAACCGGTTATTGTATGCGGCGACCTCAATGTGGCACATCAGGAAATAGACCTCAAGAACCCCAAATCAAACCGCCGCAATGCCGGCTTCACGGACGAAGAGCGCGAAAAGATGACCATCCTGCTCCAGAGCGGTTTTGTGGACACCTTCCGCCACTTCCATCCCGACCAGGCCGATGCCTACAGCTGGTGGAGCTATCGTTTCAAGGCTCGCGAGAAGAATGCCGGCTGGCGTATCGACTATTTTCTGGTCTCGGAACGCCTTGCCCCCACCCTCTCCGGTGCAAGCATCCATTCCGAAATATTCGGAAGCGACCATTGCCCAGTGGAACTGACATTGGGCTGACTATGTCGTTTGTTTAAAATGAATTTCCTAGGTGACAAACGTTCTTTTACAGAAAAGCAACTTGCTATAAATACTCTTTGGGACCTAACGGATACTAATCTCTCATTTTGAGAGGCGCATAGAGGAAGTCAGTAAACGATTGGATAAGCTAAAGTTAATCTTCAGACCTATCCAATCGTTTACTATTTGTCACCAAATATCCTCTGGTTCTTCAGGATTGTCATAAACTTCCTTAGCACAATA
This sequence comes from Bacteroidaceae bacterium, assembly GCA_017559845.1. GTDB lineage: Bacteria > Bacteroidota > Bacteroidia > Bacteroidales > Bacteroidaceae > Physcousia. Next base: position 4,713 of record JAFYQQ010000053.1, on the reverse strand, counting down.
CTCCAAATAGTCCATATAAAACTGGCGGGTGGGGTCGTCAAGAACTGTCTTAAAACGCAGATAGTAAATTTTATCCGGATCCATCGTTTCACGGATAATGATGCGTCGGGTTGAGATTTCATCTTCACGAGCTGTCAATGTTCCACCGGGAGAACCTGCGATATAAACTTTGGCTCCTTTCATAAAGCCATTGTTTCGTAATTTCTTGTCTACTTCGGCATTATAGTCGTCATCATCAGTATCCTTTTCCCAACCTAACTTACTGGGGAACTGACCTGCCGTAGTATTTCGCCACACTGCTCCTAAACGAATATCCAGAGGTATTCCTTTTGCAGCCAATCGATTTCGGTCTTCGCCCCAATAAAATTGCACCATACCACGAGCACCTCCACTCTGTACAGCGAAACGCAACTCGTAGGTACCAAGCGTAGGAACAGGTGGAAGACGGAGCGTCAGTTCAGACATTCCCTGAATATTGAATTCGTCGCCCAAATAATTATGCCATCCGTTTCCCCGTCCTGTCCAGTAGAAGAAATAAGTTCCTTCCTCTATCCAAGCATCATCAAAGTACTTGTATTCCACATCCATGGGAATACCCACATTCTTGTGACGGTTATCCGTAATTTCCGACATCCGACAGTCATTGTTCATAAGTTCGGGGAACATGGCCGAAACATCCCAACGCACTCTTCCCTTTGTCATATTCTCACGAGTCTTACGGTCGTAAACCAAAAGTTTGTCTATAGGATAAATGATACCATTACGTACATTATTGTCACCCTCCAGATTAGGTTTGCCAATGAAAATGCCTTCATTCTCAAGGTCACATGACAACTCTGCATACGAACCATGACGTCCGTTATCGAGGTTTGGGAAACGGTTTATATACACACCATTACTCTCACGGCTTTCATAAACCTTCATCAACCTTCTCTTACCCATAGTTGTATAATATTCCGTCATTGCTACTGTAGGACTTTTTACCGTCAAGCTGTAACCACGCTCGTTATAGTGATTCACCAAACGGTCTGTAGACAATTTCATGGGAAGGAAATGATAAGTGACAAACTGATTCAATAGATTGTGTTCATCCAGATAATCCGTATTGGCAACTGCATCAGGATAAACCCCAAGACTCTCTATATAAGTCTGTACATCACTAGGAGTAATTTCTGTGGGTTCCTTTCCCAAAGTCTCGCGCCAGAAGCTATCTGTTTCAGCAAAATAAGTAAAGCCATAATAGCGGTGTTCTGGTGCCCAAGCATCGTATGTACCACTTCCGTTTCCATTTGGGACACTGATATCAGATATCTTACCTTCTTGGTATAGTGTTTCATAAACTTCATCCCTTACCTTGTTCAACGTATCCAACAGACCTACAGCTTTTGCCAACATAGATGCAACATAGTGACCTTCCCTTTTCTGGTCAATTATTGTAGACATCAAATGGCTAAGTGTGCTGTTGCTAGGAGCAACTACAGCATTTACAGCATGAATTACACCATTGAGGGTAATAATATCACGGTTTTTCAAATCTATGGGGGCATCATTAACCATGATACTGTCCGGGTCATTTCCATAATGTACGACCAATTTGCGGTCATACATATTGGGCATTGGAATCTCCGCACCTTCAGTTATGGGAAAAGCGTTTACCTCATAAAACATTAAATCACCACCGTCAATCACACTGTTATGTACAATAACCTTGCGGATAGAATCCAGTTTTGCGCTGTCACGAAAACCATCCCATGAAGGCGCATCAACAATACCCAGAGAGTCCAATTCTTCCAAGTATGCATCAATCGCATCGTTTGTGGGTGCAAAAACTGTATAGTTTCCACGTGCACTGAGAAGTTGTTTGACTGTCGTTTCTGACATACGGCTTACCTTTACCTTTCCTAACAAATCACAATACTGGCTATACTGCTCATGTTCAGACAAATAACTCACGACCGTTGGTTCATTAAACACATAGCGTGCTGATTTATCAATTTCTTCGGTGCAACCCCATAAAATAAACAGAGTGCAAAAAACGCATAATCCAAATACCTTTTTCATGGTTTTTCTTAATTATTTTAATTGTTCTAAAAGCAAAGATAACAAAAAAAGGAATATAATAGCCTGGTTCAAATGTTAAAAAAATTATTAATACGCAATATTGTCGAGGGAACTATTACACAAACAATTCCACAGACAATTTGAAACACACATATACTCATTTTCGAACAGAATAATAAAACACACATGTTTCTGTTACAATCCATACAATTGAATGCTTGCTTTTTAATTCTTTTATGCTCATTAGAAGAGAACTTATAGAATACCCCTAAAGACTTATTCCGCTGCACGAAGTGCAATCTTACCTTGATTCAATATGCCTTCAATGTCCACATCTGGACCGATGGAAACGATTGCAAACTCTTTGATGGCATTGTTCAGTTTCTCCAATTTTGCACCCTTAAGTTCTTTGCGCAGAATCTGGATTTTCTCATAATCCTGTATACCTTCCACCAGACGTTCCATACGAATACTACTGCCACCAGGATATACTAGGAAACAGTCACCAGCGGGTAAATTCCCATAACGGCTTTCCACCAACTGGTTGTTGATCCAACTATTATATGCCCAACGCAGATAGCCGCTAAAATTCACGGCTGCTGCATGCCATCCCAGGAAAGCCGATTCTGCAGGAGGTGAAAAAGTGAGCGTATTGGGGCGTTTGGGTACACAACAAGTATAGTATGTGATACGATTTCCTTTTTCCAAATGCTTGGACAAAGCTTCGGGTTCAATGGTGGCGTGGTCATACAGAAAACTGATGTCATACATACGTTCTGCAACTTCGGGACCGAAGTAGTTGATGGCTCCCTTTACCCTCCATGCCTTGTCGGCTTTGTACAGCACTTCATAGGCAGGTTCCAGAAGATTCTTGGGTCGCTCGTCCATGGCGATACAGGTCTTGCCGAACCAACCTTTCTGACGTAGGTGTGCGGCAAAGTCCTTCAAGAAGGGCACAAGATAGTCTTCATACTCCTTGCTGCCGGGATTCAGGGTGGGCTGGTAGGTACAGTTTTCCGCTTCGTCAAAATATTCGAACTTCAGATGCCAGGGTACAATGGTGTAGCAGTCAATCTGTTCCGTGATGCCGCAGCTCATCATGAACTCTACCCACATGTCGAATACCTTGTAGTTATATTCCCATGTGCCGTCAATGCATTTCTTCTTTCCAATCATGCTCTCGAAGGGATGCTGTGTCTGTCCGTTCCAGGGATGCTTGATGATGCTGCAGGTAATGACCTTCTGTCCGGCTTTTGCCAGTTGGGTCATGACAGGACGCATCAGGTCAAAGTGTTTCTGGCTCCAGAGGGGTACGTTGTAGTGGCGTGCCACTGAGTAGGGGTTCTGCCAAAGGTCAAGATGGAATTTCCACTTGGAGGGTTCGGGCAGTGTGCGCTTGCCCACTTCCACTTGGAAGGGGATGTTGAACTCTTCTCCATCGCAAACTGCGCTCAAGGTTCCCTTATATTTTCCAGAAACGGCACTTTGGGGCACGTTCACGTCAATCCATATCGGGCGAAGGGTCTGTGCCTCAATGGCCATTGCACCAGTGGCGGGCTCCAGACGGTCGGCCATCAGGCACGAATCCTTTCTGGTGTTGAAATAGTCACTCATCACATAGCGCACAAAGTATGCCTTTACGGCACTTGCCGGAATGGTGTTCTTGCCGCTCTTGAGGTCGCCCACTTTTACTGTAAGGCTGCCGATGGCCTTGGGTGCCATCAGTACGGCCTGGGCATTTACGCGCTCGCCTTTCCATGCATAGAGGGAAACCGACTTCTCCAGTTTGGGCACGGCATTGCGCTGGTAGCGGATGTCTGTTGAGCCCCAACCGAAGTCCAGTTTGCTCACTCCCTGCCAAGCCTCCATAGGTGCAGGCTTCGGGTCGGCCGGTTCTTTGTCATTCTGTTGGGCGAAGATGGGCATGGCAGCCATTGCCAGACTCATCAGTAAGATTTTTCCTTTCATTTGTTAATTGTGGTATGATTAACTTTATAATAATCGTTTTTGACAAAGCGGGTGTGCCGCCATTGACACACCCGTTAAATTAATTCATTCTTAATTTACCTAAATAGGACCTTTTTGCCATTAATCAGATAAATGCCCTTTGCCGCCTTTGCAACCTTCTGGCCCATCGTATTATAAATCTCAACAGACTTGTTTTCATCGGACTTAACAATTTCTATCGCATTGCCAGGATTATAATAGACACCATTTTCATCTCTAAGAACAACAGATCCGGGGAAGGGCTTCGGAGTTCTTTCTTCACCAATCGCCTGAGTCCATTGGATGTCACTTTGGTCTCCGTTCAACAGATAACAAACCTCACCACTAGCCAGCATATCTTCGGTCACCTGTGTCACATCGCCAGGAACTGAGCCATGAGCTTTTAGATAATAACAATTAATACGCTCTACCTTCTTTGAATTACGCGCAAAAGTATCACCATTCTTGCTATTTGTCATAATATCACCGATAACAAGACAATTGGTAAGCGTTGCTGCATGAGGTGTCCAACCTGAAATACCTGCGCAACTGTGTGCACTCTCGCCCTGAATCGTGCCGGCAAATATACAATCCTTAATTACGCTGCCAGGCTCACGCGTTCTGCTAATAAATCCTCCGTATGCCGCATCACCACTAAAAGTACTG
>JAFYQQ010000005.1 GCA_017559845.1 Bacteroidaceae bacterium | reverse complement strand
GTCTATTCGCAAGGTTGCATGTAAACGACTGACCACATCTGTCTGGTCTGGTATGACGATATCGCAACTCTCTTCACGGCCTATAGTATATATTTTCTTCATTCTGCTGCGGGTTGATTTATTTGTACACTATCGGTTGAATCAATAATAGCTTTTGTTTTGGTTGTATCTGATATAATACCAGCATCAGTCTTTCCATTGGTTAACGGACTTCCTTTTACAAGACAATAAATATTTAATATTAAACTTACTGTCAGTACTACTGACAGGATAGTAATGATTAGTTTGGCTGTTTTATTCATTTTTTCCTTTAATATGGAGTTGTTTTTCATTTCTATTATCGCAGCAGTGAGATTATCGTATTCACTTTCACTGCTTCTGCCTATACTTTCTACCACATTTGCGGTACTATCCAAGATTTTGTTGATTTCCTTTCTCTCAGACAAATGCCTGATAAAGTCATTTTCTGGCATTGCACCCCAAAAACCATCAGTGCACAAGACAAACCGGTCTCCTTTCTGATAGGGACGTTCAGAAACCTCAACCTCTAAATCACTCTTTATACCAAGAGCCTTCATTATTATATTTGACTGGGCTGACAATCTGGCTTGCTCTTCAGAAATCACTTTTTTCTTCACCATTTCGAAAACCATCGAATGGTCAAAAGTTCGGAAAACTTTTTTTCCATTACGTAATTGATAGATTCTACTGTCGCCCACATATGCCGTAATAGCTGAATATGGTGTTAATAAGAGGGCTGTTACGGTAGTTCCCATTCCTTGGAGATTTGGATTCCTTTGTCCTTCTTCTATAATGGCCATATTGGCATTGCGAATAGCTTTAATTAAAGCCATGGAGGGATTTGTTTGTTTGTCAGCAGAAGCAACAGAGTCGATAATTGTTTGTACAGCCAACTGAGAGGCGATGCATCCACCCTGCATTCCTCCCATACCATCACAGACCACTATTAAAAAGCCTAATTGGGTATCTTTTACACCTGCAGAATCCTGATTTTCTTTACGACCTCCTATTCGAGAATCTATGAAGCCATACGTTTCACCTTTTATATCAATGGATATAACCATAAAATTATATTAAAAATAATAATATTACAATACTAATAATCAAAATAAAAGCACAAACAAAAATTATTTTTGAATGCCCATAAAGTATAGATGTAAGAAACCCCTCATCCCCATTTAATGCATCTAATATAGCACATTTGAAATCTGATGCGGTTCTATAACGTTTGGCCGGAACCTTTTCTGTAGCTTTTAGGATGACTTTATATAATCTTTTGGGTATTTTTTTGTCATAGGGAAGTTTCATTTGTATCTGCCTCGCCAGCATTTCCGCTTCTACGTCTGTTTTGAACGGATTTTTACCGGTTATCAGTTCATATAAAGTTACACCGGATGCATATATATCCGTTTGGGCATTAATTTCAGAGTTTTGGGCATCTCGTAGAATCTGTTCTGGTGCTGCATATTGAGGTGTGCCAATAAATCCGTAAGAAGAATACTTGTTTCCGCCATTCAACCTGGCAATACCTAAGTCCATTAACTTCACTACAGAGCCATTCTCTATCATAATATTTGAGGGTTTGACATCGCGATGTACTACGCCTCTTGTATGCAAATATTGCAGCGCATCAAGTACATTGCAAATATCCTTTGCAATCTTTTCCACTCTTTCCTGCGCTGGTAATTGATTGAGCTGTTCTTTAACGTGCGTTTCTAATGTTATACCTGCAACATAGCCGCTTAATATGAAAATAGGGCCTTGAGATGGAGATACTTCACATAAGCCTAACATTTGCACTAAATTTGGATGTGAGAATGACAAGGAAGCCTCTTGTTTGGCCCTATCCCTTATAACTGGATTATTCGCATATATATCCTTTACTCGTTTAACTGCAATACGTTGGTTGGAATTACAACTAAATCCCAGATACACTGTACCCATTGCTCCATCACCTAATGGTGTACTATTTGGATCATAGTAATACCATTGACCCGTTACTTGGAGATAAACTCGATTATCTCCCTCTTTCTTAAGAACTTGAGGTTGGCAATTATTGTACATCTTTTATTTTAATTCGTCTCTTATTTTATTAATCTTTCCTTTCAAAACATCCTTATCAAAGCCTTTAAACTTATAACTGTCCAGCTTGCTAAGCTTTGTTTCCGCAGAATCTATGATATTTATTATTTCATCTCGGCTTTTGGTTTTAGATATTTGTTTTGCATAAATAATTAAAGCTTCAGGATGGGCATCCGCACGTTTTACAATTTTTTCAAGGTATTTAATAGAACTATCCGAATTCTCTGTATTATTACCAAGACCAAGATTCTTTCTATAGACACTTACTTTTTTACTTTGGTCTTTCTTATCAACAACATACAACAGTCCTAATAGAACATTTGCATCAACATTTTCATTTGCGGCCATTTCTTTCAAGGCTTTTAATCCCTCTTTAGCGTCATTAGCATTATCTAACAAACTTATCGCTTGATCATATGTATATTGTTTTTCGAGTGGTTCAGATTGTTTACGAGTATTAGGGGTATATTCTGTTTTGGCCGGTTCTTCATTAAATTGTGGCTTCTCTGCAGGGGCGTTATTATTAAGCCAAAACAAAAAACATGCACAAGCCACACTTGATGCCAGAATCGCTATGGCGGATTTCCAATGCTTTTTGTACACATTAGAATTCTGAACCTCTACCATATCTATTTCCACTCGCATTTGTGCAGCAGAAATATACCGGTCTGTTCTATTCTTTTCTGTAGCTTTCTTTACAATCTTGCGCAACGATACATTATTAATGTTTTTAAGCGGTAATTTATCGTTTAATTGCATTTGCAATATTTCATATTTACTACCACTAAAAGGCAACCTTCCAACTAAGAGTTGATATAGCAATATGCCTATCGCGTAAATATCTGTATGATATCCCTGATTTTTCACATCGCCTAAGACCAATTCGGGAGATGCGTATTCTGCCTTACCAATAAATTTACCTGTTGAAGTCAAAGACTTATCTACAGTGCCTAACATACTTACGTTTTTGGCAATTCCGAAATCTATCAGTTTGATTGCCCCCTTGTCTGTAACCATTATATTCGTAGGATCAATATCCCTATGAATATATTTCTTGTCATGTAATGCAGAGACTCCAGACAGGACACTTTTAATTATTTCGATAGAAGTAGACTCTCTATCAGAAACATATCGCGTATACAGTTGTTTTGCATATGGGATTTCTATACCATCTATATCCTTGAACTGACCAGTCAACAAGTCTGAAAGCACAATACCATTAAGATATTCACTTACAACATAATATTTGTTTTTCTTTTGTCCGTAAGGATCTATTTCCGTTTCTGAAATAAACCCTAACATTTCAACAAGATTTTCGTTTCGTAAACGAATTGATGCTTCGCGTTCTGCTCTTTCATACACGTCGAACGGAAGACCGTCATTCATCGCTTTTATTGCGACAACTTGCCTAACTCCTGTTACATCATAAATTTTAAAACCTTTATATACAACACCCATACCCCCCTTACCTATTGGTTGGGAATGCATATCAAATTCATAATGATAACCATTACGTTCTTCCAGTTTTCCCTGTATTTTTTTAATCAGCATATATTAATTAAGTAATTTTTAGATGTAGTCTCGTTGTTAATTTTTAATTTGGTTATAAAAATATGGTACCACCAGGCTTTGTTGATGGCTCACTCCCTACAGAGTCATTTACCCCAACAGTACCGCCAGATGATTCTATGTTCCCTGATTCATAACCTTGAGTTGCATTATTATTGAGGTGTATATGTTGTGCATTCAAATGAGAGGCTGCATAGTTGTTTTTTGAGGTCTGATTTGTTGACATAAAATCACGACATACGTTCAAGCCTATTTGTTTTGCATCTATCAATATGAAAAACAAGTCATAGTGCTCACCGATGGTTATGATATCGCCATTGAAACACTCTCTTCTGTCAAAGCCCATACTTTCACCATTTACCATCGTTCCACAGGTTGAACCAGAATCATTAATCCATGCGATTACTTTTTCCGGATTTTTCATTTGCTGAATTACAAGTACAGCATGCTGTTCTGATATTGTAGCCTCACCTAAAAAGACATCACTGTCCACCGAACGACCAATACGGTTGGAGCCTATATGCAAAGGCCAAAACTCACCCGCATTTGTTTTAGAAATAGAGTACAAAAAACCTACAATAGGTTTTTGATTTGGTATGTTGGCATTTGGAGAAACAATACCATGCGGATTGGGCACATACGTTCCATCCTTTACATTTGTATTTTGCGGACCAAAATTTTGATGCTCAGTATAAGCATTTTCCATTCCAGGAATAATTGTCTTGTTACTACTCATAAATCTTTATTCATTTTATATCATTCTTATTTATCATTACACAAACATAGCCAAGGAGATTCATATATACACCTATCATTGGTTTGTTTTCCTCAATATAACAGATATTTCCTTTTAATCCTTTTAACGAACCTCTGATGACTTCTACTTCATCACCAACCTTTAAAACAGATTCCGTAATTTTTATTTCTGCATCAGCATTATGAAGCATAAACTTTAATTGTTCTATTTGCTGGTCAGGAATAACGGCAGCATTTTTATGTCCAGGATAGGATAACACCTTATATATACATGAATAGTTCCTGATTTGTTTTTCGGTATGCTCATCTGTATGTACAAACACAACCATTGGCATAACCACCCGTTCTATTTTCTTTTTACGGTCGCTCCATTGGTGAATTTCCATTTGGGTGGGAACATAATTCTCAATTCCTAACTTTGTCAGACGTTCTCCAACCTTCTTCTCTGTACACATTTGTACAAGCACTGCGATCCAACGTTTTGGGTACGCTTCGCGGTCGGTTGTCCCATTGGCAACCGTAGCTTTTGCATCAGAGAATGTACCATTCATAAGCGTTATATCCATGACTAAAAAAGCGTGAGATTCGTACTCGTTACTTATCTCACACTCCTGGCCTTCGAACTTGCCCTTCAGTAAAGATAAGCAACTTCGAAGCCCACGCCGATATGAATATAATACACCTTATATAATAGTTCCGTCACAAATGTGAGGTACTACAAAAAAGGAGATGGTTATAAACACATCCCAGGGACATCTACCGTTGCGTCATCGTCTACTGAATTTTCCAAGTGTTCGAAGTTTGGAGTGCAGCGATGAAGCGTCAGAGTAAACGCCTTCTATGTCCGTCCTCTCTTCCCACCCAATACCCGCTTCATGAGTTTTATCTCACTCTGCCCGGCGTGAGCTACCTTACCATTTCCGCTGAAGAACCCGTCTTCCTGTGGAATTATGGACAAAGAACTGAGAGTCCGACTGCAAATTTAATAAAAATTATGTAAACAAAATAAAAAAAGACTAAAAAATATAAAAATAATACAGATTTGGTAGTGCTTCATATATATATATCAGAAATGAATCGCCTTTACTTTTCATTTTAATCGCCTTTCATTTTTTTATCGGTTTTTCTATGAAAGAAAGCATTGGACGACACAGATGAGACAAACCAAAGCAGATTGTTATTACCATGACAACATACGTCAATACTTAACTCGTTATTTATATAAGTTAGTCACGATGATGGTTGACATCGTACGATATGGAACAATAAAGTAAATATTCTTTACAAAACAGGGAAACCATTTAAAGGTGTTTTAATGGCCAAATGTAAAAATCGGGCAATTGGGGCGAGAAATGCGCCCAGTTGGAAAAAAAAATGTTTCCAACTGGGAAAATTATTTTTTCCAACTGGAAACTTGAAATTAGGGGGTTATCGCAAAAATCTGCTAATTCATCCATATTTTACGATTGTCCGTCAAGATAGGCACCTGCCTTACATGGTAAAAAGTTTTGACAAAAAAAAGATGTACCGTTTGATACATCTTTTACTCTGGAAATAGTGACATAAACGAGTACCAGACGTGGTTATTCTTGTTTGTTTCCAAGGTGAATCAAATGAAATGATAAATTCTTTCATTGTATGACATTTTTCCAAGATTCCACATAAAAAATAGGTTCATCCCAGGATAGCGTAGGTATTCGGGGATGAACACAAAAAAAGATGTACCGTATGATACATCTCTTACTGCACGGGAAGAGAGGCTCGAACTCCCGACACCTGGTTTTGGAGACCAGTGCTCTACCAACTGAGCTATTCCCGTAAGTTTGCGGCTGCAAAGGTAGAACTTTTTTTGCAATCCTGCAACAAGATTGGAGAAAAAAGCTTAACTTTGCGTAAAAAGTTGTCTCTGACACTTCATTATATAATATATGTATCACAAGTGACACTAGCACCAACTCATATTATAAAAGGTTTTTCCTTTCTTTTCCTCCTTATTTCCCTAAGCTGTTGTACCCAACAGGAAAGGCGAAAGCCAAGTGCCATATTCGGGAAAGAAGAGAAACAAGTGGAACTGTATGATTTGCCGGAAATTCAAATGGCAGGTACTCTTATCGGCATCACACTGAACGGGCCTGAGACCTATTACGAATATCGCGGACAAGGCATGGGCACACAATTCTTGTTGGCGAAAGAATATGCGCGCCACATCGGTGCAAAGTTGCAAATGGAGACTGCACCAGACACGGCGACTCTCTTGCGAAAACTCTCATCTGGCGAGGCTGACTTTATTGCATTGGAAATGGGGAATAAAAAAAGATGGATGACACGGGAGAACACTCCCCTACTCACCCAAAGCATAACCGAATGGTGGAATCCAAGCAGAAGGCCTACCATACAAATGCCGACAGGAAACAACTCCATCAAAAGAAAAATGCGACCAGTCATGAGTGACCGCACTCATGGAATCATCTGTGCATTTGACCAAGAACTGATAAAGGGTGCCGACATGATTGGTTGGGATTGGAGACTGCTGGCAGCCCAATGTTATCAAGAGTCTGGTTTCGACCCTGAAGCAGAATCTTGGGTGGGGGCCAAAGGACTGATGCAAATTATGCCTGCCACAGCCCAAGAAATGGGTGTTTCCGTGCAACAATTATATGAACCTGCCGTGAACATACATACAGCAGCCCGTTATCTGAAACAACTCAACCGCACATTCGCAGACATAAAAGACAAACGGGAACGAATCAAATTCGTACTGGCAGCCTATAACGGTGGGGCCTTACACATCAAGGATGCCATGGCACTGGCACGCAAATACGGTGGCAACGCACATCAGTGGGCAAATGTGTCGGGCTATGTGCTGAAACTCTCGGAACCGGAATATTATCGCGATCCAGTGGTTTCAAACGGCTATATGCGTGGAAGCGAGACGGAAGCATACGTAAGGCAGATTCTGGACCGATGGTTCCAATATCAAGGATGTGCAAGAGCTTATTCCAAAGGCAGCACACCCAAACCGGCCAAACGAAACATGAAAGACGGAAAGCACCAATCAAATGTGAAAAGTGCAGAAGAGTTTGTAGGGAGTTGAGTCTCCACTTACAGCTTATCCTTTTTCGAAGCATCACTTATGGCAAGCGTCTGTCATAAGTGATGCTTCGTGTCGTACATCAGTAATGTGTCTTATCGGACCATTATCTTTCGTCCGTTCTTCACATACACACCAGAGACGTTTGTATTCCCTGTGCGGACACCTTGCAAATTATATATGGCAGATGATGAGGCTTTGTCTGCGGCGATGTCATTTATACCGTTCCCTTCCCCACCATCAAATACAAAACTGATTCTTCCATTGCCATCCTCAGTTATTTGCTCAATGGGACGGCCCAAGAACTTGCGTCCGTCAGCATTGGCATGGTATAGGGTGGCGGCCGGTGTACTGCTATCGGTCAATGATGTGTTTCCAGCACTGCCGGGATACAGGTCGCCCTTACATCCGTTAAAGGACTGTACCATGGTATTGTCTGCCGGAACCGCAACAAACCGTTGGTGTCCGCGCACATCATTGACGGTATTGTCAAGCCATGCTTTACGGTCATAATCCACATGCATCACCAACAATCCATGGGCTGGCAGATGGGCATCCCACCCTATCTGCTGACGGTTCTCCAGCAGATAGTATTCATCGGAGTAAGAACGGTTGCGCACCATATAAGTAGGTCCGTTTTCGGAAACGCTTGGCATATTGTCTATTTTACAGCCTTCTGTCAGTTCGGTCAGTTCAGCCCAACCGCAAAGCCAACGTTCGTATCCTGTATAATTGCAGGGAACCTCTCCCCTCAAATTGGGACCACAATAGCAGCCGGCATCCATCAGACTCCAGATGTACATACCATATCCGCCACTATAATCGATATCATAAAGATCGGGCAAGCCCAAATTGTGACTGAATTCGTGACAGAAGGTGCCGATACCGTCAGGAATGGTACCCGACTTACCTGACAATTCAGAACTGCAAGCATAGGCATCTATCTTGACGCCATTGAAGACTGGTGGCGTAACACCGGCATAGGACAAATAATAGGCATGGGGCCAAATGGTATAGGAAGGAGCGTTCTGTGCCTCGCTATATCCTGCATACAAGACAAATATCTGGTCTACAGAACCATCATTGTCCCAATCATATTTGGAAAAATCGACTTGCGATGAAGAAAGACGTATCGCCTCTTCCACCATTTTTTCCGGGTGCAGGTCATCACCCCATGAATTGTTGCTTCCGTAATAAGAAACCTTGTTGCTTACCGTCACAGGCCCCACCACATCAAACTGCATATCAAAAAGTCCGTTGCTTTGGTCACTGAAATAGCGGTTCACACTGGCTGGTATGTCGTATTGGGGAGCGCCCGAACCATTCAACACTTCCTGATAATATGATTTCACATTGGGGACCGTGAATTTACAGTCCGAGAACTGTGCCAGAATCACCAACGCACGTTTGGTTCCCATAAAGGCCGAACGCGAAACAGAAGCACTGCGGGTAGCAGCCACACGCCACATTCTGCTTTTACTCCTGGCATTGGCCATCATTTTTCCGACATCGCCCCGTACTTTCAGAAAGTTTTCTTCGATTTTATCCCTATCCTCTGGTTCATGTGCCAGCACGGTAGAGGAAGACAGGTGCCCCATGACATTGATGTTTGCATGATAATAACCTCCATCCTCGGCACAAAGCACTGGCTGGGCATCATCTGTGAGATAATAATGCAGATGTTCATCACCGCAAAGTGTCAATGCAATCTGGCTGCCGTCAATCTGATTCGCCACAAAACGCACACGACGGGCGGGTACAGCCATCAGCATACTGACAAGAAAGCAACAAGACAACAACAGACCAATCTTTTTCATCATATAATCAAATATGCAAAAACATGAACAAAACAATTTGCGCAATGTGCAGGGGGTTCATTTTCATACAAGCGTGGTTTTATAGTTATTTCTGAGACTTATTTTCATCACTCATCACATACATCTTACAATGTACGCAATCAAATTTCAATTGGAATCGTTTACCGTCCTGAGAATGCAGGAACAAGGGCATTTTATAGTTGGTCTGCCTATTATGGGATTTGGGACACAAGCCCATTTCGTGTCTCAGACAGTAGCGGCATTCCATCAATGTTGTGACATCCGATGACGGTTTTACTTCAATGGCATGTTGAATGGAAGAAATGCCGGACTCTTTATATACGTTTTCCGAAAGGGAATTGCTTACGTTGAATGATTTAATGGCAGTTGACGGACGGGATATCCGCCTCTCTGCAGACTGGAACTGACGCTCCGGCAATACTGCATCCATCAATTCCACGACCTCCCTTCTCCATGCCGCCAACTGGCTACGGGGAATGAACCAAGAATCGCTGAAACATACTTGGACACTAGAACTACGGTAAATCGTATCACCCAGTTTGGACAACTGTTCCTCAATATTTGCGGTCTGGTCTGTCTTCGCCAACTGATGTTCCCACGGGAATGTACGTTCAACCTCCACTCCATCTTCGCGTTTCATTTTCAGGCAAAAACCCTCCTCCACATCAGTAATCATCCATTCCACGGAAAGGGTACGAACAGCCGTTGGGCGGGTCATCATACGTTCCCACTCCTGGTCAAAACTTCGGTATAATGGCGTGCGAGGAGCCACATTTACGGGTTCTGCCGGATAAAGGTGATTGCCATCTGCCCGGTTCACTCTGAAACCTTTCAGTTTTCCTTCTGCATCCAAATAACAAAGTCCGTCACCATTGGCAAAAGAAGCCACACTTGATACAATGATGCAACCCCCTCTCACCTCCTTTACCACACCCACATCCTGTCCCATGCTTTTCGGAGTATGGAACGATGCCATCTTCGTCCTCTCATGAAGAAAATATTCCGTGAAGCCACGAGAGAAACTGCGCTGGGGATTGGGTTGGAAATTCAGTTCCACGGTACCCAAAGACGCACGACCATATTCGGGACGCCGGCGAAGTATCTCATCTATACGCCGGCGATACCATGCCGTTACGTTCTTCACGTAAGATACATCCTTGAGCCGGCCTTCTATCTTGAAAGAACGGATGCCGGCATCCATCATCTTTTCGAGTGAGGCAGTCCGATTCATATCACGCAAGGAAAGCAGGTATTTTTCTTTTGCAAAAACCTTGCCATCAGCATCAACAAGGCTGAAAGGCAGACGGCAGAACTGGGCACATTGTCCTCTATTGGCAGAACGGGAAAAACAAAACTGAGAGGCCTGGCAACGACCGCTATATGAGACACACAAAGCTCCATGAACAAACGCCTCAAGAGGAATCTGAGGTACAGTCTCATGGATAAGACGTATCTGGTCCAAGGAACATTCTCTCGCCAATACCACCTGACTGTAGCCCATATCTGCCAGCCATTGCACCTGTTCGGGAGTGCGGTTATCCATCTGCGTACTGGCATGCAAAGGAATTGGCGGCAAGTTCATCTTGAGCAAGGCCAAATCCTGCACAATCAGTGCATCCACACCAACCTCATAGAGTTGCCATACAAGTTTTTCGGTAGCATTCAGTTCCTCATCATAAAGGATTGTATTGACCGTAACATATACCTTTACCGCAAACCTGTGGGCATATCGGCACAGGGTGGCAATGTCTTCCACAGAATTTCCGGCTGCAGCGCGTGCACCGAAACGTTGCGCTCCGATGTAGACAGCATCGGCTCCGTGGTCCACGGCAGCCATTCCGCACTCAAGATTCCGTGCAGGGGCAAGGAGTTCAATGGATGTCTTCAATATTGTAAGGAGTCTCTTGGTATACGTAATAATTGAGCCAGTTGGTAAAGAGCAGGTTTCCATGTCCGCGCCAGGTCACCAACGGTCCCTGGTCGGGATCATCGTTTCTGTAATAGTTAACCGGCATGTCAATGGGCAATCCCTTGGCCAGGTCGCGACGATATTCCGTGTCCAGCGTATTGGGCGAATACTCGGAATGACCCGTCACGAAGATCTCGCGTCCGTTGCGTGCCATCACCATGCTTACACCGCTCTGTTCGCTCTCGGCGATGATGCTGAGTTCGGGCACCTTCAGGATATCTTCACGTTTGATTTCGGTGTGACGGCTATGAGGCATATAAAAGACATCGTCAAAGCCCCGGAAGATGGGCAGACGGGTATCGCTGGGCACTTGGGGGAAGATACCGAACATCTTGCATGGCAACGGATACTTGGGCACTCCATAATGATAATAAAGTCCGGCCTGTGCCGCCCAGCAGATATACATCACACTGGTTACATGAGTACGCGCCCAATCGAATATTTCCGTGATTTCCTGCCAGTAGTTCACCTCGGAATAGTCAAGATGTTCCACCGGCGCGCCGGTAATTATCATACCGTCAAACTTCTCGCTCTTCATTTCCTCAAAGTCGCGATAGAAAGCCTGCATGTGTTCTATGGGCGTATTCTTGCTGGTATGCGCCTTTACCTTCATCAGGTGTATATCCAGTTGCAAAGGCGAGTTGGACAACAGACGCACCAAGTCTGTCTCGGTGGTTATCTTCAGCGGCATCAGGTTAAGGATGGCTATACGCAGGGGGCGAATGTCCTGGCTGTTGGCACGTTCGTTCCCCAGTACAAAGATGTTCTCCTCCTTGAGAAAGTCTATTGCAGGAAGCCCGTCGGGCAATCTTAATGGCATGTCGTCAAATTTTTGTCTTGAAAGTTTTTATATGTGCTGTCCGTTCCCTTTTCCAGTTGCGAAAGAATGGGAGCGGACAGCTATATCACATTGTGTTCAATGGTTGGGAATACGGGTATATTACCAGATTACCACACGTTCTGTCTGAGGAAGGAACATGGGATCGCCCTCGGCTATACCGAATGCCTCATACCACGCATTGATGTGGGGAAGAGCTCCGTTCACACGCCATTTACCCAGAGAATGCACATCGGTCTTGGTACGATTGAGGATTTCCTCGGGACGGATGTTTCCTGCCCAAACATTGGCATAGGCCAGGAAGAAACGTTGGTCGGCGGTAAGGCCTTCCTTCTCGGCAAGGGGTTTATCAGCAGTGGCGTTCTTCAGTGCCTGATAAGCAATCTGCAGACCTCCGTGGTCGGCAATGTTCTCGCCCAGGGTCATCTTTCCGTTGGCATTAACGCCGGGAGCAACCTCAATCTTGTCAAAGAAGTCTACCATCACCTGTGCACGTTCGTCAAAGTTCTTGGCATCCTGCTCTGTCCACCAATCCTTCAGGTTACCGTCCTTGTCATACTTACGGCCCTGGTCGTCAAATCCGTGTGTCATCTCATGACCGATTACCACACCGATGGCACCATAGTTGAAAGCGTCGTCGGCATTCATGTCGAAGAAGGGATACTGCAGGATTCCGGCAGGGAAGCAGATTTCGTTGGTGGTGGGGTTATAGTAGGCATTGACGGTCTGGGGTGTCATGTGCCACTCTTCCTTATCCACGGGCTGGCCCACCTTGGCAATCATCTCGGCATGAGACCACAGGTTGGCACGTTCCATATTGGCCAGGAAAGAATCGTCCTTGATATCCAGTGTTGAATAGTCCTTCCACTTGTCGGGATAACCAATCTTTACGTGGAATGTGGCCAGTTTCTCCATGGCCTTCATCTTGGTAGAATCGCCCATCCATTCCAAGGCCTGAATACGCTCGCCAAGGCTTTCCTGCAAGTTCTTCACCAGAGTAATCATACGCTGCTTGGCCTCGGCAGGGAAATATTTCTCAACATACATCTGACCCACAGCTTCGCCCAAAGCACCGCTCACTACGGCAACGGCACGCTTCCAACGGGGCTGCATCTGCTGTGCGCCACGCATGGTCTTGCCAAAGAAATTGAAGTTCTCCTCGGCTATCTCGTCGCTCAACATAGAAGCTGCAGTGGTGATAGTCTTCCATTGCAGATAGAGCACCTGATCGGCCACGGGAGTGGTGTGCAAGATTTCGGCTGCTGCCTGCAAAGAGGCAGGCTGGCCAATAATGATTTCCTTCACATCCTTAAAGTCCATGGCTGCGAGGAAAGCATCCCAACCAAAGGTGGGGCACAGTTTCTTGGCCTCGTCCATGGTCATCTTGTTATAGTTGGCATGGGGGTCGCGCAATTCTGTACGAGAACGGTATGCCTTGGCCAAACGGGTTTCGATATCCATTACCAAGGCTGCACCACGCTTGGCTGTAACCTCATCCATTCCGGCCAATTTGTACATATTCTCTACGTGAGAAAGAAAAGCAGTACGGATGCGCTTGCTGTTATCTGTATCTTCCAGGTAATAGTCGCGCTCGCCCATGCTGAGACCAATCTGATAGGTCTGCACGGCATTCATGCTACTGTTCTTCTCATCAGCACCAACATACACGGCCACATAGGCACCAACACCACGCTTCTGCAATTCGCCCAAGAGCGCATACAAGTCCTTTTCTTCCTTTACAGAAGCGATCTGCTGCAGGCGTTCCTGCAGGGGGGCAGCACCGTCGGTGTTCAGTTTGACACTGTCCATGGCCACACTATAGAGGGTACCAATCTTCTGAGCCACGCTGCCGGGCTGGTTTTCCTTTGCTGCCAGTTCCTCGATAAGACCCTGAATCTGGGCACGGTTATCCTCGGCCAACTTGTCGAACGAACCGAAACGAGAGAATTCAGCGGGCAGGGGATTGTTTTTCATCCATCCGCCACAGGCATACTGATAAAAATCTGCTCCGGCCACCGCGGTGGTGTCCATGTTCTCGGCACGTATGCCAGCTGTTGTCTCTGTTACCTTCTCATTCTGGCAGGCCATTGTCATCATTGTACAAAGGGCTGCCACAGGCAAAAAATGATTTACTTTCATCTGTTGTATATTTTATGTATTCTTAAATTCATCCAGTTCGATAGACGCTTCTTCCCATTGTTCCACAGCGCGGTCAAGCTGTTGCTTCAGTTTCTGGTATTTGTCATACAGATTCATGTCCGACGCACCCTCGGCCGTGGCAAGTTGAGATTCCACAATAGCAATGGCCGACTCGGTCTGCTCTATCTCGCTCTCGCACTCCTCCACCCTGCGTTCCATTTTACGCAGTTTCTTGTTGTATTCCTTCTGCTCTTCGTAGGACCTTCTGGCCTCACTCTTGGCAGGGGTTTCTTTTTTTCCTCCCGAGGAAATATTTTTTTCCTCCCGACAGAGTGCGTTTTCGTCCCCTGGGAAGGATGTGATGGTGGGGCGTTTCTGCAAATCGTTCAGGTTGTCAATCTGCTTCTTCTGCAGGAAGTCATAGATGCCGCCCAAATGTTCGCGCACCAGGCCTTCGCCAAACTCGTACACCTTGGTCACCAGTCCGTCAAGGAACTCGCGGTCGTGGCTCACCACAATCACGGTGCCATCAAAATCGCGAATGGCAGCCTTAAGTACGTCCTTCGAACGCATGTCAAGATGGTTGGTAGGCTCGTCCAGAATCAGGCAGTTTACGGGTTCAAGCAACAGGCGTATCATGGCCAGTCGGGTACGCTCGCCTCCGGAAAGGAACTTCACCTTCTTGTCCGAAGCCTCGCCACCGAACATGAAAGCGCCCAGAATGTCACGGATTTTCAGGCGGATGTCTCCCTTTGCCACTCGGTCTATGGTGTCGAAAACAGTCAGTTCGCCATCAAGTAACTGAGCTTGGTTCTGGGCAAAATAGCCAATCTGTACGTTATGTCCCACACGAAGGCTTCCGTCAAAGGGAATCTCGCCCTGGATACATTTCACCAGCGTGGATTTTCCCTCTCCGTTCCGGCCAACAAAGGCCACCTTCTCCCCCCTATGAATGGTCAGGTTGACATTGTGGAACACATTGTGGCTGCCATAGTTCTTGGCCACGTCTTCGCAGATGACGGGATAGTCCCCGCTTCGCATACTACAGGAGAACTTCAAATGAAGGGCGCTGTTGTCCACCTCGTCCACCTCGATCGGAATCATGCGTTCGAGTTGCTTCAACCGGCTCTGCACCTGAATGGCCTTGGTGGCCTGATAACGGAAACGGTCCACAAATGCACGGATGTCCGCTATCTCCTTCTGTTGGTTCTCGTATGCCCTAAGCTGTTGCTCGCGGCGTTCGGCACGCAGATTCACATATTCGTCATACTTTACCTTATAATCATAAAGTCTGCCGCAGGAAATTTCAAGGGTACGGTTGGTTACATTATTTATAAAGGCACGGTCGTGGCTTACCAACACCACGGCACTTCCACTACTTACGAGAAACTGCTCCAACCACTGGATACTCTCTATGTCAAGGTGGTTGGTAGGCTCGTCAAGCAATAGTACATCGGGCCGCTGAAGCAAAAGTTTTGCCAGTTCTATGCGCATTCGCCATCCGCCGCTGAACTCGCTGGTGGGTCGGTCAAAGTCTTCTCTTCTGAATCCCAGTCCTTGAAGGGTTCGTTCCAGTTCCGACTGGTAATTCAGTCCACCAATCATCTGGAAACGCTCGCTTTCATGGGCAAAGCGTTCCACAAGCTGCATGTACGACTCCGTTTCATAATCGGTACGTTCGTCCAGCTGGCGTTGCATTTCCTTCAGTTCCTGTTCTGCCTCATGCAGATGCGTAAAAGCCTGTTCGGTTTCCTCTCGCACGGTTCTTCCGTCCGAGAGCACCATTACCTGGGGCAGATAGGCCACCTTAGTTCCGCGCGGCACCACGGCATTTCCCTCAGAGGGTTGCTGCAGTCCGGCCATGATTTTGAGCATGGTACTCTTTCCAGCACCGTTCTTTCCCACCAAGGCAATACGATCCTTGTCGCCCACTAAAAAGCTGACATTGGTAAAAAGCGGCTTGGCGCCGAACTCCACACTCAGATTTTCTATTGATATCACGTTGTTATATGCTTTCTTTTTGCTATAATTCTGCTAATGCGTGCAAAATTACACATTTTTCTTTGCCCGTCCTATTATTTATTCATAAATTTGCCCTTGAAGACGCACTTATACAAAGTATTACAACCTCTAAATCATAACCGCAACATGTTACACAAACTTTCTACCTCATGTTAAAAAAGATAATATGGAAAGTTGAACACCTTCGCACATAAATAAATCAAGAGTTTTGTTTGTTTTATGCCATTTTTTTACAGAAAACTGCCATTATAAAAAATATTTCTATTAATTTTGTAGTTTGTTAATAAAAATACATACATAAACAACACAGAATACCAAGGACAGCAATGCATTGTCTTGATTCCTTTAAATATATTATCAACGATATAATCAGTCACAAATATCGTTTTTTTTTATCGGCATTGGTAATTTTATTTTTTATATGCCCCACCATTGTCTGTGCACAACAATATTCAGACAAAGAACTCTTCAAAAAGTTTGACTCACATTTTGTACTGTTTGACTCGCTGATTTTCTCGGTCCAACCTGTCCAAGATCCATCTAAACCATTTTTGATGGAAGATTACACAAAAACAACCATCAATCCGAAAGTTGATTCCTTAATTAATAATAAGGTGGAAAAGCAGATACAGGCCATGAAGGCAGAAACAGGATTGCTCATTTCCGGACAAACTTATTACCGACTAGACAAAGGACTGAGCATTGATGACGATGACGCCCTGTCCCGCTATCTGGCAAAAGTACAAATGGAGCTCAGATGGAATTTCCTTAGCAGTTCCTTAATAAATCGGAAGAGCAGGGTAAATGAAATACAGATAAAAGGCGAGCTGGAGAGAGTTGCATTGGAACGCAAAAAAATGAATGAGCAGATCAACCGGCAAAAGGAATTTTTCCGTGAAGAATATGACAGTCTGTTAGCGGGCATTTTACAACTACGCATAAAAAACCTAGAGTTACTGAACAATGCCCAACAATATCTTGTAAGTGACCGTAGCATCAGTACTGACGAATTGCTGAAAATTTTGGATGAACAGGCCATCGCCGAACGTTCATTGGCTACAATTCCCAGGAATTACCCCATAACAGAACAATTGGTTCGTCCTCAAGGAGGAGTCATACAGTTAGACACTGCCAGACTAATTAGGCATATTTACAAGAATGACCTACTTCTACATACGAATGACTTGCAAGTCAACCTTCTACAAGAACAGGAAAAAAGCACAAATTACTGGAGGACATTGAACCTCTCCCCTTTTTTCAGGTACTCCTACTATCTGCGTCCAGAAATTAGGAACTCATCAAACATTGATGCCGGACTGGCCTTCCAGATCCCAATAGCCTCATCGGAAGGCAAAAAGCGGAAAGTCCTAAAGGCAGAAAGACTGCAAAAAACGTTAGAGAAAGAAGATATCAAAAAACTAATTTCTGAAAATGTACACATACTCTTCGAGGAAATTGAACGGTCAAACAGAGGATTGTCCGGAGAAATGAAACGAATTGAAAAGATGAAGGAATACATAAAGATGCGCAAAGAAAACTATGAAAGACATATCGGTGAATACAATTTCATGTCGCGTATAAAAGAATATAATCATTACCTGACATGCTGGGAAAATTTTTATTCGCATCAATACAAAAGAGACTGTTGCATTGCAGAACTCCAGAATTATCTTTTCGGACATTCTATCATGGATTTTTGTATAATTGCCGATGACACCATTAAAGGAACGAAGTAATGAAGAACTTTCATTTTACGACAGAGCACAAACAAGCAGAAATAGAACAGATATTATGGCAAAGGAAGAAAAAGATTGCTAAACAGCAACTTTTTTTCCTCACCATTTTTATCTTTATCGTGTTCATTGTCATACTCTACTGCATCAAAAAAGTACTTTACACAGAATTTGACGGCTATGTAGTGGTACACAATGTGCGTTTTAGAGCCTCAGAAGATATTTTCGTACATGACATTTACAAACATAACGGTGAATTGATAAAACCGGGAGATACCATTTATTCGTACGTTTCATTGGGATGGTTCCACGAAATCGGAGATATCAACAGCGAATCAGAAGTTGTAGTCAAGTCAAGAGATTTGAAATTGCAATACGGACTGGCCTATCAAAATTTAGCAGTAATCAAAACACGTCTACAAGAAATAAAACGGCAGATTGACCTCGAAGATCACAATATCCGCTTTGGTCTAAGCGACAATGTACACAAACTCAATCTAGAACGTGAATATAAAGAAACAGAAGAAGAGCTGAAATCTCAACAACGCAAGCTTTACGTACTGCAAAATGCAATCAACGAATCCAAAAATGCAGTAGACCGTTTGAATTCAGTAAACAACAGCGGATTTACCATTCAAGATGTACGCGACAAAAAGAAAATGAAAGAATTGGGAATGGTACACTACTCCATTGCTGCAGATTCCAGTTTGGTAACCAAAAATTGGATATCTGAATTGTCATTGGTGTTGAGGGGCGAAGATATACTTGAGACACAAAGCTTTGACCTAGAAAAAGACAACGTATACGTAATGGCATACGTTACCCCAAAGCGGGCTAAATATCTAAATCGAGGGTTCAAAGCCACCATCATCGTAAACGACGATGTGGAATACACGGCAACCGTTGTCTCTATGGGAGCTAGAACTGAGGAAATACCCGAAGCCTACAGAAACAACCTTTCCAAAGACCACATTGCCGCCATTGCCGTTCTGCGTATTGATGACAAACAAGAAATTCCGTTCTGGTCATTGGTGAATGGAATGCCTGTAATCATCAGATTTGACAACAGGGATTATAAAGAAGTCTCTCCGGAGGAATATCTGCAACTTACAACTCCACGCGGACTAAAGATTCCCGAAGCAGTTAAGAACCATTTGTACAACAAAAAGAGATGAATAACCAATATTCCATCAAGACCAATTCAAAAGGACGCAATATACTCATCGTAAAAGGCATTCTGCCCATTGATGAAATCTGTGATATCAAAGCAGAAGATTTTGATGTCATCTATGTAGAAGACACCAACCAATCACACTTCGAATTGTCTTACCAGCTGCAACAAATGTCACCTTTTCACAGCTTGAAGTGCCATTTGAAGCCACGTTTCCTGTCCTCATCATTAGAGAACCGCACATTGAATCTTAAACCTTTGATTGACGGCTTTTCCACAACAATTGACGACAAGAATATGTGCAAAAAGATTGAGGAAATATACAACAGACTGGAAATGATTGAAGCGTTCGACATCGCCGAAGTAAAGAACAACAATTACATGTACTTTCTAAAATTGTGCAAATTTGCCATTTCCAGAAAGATGTTCACCTTTACCGACTCCATAGAAGAAGCCTATGCAATGGGACATACCGCCTTATATGCGGCCAAGAAGAACAACATTCCCATTAAAATGAACGATGATTTCTTCCGTTTCAATCACGTACTTTTGGAATTGGGATACGCCAAAAAGAAATCATTTGTTGAACGCCTCCACGTTTGTCCGCATTGTATGAATTCCCATCTGTTCTATATGGAATCGTGTCCCAAATGCGATTCCTCAAACTTGAAGGAAGAAGCGGTTTTACACCATTTCCGTTGCGCAAACATCTCGCCAGAGTCCAGTTATACATACGACGGAGAATTACGCTGCCCAAAATGCCACCATTTCCTTCGACACATCGGCGTGGATTACGACAAGCCATCCAACGTCTATACCTGTCAGGAATGCAATCATACCTTCCTCCACACCGACATGAAAGTATACTGTTCATCATGCAAGAAAACACACCGTCCCTCTGAATTGTTGGCATATGATGTGTACAGTTATGAGTATACGCCCGAGGGACTTTTGGCACTCTCTAACAATGACGCAGTAATTTCAGTCAGCAAGGATATCTGGGCCGGTTATTCCAATTTCGAATCCTTTCTGTCACAAATACGTCTTTTCTCTTATTCACATGAAAAGAGCGAATCCATCTTTATCAACAAATTCAAGATAGAAGGCAATGACACCACTCCACAGAAAATCATGCAAATTGTTGATGACTTCCAAAAGAGATTCTATTACAACAACATTTCTTTTAAGAGAAACTACATATTTATGGCAACCAAATGCCCTTCTGAATTATCAGAAGGTTTGAAACGTCAGATAGAAGAAGAGCATGAAGAGATGCTCAAGATTATTGAATTAAAGCATCCGGAAATCATTATAACAGAGCAAGATTATCTGCATCAACAAGCCGAAGAGAAAATACAGACGTTTATAGAGCGTATAAACAAAACGAACTAAGTCCAGGAATCTAATATGTTGAACTTTTGTTTTGACATAATTGACGGCATAATAGCCTGTTTTACTCGAAATCTCACTTGGAGTGCGGTTTTGCACACTTACTGGTTCTTGTTCATCATTGAATTTCCTAGATACTATTTTCTAGAACTGGTCATATCCATCTGGCACCAAATTACATTCAAATCCCGTAAGCGGAAACAGGATGTGGCCAAAATGAAATTATATCTGGAAAATCCACTGATTACAATTCTGGCTCCAGGAAAGAATGAAGGTAAACATATCTACAAACTAGTTAAATCCCTCAACGAGCAAACCTACCGCAACTATGAGATTATTATCGTGGACGACGGATCTGACGATGCAACACCTTTGATTTGTCGCGATTTGGAAAAGGCTGGCTATATTGACCTGTATTTACGCTCCCATATCCGCGGAGGAAAAGCAAGTGCCGCTAATTACGGAGTACATTATGCAAAAGGGAAATACATTGTACACCTTGATGCCGACTCATCTCTTGACAGGGATGCGATTGAAAAAATCCTGCTTCCTTTCTATTATGACCCAAAGATTAAAGCTGTGGGCGGATGTGTGAAAGTGCGTAATAGCGATGAAACACTTTGTACCTCCATGCAGGCATTGGAATATCTGAAGACTATTCAGATAGGGCGTATGGTGACGAACACGCTTGGAATCTACCATATTATTTCCGGGGCTTTCGGTGCTTTTGAACGAGAGAAGCTTATGCAAATCGGCATGTGGGACATTGGTCCGGGACTAGATGGCGACATCACACAGAAAATTAGGAAATCGGGCGATAAAGTCTATTTTGCAGAAGACGCTATATGCATGACCAATGTGCCCACGCAATGGCATGCCTTATTCAAGCAACGACAACGTTGGAGCAAGTCACTTATCCGCTTTCGTCTACGCAAACATTTCGACATTCTGATTCCGCACAAACATTTCAATATTCTAAACTGGATATCGAATATGGAAAATCTGATGTATGACTGTTATTTCAATTTTCTCTGGCTATTCTATATCGTCACATTGATTTTCATGCATACGGACAGATTAATGGAAATCTTCCTGGTAGGCTGGATGATAAGGTATTGCTTTTCATTGGTAGCCTTTGGTGTCATAATGTTAGTATCAGAACGGGCCTCTGAAGAAAAGAAACTGGTACCATATTTATTCGTAAGCACCTTCTACACGGGATATTTCCTGCGTAGTGCACGTTTGTTGGCGCATATCAAGGAACTGTTTTTCTTTTCATCCTATAAAGACCCGTGGAATCCTAAAAAGACTTCAGAACTAGCACAGGTTGAAGGAATTTAGTTAAGAACACACTTTTAATAACATAATTACATATTAAAAAATAAATGACTGAAAAATATAAAATAGGCATTATCGGTTTAGGCTATGTCGGTTTCCCATTAGCCTGTCTGTTTGCAAAAAAATACAATGTTGTCGGCTACGACATTAAAGAAAGCCGTATCAATGAAATCAACCAAGGCATAGACTCTACCAATGAAGTGGCTCCCGATGCATTGAAAAACGCCCTTATGAACGGCATGAAATGCACAAATGACCTAAATGACCTGAAATCTTGTAACGTATATATTGTGGCCATCCCCACCCCGGTTGACGACTTTCACAATCCGGAATTGGTTCCGCTTAAGAATGCCAGTAAAATAGTAGGGCAAGTCATTTCCAAAGGCGATTATGTCATATACGAATCCACCGTTTATCCAGGTGTGACAGAAGAGATCTGTTCGCCCATACTGGAAGAAGTTTCTGGTCTGAAACTGAACGAAGATTTTTATATTGGGTATTCACCAGAACGAATCAACCCAGGAGACAAAACACATACAGTTGAAAACATTCCTAAAATCACTTCTGGATCAACTCTGGAAGCAGCAGAAGTGATTGACAACCTCTATAATTCTGTATTGCTTAACGGTACCCATAAAGCACCATCTATAAAAGTGGCCGAAGCCGCAAAGATTCTAGAAAACACACAACGAGATGTAAACATTGCGTTTATGAATGAGATAGCTATTGTATTCAATGCATTAGGTATCGATACAACGGATGTCCTTAAAGCTGCAAGTACAAAGTGGAACTTCCTGAACTTCTCGCCAGGCCTTGTTGGCGGACATTGTATCAGTGTAGATCCATATTACCTGATACAACGTGCCACTTCTCGTGGAGTTGTCCCCCGTATCATGATGGAAGCAAGACGCCTCAACAATACTATGGGAAACTACATCGCCGAAAGGGTTGTACGCTGTATGACACTGCATAATACATCGGCTTTCAAAGCCAAAATTCTTTTGTTGGGTTTTACCTTCAAAGAAGATTGCCCGGACATCAGAAACACCAAAGTCATAGACATTTACAATTCATTAAAAGTATATACGCAAGATATCCACATATTTGATCCTTGGGTAAGTCCAGAACATGCTAGACAAGAATATGGCATAGAAATCAGCACACAGGCTGAAGAACTGGAAAGAGGAGAATATGATGCCGTCATATATTGCGTCAAACACAAATGCTTTCAATCAATTGAAATGGGAACATTGCGTAAGCCGGGCGGTGTTTTCTATGACGTAAAAGGAGTATTGGATTATAATATTGTAACTGAAAGATTGTAAAAAAGACTCGTCTTTTTCTTAATAAATGTAAAAAAAGAGGCAGAATTGAAATAATTATAAAAAAAAACAAATCTAATATTTTAATTATTTTCACTATCTTTGCAAATGTAAGTTAAATAAACATTATCAATTATCAATAAACAAATAAACAATTATCAACACTTAAACAGAACAGTATGAAGAAATACATTTACCTCGCGAGCATATTCGCCTTCATGATGAGTGCAACTACTTCATGTTCCGATGAGAGTGCTATCAAACCTGAAAACCCCACTGTTACCAACCCGGCAAACATTAAAATCACAACTGATCAATCAGAATTGTCAGGCCGTCTTGTATTTGCCAATCATGCTCCTGCAGGAAACAGCACAAGAGCTTATAGTGAAACACCCGCTCCCTCCATTCCAGAGAATGCGCTTAGACTGGCAGACCAACCAACTAATTGGAACAATGGAGTAACACTTACTAGAGGAAAAGCATATTACATTGATTCTGCATGGGAAGGTACAATCAGTCAGGATTGGTCCTCTAGCGAAGGTTCTATTGACATCTACATAAATGCTGATGCAAAATTCACAGGAGCATGGTGGAATGATGACACACCTGTGAACATTTATATTCTTCCTGGTTCTGTCTTGACATATTGCGAAGCTGGATGGGACAACATGGTCAAAATTAAGAAGGCAACCAATGTATATTGCTGGGGTAACATTGATACTCCCGAAAACATGGGTTTCCGATTGTATGAAGCCGGCAAGGTTCATATTTACGATCCCGAAGGTGATCCGTTCATTGTTAGAGAAAACAACGCTTATGTAACTTTCCAGGTAGATACCCAATCGGATTTCTATTGCGAACGTGAAATGATTGTAAACGGTAGTGTACAATTCAATGGTGGTAAATCACATTTCGTCAACAAATTGCATGTTATGAAAAACATGTATGTAGAATATGCTGCAGACGTAACCTTTGACGATTGTACAACAGTAGAAGAAGCGCTTGACTTCAAGGCTACAACTGGCGGAACCGTCATGAACGTCAATAAATACCTTTATGTGGGAACACTGATTACAAATCAGGGAAAAGCAACAATGAACTTGAAAGATGCCTTATTCGAAATTAAGAATGATGGTATGCTTGTTGACAAAGGCGACCAACGGATTGTGATAAACGGCATTCAATCTAATTATAAATCCATAGTTAAGGTTAATGGCAAACTCTATCTTGATCGTGGAAATGAGTACACAACCATCCCTGGAAGCGTGGCAGCAGCCAACTTCCCCAGTAAAAACTTTACTGGTTATTTGAATATTGAAGGTGATTTGCGCATCAAATTCTACTATGATGTAAAAGACGAGCTGGCAATACTGAACGAGGACAACTTGGATGTGCCAGAACCTGTGAGCATCCATGCTAACAGTTGGTTGCCTTCTTCAGCAGACGGTTGCCGCGGAGAGACCGGAAACGTACCTGTAATTGAAGTATTGCCTCCTGCATCCGCCGCTACCCATAAATATTCTGCAACCGGAATTGCATTTAAGGACAACATGGTATACCTGTGCTGGCATTCTAATCCAAGAACCAATATGGACTATGCACAGGACGATTTTAGCCCATCCGTAGATAGCGAGGAGGACTTTGGCGGCATCATTGACATTATTAATATCAACAATTACGACATTACAAGCAGTCTTTTTGAGCAATCAATGGAAGACAGTGAGTTCAAATACAACCACATTATCTATTCAGACAACAAGTTGTATTCAGCAACCACAAACAAAAAAGTAGGTGCTGCATTGAGTGAAATAGCGCTGACATCAGACGGCAAATTCCCTGCAATGGAACAATATGAAGAGATACGCGTTAATCTTACCGGCTACTCTGCAAACTGCGTAGACCGTATAGGCGATGAGTTGGTTACAATATCCGGTTACTCCAATGGTGGTATCAACAAATTTGACATCAATGATGTAAGCAACCAGGAAAAGAAATCTATCAACCAAGAAACTGACAATTTCCAGGGTAAATACATCCATTACAATGCAAACAATGGAAAGGTTGTCACACTCAACAATACAGAAAAGGGTATCGTAACCATTTACGATGCTTCCATGAATGCAGAAACCTCATTTGAAGTAGGAGCTCTCAATCCCGTAAACGGTAAAAACGTATGTATCAGCGACAACGAATATATCTATGTTTGTAAGGGACAAAATGGGTTCGTAATCTATGACTACAACGGTAACAAGGTTGGTGGAAGTAAAAAGAGCGCCAATGGTGTAGATGTGGATGAAAAATACATCTATCTGGCAGCAGGTGACGGTTTAGCTGTATTAGACAAAAACGCAACTTATACGGATAAAGACGGTAACACTTATAACCGTACAATCAAGAAGTTCCATTACACAGGAAAGGGTGCAACCATTGTTACGGATGAAACCACAATCAAGCAGTCCGCGAATTTTGTTAAAAAAGGTCCTGACGGACGCATTTACGTTGCGTACGGCATGTATGGGCTACAGATTTACGAATTAGATTGATTCACTCCTAATCAATACGGTTCAAACAGAGTTTTAACAAAAATCATATATTCCCAACAAGAAAAGGTTCACGTTCAATGAACCTTTTCTTTTTTGTATAAAGTAAGGGGTTAGGTTTATTACTGTCCACTAAACCATGACAAGGTTAAAAATGCAGCACGTTAGGATTTTCATCTCTGACAAATCCCAATAAAGGCTCAGGCTCTTCTTCAAACATGACAATATAAACATGGAGAAACGGACCTGACCTGTTACAAGAAGATAGGCGAAGAGATTACTGGCACCTTCCTTCTAAAATATTTATCATGCAGGTGCGGCATTACATGATCATCGACATTTTAGTTTGGGGCAAGATGCAAATTTGCATCTTGCCCCAAACTAAGGATATGATCGTGTATATAACAGGCGAAATCAAGGTTTCATTTTAAACACCAACTTTCCACCCTTGACAATGTCATCATGGGTAATGTAGTTCTTCTTGTAACGCTCGCCGTTAAGGAAAATCTGGTCAACATAAAGATTCTCCTTGCTCAATCCATCGGCCTCTACGGTGAAGACATTTCCGTTGGGCATATTGAGCGTGACGCGAGGAAGCTGAGGCGCACCCAGAATATAGCGACAGCTGACAGGATCTACGGGATAGAAGCCCATAGCCGAGAAGATGTACCAAGCCGACATCTGACCGCAATCGTCGTTTCCGCAAAGGCCATCGGGCGCGGGACGATATTGGGTGTCAAATACTTCACGCACAAGTTCCGCAGTACGGTCGGGGCGTCCGGCCATGCTGTAGAGATAGATAACGTGGTGGCTGGGCTCGTTGCCGTGAGCATAGTTGCCGAGCAGTCCACTGACATCGGCCACATTGCTGGTCAGATGAACGGTAAAGAGCGAATCCAGTTTGGTTACAAATTTCTTGCGTCCGCCAAGAAGTTTGATAAGGCCGGGAACATCGTGCTGTACGTGCCATGTATATTGCCACGAATTACCCTCAGTAAAGCCATTACCGAGCTGTTCGGGGCGGAAAGGAGCCTTCCATGTACCATCCGAAAGACGTGGACGCATGAAGCCGGTTTTCTTGTCAAACATATTCTTATAGAAATCGGCACGCTTGAGGAAATAGGCTTGGTCTTCCTTCTTGCCCATGAGACGGGCCATCTCAGCAGCCGACCAGTCGTCATAAACACATTCCAAGGTGTGGGATACACTCTCGTGCTGCATGATATCAGCAGGGAAATAACCGTACTTCATGTAATTTTCCCAATTAGATTTGGGAGGATGCGTAACAGTCTGTGTCTGCTTGATGGCATTCCATGCTGCCTCTGTATCGTAATCGCGGAATCCCTTGGCATAGGCCTCCACGATGATAGGCACAGAATGGTTACCTATCATAGTGTGGTTTTCCTTTCCCCAAAGAGTCCAGATGGGCAGATAACCTTGAACATCGAAATGCGAAATCATGGTGCGCACAAAGGGATTGACCATCTCGGGTGTTACGAGCGTGTAGAGACTGTGAGCGGCACGATAAGTATCCCAGCACGAGAAGGTGCTGTAATAGCTTCCACCCTCGGCCTTGGCCAGCTGTCCCTTGGGATTGCGGTACATGCCGTCTACATCGGCAATGTTGTTGGGTTGCATCAGGGCATGATAAAGGCTGGTGTAGAAGTTTGCCTTCTGTTCGTCTGTACCTTCTATGCTGACGCGTGAGAAATAGCTGTTCCATGTGTCTTTTGCTTTCTGACGAGTAGCCTCGAATCCCCAACCGGGCAATTCGGTCTGCATGTTCTTCTGCGCTCCTTCAATGGTGGCCGAAGAAAGGGCTATCTTCACTTCCAACTGATCACCAGGCATCATATCAAAGGACAACAAACGGCGCTCACCACGCTCCTTTCCTGTAAGAGGCAGACTGCTCACGTTCTTAATGGGGCGGTTAAAACTGGCCACAAAGAACACGTCCTTATCCACCCACACAGAATTGCGCAAATGGCCTGTGATGGTGCGGTTGTCCACTTGCTGAATTTGGCTTTCCAACACATGGCTGTGGTATTGTTCTTCGCTCCAAACAGGGCTGTGCTGAAGGTCGATGAGTACTGCCGCCGAATCGGTGCGGTTGAACGTGTAACGGTGATAGGCCACGTGCGGAGTGGCAGTAAGTTCAGCCCTCACTGCTGTTTCGTCAAGGTATACGCTGTAATATCCCGGTGAGGTGTATTCGTTCTTATGGTCAAAATTACTGTAATAGTCTTTACGGTCCTTGCGAGCCGTAACAGGCATGACAAGGACATTACCCAAATCCAGGCAACCGGTACCATTGATGGCAGTCTGCACAAATCCCCAAATACGTTTGTCATTGTACTGATAGCTACCGCAATATGCCCAACCCCATGCACCCGTTGCAGGTGTAGTCTGCACCAATCCAAAGGGAACTGTTGCACCGGGGAAAGTATGGCCTGTTGCAGCCGTTCCTACCATCGGGTTAACATAGGCTGTATAATCGTTTTCTGCGTTGGCCATTCCGCCAGCCATAAGGGCGCAAACGGCAACAAGAGTCTTTTTAATAGTTGTTCTCATCTTTCTTTATATCGAAGGAATTATATTTCATAAGGATGCGGGCGCTGGATAGTATGCTTATACTTGCGTCCGAAGCTGTCTGTTACGCTCACTGTAATCGGTTGGTCTGCCGTCTTGGCTTGGGCTTTAAACATATGATATGTCTTTCTTCCCGAACCACTGTCGCCGAACTTCCCATCGCGCTGAAACTTGGCATAAGAGAAAGCTATCGTATGGAAAGGGTCTTCTTCGGTGACACGCTCATAAGAAATGGGCTTTCCACCCTCAAGCACTTCAATCTTCCAATCTTTGTCATAGGCATAGACATTAAACATGACTGTATTGGCGGGAACTTTGGAGAAATCGGTACGGTTGGGCTCACTGTCAAGCAATCCTTTGAAGAACGAGTCTGTACTATAGCGCTCCGCCACCTTGTTCATATCGTAAATTCTCACCTGTTCTGTATCGCCCTTGTCGAAGGAACAATAAGAGAACTTCACACGTTTTCCGTCTACTTCCCAACGCGAATATCCACCCGGAGATCCGTCCTTGTTAATGTGTTCTCCGCTGAGATTTCCGCTTCGCCACCATGTTGCGCACACAGCTGCAATGTTGTGTTCGGTAATGTTGGGATAGTCAGTAGGATGAGCAGTATAGTTGACATGAACATGTCCGCTAACAATGTGCACTTCCTTGAAATCGCGCACCAGTTCAGCCAGACGTTCTGCCCCTCCATCGGTAAGCGCACCTTTAACGGTGAGCTCCGTTTCATTCAGTCGCCAAACAGGTATATGAACCGCAATGATGAGCGGCGCACTTTTGTCCTTCACCATGGCAAGGTCTTTCTCCAACCACTTGAACTGCTCGTCCGTGAGGGTAGCAGTGTAGTTACGGCTGCCAACAATTCCTTTTTTATACTTTCCGCCCTTGTCCTCGTTGAGATAGACAATATCATCAAGCACAACATAGTGCAGACGGCCAAGATTGAAGGAATAATAGTTAGGCCCCATAACCTTTCGCCATTCGCCCGAGGTAAGGAAATCTGTCTCACGTCCTTCGGGAATGGATGGATCATGGTCATGATTGCCCATTACCGTCCACAATGGAAGGGGATAGTTGCTCTGCTGAAGGAAATCAACCAACTGGGGAAGGCCGAACTTCTGGCTTGTCCAGTAGGCATCCCACGAAATGTCGCCCAGAAAGATGCTGTGCAGTGTACGTTTTCCAGCCAATGTCTGCTCGCGTTCCAAAGCAGCAAGGAAACCTTCGAACTGCTTCAGGTCGTTGTTCTTGCGCGCCAAATGGACATCGGCTCCGAAGAGCATCACATAGCAATCTGACGAGGAGCGTTGGCGTGAAAGTTCAAAATCATGCACCTCTGACACATTGGCATCTGCGTTCTTCAGGGCCGACCAGAAACGGGGCAAAAAGCCATTTTTATAGGTTGGTTGGTATCCACGGGGAAGACTGTAGAAAACGTATCCATTGCGTTTTTGCGATTGTAGTTCATAACGTCCTTCTGCATTAGTGAGAACCACTTCATCTCCATCACTCACCACAACGTTCCTGACACCTTTCCCATTGGCAGTAATCCTTCCGGTAATATTCTGTGCCTGGACGACCATAAAACAGCAAAGGCCGACCAGACACAGCAATAATATGTTTCTTAAACGCATTGTCTTTTTCGTGAAATGAAAATATCAATATTCATTGCACAGCACGTAACGTGCAGGCTCGTCCTCCTCGATGGCCGAGAAACGTCCCAGAGGTTCTAGGAAACGGTTGTCGTTCACATCATCGTTCACGGTTGAGACTTCGCCAATCATACTTGCTCCGTTCTCTGACCAGAACTGGTGGTACATATAGGGCTCAAAGCAGATGCTCTGTCCAGGTTTCAGTCTGAGCACCTCTCCGGCAGGAACCACTGTGGTTACACCATCTATCTGAACCACACAAGGTTCTTGGGTGGGATTCTCATTCGCATCGGCTTTCCAAAGCTTGATGCAGAAATCGCCTCCACCACGGTGGATGATGTCCTCCATCTTCTTCCAATGGAAATGAGTGGGTGTAACCTGACCTTCACGCACATACATAATCTTTTCGCAATAGACCTTCTTGTCATACTTTACGTTTCCGTTTCGGATGGTAACAAGTGTAAGTCCGACATTGGCGAAATCGCCGGTAGAGAAGTCCGTCACATCCCAACCCAACTGGTTGCGTCGGATTTCGGTACACTCCTCGCCCTTGGTGGCCCATACCTCTGGTGTCCACTCAATCCATTCGGGCAAATAAAAACCGTGTTGTGTAAAGAATGCCTTTGCCTCATCAATATAGGCATTTATTTCGCTTCGTTTCATACATTATATATTATTAATGGTTAGACAGGAATTGGTTAATCTCTTCCAGGGTGGGCGCTCCTTCAGTTGAAGTGGCGCTATGTAAATTGAACCATGCCGCGGCATTGGCCATGCTTATGGCTTTCTGCATGGGTATTTCTTCGTGCAAGGCATAGAGCATGGTGGCACAGAAAGCGTCACCGGCCCCCACGGAAGATACGATTTCTTCTGCCGGCACATGGAAAGAAGGAACGAAAACCGACGTGCCATCCTGCAAGCCAAAGCCTCCTTCGGGGAAATGAATGACACAGGCCTTCTCCACTCCGTTTTCCATCAGATAACGTGCGGCACGCTCCACTTCGGACAGCAGAATCTTTCCCTGCTCATCGCGCAAGGTCATGGCACAGCAGGCTCCGGCTTCCACCTCGTTCAAAATGAGATAATCCATATAAGGCAAACACGGCAGTACAATCCTGCGGAAGCGGTCACCCTCCTCGGAAACCACATCAACCGAAGTCTGGTATCCCCGTTCTTTCAATGATTTCAACACACGGGCAGCCACCACTCCATATTCCTCATCCGGCTCATCCATACGGTCAAGCAAAAGCAGATAGCCCAAATGGAATATCTTGGCTGGCGCATTGATGCCCTCTACATGTTCCGGGCCAAAGGCTGCGTTTGCGCCTCTGTGATGGAAGAAGGTGCGTGTGCCGGTGGTGGTATCTGCCATCACATCTGTATAGGAGGTGGCTGCATCCACCCTGCACAAGGCACTGCTGTCAATGCCCAGGTCGGCAATGGCTTGCATCAGTTCGTTTCCCAACGCATCACTGCCTATACATCCTCCGGCATACAAGGGAATGCCGGCTTTCAATCTGGCCAAATCGGCCAGCACATTATGGGCACAGCCGCCAAAACCTTGTTCTATTCTTTCTATTGTCACAAGATTTCCCGGTGTGGGATAAGTACGGATAAACTTTACCGTATCGGACACCCAGTTACCGGCTGCAATGATTCCTTTTCTCATAATATTGTCGTCTTTATGCTTTATCGTTACTCTCGAACAAGCGAATGTGGTCCATCACCACTTGCTTGGATGCCTCCACCATACACGCTTTCATGTCAATATAGTTGGGTTTGGCTGTGTTTGCGAGATATTGCTGAATGCCTGCCGTTACGCCCAACTGGATGGCCGTGGCCACATTGATCTTGCAGATACCATTGTGGATACATGCCTTGAAGTCTTCTTCGCTTGTGCCAGAACCGCCGTGCAGCACCAGAGGAACACCCGTGGCCTGCTTCAATTCAATGAGGCGGTCGATGTTCAACTTGGGAGTGGCCACATAATGTCCGTGCTGGTTGCCGATGGCAACGGCCAACGCGTCCACCTTTGTCTCTTCCACAAAGCGGATGGCTTCCTGCACATCGGTAAAGACATCCTTGGAGGCATCGTCCACACCCACATCGCCCACTCTGCCCAGTTCGGCTTCAATATCCACACCACAGGCCTTTGCCATGCGTGCAATCTCATTTGTCTGGCGGATGTTCTCTTCCAATGACAAGGAAGCGCCGTCAAACATAACCGAACCGAATCCCTGGCAAATGGCATCGGCACAGGTCTGGAAACTCTGTCCGTGGTCCAAATGCACCACCACGGGCACGCTTGTTTCCTCGGCAGCCTGCAAATACTGGGGCGCCATCAAGGATAGGGGTGCGCAGGGGAACTGCACCTCTGCAAGCTGAATAATAATAGGGGCATTCAACTCCTCGGCAGCCTGGATGGCTCCCTGTACGTTCTCGAGGCTGAGGCAATTAAAAGCTCCAACCGCATACTGACCCTTTTGGGCCTCCTGCAACATTTCTTTCAGTGAAACTATCATATGTTATAATTCCTAATTAATATTTATACGCGTAAGAAAATTTGTTGTTTGTACATGCGCCACAAAATGAAATACACGATACCGCTACATGATGCGGTCAGAAGTACCTGGAACCAATCTGCTCCAATATACTGTTCCACTCCCCTGAATACAGATTGGGGTATGCAACGGAAGTTTACACATTGCGTAAGCATGTAGGCCACGATGGAGTTCATGCCATAGACCTTGAGCCATCCGGTTCCTTTGCGGAAGCCCAGCACATCCACCACATAATAACACAAGGCCATAAGCAGGAAACAATAGCCGCTGCTGACCAGAACCATAGAGCTGGTCCACAGTTTCTTAATGACGGGAAGCTCCAGATTCCACAGCCAACCGGCAGCCACCAATGCCGCTCCTGTTCCGGCAAGCATCATCGCTCTTTTCTTTGAGGTGAACGATGTATTTCGCAACATCTGACCGGCAAAGGCGCCACTCATGACCGTAACAATGAAATTCAAGCTACTGAGTATCCAGGTGTAGCGGTACCACGGTGCAAATTGTACCACTCCGTCCTTTACCGACGAAGCATCGCGGAATCTGCCCAATACAGAACGGTCTATCCATTCCGCCAAGTTCGCATCGGGGGTATAGTTTCCACCGCCAAAACCGTCAACCGTTATCCATTCCATGGCTCCCCAATAGGTCAAAAGCAGACCTGCCGCTATACCCAGTTGGGTGCGCCACGATGTGTAAAGGAAAAAGAGAGCTGTGAACAGATAGCCAACAGCAATCGTCTGCAGGGTATTGGAATAAAAATAAATACGCGAAGGATCCAAACGTAAGAGGTTGCCCTGGCACATCATGCCGAATATCCATAACAGCAAGACGCGTTTCAACAATCGGCAGATTAGCCCGGCCTTGTCACTCCCTTCCTTATAACGTTGCATGGCAAAGGGAATGGACACACCGGACATGAAGAGGAACAAAGGCATCACCAAGTCCCAGGGAGAAAAGCCCTCCCACTCCACATGGCTGAAGTTCCACATAAAATCATGAAAACCCTCTGTATCTATTGCCGTGGACATGGCGTGCATCACTCCTTCCAAACCAACGAGAAAAAACAAGTCTATTCCACGCAACACATCAAGGGAAGCCAGTCTTTCATTCTTTTCCATCTCAAGCTCTCGTTTTACAAGAAAACATTTATTGTTTCATGCTGTTCTGGATGCGGCCGCCTCTGCCCAACAACGAATTGACTCTGGCGTTGAAAGCTTTGCTCTCCATCAGCTGCTCCAGTTTCAGATGCATACGATAACGCCAGTAATGATGCGGGTCAGAAGGCACATTGATACGTTCCTGTTCCACATTCGGGTTGCGTAAGTCATCGTCCATAGCCAGCCAGTCCTGCAAGCTTAACAAGCAAAGCATACTGGGACAGTAGACATGGCGGGCGATGATTTCCTCGGCAAGCCAACCGGGCATCTCAGCCGGTGCCTCGCCATCGTGAAGAAGAATCTGGTTGTAGAATGCCTGCGAGCGCTCGGGACTCTGTTTCCACCACTGCCGCAACGTGGGCATG
This sequence comes from Bacteroidaceae bacterium, assembly GCA_017559845.1. Classification (GTDB taxonomy): domain Bacteria; phylum Bacteroidota; class Bacteroidia; order Bacteroidales; family Bacteroidaceae; genus Physcousia. The sequence goes on along the minus strand of JAFYQQ010000005.1, from coordinate 57,819 downwards.
TCATGGGTGAACAACGTACACACACTAAGGTAAGGATTCTCTTCCAAACGGCCAAAACGGCGTCCGAAGCGCTTGGGCATGGCCTGGATTTCAAGAGAGAGGATGCGCAAACGCTCCATAACAGGCGCCACACAAGCAGGCACCATTCCCAAATCCTCGGCACATACAAGCATTTGTGTGGAGGCCACCAGTGCCGGAAGCTTTTTCAAGGCCTCTCCATACCAGAAGTCGTTATGTCTATGATAATAATAATGTTCGTGCAAACGGCGGAACGCATCCTGGTCCTGCACTGACAAATAGGCAAAGGCAAAATCATCCATTGCATTGATGCGGGGATGATAATGGTTTTCCAACTGGGTATCGGGAACAAAGAGCACATTGCTGATCAGTTGGTAAAGGCCATCACGGATCTGCAATGCCACATCGTCTTTCTGTTCACAGAAGGCAGCCTCCACCAAACGCTGGGTGGCATAGGCCGGTTTCAGGGTATAATGCCCTCCGGCCTGCGGATCAAGATACAGGGCGGCAACCTGCTGGGCACGGTTTCCGAATATATCCTGCAAAATATCGTCCGTGATAAAGGGTTCTGTATGCTGTTCGGCATCAAAGGAGAAGCCAAATCCGCTTATTTCCTCTTCGCTCATGGGCAACGAGGGAGAGAAATGGCCCAACAATCCGTGCACACTATGTGCCGGAATGTCCCAAATGCGGAAGAAGCCCAATACGTGGTCTATTCTGTATGCATCAAAATAGCGCGCCATCTTGCGGAAACGTGCTTTCCACCAACTGTAGTCCTCAAGCGCCATGGCTTCCCAGTTATATGTGGGGAAGCCCCAGTTCTGACCGTTCACACTGAAATCGTCTGGTGGCGCACCCGCCTGACCGTTCATGTGAAACAAGTGGGGTTCTGTCCACGACTCCACGCTGCAACGGCTTATGCCGATGGGGATATCGCCTTTGAGCACCACACCCATCTCACGCGCCTCGGTGGCAGCCTTGTACAGTTGTTTGTCCAGCAGATACTGCACATACATGTAATAGCCCAGTTCGGTTCTCTTCTTCTGAGCCCACATGGATATTTCCTCTGCCTTGTATTCCGAATAACGGGGCCAGGATGTGAAGTCGCATGTCTTATACTTGTCCCGGAGCAGGCAGAAAGCGGCATAGGGCACAAGCCAGCTTTCATTGGCGGAACAGAACTGAAGATAATCTTCATCTTGCTGCAGACGGCGCTGTATCTGGTTGTAGAGTCTGCGCATATAGTCATGCTTCAGCTGGTTCACCGCTTCATAGTCCACCTGGGGCAACGCGTTCAGTTCCCGGCGTTTCTTTTCGTATTCCTGCATATAGCCGCCGTCGTTGATGGGCGGAAGCGACTGCAAGTCTACGTACATGGGGTGCAGGGCATAGATGCTGATGCTGCTATAGGGATAACAGTCGGTCCATGAACCAGTCTGGGTGGTGTCATTAACGGGCAGAAGCTGCACAACCGTCATGCCGACGGAATGTGCCCACTTTGCCATTCGGGCAAGGTCGGAGAAGTCTCCCACTCCCTGGCTCTGTTCGCTTCGCAAGGAGAACACCGGAATCACCACACCGGCGGCTTTCCAACGGTCGGCCTTTAGACGCACTTCGGTGTCTTGTATCACCAGCACCTGGCGTTGCTGCATCAGTCCCGATGGACTCAGGCGGTTGGGGCCGCCCTCCCATTCGAGAAGTTCTCCGCTGGCCTCGTTCACCACCACATATTTATATTCAAAAGGCAGATAAAGGCCAGTGGCGCTTAGACTGATGACCCATTCGTTGGTGCCGGCACGCTGCATTCGCAGATACCGCCTTGTGTCCCATGCACCAAGTGGCGGCTGGCTACCCAGAAGAGCAAGCACCTGGTCTTGTTTCAACTGCGGAGCCTGCACACGGAACACAAGCGTCTGCTGGAAATACACCAGTTTGGGAACTTCTGCCTTGAAGTGGCTTACTGCATTGCAATAGGCGGCACTGTACAGATGGTTCAGTTCGGGTATGTCACGCCAATAGTCAGGAAATCTGAAATTCAGGTCTGCCGCTGGGAATACTCTGGGCACGGCATCCCATTCGCGTCTGATAACCTGCTCGCCGGCACATATTATATAATTGTATCTGAATGTCTGCACATCCTTTTCGGGCAAGGAAATATCTGCAGCCCAATGGTATCCGTCCGAAGTCTCCAGCGGAAAAAGATGATTGACTCTGGAACCTTGGTTGCGTGTGGCCGTGATTTCCACTGCAACATGTTGTCCCCACTCAGTATGATATTCTATAGAGAAATGCAAATTCATGGCATATATTTTTGTATGTTCGTGATTACAAATTTATACAAAAAACCTAAATTAGACAAATGAGTTCTAAAAAAAACGAGAAATATTTGCATGAATGGCCGATTTGTTCTATCTTTGTGCTAGAAAAGTTTGAGATTAACATCCTCACAGGCCGCACTGGTTCGATTGGGATACTCATCAATTAGAAATCTGAAACCGAGGAAAGTTTGCGTTACTGATGGCGCGCCACGTCCCGCAAGGGTAATTGGATTACAAAGGTAACGAACCCCTCAAATCCTGTTATTTAGGAGTTTCATCACATCATCAGTGCGGTCTTTTTCTTTTCCCCATCAGTTCACGCACCCTTTACCAGGAAACAGGCAATCAATCAAAGTACCCAAGAAACTCATAGGCAAATGAAAGATGCCACAGGCATCAAACATTGGTAACCAGCCATTCCTATGGTTGGAACAATGGTAAACAACCAACACCCCCCATGCCGTAGGTATGGGATATACTTCAACTCAAAAAAACTTTACAAAGAATCAATTTGACGTAAAGCCTACTGTAAAGCCAGAAACGGCCAGTTGGGAAAATTTTATTTCCCTGTTGGAAAAATATATTTTCTCAGTTGGAAAATTATTTTTTTCCAGTTGGGCACTTCAGAAGCCCTTTTTGACGTATTTTTGCTCGTTTTTGACTCTTATGGTTATTATCAGTAAATACCAAAAAAGTTTTACGTTTTCATCTTTGCTTCGACAAATATCAAAATACATATGTTGTGGGCGATGAGTTTTGAGATTAGACAGAAGAACATAAGAGTCAAAAGAACTTTTTTTTTCGCGGTCATCCATCGTATCTGCGTCATCCGCGTGCCATTGTCCGACTGGTCAAATCAAAGTATGCCAATAGACCATATTTCAGTAAATGAAAGATGCCAGAGGCATCAAACATTGGTAGCCAACCATTCCTATGGCTGGAACAATGGCAAACAAGCAACAAATCCCATGCCATAGGTATGGGATAAAAAACAACAATGGCAAATACAACATTCGATACCTAACGGCATCGATGGTAATATTAACAACATTACATACCAGCCATAGGAATGGCAGGCTACCAATATTAAATGCCTCTGGCATCTCTGATTGAAACAAGACCACAATCTGCATTAAATGACAGGCCACCAATATTGAATGCCACTGGCATCTCTGATTGAAAGAAGACCACAATCTGCATTAAATGGCAAGCTACCAATATTGAATGCCTTTGGTATCATAAAGCGGCTGGACAAAAACAATATTCAACAATGGACACATCAGAAACAGGACTTGAAAAGATAATCGTCAAGAGGTTCGGCAGGCAGAATGGCTACGAGCAACACTTAACTGTTTCCGGAGAAACACTTAAGTGATACTTTTTACCCCATTTTCATGTAAAGATTTATTTTGTAAATATTGGTGTCCGATAATATTTTTTCATAATATCAGTCTCCTTGAACAGTAGTACTGCAAGTGGCAACGCAGATATACTGCACAAGCTTATGAAGATATACTGCGATAGCAAATGCAGTAGTACTGCCCAGAAAAAGGCAATAGGCTGCGATGGCTATTGCATGCTGGTGTGTTGGCCAACGCAACGGTATGCATCGGGGTGTGCACTATGGTGGAAAATCTGGGAAAGTTTTTATAACACATCTAAAGAAAAAAGGACTGCTCCGGTGGGAACAATCCTTTTTAAATCGATGCAAGAAAGAATTACTTTACTTTGGCAACGATAGCCTTGAATGCTTCGGGGTGATTCATGGCCAGGTCAGCGAGAACCTTACGGTTGATCTCGATACCAGCCTTGTGCAGAAGACCCATCAGCTGAGAATAGCTCAGACCCTCGAGACGAGCGGCAGCATTGATACGCTGAATCCACAATGAGCGGAAGGTGCGCTTCTTGTTGCGACGATCGCGGAAGGCATAGGTAAGACCCTTCTCCCAAGTGTTCTTGGCTACGGTCCAAACGTTCTTGCGGGCACCAAAGTAACCTCTGGTCAGACCCAGGATTTTCTTTCTCTTAGCTCTTGAAGCTACATGATTTACTGATCTTGGCATAATTTTTTTCTTTTTGAATGTTAGCGTCGCCTCTTCATGGGGCAATCTTTTGTGCTAAACATTCGGTTAATAACTTAAGTGAAAACTTTGTCTTGACTCTAAAAAACGTTAGATTAGCGCATGCACAACAGGTCGCGAACCTCCTTCATGTCCTGAGATACAACCAAAGCGCTGTGGTCGAGGTTTCTCTTCTGTTTCTTGGTCTTCTTTGTCAAGATGTGGCTGTGATAAGCGTGATGACGCTTTACCTTGCCAGTACCGGTCAGCACGAATCTCTTCTTTGCACCGGAATTAGTCTTTACTTTTGGCATTTTTTTGTTTTGTTTATAAATTATTAATATAGGATGTGGCAACGCATATACCAGGGCGTTACGCACTATCTTCTCTTTTCACTTGCGACAAATCAATCGTCGAAATCCTCGCCTTCCACCTTGGGGCCGGTATATTCCTTGCGGGCTTTCTGCTGGGGAGCTTTCTTTACGGGAGCGGCTTCGGGTTCGGGCATTTCCTCTGTATCGGCTTTCTTGGCCATGGCTGCCGCCTGCTTTTTGGGTGCGATGAACATAATCATGCGCTTTCCTTCCAACTGGGGCATCTGTTCCACCTTTCCGTAGTCTTCCAAATCAGCTGCGAATCGGAGCAGAAGTACTTCTCCCTGTTCCTTGAAAAGGATGCTACGTCCCTTGAAGAATACATAGGCCTTTACCTTGTCACCATCAGAAAGGAAGCCCTGGGCATGCTTCAGCTTGAAATTGTAGTCGTGGTCGTCTGTCTGCGGTCCGAATCGGATTTCCTTGACATCTACCTTGACCTGCTTGGCCTTCATCTCCTTCTGGTGTTTCTTCTGCTGGTAGATGAACTTGCTGTAGTCAATGAGTCTACAAACAGGGGGCTGGGCGTTGGGCGAAATCTCCACCAAATCCACGCCTTTCTGTTCGGCCAACTGAATGGCTTTAAAGGTGGGCATCACTGTGGATTCAATTCCGTCTCCCACTATTCTGACCTCGCGCACATGAATCTGTTCGTTAACGCGATACTGCTGTTTGATATTGTCTTTTTTCATTAATTTTGTAAATCGGGTGCAAAATTAATACTTTTCTACCATATTTCGCACCTCTTCGTTGATTTTATTTGCAAAATCTTCGAATTTTAGGGTTCCTTGCTCGCCTCCACCCTGTCTGCGGAAGCTAACAGTGCCTTCTGACTGTTCTTTTTCGCCCACAATGAGCAAATAAGGAATGTGCTTCACTTCATTGTCGCGAATCTTTCTGCCGATCTTTTCGTTGCGGTCGTCCACCTCGGCACGCACTTCCTGGCTGTCAAAATACTGCTGCAACTTATAGGCATATTCGTTGTACTTTTCGCTGACGGGAAGAATCACCACCTGTTCGGGACTTAACCACAAGGGGAAGCGGCCGGCAGTGTGCTCAATGAGCACAGCGACAAAGCGTTCCATTGAACCGAAGGGGGCACGGTGAATCATTACGGGACGGTGCTTCTGGTTGTCCTCGCCTACATACTCCAACTGGAAACGTTCGGGCAAGTTATAGTCAACCTGAATGGTACCCAGCTGCCAACGGCGGCCAAGGGCATCCTTCACCATGAAGTCGAGCTTGGGACCATAGAATGCGGCTTCGCCAAGTTCGGTTGTAGTCTTGAGCCCCTTCTCGGCACAAGCCTCGATAATGGCTTTCTCTGCTGCTTCCCACACTTCATCGGAGCCGATATACTTTTCCTTGTCGTTGGGGTCGCGCAAGCTGATCTGGGCTTCAAAGTTGTCAAAGTCGAGCGCACCGAAGATAATCTGGATAATCTCCATCACACGGATGAACTCATCCTTCACCTGGTCGGGACGGCAATAAACGTGTGCATCGTCCTGAGTGAAGCTGCGCACACGGGTCAGGCCATGCAACTCACCACTCTGCTCATAGCGATATACGGTACCGAATTCGGCCAGACGCAAAGGCAGGTCCTTGTAACTGCGGGGACGCCATGCGAAAATTTCGCAGTGGTGGGGGCAGTTCATGGGTTTAAGCATATATTCCTCGCCCTCTTCGGGGGTGTGGATGGGCTGGAAACTGTCCTTGCCATAGTGGGCATAGTGGCCGCTGGTCACATACAGGTTCTTGCCACCAATGTGCGGAGTGATTACCTGCTGATAGCCATAACGTTTCTGTATCTTCTTGAGGAAATCTTCAAGGCGGAGACGGAGAGCGGTTCCCTTGGGAAGCCACATGGGAAGTCCCTTACCCACACGCTCAGAGAACATGAAGAGACCCATTTCCTTACCAATCTTACGGTGGTCGCGCTTCTTGGCTTCTTCAAGCATCTGCAGATACTCGTCAAGCATCTTCTGCTTGGGGAAGGTGATGGCATAAAGGCGGGTCATCTGGGGACGCTTCTCATCGCCACGCCAGTAGGCAGAACTTACAGAAAGCACCTTGCAGGCCTTGATGGGGGCTGTATTCAGCATGTGAGGGCCACGGCAAAGGTCTGTGAACGCTCCCTGGGTGTAGGTGGTGATGTGACCATCTTCCAGATCTTCAATCAACTCGTTCTTATATGTCTGGCCACGGTCACCAAAGAACTTCAAGGCATCGGCCTTGCTGATGTCCTGGCGCACAAGGTTCTCCTTGCGCTGTACCAACTCCTTCATTTTCTTTTCAATCTCAACGAAATCGGCCTCACGGATGGTAACGCCTTCTGCGGGCATTACGTCATAATAGAATCCGTTTTCTATGGCAGGACCAATACCAAACTGGATACCAGGATAAAGTTCCTGCAAAGCCTCGGCCATAAGGTGGGCACTGGTATGCCAAAAAGCATGCTTGCCCTCGGCGTCCTCCCATTTGTAGAGAACCACCGATGCGTCCTGAAGAATGGGGCGGTTGAGTTCCACCGTCTCGCCATCCACGCCACAAGCCAACACGTCCTGTGCAAGACGCTGTGAGATGCTCTGTGCTATTTCAAGACCGGTAACGCCGGCTTCATATTCGCGGACAGAGCCATCAGGGAAAGTAATTTTAATCATTTTATCTGTCGTTATTTTTTGTTTTTTTATTTACTAAGGTGCAAAATTACATTTTTTTTATCATATTGCCCCCATTTTTCAATGGAAAAATTGCACGTCCAAAACCTCAAAGTCATTTATTTGCAGAATATTGCTTTATCAGGCTGTAAGCATGATACAATCCATACTCTCCGGCCTGGCTCAGGTCAGACAATCCCTGTTCCTTCCTGCCCAACTTGAGATTGGCCACACCACGGTTATAATAGGCATCGGGGAAATGCGGGTCGCACTCAATCGCCTTGGTATATGAAGCGACAGCCAATTCCAATTCTCCAAGTTCCATCTGCACTGCACCCAAATTATAATGGGCATAAGCCACTTGGGGACAAAGCGAAACACATTGGGTGAAGTCCTGCTGCGCCATTAGATAACCCAATCTAAGATCGGATGCAGCAGCCTGTTTCGCATTGGCCTGCAATAATGCCATGCGCGACTGTGCCCTAAGCCAAAGGCCAAGAACGTCGGCCGGCAAAGCCTGAAGGAAAGCGTTCATATCGGCTATCGCTCCTTCAAAATCCTTGACGTGATAATAGTCCATGGCCCGTTGGAACAAGAGGACATGATTGGCTGGTTGTACTCCAATCTTGTCGGCAAGACTGTCTATTGCAGACAAATGACGTTCTACCTGTTGTTCCGACAAAGTGCGCTCCTGGGCTGAAAGGAACAATTCTGAAGGCAACACATGGCTGTTATTGAGCGAATCTACCACAGAAGCATAGGCTGTATAGCCATTAACTTGAGACACCTTCTTGTAATAAGTAAGGACGTAAAGCAGCATAGGCTTAAGCTCAGACTTCTGGTTCTGCACCTTTCCACGATACTCGCTCTCGTATTCGTTTTCCGTTTCACGCTCGTCCTCAACCACAAGTTTCTGATAATCCTCAATGGTCCGCTCGCTTTTCTTTCGGGTCTTCCCTTGTTTATACGTACCGGCAGCTACCGCCATCTGTGCCTGCAGAATCTTGAACTCGTCACGTTCCGCCCCATTGCGGTCGCCAATCTTCCGACGGATGGAGGCACGCTTACGATAACCCTCCCAAAACTGCGGATATTCCTGTATCACGGCACTGATATCACGGATGGCACCTTGATAATCTCCAGTATTGTCCAACAGCAAGGCACGGTTGTAAAGCGCTATCATATTGTCCGGCTCAACCTCCAGCACATGATTGAAATCCTCAATGGCGAGATTGTCCGCACCGACATTCGCACGCAAAAGTCCACGATTGAAACGAGCCAGATAATTGCCGGGTTGCAGTTCTATGGCGGCATCGTAATCGGACATTGCCCCTCGCAGGTTGTCCTGATTATAACGCGCAAGCGCACGGTTTACATAAAGCGGCACATTTCTGGGAGACTGAAGTATGGCCTTGTCCAATGCGGCCTCTGCCTGTGCATATTCTTTTCTGTCCGCATGAAGCATGGCTTTCATGCTCCAGGCATTACCGTCAAATTCATTCACATCCAATGCGCGATCCACCCATAATTCGCCCTGCAAAGTATCCTTTCGGGCAAATGCGACCTGTGCTTTCAACGTATAATGAGACGGAATCTTGGGCCATTGCTTTATCATGACATCAAGAGCAGAATCCGCACTGGCATATTTTTCCTGTTCTATCTGGCACAACACCATATTGTACCAACTATTACGGTCAAGAGGGCTAAGATGCAAAAGCTTTTGATAATCCTCTTCCGCCAAGGCATAACGTTCCTGGTTGATGCGGCACAAGGCGCGTAGCCCATAATAATTGGCAAGATACGGATTACGCTCCAGGGCGTGGCCACAATCGATTTCAGCACCGGGGTAATCCTCAAGATAGAACTTGGCCAATCCCCTATAAAAATAAGAATCGCTGATCCATGGTTTGGCATTGACTACCATGTTGAAACGCTGGATAGCCAACACATAGTCTTCGTAATAAAGAGCATTGCGTCCCATAAGCATTACCCTGTCCGTATTGATCTGTGCATAAACCACACTTACGCCACGCCATCCCCATGACAGGAACAGCACGACAAGCAACAAAGACAGGCGATGTGCGAATATGGAACCAGTGTTTCTCTTGATCAACGCTTTACCTTTACTTTGTAGTTACAGGCGAAATCACCCTTGGCAATTGACTGTAGTTTCTTTCTGATCAACTGTTTACGAAGTCCCTTAAGATGATCTGTGAAAACCATTCCGTCCAGATGATCGAACTCATGCTGCATGACACGGGCCAGGTAACCACCCACCCATTCGTCATGAGGTTGGAAATCTTCATCCAAATAGGTGACGCGAATGCGGGTCGGCCTGCGGACAGCCTCATGGATGCCGGGAAGAGAAAGACACCCTTCTTCCATTACGTCTGTTTCAGAATCATCCACTTCCTCAATGTAGGGATTGATAAAAGTACGGATATATCCTTTATATTCCGGCAAATCCTCGCTGATCAAATCAAGGTTGATGACCACCAAACGGATGGGAAGTCCCACTTGGGGAGCGGCCAGACCGATTCCTTCGCTTCGGTCCAACGTATCATACATATCCTGAATGGTCTGCTTGAGATTCGGATAATTTTCATCTATATCTTCCGCTTCATTACGAAGTACGGGTTGACCGTATGTATAAATGGGCAATATCATTGTTTTGTTTATTTATATAATATATATAAGGTATACTAATCAGGCACCACTGCCGTTCATAAAGAAAAAGGGCTGCGTTGCCTTGACTCCATCCAACCCTGCAATATGATGCAGGCACTTATCTCGTCCACCAAAGCCTTGTTTTGTCTTGCCTTCTTCCCTATCCCACTGTCCAGCATCACCTGATGAGCCATTACGCTGGTATAGCGTTCATCCCACATATCTATCGGAACTGTCGGAAAAGCCTGACCAAGTTTCTTCACAAAAGCCTTGACGCGAGGGAGGTTGTCACTGTCCCTGCCATTAGTCTGCTTGGGAAGCCCCACGACAAAACGTTCTACGGACTCACGGGAGAGATAATCCTGCAAAAATGCAAGAAGCTGAGGCGTATTTACTGTGGTTAGCCCGTTCGCTATTATCTGAAGAGGGTCCGTCACTGCCAAACCAGTGCGACGGACCCCATAGTCTATTGATAGGATTCTACCCATCCTAACAGTTATGTGTAATTATAACAATTACTTCTTATACAGCAACCAAGCGCCGGGATATTGACCAATCAGGTTGTTGCGGCTCTGAGCTGCTTCTGCCTTGGTGTCATAGCTGGTAGCGCAAACACGATACATAACGCCATTGCTTGAGGTATTGGCCTGTACCACACGAGCGGTATAGCCCTTGCTGTTCAATGTGTTGGCAAGACCAGTGGCATTGGCCTTTACACCGAAGCTGCCGACAACAACGCTATAAGCCTTCAAAGGAGCGCCAGAAACGAGAGTTACGTTCTCAGTACGTACGCTTACATTGCTGTAATCTGCGGTTGTTGTGGTGGGAGTTGTAGTTGTGGTTACGGGAGTAACACTTACGGGAGTTGTCTGCTGAGTTACAGGCGCTGTTGTCGCAGTCTGCTGTGCCTTAGCCTTCTCATAAGCCTTTTTGTACGCACTTTCCTTGCTCTTACAAGAACTCATTGCAAACACCATAAACAGGGCTGTGCCCATCCAGAAAATCTTTTTCATACTTGCTGAATTATTTTAAAGAATTATTTTTTACTCTTATCTTTATTTTTTACCTCTGCAAAGGTAGCTATTTTCCAGTTACCAACCATGAAATAATGTAAAAAAAACGTTAAAAATATCATAAAATCCAGTAGAAAACTTTTTATTACAAAAAAAAACACTACATTTGCATCATTACTCACCATAAAATACGTTTTAGACTATGAAGGCATTGAATTATTTGGTAGCATTTTTAGGCGGTGCCGCAATTGGTACTGCATGTGGATTACTTTTTGCTCCTGAAAAAGGTAGCGACTTGCGCGAGAGAATTGCCGAAGCATTACGCAAACGCGGCATCAAGCTCAACAGCAAGGAAATGGCCAATCTGGTAGATGAGATTGCAGAAGAGTTGCAGGCCAGCCCCGCACCCGAAATCTAACATTACGATTTGTAGATGAACACTGAGGAAAAGTACACAGACAATTTCCGCAAGCTGTTGCAAGAGACAAAGCAATATTTGAACTTGCAAAAAGAATATGCGTTGATGGACACGGCAGACAAATTGACCGTAATTTTGTCTACCGTGGCCATTGCCGCCGTCTGTTTCGTTTTGGGCGCCATGATACTGTTTTTCCTCACATTTGCATTGGCATACTGGATTGGAGACCTTACCGGCAACCTTTCGTTGGGTTTCATCAGCATTGCCGTTTTCCTTGTACTTGTCCTACTCATCGCCTACAGCAAGAGAAATGCTTGGATTATTCAGCCACTCGCCAGAATGATGATCAGACTATTTGTAAACAAAGAAGAGAAAAACAATGAACAAAGCTGAATCCATTGCAGGACAGATTGACGCCCTAGCTGCTTTAAGAGAAGAAAAAGCACAAGTAAAGCTCCGCATCAACGCTTCAAGCCAAAGATTGGGGCAGATTGTCCAACGCATCACCGACCCCATCCCTTCAACCACATCAGTCTTCAGCATGGGCAGTCTGGTCAGCAATGGTATAGCCATTTATCAAGGTGTCCGTTTAGGAACACGACTTCTGCGTTCCATCACATCCATTTTCCGCCGTAAGAAATAGCGTTATTTTATATCCGTTACATCTTTCGTGTGGTAGTCTATCATACGTTTGATTGCTCTTTGGCAGACCGGACAGAAAGCAGGCGCTGCATTGATTTTCATCCTACACTCCTGCACCGGACGATATACTCCCTTAGACTGATATCCCCCACCTTCATAAACACCCAATTCCGAATACACATTATTTCCGGATGGCGTAGTAGGAATTTTTGTCTCGGGAGATAATAAATCCTTCCACTTTGAAGAGAAATCCGTCAACGTCGTAATATTGGGTTCCCAGGGTTCCACACCAGCGGGATATAACACTTCATACTGGTCATCATAATAATATTCGTCCCCTAAACCCGCAAAGCTATGACCCAGCTCATGCACTATGACTGGACGGCACATGGCATTGTGGGCTGCGGTCATCAAATAGCTGTTAAAAATTCCACCACCACCATAATTGTCCGTATTCGCCAATATCAGTATATGTTCGCTTGGTACACCGGCAAGGACATCGTGCAGACGTTTCAAGTGCAGAGTGGTAAGATAGCGCGCACTATAGAAGGTATCAAAATTGCTGTTCAATACCGTGTTTCGCCACAATGATTTATGTGGAATACTGACACCACTCTCTGCCGAGGGAGCCATCACCGCCACGAAATTCAGTTTATCCGCCATGGACTTGAAGGGTTCATGACTCAGAATCGCATCCACGCTTTCTTGGCAATCCCGAAGGAAAAGAGGCATTTCATCCTGGGTATAACCTTCTGGTACAAATGTAAAATCTATACAATTACGGCTGTCGCCCGCCTTGCGGACATATTGCCACTCATAAGCCTTGGATGCAGGACGGATAAGGATATCCTTTGGAAACACACGATGGGTAAAGCGAGAACTCACTTTCCCATGATTATCGGTAAGCTCAACAGTGACATCCACCACATTTTTTGGCATCGGCAACAAAAAGATATTCTCAAATGACTTATGTGTACGGGCTGCCTCTTCCGTTCCCTGCCACTCCTGAAAAAGCGTGCTGAACGCCATTCGATACAATGTGTCGCAAGCTGCAGTGTCCGTCATCATGATTTGACCGTTCCCACGCAAAAGTAACTTGTCCAGGTTCCACCTCCTGCCATACCATCCTTCTGCACTGCGCAATTCATCCACACTGATCTGTTGGGCATTGGCGTTTCCGCTGAATATATAGTCAATACGAAGTGTACGGTCGCTAAACTTGTCATCGAACCGCTGTGCATACATCGTCAACACATTGAACACAATCAAAAGACCAAAGGCAGATATTCTTCTCATTATCGTAAAATCATTAACATTCGTGCACAAAGGTATAAAGTTTTCATGTACTAGAACACAGTTTTTGGGAAAACTACATATAAATGCTTTTAAAACTTGCCTGTTATTCCAATGTCATGTATCTTTGCGATTGAATTTTGAAAATTTCAGGTATGAGAAAGAAAGAACTATACCAAAAAGCCATTGCATATTTCCAACAGGCAATGCCCATGCCGGAGACGGAACTGCACTATGAAACACCGTTCCAATTATTGGTGGCCGTCATTCTTAGTGCGCAATGTACAGACAAGAGAATCAACACGGTAACACCTGCCCTGTTTCAGGACTACCCTACTGCTGAAGTCATGGCCGAAGCCACACCAGAAACCATCTTCGAATACATCCGCAGTGTCAGCTATCCGAACAATAAAGCCAAGCATCTTGTAGCCATGGCAAAGATGCTGCAAGAGAAATTCGGAGGAGAAGTACCCTCAACTGGCGAACAGTTGGAACAGCTTCCCGGAGTAGGCAGAAAGACTGCTAATGTCATACAGGCTGTCATTTTTCAGAAGGCCCGCATGGCCGTCGACACCCACGTTTTCAGAGTCAGCCACCGGATCGGACTGGTCTCTGACAAATGCACCACCCCGCTCAGCGTGGAAAAAGAATTGGTAAAACATATTCCCGAAAACCTGATCCCAATGGCGCACCATTGGCTAATTCTTCATGGCAGATATGTATGCCTTGCACGCCGTCCGAAGTGTGAAGAATGCGGCTTGCTTCACTTTTGTCCCAAAAACGGAGTCAAACTTTTGTCCTAATCGGCAGATTCATATACCTTTTAATGGGTTTTATTTGCGTATGCAAACAAAAAAACGTAACTTTGTCGTCTGAAAACAAGAATATTCAAACTTCTTTTAAAAGATAAAGATTATGACAATTGAAAATTTTAATTTTGCCGGCAAGAAAGCCATCGTTCGCGTGGATTTCAACGTGCCCCTGAACGAGAACGGTGAGATCACCGATGACACCCGTATCCGCGGAGCATTGCCCACCCTGAAGAAGATCATCGCTGACGGCGGTGCAGTTATCATTATGAGCCACATGGGCAAGCCCAAGGGTAAAGTAAACCCCAAGCTTTCTCTGGGTCAGATCAAGGATGCAGTAACTGACGCACTGGGAGTTCCCGTAACCTTCGCACCCGACTGTGCAAAGGCTGCCGAAGCTGCCGCTGAACTGAAGATGGGCGAAGCGCTGCTGTTGGAGAACCTACGCTACTATCCCGAAGAGGAAGGCAAGCCCGTTGGCATCGACAAGGAAGATCCCGTTTACGACGAGGCTAAGAAGGCAATGAAGGAAAGCCAGAAGGAATTTGCCAAGACTTTGGCCAGCTATGCAGACTGCTATGTAATGGATGCATTCGGTACAGCTCACCGCAAGCACGCCTCTACTGCAGTTATCGCTGACTACTTCGACGCAGACAACAAGATGCTCGGCTATCTGATGGAGAAGGAGGTAGCAGCCGTTGATGCAGTTCTTGGCAACATCAAGCGCCCCTTCATCGCCATCATGGGTGGATCAAAGGTTTCTTCAAAGATCGGAATCATTGAGAACCTGCTCGGCAAGGTTGACAAGATTATCCTTTGCGGTGGTATGACCTACACCTTCGCCAAGGCTCACGGCGGAAATGTCGGCAAGTCTATCTGCGAGATTGACAAGCTGGACGTTGCTCTCGGTGTTGAGGAACTGGCAAAGAAGAACGGAGTGGAACTGGTATTGGCTCCCGATGCCATCATCGGTGATGACTTCTCTAACGATGCCAACCAGAAGGTTGCTCCCGCCACAGACATTCCCGAAGGTTGGGAAGGCCTGGATGCAGGTCCCGAGGCACAGAAGAAGTTTGCCGAAGCCATCAAGGGCTGCAAGACCATCCTTTGGAACGGTCCTGCCGGTGTATTCGAATTTGACAACTTCTGCGCCGGTTCACGTGCAATCGGTAACGCCATTGCAGAAGCTACAGCCGAGGGTGCATTCTCACTGATTGGCGGTGGTGACTCTGTAGCATGTGTGAACAAGTTCGGTCTGGCCGACAAGGTTTCTTACATCTCTACCGGTGGTGGTGCGTTGCTCGAAGCTATTGAAGGCAAGATTCTGCCCGGTATTGCAGCAATCAAGGGATAATTCCCCCGCATAGAACACACAATAGACCAACAAGGAACGAGGGAGGGCGAGCATATCAAAATCTCTCGTTCCTTGCATTTTCAACACCAAGAAAACCCTTTCAGCAACAGCGTGAAAAAATATATCATCATCACTCTGCTTTCCCTTGTGGCGGCCATGTCCTGCACACAAAAGGAACGTGAACTTACCCCTGAGGAGATTGCCACCCAAGATAGTCTTGCACTCCACATTGCCGTAATGCCTACAACAGACTGCCTGCCCCTTTATCTGGCTGCCGAATGCGGCATTGCAGACTCACTGGGACTGACCATGCGACTGCACACCTACCTGGCACAGATGGATGCGGACACAGCCATACAAAGGGGACATGTAACCGTGGCATACAGCGACCTCATCAGGGCTATACGTCTGAACGAAAGCACAGATATAAAAGCCATCATGAAGGGCAGCACAAGCATGAGCCTACTGGCCATCAAAGGCAAAAGAGTGAGCAAGATACACCAGATGAAAGAACGCATGGTGGCCATCAGCCGTTTGTCCGTGACTGACTACTGGTGCGACAATATGCTTGACAGCGCGTTCATGCTGAAAGAAGACGTATATCGTCCGCAAGTTCACGACATCCAACTACGCACGGAAATGGTACGTACAGGGCTGATTGACGCAGCCATACTGCCGGAACCTTACAGTCAATGGATGAAATTTGAGGGCAACAACCTTATTTACACCTCACCACAGGAAGGTCCCCACCTTACCGCATGGATTGTAAGGAGCGACAGCACACTTGATGCACACCGCCACGAGCAAATCCGCCTAATGGTACAGGCATACGACATTGCCGCCAAACAGTTAAATGACGTGCGCCATCAAAACACGGTAAGACGCATCCTACAGTCACAATACAAGATTGCGCCCGAAGCGGTGGACAGCATACAAGTTATATGTCCAAAAGGCGCTGAGCTTCCAGACAGCCTTGCGCTGAAAAAAGCCGCAGACTTCCTGCAAGCCAGGGAACGCATGCCCAAGAACGTTGTACCCGACAGCCTTATATGGAACACATTCATCAGAAAGTGATAACAAACGACGTTCGCGACACGCTCTACAAGGATGCCACCGAAGCGTTGCTGGATTACCGCATTGCCACCGGACTGGCACAGGCACAGGTGTTGCAATACCATTGCAATGACCGTTCGCTTGCCATGCAACTGGAAGCCGTAAGCAAAGACTATGCGTCAATGCGTTCCTTCATCAAACAAGGAGGTATCGACCCCGAACGCCACCAGATGCAAAAACAGATAGCCTCTCGTGCGTTGGAGATTGTGGATGCCATACACCGGAACATACGCATAGAGACACAAGGTGATGACTATGCCCACACACACAATGCCGGCCTCACAACAGACTTCTCCGCAGAAACCACGACAAAACTGAAACGGCATTACAGCAAAGAAGATACGGCTGAAGGTTACATCCTTCAAGACCGCATATTCGGCAAGTTGTGGACTATGGGCCAGCTTTCGCGTAAGGAGACGGCCATACTTTACGACTTCATACAGGAACAGCAACCCCTTGTAAAGAGATATTTCATGGCCGGATTGCTGATGGCTCTTTGGGAATACTTCGACCTGCAAAAGCTACAAATGCTCTTCATGTTCATGACAGAAGAGGACATCTCCGTCCGTACACAGGCTACACTGGCATACGTTCTGGTCCACCTCAGATACACCAAACGTCTTGCACTCTACCCAGAGGATGCCGTTACCACACAAACCCAACACCTTAACGAAGAAATCCGCTTTATACAACACTTTCTCTTCATACAGAAGAACTGCCTGAAGATATACGAGCAGTTGGCCAAGAACGTAAAGAAATATGCCCAAAATGGCATTAGCGAAGAGGAACGCGCAGACTTTATGCAGGACGCCATGCGCGACAGAGCCGACCTCAATCCCCGCACCTTTGTCATTGCCTACCACAAGCCTTTTTTCCAGAAAATGTCTGCCTGGTGGATGCCTTATGACAAGGAACGGACCGAAGTGAAGGAAATCCTGGCTAAGGCAAAAGACCAGAGTATGGTAAAACTGCACGATTTCCTGCAACAGCACTGCTGCGACATTGACATGTATGCCATCGTACAGATGCTGGATATGAAAGGTCAGGGAATGAAAACATCCATGTTCGCCAATCCCGAAGAAGAACTTGACCACGAACTGGCCGTACCCGAAGAACACACCCCCCGGATTGCCTACGGACTGATGATACAGAACCTTTACCGTTTCTTCTCCTATTCCAAATGGAACAAGGCCTACCCCAGCCCGTTCGCCATGAATGTTTATTTGCCCGCCATACCCACACTGGCACATCATTTCAACGTAGAAAGTTTGCTGCAACTGCACGATATGCTCATGCGCACACAGGCATACAATGCCGCATTGCTCTGTGCCCACGACATCATTGCCCTCAAGGGCAGTGACGAGCAGATGCTACTCGATTGTGCCCTGTGCCACCAAAAGTTGGGCAACACAAAGGCTGCACTTCAATGCTACCGTCAGGCAGAGCTGCTAACAGGCGATGAATTCTGGCTGCTGAAACAAATGGCAAAGTGTTACATGGAACTGGACTACCACATGGAAGCGCTTGACTGTTTGGAACGCGTTTCAGCCTTGCCGGAAACCACCACGGAAGACTATCTTCCTGAAATGGCAGACTGTCTGGTTAAGATGAATGACTACGACAAGGCACAGCAATGCTTTTTTGAAATGAAGTATCACAATCCAGATTCTCCCATAGCCGCAAGAGGAATCATCTGGTGTTCCTTCCAAATGAAGCAGTACGAAAAGGCACGCACCCATTCCAACTTATTCCTGGAGCGTAACGAAAGTCTGACGCGACAAGACTATATTGTAGCTGGACATATCGAATGGGCAGACGGAAACTGGTCCGGTGCATTGACACACTATCAGCAAGGCATCCGTCTCTTCATTGCCAAACATTCCGGCAAAAATGTAGGCGAGGAATGGAACTTCATCCAAAAAGACCGCGAAACATTGCAGCAACACGGCATCACTTCCTCAGACATGATGCTCATGTACGACATTCTTTCTGCTGAATTAGATCATACCGACTGACACCCCTATATACATTATATATATTATAGGAAAGCCTTCATCATAACAGATGAAATAGAGGTTCACTGCTCACTTCGGTCATGCTGAACTTGTTTCGGCATTTGTCCGTTGGGTCTTATGACAATGTTCTGCTATAAGAAACCTTTCAGGAAAGAAAAAATCCTTCCTTGGACACGCTGGCGCATGGTGAACCGTTCCTTGAAGTTTTCAGGAGTGAGAAGCGTACAACGAGAACGTTTGTCAAACTCGTAAACGTCCTGCAATCTGTTGGTTACGCCTTTATCAAACATAAAGGCATTTATTTCATAGTCGAACATGAGTGAACGCGCATCCAGATTGGCCGAACCCGTAGTACAATAGATACCGTCCACCATCATGGACTTGGCATGATGGAAGCCGCCCTCAAAATAATATATATGTGCACCCTTGTCCATCAGTTTCTTCATTTGGATGGCCGTCACGTTGGGTGTCAGTTGCTGGTCATTATTCGCAGAAAGCATAAGTTCCACCCTGACACCACGCGCCAAAGCACGGTACAACGCCCTGCGCACAGTACGGGTGAGTACGGGATAGGCATTCACAATCTGCACACATTCTTCTGCCTGATCAATGGCTGCAGCATACGCCTTTCGCATCAGCCCACTCCGTTTGCCTGGGAATCTGGCTACGACGCCCATCAAGATATCATCCTCACTTTTGTCCGGACCGGCATAATCGGAAGCGACCATTGACTCGTCGGTTACCTTCTCCCACATCTGGGCAAACAAACGCTCATACTCCGCCACACACGAACCATGCATACGAATGTGCATGTCCACCCAATCGCCCACCTCCGGCTTTCCATGCAGATAGTAGTCGGCGATGTTCATGCCGCCTATGTAGGCCGTATGTCCGTCTATGGTAACAATTTTGCGGTGGTCGCGATGATAGGCTCTGTGGATATAGGGAAAGACAAAGGGAGCAAACTCGTACATCATGATACCCTCGGCACGCAGACGTTGCATGTCCTCCTTTGTAAAGTTTTCCGTGCGCCGATGGTTGCCCTGTCCGTCAATCAGAATCTTCACCTCCACACCTTCCTTCACTTTCTGTCGCAAAAGGTCCAACGTGGCATTGCCTATGCTGTCATTGTAGAATTTGTAAAATTCAATATGGACATAACGTTCTGCACGACGGATATGATGAAAGAGGTCATCGAAAAACGTTTGTCCATTGGGCAGGAGATGCACCTCATTACCCTTAAAGAACGGCACATCAAGCCTCAGCAAAGCATCCACAGCAAGAGAGTCGCTCTGCTTTTGGGGATATGCGGAGAGAATGAAGGCGAAAGCCAACAGGCACGTCAACAGGCGTGCGGGAGAGAGTCTGTATCGCTTCAAGAGGGCAAACGGTAATAAATGGAAGACACCTACATCATACAGCGGAAGTTGTCCACGATACCCAGCAGTTGTTGTTCTTCGTTCACAACAAGCACGGCATGTATCTTATGATTGTTGAGCTTGTTCAGAATTTCACCCAGCTTCATGGTTGGCGGAACACACACAGGAGTGCGGGTCATCACTTCTTCCACCGGTACATTGAAGAAACGTTCCTGTAGGCTTTCGGTGGCACGACGGATGTCTCCGTCTGTAACCAGGCCCGCAACCTTTCCGTCTTCCACGGCTACAGCCATTCCCAACTTGCCGTTGCTGATACGGATAATGGCCTCGCCCAACTTCATACCTGGGTCTATCACTGGCAGATTGTCGGCACGCATTACATCTTGTGCCGTAACCAAAAGTCTTCTGCCCAACGTACCTCCGGGATGGAAACGGGCAAAGTCGCGTTCCTTGAAGTTACGTGCCTCCATCAACGCACAAGCCAAAGCATCACCCATCGCCAATTGCGCTGTCGTACTGCTGGTAGGAGCCAGATTCAGCGGACAAGCCTCTTCCGTCACCTGGATATTGATATGGTAATTGGAATTCTTGGCCAATAAAGACTGTGGATTGCCGGACATACCCACAAGAGGTATCTTCTGTTCCAACAACGTGGGGACAAAGCGCAACAGTTCGTCTGTCTGGCCACTGTTACTGATGGCAATTACAACGTCATCGCTGGTGATTACACCCAAATCGCCATGATACAGGTCCAGCGGATTGGCATAAAAAGCCGGTGTGCCGGTACTGCTCAATGTGGCGGCAATCTTTGCACCGATATGGCCGCTCTTACCCACTCCTGTTAGGATAATCTTACCCTTGCATTGGAGTATCAGTTCCACAACTGCGTCAAAGCTTTCATCCAATTGGGGAATCAGGCTCAACACGGCCTGTGCCTCATCTTGCAAACACTTTACGGCTATTTCTCTGTATTGGCTCATAATAATGACTTTATCACGTTGTTCAAATCATCCAGGCAAAGCATGTTAGGGCCGTCGCTCAAAGCATTGTCGGGGTCGGGATGCACTTCAAAGAAGTAGCCCGTAGCACCGAAAGCCTTGGCTGCCAATGCCATTGCCGGTACAAATTCGCGGTTACCGCCAGTCTTACCGCCTGCCGCTCCGGGACGCTGCACACTGTGCGTACAATCCATGATGACGCGGGGAACAATCTGCTTCATGTCGGCAATGTTGCGGAAGTCAACGGCCAAATTGTTATAGCCATACATGTTGCCACGCTCGGTCAGCCACACTTCTTTGGCTCCTGCCTCAAGACATTTTTCCACGGGATACTTCATGTCCGCACCGCTAAGGAACTGAGCTTTCTTGATGTTCACCGCCTTACCGGTTTCCACCGCAGCCAGCAAAAGGTCGGTCTGTCTGCAAAGGAATGCAGGAATCTGCAGTACATCCACCACCTCTCCTGCCGGAGCGGACTGATAGCTCTCATGGATGTCGGTAAGCAAAGGCAGGCCATAGCGTGCCTTGATGTCGGCCAACATCTGCAGGCCTTTCTCAAGACCCGGACCACGGAAAGAATGGATGCTTGTACGGTTGGCCTTGTCAAAAGACGCCTTGAAATAAACGGTAACGCCAAACTGCTGTTGTATGTTTACAAGCTCCTGCGCCACAGCATCCATCACATCCATGGACTCAATCACGCAGGGGCCGGCTATAAAGACTGGTTGCATAACTCTGAATATGTTTTTTATATTTTGCCACAAAGTTACAAAAAAACAACCAAATTATATCCATTTGTGCGAAAATTCAGTAACTTTGCACAACAATCATTACACAAACACTTATTTTTTATGAGCAAAGTCGTTATCAACTGCTTCGAGGATTTTGAACCTTACGCAGGAAAGGAATTAGGCACAAGTGATTATGTACAACTCACACAGGAGAGAATCTGCCAGTTTGCCGATGCCACACTGGACCACCAATGGATTCATGTGGACGAGGAAAAGGCCAAGGCGGAAAGTCCCTTCGGCA
Source organism: Bacteroidaceae bacterium (assembly GCA_017559845.1). Taxonomy (GTDB): domain Bacteria; phylum Bacteroidota; class Bacteroidia; order Bacteroidales; family Bacteroidaceae; genus Physcousia. Next base: position 35,659 of record JAFYQQ010000005.1, on the reverse strand, counting down.
CCACAATTGCGCACGGTTATCTCACACTGAGTATGCTTCCCTATCTGTGGGACCAGATCATTGAAGTGAACAATCTGGAAAGAATGATGAACTATGGTATGGACAAGATGAAGTTCAACCAGCCGGTTCTGAGCGGCCAACACATCCGCATGAAAACCAAGTTGGAGGAGTTGGCAAACCTGCGCGGTGCCATCAAGACCACCATCAAGTTTACCATCGAAATCCAAGAAACCGGCAAGAAAGCCCTTGAAGGCCTTGCCACCTTTATTTATTATTTTAAGCAGTGAGCGATGAGCGGTGAGCGATGAGCGTATTTGTTCAACGTTAATCATAGAAAACGTCTGAAAGACGGGAGAATAAATAGCCGGGGGCTTTCAAGCCTCCGGTTTTATTATGTCCACACAATGATGGCGTCTGTAAAGACGCGGAACGGCAGCTGCTACAACCGATTCGCGTCTTTACAGACGCCACATCATTTCTTGTATTTACTTCCACGGGTTCAAGAACCCGCGGCTATTCGCCCTTCGGGCATCGCGTCTTCCAGACGCAAATCCACTCAACGATTATCGTTCATCGTTTACTAAAAGAAATATAATCCATAGCGTTCAACGAAAACCGCAAAAAACGTCTGAAAGACGGGAGAATAAATAGCCGGGGGCTTTCAAGCCTCCGGTTTATTATGGCCACACAATGATGGCGTCTGCAAAGACGCGGAACGGCAACCCTTACCACCGATTCCCGTCTTTGCAGACGGCACATCATTTCTTGTATTTACTTCCACGGGTTCAAGTACCCGCGGCTATTCGCCCTTCGGGCATCGCGTCTTCCAGACGCAAATTCACTCACAACTCACAACTCATTGCTCACTGCTCACCGCTCAATACCCCAAATCGCGAACAATATCTGAAATCTGCTTCATTGTGGTCAGACGGGTGGGAATCAAGGGCAGGCGCAACTGGTTCTGTATCATACCCATTTCGGACAGCATGGCCTTTACGCCGGCAGGGTTTCCGTCCACAAAGAGCAACTTGAACAATTCTGTAAACTTATGATGGATGGTGCGGGCCGATTCGTATTCGCCACGCAATGCCAGACGCACCATGCGACTGAATTCGTAGGGCAACGCATTGCCGATAACGCTGATAACGCCCACGGCTCCCAAGGTAATCAAAGGGAAAGTGATGCCATCGTCACCACTGATCACGTCAAAGTTCTCAGGTTTGTTCTTAATGATGTCATCCATCTGGGTGATGTTACCGCTGGCTTCCTTTATGGCCACGATGTTTTCAAAGTCGCGAGCCAGACGCAGTGTTGTCTCTGCTGTCATGTTCACGCCTGTACGGCCGGGCACATTGTAAAGCACAATGGGAAGCGGACTGGCTTGTGCCAGTGCACGGTAATGCTGATAAAGTCCCTCCTGCGAAGGTTTGTTATAGTAGGGGCATACGCTCAGTATGCCATCGATGCCCTTCCAGTCAAAGCTTTGCAGTTCGTTCACAACCGCAGCCGTGCTATTGCCACCACAACCCATCAGCAGGGGTACACGTCCGGCGACCCGCTCCACAAGATGGTTCTTGAGCATCTGCTTTTCCTCGGTGGTCAGAGTCGGTGTTTCCGCTGTGGTTCCCATAATGCACAAGAAATCCACACCGCCCTTAATCTGATATTCCACCAGACGGTCTAAAGCTTCTATATCTATTGAATTATCGCTCCTGAAAGGGGTAATCAGGGCAACGCCCAACCCCTTGAATCTGTTCACTGCCATATACTCGTAAAAAAAACGGTGCAAAAGTAATGCTTTTATTCGGTTTATGCAAAAAAGAATGGCGCTAATTCTTGGCGCATACATAATTTAAATATAAATTTGCATTCGAGAAAACAGCATATCACATGACCGACATTGACCGTATTATACAGCTCCGGAACGAGCTTCACCAACACAACCACAACTATTACGTGCTGAACAGCCCCACCATCAGCGATCAGGAGTTTGACCAGCTGTTAAGGGAACTGCAGGATTTGGAGCACGCACACCCCGAAGCATTCGACCCCAACAGCCCCACGCAGCGTGTGGGCAGCGACCTGAACAACGAGTTCCAGACGGTGCTTCACCGCCGTCCCATGCTCAGCCTGTCCAACACATACAACCGACAGGAAGTGCAGGAGTTCTACGAACGTATCAGCGAAGGGTTGCAGGGCGCACCGTTCCAGATATGCTGCGAACTGAAGTTCGACGGCCTCAGCATCAGCCTTCATTATCGGGAAGGCAAACTCTATCAGGCGGTAACGCGAGGCGACGGAGTCCAGGGCGACGATGTCACCCAGAACATACGCACCATCCAGAGCATACCCCTGCAACTGGCACAAGGGGCAGACTACCCGGATGAGTTTGAAATCAGAGGCGAGGTGCTGATGCCCTGGGCGTCCTTTGACCGTCTGAACGAACAGCGTGCCCTGGCCGAGGAACCACTCTTTGCCAACCCACGCAATGCGGCAAGCGGCACACTGAAGAGCAAGGACAGCCGTGTGGTAGCACAACGCGGGCTGGATGCCTACCTTTATTATCTCCTGGGCGATGACATTCCCGGTGACGGACATTTCCAGAATCTCCAGGCCGCCCGTTCATGGGGTTTCAAGGTAAGCGAACATCTGAAACTGGCGGACAATCTGCAAGAGGTGTTCGATTTCATTGACTATTGGGACACGGAACGCCGAAACCTACCCGTTGCCACAGACGGCATTGTGCTCAAGGTAAATTCCCTTCAGCAGCAAAAGAGCCTGGGCATGACGGCCAAAAGCCCTCGTTGGGCCATAGCCTATAAGTTCCAGGCAGAACAGGCTTGCACCACACTGCGAGATGTCATCTATCAGGTAGGACGCACCGGTGCCGTCACTCCAGTGGCCGTCATGGATCCCGTACAACTGGCAGGCACCACCGTTCGCCGAGCCACCCTGCACAATGCCGATGTCATACAGAGCCTCGACCTTCACATGGGCGATCAGGTATTGGTGGAAAAAGGTGGCGAAATCATACCCAAGATTGTGGCAGTGGCTCCCGAAAGCCTTTCGGCCGAACGCGGACTTCCTGTCCGTTTCGTGGACAACTGCCCCGCATGCGGCACACCGCTGATACGTATTCCAGGCGAGGCGGCACACTATTGCCCCAACGACGCCTCCTGCCCTCCCCTCATCATGGGACGCATAGAACATTTCATCAGCCGCAAGGCCATGAACATACAGTCTTTGGGCCCCGAGACCGTGGACGAATACTTCAACCAGGGCCTCATCCACGATGCGGCAGACCTGTATACCCTTACGGAAGAGCAACTGCTCAACGAGACGGCCAGCAACCGCAAGAGCGCACAAAAGATATTGCAAAGCATCCAGGAAAGCCGCAACGTTCCCTTTGAGCGAGTGCTCTATGCCATCGGCATCCGCTTTGTCGGCGAGATTGCCGCCCGCACCCTGGCACGCCATTTCGGCCACATCGATGCCCTGGCATCCGCTACGGCAGAAAGCATCACCGAGATCAATGGCATCGGCACAGTCATTGCACAAAGCGTAATCCGTTTCTTCAGCGAGCCCAAGAACCAGGCGTTCGTACAAAGGCTGAAGGAAGCCGGCCTTCAGATGCAGATTTCGGAAGAACAAGCCAATGCGCAATCCAATCTGTTACAGGGACAGAGCATTGTCATCAGCGGTGTGTTCAAGCACCACAGCCGAGACGAGTACAAGGCCATCATAGAGCAGCACGGCGGACGCAACGTAGGAAGCATCAGCGCCAAGACCTCCTTCATTCTGGCTGGCGAGAACATGGGACCCTCCAAACTGGAAAAGGCCAACAAGCTGGGCATCCGCATCATGAACGAAGACGAGTTCCTGGAAATGTTAGAAAGCCAGGAAAGTTGACCCTCGCACTCACAATGCAATATTGCCCAAAATATACATAGCGTTGCGATGGCAAACTCAATGCTTTGCATCACGCAATGCAATGCATTGCATCAGCCATCGCAACGCTATGTCTTATAAAAGGCAGAATATTAATTTCTACCCACCTTCACATTGGTCTTTCCGGTGACGTCTGCTTTATTTCCTCCGCCATAGACGTTGCCACGGATATCTGCGCCTTCAACTGTCTTGGTGCGCTCATCGCCTTTGAGGCTCTCGAAGACCACTGAAGTCTCCGTACCAATGTTGACATTCGTATTTCCAATCACCTTCGCGGCATTACCACCACCGAAGACCGTGCCGATGGCGCCAATCTTACCCTCCTCATGAACGGGTAAGGTCACTTTGTAGTCATCGCCAAAGTCAATGGTTCGTCCATCATTATAAAGCCAATCTTCAACGGCATTGTTTACCCCCTTCACCACGTTGATGTTAACGGTAGGATTGCCCGTCACTACGGCTTCTTCACCCAATCCACCGCCATAGACATTGCCTATGCTGGTGAACGAGCGGATATTGAGGGTTGGATCCTGCTTACCTTTAGGAGTGGTGTATGCGGCCTTGTTGCCGCATCCGTAAAGTTCTCCGATGGTAATGGGGTTACAGCCGGTCTCTTCGATATTCACCGTGATGGATCCCTTAATCGCACCACCCAAGTTGTTGCCGCCGAATATGCGGTCAAAGTGACCACTTGTGATAGTAAGATTGATGTCGCCACCCACATCGGCATTACGTGCTCCGCCATAGATTTCTTTCAGGTACTTGATACATCCTAATTGAATACCTGAGCCACCGTCCATGTAGGCTTCGTTGCCTCCACCATAGATATCACCGGCATTCAACTCACAATCGCTTGCTGTATCCAGATAGGCAACAGCATTACCTACGATATTTCCCTTCATGTTACTTCCACCATATATATTATGGACCGTACCACCGAGCACACTTGTCATAGCGTTACCTGTACCGTATTTTCCCTGCGACTTGTCAGTGGCATAAGCCTCTGCATTGATAATACCCACATCAGCACCTTTGTTTTCATTCCATGTCGTACCTCCGTCTAACGTATATCTGTCCTTACCGTTACCGCCACCAAACACACTGCCAATCTCGTAACTACCCAAGATGGTGACATCGGTAGCTGGAGTAGCGGCCGCATTACCACCACCATAAACATACTCGATGCTTGTCTCATCACAGCCATCGATAACCACCTGAACAGGTTTCGCTTTGTTGTCGTGTGGAGTTGCATTGCCACCGTATGTATAAGATGTGAACTGGCCGTCTGCTGCGGGGTCAGTCGGATTATATGCAGCCAGGTTACCACCACCATAGACGGCTTGAAGTTCATAAACGCCGCTATTAGGTGTAGGCTTAGCCTTAACATTACCTTCGTCGTCACGTGCCACGGTATTCAATACCTTAACCAACACCGTTCCCTTGGGCGAACCGTTGATGTTGTTGCATCCGAAGATACGGCCTGAGGTAGGAATGCTATTACCCTTGTCGTCGGTTGTTGTTGTCAGTTCGAAGGCTGTACCGTTGAGTGTAACGGTCACATTACCATTAACATCTGCTTCGGTAGTGCTATCGCCAAGACCTCCGCCATAGGCATCGCCTTTGATGATACCGCCTTTGAGGTTTACGGTCGTAGTATTCTCGGTATTGGTATTTACTTTACCAAGAGCAGAACCGCCATATACATCACCGTAGATGGTGCCGTTTTCAATGTTGACGGTTACGTTTTCTGCTACATTGGTTTCTTTACCGTAGCCTCCACCGTGAACTTTTCCTACATACCAACCGCAGGTATTAGCACTCTTATTCACATTCACCGTTACGTTGCCGTTGACAGTACCTCCGGTATTATTACCGCCAAAGACTTTCGCCACCATACCGCTGTTGATATTGAGCGTGACATCATTTCCTATGTTGGCATTGTTGGCTCCACCATACACAGCACCGATGCCTTCAAGTGTCTTTCCTATATTCTCAGGATGTGCCAAATGGCCTTCGTCACCCTCAACAAGCGCTCCTGTACAACCAATAGTAATAGTACCGGCGTTACCATCCGCCTCGTTGCCACCACCATAGACATTGCCGATAATCATAGGGCAAGGTGTCTTTTCACCTTCCCCTTGTGAATTTACATTTACGTTGACATCACCTTCGATTTCACCTAAACTATTTGACCCTCCAAACACATTGCGAATCGTTCCTCCGCATATTTTCAAGTCAACATTACCATTCACGTCAGCAGCAGTACCGCTTTCTCCATTACCGCCACCGAACACATTGCCGATAACGTTTCCACCCCAAATGGTAACGTCGGTAGCAGCCACAGCAGCAGCATTACCACCACCATAGATATATTCGATGCTGTTGTCGCAACCATGAACAGTTACAGTAGGATAACCATTACCGTAAAGATAGTCAGCTTGGTTTCCACCGCCATAGACGGCATAGAGAGCATATTCTCCCTCTGCAGGAGCAGTATCTGTGCCGTAGATATCCACAGTTACAGAGCTCTGTGGTGCTCCCTTGATGTTGTTGGCACCATACACACCACCCGAACCCTCAACAGAGGTTTTCTTTACGCTACCGCCATTTACGGTCACTGTTACGGCTCCGTATACGTTGGCTGCTTCAGTGGCATCACCCAATCCTCCACCATAGAGGCTGCCGTTGATAGTACCGCAGTTGAGTGTTACTTCAGTCTTGTCTGAGCTAGCGTCATTCACTGTACCTAAGGCACTTCCTCCGTATACATCACCATATACTGTTACACCAGGGTCGGTAGTGTTTGCACCCAATGTGAGTGTGACGTCTCCATTAACTTTGGTGTCCTTACCATAGCCACCACCATGAATGTTGGCTGTCTGAGAAGAGGTTCCCACCTGGCCACCGTTGATTTGCATGGTAACGTTGTTGGAAATGGTACCTTTAATGTTGCTTCCTCCATACAGTCCTCCTAAGACCTGACCTCCAGTTGTAGTTAGATTAATCGTTGCTCCCTGCTTTTGGTTAGATCCGCCAAAGACACTTCCATTTATCACTCCTCCAGCAACTAGTACATTAGACGTTGATTGTGTATAACCATAATTTCCGCCTCCATACACATTTTTCTGAATGTATGCATCATCTGCAATTACTACAGTCGAATTATTTACACGACCTGTTTCTGCTTGGCTCGAATTTCCACTGCCTGCGCCAAATACATTACCTCCCTCTGACGTGTTAATCTTTATTGTTGTTCCGTCTTTGTATCCAACTGTCGCGTTTCCGCCGACATATACATACGTGTCTGAAGGTAATATTCCGCCAGATTGGTTTGTACTAGTACCATTACATCCTGCGGCAATCCAACCACGTACGATTCCGCCAGTAACAACAATCTTACGGTGTCCACTAGTCGCTGCGAATGCTCCACTTCCATAGATAGCTCCTCTCACTATACCTCCTTTCATGCGAATATACACAGAAAGGGCATCGCTTGGATTTTCTTCATCAATACCACCAGCTATACTCAAGAATTGTCCTCCTTCGATAATCAAGGTGCGACGTCCGACGTAGGTCTGATCGCCTCCTAAACTGAGATAGAACGATTCGTCCGCATCCGCAATATCATTATTTTGGGCTGAAGTGAAATCTCCACTCCGAGCTATTACTCGGAGTGTTTCCCTATTTTCATTGCCTTTAGCGAATGTAGGGTAGTATCCCATAATAATTTCTTGTTGGACTTTCAATAATGAATTCGTTGTTGTGCTTCTGTCATAATCACATCCCAAAATGCCTTTAACCAAGTTTGACGTTCCGCTACAGCTGTGTGTCGTGCCCTGATTGTTACCTCCTCCTGAACGACCTGCTACAAATGATAAATAATTATATATACCACTTTCTATGCGAAGCTGATAGTTTAGACTGCTCGTTTTGTTGCCGCCAATTCCCCTAATGTAATTTGCGCATACGCTTCCTGAGGTTGTATTTGCTATGCCTCGTCCTAACACAAGATTCATAGCGTTAGCATTAATGGTGGTATTATTGTTGTTCATGTTGATATATTCAAATTTCAGCGCATTGTTTAAGGTAATGGTCTGAGGATTGATATATCGTGAACTATTTCTATAATCCTCACTTCCATCTGGTTCCACCATAGTAATAGTAACAGATTTTTGTGTGTTGGCATTGATGGCCGTACTGCTGCTGTTTCCGCTATTCACAACAATGAAGTTGGTCTCGTAGGAACTTCCTTGCAGTGTCGCGTTATTTAAATTGTTATTTATATCACCAACACTGCATCGTACGACGTATGCGGTTGTCCATACTGCTTCAAGTATAATCTCGGCAGAAATACAGTTGGTAGAATATGTGCCTGAGAAAACAAAGTTAATGTCTGTTTCTGCAGGTATTTCACTATTTACAGCATAGTTTGTAATAGAACCTCCAGTAATGCTCTTTACTCTCCATGCCTTGAAACCTTTGTATGTTTTAGAATTTCCGCTTCCTTCTGATGGCCTCTTTGAAAAAGGATTGGCAATCGTGGTATAAGGATAGTTGTTTCCTTCACTTTCGAGTGTTTTATAGTATACAAAATTGACTTGGTTGGGAGCATCAATGCCAACAGCTCCTCCGTTGCCTTCGTATGTGATTTTTACGTTACGTGGGTTGGGAGAGCTGATAGGACTATCTGATTGGTAGTAGGTCCAGTTGTGGTCTTCCAAGTCGTAGAGGTATACGGTATTGCCAATGATGCCACTTCCTGCATTGGCTAGTGACTCTGCTACGGGAGAAACTAACTGTTCGCCGTTAACTGTAACTACCACAATGGCTTTTACTGTTGCACCTGCCTCCACGGTAAAGGGGCCAGTGTACTGTGTGCTACTTGTCATAGGTGTATCGCCATTGGTGGTGTAATATATCTTTGCGTCCGCCTCTGATGTGGTAATTGTAGCTGTGATGCCCGTGCCAAGCGAGAACTCGATGGTCGGGGCTTTCGGCGTTACGGTCACGTTGCAGGTGGTTGTTAAGGCTGCGGAGGTGGAGCCGTCTGATTTATATGCGGTTACTGTAGCTGTGGTAATACCTGCTTTTTTGGCTGTGACTACGCCGTTCTTGTCAATGGTAGCAATTTCTGTGTTAGCGATAACAAAGCGCACATCGTCATGCGCATCGGCGGGAGTTAAGGTGTAGCTGATGGCCTTTTGTTCATCTACAGCAAGAGTCAAGTCTTCTGCCTCAATATCCGTTGGATTTTCTCTCAAGCGATTAAGCGTAATTGTTGTACTCTTCTCATCACTTTCATGGGTTGTACCTCCTACGGTATATGTCGCTTTAACTGTCACGGTCACCTGTTTGTCGGTAGAACTTGAATTGTTATAAGTGACGGTATTGCTTTCTGTAGTGGTCGTTGTGTTGCCTAGGCTTGCATTGCTTGTTGACGACAAACTCCATGTGTAGCTTGTGGGAGTATTTGTCGTTGTTGTTGTACTGACGGGACTTGTTGTAGTTGTTGTATTACCATCCTGGGAGTAGTATATCAAAGATTCCCCATTACCGCTATTCGGTGTCAGTGTATATTTGGTATGTGCAGGTGTAGTAGTTGTAGTAATAGTTACGCTACCACCGTTCGCTGTTACTTCTGCCGATTTGTTATAATCAAGTGCTGAGGGGATAGCTGTAACATTTTCGAGCAATACAACAAAGGTCTTTACTCCATCAGCTGCAGAAATGGATTCAGAAGTGCAACTATAGAGATTTTCTCTTTGACTATTTGTTGTTCCAGCTTGAAACTTATTGTTGGAATTAGAATAACGGATGTAATATGTAGAACTCCCCGATTTGTATGAAACGAGATTATTACTAACCGTCCAATTTGTTGCATTGTTTGAATTAGTAGTTACAGTTAGTCCGTTGTTATACCGGAGATAGTAGGTTGTATCCCCTATTTTAATAGAGAAGGTTCCACTATTACTATTACCATCGGGTCCTGTCCAAATACATGTGGATGGGGTAAATGAATTAGTTTTATCGATATTTCCATTGCTAAGAGTTAAGTAACAGCTATATTGTGTGTTGTAAAATACATAACTTGCCGCCCTCGCCCCCAAAACAAAGGAAACAAGTAAAACGGCCAGTATGCTGATACGGTGCAGGAAAGTGGGGACTGCGGGTAACGCCTTGCGAGTGGCGTTGTCGGTGGTGAGGGTTGTATTCTTTTTCTGTTGCATGTTCTTTGTTTTTTGGGGATTTGGAGAGTCTTTAGGGGCTTTAGGCCCCCAGGGGGACTTGGGGGACTATGATTTCTCGTTATTTCTTCTTTGTTCTGATCTTATTCTGTACATTCTTTCTGTGAATCCGCCATGCTGAAGGAAGTCTTTCTCCAGGCGCTCGAGCTGGCGGAAGAGCAGATAGTCGGCCTGCTTGATAAGCACTATGGCCATATTGGCTATTGTGGCGGGCGGACGGGTGGCGATGAGCTGCATATAATAGCCGGCATCGCTATGCTCCTTGCCCAGACGGCGCATGGCTTCCAGCTCCACAGAGTCTTCTTCCCACTGGCGCTGACCATGTGTCTTCAGATAGTCTTCGTAATCTTCCAGCAGTTCCTGCAGGCTGGCCTTGGCCACATTGATAAGCTTTATTTCGGTCTTGGAAGAGGTGGCCGAGGCGGCACACCCTTCAATGATGTTCTGCTTGCCGGAACGGGCAGCCTGCACCATCTGGTCGAAGGTGCGGTCTGCCTTGGACAGATATTTGTTGCAAAACTGAACAGTGATACAGTATATGACATCGGCCTTCTGATAACTCAGAAGGTTTTTGTAATTGCCAGTATGTCTGATCAGTTTTTCCATTTTTTTAACAAGGGCCTTAGGGACTTTAGAGACTTTAATTGACTGAGACCTTGCGGCGGTTGACAATATAGACGCCTTGGTGCTGCATGGGCACATTGACCTTGGCTCCTGGGAGGACATAGAGTTCCTTCACCAATACACCGCTCAGGGTGTGGATGGTTACCTTTGTCTCAACCTCCAGGGTGGATTCTATGTGAATAGTTCCCTTTCCTCCACGGATATAGAGGTTGTGCAACATATCCTTTTCGGGCGATGCGCCTTCCTGCTGATAACCAATGTGGATGCGCTTGGGCGCTGACTGGGGGCTGGGAGTCTTGGTGATGTAAGTGCGGAAGGGCACCACAGATGTGGCGGTTTCAAATGCACTGCCTGCATTGTTCAACACATATCCGTTGGTTATATCCTGTCCGATGAATGTACCGGTATAGGTATAGTCACCCACAGCGGTCTTCATATTGTTTTCATCGCTGACCGGAATGGTTGCCCTGGTTCCAGAGACATACGAGATGGTCTGCTTATCGAGTTTGGAAATGTCGGAGGCTGAATGTTCGGGGGCGAACTGGCCGGACATGTCGAATTCGTAATAACGCACTCCCGGGAAGCCTATAATATAAGGTACGTTGGCTGTGAGGTAGGCATAATCTTCATAAGTACGAGGGCCGGCATAATAATTGCCGTGATTGTCCGATTCGCTATTGCCATTGGGGCTTTGGTTGAATTCTGAATTCCAGTAAGAGTCTCCGTTGTCATCCACTTTACTGTAATAGTAATTATAAAGGAACGCATTGCTCACTTCTTTATCTGTTTCACCCGTTCCGGGACATGCAAAGATCATGTGTGTATTCTTATCATCCGTTTTCACTTCCTTGGGCGCACGCAACCAATATTCGTGTGCCTTGTTGTCATCGCCATAGAAGTGGGTAATTTCTCCCTTCTGATGTGCAGATACCATCTTTGCCGTGAAGGGCAGACAGAGGCCTTCCCATCCGCCGGTACCATCGATGAAGACTTCGGGCTTGCGCTGGTACCACATGAAATTCTCACCGCCGAAGGTATAGGCCAAGGGCGCGTTGAAGTCCTGCTTGTCCACCAGGAAGTGGTTGCGTTTGCTGACATAACCATCATCACCCTTTACAACAAGGTGTCCCTTTACATTGGCCACTTCCTGAGCCGGTACAATGTCCACTTCGTTCCAGCCGTTTGTATTGGCACTGTATGCTGGTTCGGGCAAAGAGGCAGACAGAATGCCATCCCCTGCATCGGCATACACGAGGAGGTTCTGGGTGATGCCCGTTACATCGAAACTCTTCAGTCCCTCGTAATCGAGCAAGGGAGTGTACACCACAGCCGTCTTCACCTCATCCGTTTCTTTTCCACTTGCTCCAGTGAAATCGATGGCTGTGAGGTCAGCATCCACCGGCTTGCTGTCATGTGTTCCGGCAAAGGCTGCATGGCGATTGAAGTAGACTGCAGGATTGTCCTTGTTCAGGCTGCTGCTACGGCGATATGCCGGCGCGCGGTAAACGCGGTTGGCCGTTTCGTTGTTATGTACCACCAGGTTGTCTTCGTTCTTTATGAGGGCCTCGGGCACATTGTCATGTGAAGGCGTATAGTTCAGCGACTGTCCGAAGAACAGATAGTCATCGGGGTAGATGGGATAATGGACACCACTCTCCTTCTCCATTCTGACGTCTGCTTCCAGGGGTATCTCACCCTTGGCATAGATGAAATCACCAGTCTTGATGTTTTCTTCCACATACTTGTCAAGCACATTATCGGTATGATAGTATGAGGTCCACAATTCGGGGGCACCTGTTCCGTCAGCCAATTCAAGTTGTCCGTTGGGCTGACGCTGGAAGAACATGAACTTCTTGTCCTCATTGCCGTTTTCTACGCCTCTGCGCGCTTCCAGATAATAGCGGTTGAGGTCGTATGCCACATGACCCTTTACGAAATCTGCTTCGGGACGTGGGGTGGCCATACCTTCAGCAGTGAATCCGTTGGCGCTGTCATAATAAGAATTGATGACCTGGACATCTGAGGCGTTTTTAGCCGCATTACCGATGACGGCACACGAAGTTGGTGTTCCAGATGTCTTCACCCAGCAGTTCACAGCCGTACCACCATTATCAGCCACACCACCGCCGGTAAAGGATCCGGTAACGCCGGTGTTGTATACCGTTCCGCACAGGTAGCCGAAGAGCGACTTGTTGAGTCCGCTTACGGTATGACCGTTTCCGTGGAAGTTTCCGGCAAAGCAAGCATCACTAATATTTCCAGGCTGTTGCCAGTCTGTATATTTCTTGGGCACAATGTCACTGCGCAGGATGAAATCCAGATTGGCAGCGTTCTCGATTCGTTCATTGAACTTATAAGGTTCCGTAGCAGAAGTCATTCCTGCATTGGTTTCCATGTAAAGGTCATAAAGGAAGTCGAGGTCGTTCTTTTCCTTCTCTCCAGCAGCTATGCTGTTGGCTTCATAATCAGCAGCATCCAAATAAATCTTGCTGGGGCGGTCCACATCCTTATGGTCGATGAACATGCGTTGGTCGTGGTTCATAACCTCGCCAATGCGATGGTAGTTGGCCACCGAGAAGGGTACAGGGTTAGAGTAGGCCTTACCCAGATAGGTCTTGGCATAGTAGGCCACATAGTAGTTATTCTGATACCAGTACATGGGGGTGGCATTGTTTTTATATTCTACGCCATTCTTATGCTCGTAAGCATCTTCGGGGGTTTCGAAGATTTCCCATCCACCACCAAGAATTTCGTAGGCACCTCTCTTGACAGAGGGTACAGACAGACCCACCACAGAGTTGGGCAATACTGTGGCCGGAGGTGTCACATCACCAATTGTCGGTTGTCCGCTACGGAATTCCAGGTGAATGTTGATGATATGCTTTTCACTGTGATGTGTAATACTTGTACCTTCACCTTCCTTATAGTCGTAGCGGTACACCACCGTAATGACGCGATCTTTACTCAAATTATTGATGTCTGATTCGCGAGGAACATATATCGTAGTTGTCTGTATGGGTGCATGTCCCTGAATGATAAATCCATTCTGATAGTTAGGCAATTTATCGTAGTCTGTTTGAGAGATGACTGTTCCCGCGGGAACAGGCTTTCCTTTACCGCTATAAGCCTTTTTCTCATCAACACAATCGGTAATTCCCAGACTTTTCTCACTCATTATGTACCCTTCTGTACAATAGTAATAGGTGCCTTGGGCACTGAATGTGTTAGCTTTAAATTCTGTTACTTTTTCCGTCAAAAGGACACTTAACTTGCTGTATTCCTCTGCCGAAATGACCTTACCAACCGGGTAATAGACATTGGCTTTCTCGAATGTCTCGTTGACAACGTAATGCGCTACGTTGACATCGTCTACCTTAATCGGCATATAGTGAGACTTCTCGTTCAGGATCTGCTCATATTCTGCACGTTGGTAGGTCTTACCATTCGTTATTGTAACCGGACCCTCTAAGCTACCATCATAAGTATCAGAAGCACCTGTCCGCATGTACAGTTCATAAGAACCAGCTCCTGAATAGGTCGCCGTATAGTTCACCGCCTGAGTGTTCCAATAGGGTTCTTGATATTTTCTGATGTCAGGATCAAAGTCTGTGGCCAGGAGGTCAAAGGCATCGAAGTTGTATGTAAATACATTTTCTGCATTACGTTCATCGCGAGACAAACCACAGAAGTCAAGAGCTCTATAGTTCTTTTTCTCCTCGAAATAGCTACCGCCATACTTACCATCCTTGGTGCAGACATATGCAAAACTGAAATAGCGACTCAGTTCGCCATTTGTATCTGCCTTGCCATACATAAATGTGTTTGCATTGTCTTTAGCCTGTTCTTTCAATTCTGTATAGCGAGATGCTGGTATCAACTGGCCATTCAGCACATACTCCTTATCGGCCACCTCAATGGTATTGATACATATATAGGCAGGTTCGAAATTTGAGGTATTTTTCAGTGATTCATCCTTCAAAGCGTCATACAAGTCCTTACTGATATAACTGCCCCCAAACATATGGTAGTCTTTTCCATTATGAGTGAACGACAGTTCGTCCGCAGTGACCACGTAGGCTGGACTAAATAGGGCTTGATCACCTTCTATCGCATCGTATGCGTCTTGAATATTTTGATTGGACGAATTTGCAATACCATTCTGACTGTTATATACTGCTTCATTTACCAAGTCATCCATTGCGTATTCGCGTTGGCCATAGATACCGCTCTTAGTACAGAGCAAGGTGGGTGCTATCGTGTAGTCACGGGCATTGATGGTTCCGGCTGTTAACAGGGTCTTATACTCCGACTCGAGCATTTTCACGATATTTCCATCACCTTTGTTGAGTTGGGTATAATAGTTGTCCCACTCCAAGGGGTTGGAAATATCAAAGGTTAACAGATAACCAGCATCATGCGAAATCTCGTTAGAAATGCGGAATACATTTTTCGTGGTTTCCTTATATGCGTCATTTTCTTCCCAGTAATTACCATTGATGTCTTTAATAAAGGCAACATTCCCAGAGGCGGTAACCAGACTCTCGTAATCAGCAGGAAGCAACACATGACCTTTTTGATATTCAGTACCATCAATCTTCGCATCACAGATGGCTACATACGTTTCGTCCACGAAGTAGGCCTGGTCAGTGATGGAGAGTTGCGACCAATCCCAGTAGCTAATGGGGTCGTTGAGATAGTAGGTCTTGTCTTCGACCAAGATATTGTCATCGGCCGTCAGCACCTTGTCGCCATAGTGCTTGCCCACGAAATAGGCATACTTGCTGGGGTTGACGCTCTGCAGTGTCATGCGGCCTTCTGAACCGGCAGCAATGGTGAGGGGTATCTCGATATCCTGTTCATAGGCTTGTGCAGCGCCAGTGTATCCAGACACATATTGGTCATACACATAGAAGTCACCACGGATATACCAGAAGTGCGCATTGGAGTAGTTTGTTTCACCAGGGGTGTAATAACCTCCACGGGGGAAGCACTCGTCCACGATACGCTTGGTCGGATGCACAAAGTTACCCGATGTCTGCATCGCCTGCAATGCTCCATCATAAACAAAATTGGCATAAGATACAGCTCCCTGATTATCTTCAGAGAGTACCTGGCGAGCTGTGATGTCCGAAGCTAGCGTAGTTGGTGCATGATGTTCGTTTTTAGCATACACATATCCACCACCTTCACCAGGTTTCACATTGATAAGGTCCAGCTGGATTACACCAGTAATAGGGCCATACGTCTTATTGCCATCAGCATCTACCTCCTTCACCAATTCGAGGAATACGCCCGAAGCCTGTGCCACCATATTCTTGCTGGATGCCATGTTACGGGCTCGCGGGTCTGTTGACAATTTATCGTATTTATATTGTATGTACTTTTTGCCATCAGCCTTTAACCCCTCTTCAAGGATACCAACATCCT
Organism: Bacteroidaceae bacterium; assembly: GCA_017559845.1. Classification (GTDB taxonomy): domain Bacteria; phylum Bacteroidota; class Bacteroidia; order Bacteroidales; family Bacteroidaceae; genus Physcousia. Next base: position 19,415 of record JAFYQQ010000005.1, on the reverse strand, counting down.
CACGAATATCTGTGAACTTCACATCCGAGGTAAGCGCACCCAACAGATTCACCACATTGTAGATACCGAAGTAGTTACCATGGATTTCACTATTATCGTAGGCCGCTTTGCGTTGGTTGAGCGACACCTCCCCCACACGGTTGATGGTGTATTTCGTGTAATCCACGATTTCGGGCACACGGTCTTGCGCACCATAGAGCATGATACGGCTACCGAACATTCCGCAGAAGTCGGCACGCTGGATGGTGTTCAACATACGACCTGCTGTGAGCGAACATTCACCGTTGATATCCCATTTGGCCTCCATATCCTGTTTTATGTACAGTTTGTAGTTGGCCATCATCTCGTCATATTGGGCGGCAGTATACGATGTACCTGTTGAATAGGTATAGGTGGTATTTCCCAATTTGAATTCAAAAGTTTCTGTGGGCGTGTATTTTACAGTGCCGTCATTGTCTGTTTGGTTCCACTTTTCTGTCATTTCCAAAGCACATTTCTGGATGTAGGCATTCAGCATGGTCTTGAATTCATGCTCGTCGATTTCATCGGCCTGTTGGGCATAATAGACGTATTGGACACCTTCAAAATAGAAGCTAATGTCAGACTTTGGTGAGTACTGCAAATCATAGAAGCCCTTTTCGCGGTCAGAGAGCTTTAGGTATTCGTCATATGTCAGGTCTGCATCCAGATTATAGAAGTCAGTACCATAGTTGGTGATGTTCAGCTCGCGGTATCCGTCTACGAAGGTGAGGTTACCATCGCCATAGAGACCACCTACACCATCGCCACCCACAGAGATGAAGTCCTTTGCAAAGACGTCAACGACAGATGCCGTAGCATTACCATAGATCGTAACCGCATTGGCATAGATCTTATCGCTACCCGACGACACGTTACCACCGGCAAACACGGCATTGCGGATGGTGATACCCTCCTGGTCAAGATTTTTCCATTCAGTTGCAGTAGCGTTGAGGGTATTTAATTTTTCGACAGGAACGTATTCTCCAGCCGCATAATCTGTATCACCAATCTTGACTGCTTGCAACACTTTGCACCTGGCTTCGATATGAACGTGGCAATCCTCGGTACGTTTGGTCCAAGTATTATCTGTGTAATAATGTCCGTTAAATTTGACATTGGCTGCATCTGTTTCACCGGTATACAGCACACTCCGACTGGAACCAGTACCACCATATACGTAACCTATATTACCGCCACCAAAGACATTTCCATGGCCTTCCTCCAGTGAAGCATCCGTGCCGATCTTACCGCGATAAATCTCCACGTTTGTACCACCAAACACGTAACCGTCGGTATAGTAAATCTTACCTGTCACCTCATTACCGGTGAGGTCGTAGCTAAATCCGCGTCCGCCACCGAATACATCACCTTCTACATGTCCGCCATACATGTATATATTGGCCTTACCAGCTTTAAATTCCTTTGAAGTATCAAGTACATACTTCTCGTTCTCCAGTTTGGTAGCACCTACACCTACGGCAGCAATCTCACCGCCACCATATAGTCCGTTACGGATGACACCATCATAGAGGTTTACCTCGGTAGTCATCACCACAGCACCCTCGCCATATCCGGCACCATAGAGGTTACCGTTCTCCTTGAGCAGGTTATCCCCTTCCTTGCGCAGGTCAAGTTCCTTCACGTATTTGTCTGTGGCCGCATCGTCATAATAATAACCCACATGTCCGTTCCACATGTCCACTTTTGCGGTTCCGGTTACCTTTGCCATCTCACCTCCACCATATGCACTGCGACGGATGGTGGGATTGCCTTCGGCATGTGTGGGGGCATCCATGGTCTTACCAATCTCCAGATAGGTGTCGCCCTCCACATTACCCGCATAACCACCGGCATAGACATTGCGCAATTCACCGCCCAATAGTTCCACATGGGTGTTGTGTTTGGAAGCAGTGGCATCCCAGGTGGGATTACCAGGATAACTAGAAAGACTAGCATAATAATCCTTAACGCTCTCAGCCAGGGCACCGTCATAGGCGTCCAGCACCTTTCCGCTCTTACCACCGCCATAGACATCCAGCAGCTGGGCGTTTTCGCTCAGCTTGACATGGGTGCTGCCCGTAATGGTGGCAGAACCGTTGCCACCACCGTAGACATTGACAAGTGTGCCGCCGGGTTCCATTCGCACGGGCACTTGAATGTCAATATTTGTTTTTTCTACGGCACGATAGGCATGGTTACCGCCAAAGATGGTGTCGCTGACATAAGCCTGGTCAGATTTTACAATGATGTTCGCCGTTTCTACATCACAAGGCAGACTGGCACTCTTTCCCTTGCTTCCGCCATAGAGTGACTTTACCGCCACGGTTGAGTTTTCCGGCACATTGACATGTGTGGTCTGGCAGATACCCTCTTCAAAGCTGCCGCCATAGATGTTGGCCGCCTGACCGCCATTGAGATTGACATGGGTTGTTGCTGCACCTGCCAAAGCTCCGGCTCCAAACACATTCATATTGGGATTTACCATAGAATGCAGATTCACCACTGTGGTGCCTGCATTATAGGATATCTTATCTGCTAATTTTTCAGCACTCATACCCGCCGTACCGCCATAGATGGTTCCCACCTTGCCGGAATAGGCATTGACCAGTGTGTTTTCCACATAAGAATAGTATCCGCCTCCGAAAACGGTGGGTACGAGTTCTGTGGTTCGTATGGGTGAAGCCGCCAGATGAACATAGGATTGCTTCACGTCTACAATACGTGACGCATTGGCATAACCGCGTCCGCCACCATAGATGGCTCCCTTTACATAATCAGCGGGGTTGGCTGACTGGCTTGCCACCTGCACGAAGGTGTTTGCCTTGATCTCTCCTGTTCCTTCAGGATCAGAAGATTGCTCAGGGAACTTGAAACCTTCTTTCTCGTCTTCTGAAAACTTCGTATAATCATAAGAGCCGAATGAGCCACCATAAATCTCGTTCTCCACCGCACCAGAAAGGTACTTGACATGAGTAAGAGAACTTACGCTCTTTCCCTCACCCAAATCCCACAGACGTGACTTGAGCAGGCGGCCACCAAAGTCATTCGCGCCAAAGACACTGTTCATTACCTGGAGCTTTCCACTGCCACCATCGCCTACTTCTACATAGGTTCCTCCGTAGATATCGGCATTACAACTGCCGCCATAGGCATCATAGATGCGGCCGCCGTGCAAAAGTACACGGATGTCAGCCTCAACTTTATCCTGGCGACCCATTGCACCTTCGTAACCGCCACCATATACCATATATACATTGCAGTCGCCATTGGCTGGCTTTTCCAAGGTGGGCTTCAAATTTATGGTTGCGCCATTAAGTACCACACCCTGTTCGCCTCCGCCAAAGACCTTCATGACACGGGCGTTCTTGTCAAGGTTGATGGTGGACTTTCCGCGAATCTCGGTTTGCGCTCCGTAACCGCCACCAAAGACATTCATGGCCTTGGAGAACACATAGTGGGCAAAAGGTGCCTCTGTCAGACCCGCGTCGGCAAGGAAATCCGAGTTGGTCAACTTCATGTCTGCTTCAGGTATGTCTGGCGAAACCAAATCACGTTTGATGTTGATTTCTACGTCGCCGTTGATATAACCACTCGTATAGCAGCCGCCATACACATTGGCACCCTTCAGAATGGAATAGTCATTCTTGGCACCATAGGTGTAGTTTTCCTTGTTTATTGCAAATGTAGGAGTACCTGTAATAAAACCATATTGATTGAATTCCGGCTTTAAGGCTCTGGGTTCCAGACGAGCATCCACGTTCAGCACCACCTTGGCCTTTCCGCCTTCCTTGGCAGAACCGTTTGTAAATGCGTTGGTCACACCGCCTTTAAGAGCCGCATTATGATTTCCCGCGGAAATATTGGATGCGTTACAGCCGCCCACAATACGGTCAAAGACAGTGAGGCAGCGCGGGAAGTTCATCACCATCTGGTGAGGAGTGGTCATACTTCCCACATTACCGCCGCAATAGAACGAACCGATGTAGGAATTGATTCCACTCTTACCGGGTTGTAGTGTATTATCGTTGTCGTCCCACTCCCATTCGATCTTGGGTATCAAGTTCACCGACACACCTTTCATGTATTCAGCAAACTGGCCCTCATTTTTCAAATCCAATGAAGAGAAGGCATTAGTGGCATATTTCTCCAGTACCTCTTCCTTCACCATATTCTCACCATTGGATCCCAGGAAAACACCGTTGATGATGACATTTTGGCCAATCATGAATTTGGCTGTAAGCTTGCTTTGGTCTCCATCAAGTGTGGCGCTGTTACCACCGCAATATACACCGCCGGTGACATACACAGGAGGTGCAGCGGCATCGATACCAGTGATATGGAGCAAAGTTTTCTCCACGTGGGGACGCTTGTTATAGAGCGCCTGCAAGGAATTTCCACCAGGTTCGTAATAGTAGTCGGCATCTTCGGGATGGGCTTCTTTCCAATCTGCTTTGTCAGTATAGGCATACGAACCGTTGCCGCCACCATAAACATCGCCCGAAATGGCTCCGCGCAACTCTACATTGGTACCATGATAAACCTTTCCGGAAATGTCGTTACCTCCATAGAGGTTGTTGATCTGACCGGCCAGCACCAACACACGGGCTGCATAGCCCTCGGCAAAATTGTAAGTGGCTTTATACGATTCAGCAAACTTAGCATCATTATCTGCATGCTTGAAACGGTGATAGGTGATGGTCTCGCCCGCTATGGTGCCGTTTCCATTTGCTTCGCCTGGATTCACGTCAGCCATACGGCAACCGCCATATACGTTGTTGACCTTGATGTGGTTAGAAGTGAGCGGGAGGAAGAGTCCTTTCTCATACGTCATCCGTCCCTGGTTTCCACCGGAATAGATATTGCCCACCATACCCGACTTCAGGTGCCAGGTTGGGCGGATGTTCATATCGGCAATGTTGTTACCACCGAAGATGCGGAAGGCATTGTAATTCATTTTAAACGTGCTGCCACCGTCATTCAGGGTATATCCTTCGTAGAGGTCGAGCCATTCGAGAGCGTCTTTAGGGATGTTTGTCATCGGGGCCACATCCGCATAGCTCTCCCCATTCATACCAATGCCAAAGTAGATATCGGTACTTCCAGAAATGGTCGCCTTGTTTCCTCCGCCATAGATGCTACCGTAGGTTCCGCCTTCTATCTGCAGATAGGCATGGGAGGCAACGGGAAGGTTAGTAAGGCCTTCAAATGTAATCGTTTTCTCATCAGTTGTAGCCTCCGGGTCAGTCATCGTTACCGACCAATTGCCTTCGCTGCCGCGATAGTCGTAATCGCCATTACCACCACCAAACACATTGCCAATGAAGGCGTTGGTGGCTGTAGACCGGGCAAAGACATAGGAAGACAAATCATCTGAAAGGCCACTGGTAACCAAAGGAATATAACTAATATAACTACTAGAAATACTAGATGGGCTAGAATTTAAAATCAAACCCGAGATGTCGTTACCGCCATACACAGCCTTGACAAGCAGTTGATTGGCATTATTCCCTTGAATATCCACCAAAGCATAACCCTCGATATTGGCCATACAAGCACCGGCAAACACATTGTTGCGCACAATTCCGCTTTGCAGGAAAACATGAGCATTACCGCTGAGAGGCGCTTGCTTTCCGCCGCCGTATACGTTATTAAAATTCTCTCCGCCGTTGATGGTTACATATGTAGCACCTGAAACCACAGCATCGGTACCCTCTCCACCGCCATAGACACCACCATAGGGGGTGCCTTTCAGCGTCTCGGCTCCAATGGTACCACCGTTGATATCTACTTTGGTGTTACCATGTACCTTTCCGTTCTGGCCTCCGCCAAAGACGGTACGGACACTCACGTTGCCTGTTTGGCCCGCCACTTCAACCGTTGTGGCTGTTTCGGTATTTCCTTCCGTACTACCTACCGCACCATTCAGACCACCGCCATAGACATCGCCGTCAATGACAATCTGTGCCTGGGCCAACAATGCGCCAAATGACCATAACACCAACAGCCCGCAAATGCGGCCAAAGGCACTTCGGCTGAAGAGATGTGACATGAGAGTGAGACAATATTGTGTATTCATATATGTAACCTTAGTTCTATACATTATTAATATTTAGAAGACGCAGCATGCTACGACCCTATTTGCAGCGCGTTTCCGGCATCGTCGTCGCCCAACACATACAGATAGTCGGGGATGACTTGCACGTTTACCTTGTATTCCGTACCGGCTTCTATGGGATTATAGTTGCCAGATGTATTTTTACGGGTAATAACCAAACTGTTGTTTACAGCTTTTTCATCTGCTCGAATGAGCGTTCCGTTCTTGTCATACACATCGTATGTGGCCCTGATAGAAACTGCGTGACCATCGTTAGGCACAAGATAGCAGGAACCGAAAGGGGTTGATGCTGATTCATTATAGGCTTTCTGCTCTACCAAATATCCTGTAACGGGTTCTCCATTTATCGTCTGAGAAGAATTGTTCTCAATGGTATGGGAAACTGGTTCGCCATCCGAAGACTTAATGTTGTAACTTAAAGAATTGTCCATCGTACACACAATGTTCCATCGCTGACTCCATGTGGTCTTCACCTCCACCGCTTTAATGACGATCCTGCGCAAATCTGAAAACGATTTGTCCGTGGGATTGGTGAACGAGAAGGTTAGCTTTGCCAGCACATGATCCATGCGGAAGGTTAAAGGCTGGTTTTCGCTTCCGTCAATCACCTGGTCATAAGGATTATCTGTACTGCTGTCACCGCTTGTTGTAGCCACAGAGACAAGGAGATCCTTACCCAGAACGGCGGGGACATTCCCGAAGGTTAATGTGGCTGGAGAACCGTTTGTAAATGTTACATCTACCCCATCAGCAGTTATGCTTTTAGGAAGATAGCTATAGAAATTGTAAGTGCCTGGTTCCAGATGACAATAAGAACTCCAGTCCGTGCCGTTGTACGAGGCTGTGAAATCATTTGAATTAGCACCTGACACAGCCCAGAAAGGCATGACCACAGGGCTGGAAGAAGTGGCACCATAAGTATTGGCAAAGTCAGTATAGCCATCAGCAGTCGCACGACTGACCACCTGACCTTCATAGGCAAAGGCGCTGACACGAATAGAACCCTTCTTGCGGTCAAGCCCCTCGTCTTGGCAGGCCACAAGACATATTATCATTCCTATGCATATTGCTGTTTTCGTATATCGCATTTGCTTCATCATTGGCTATTCTTCTATATAACAAAACACGGCAACCCAAAGCAGATGTCATGCTGAACTTGTTTCAGCATCTGTCCGCAGACAGGGGTTGGTAAAGGCTCGCAGTGAGATCCTGAAACAAGTTCAGGATGACATTGGAGGCACTTGTTTTTTTTACACTCATTTTTGACGCCCCAATTCAATACTTTTGTTTTACCAATTATACACATCATCGGTCACTTCAATGGTTTCCCAATTCTTTACTTCTGTTACAGAAACACTGATATTGCTTCCTGCCTCAAAGAGCAAGTTGAACACATAACTGTGATTGGATTCGAACTTGGTGATACCGAGAGGGACTGGCACAGTTTTAGGCTCGCTACTCCCAAGAGTATAACTCAGCTGGAGATTTACTGTTCCCAGATCGAAGGGCGCCACCAGATAATGCGCCAGTTGTGTGGAGGAGGTTCCTACTTTAATATTGGCATCAGTAGGAAGCAAATTTTGTTGCCCTGTACTACCACCAATGAAAGAAAGGCTTTCATTACTGCTGTCATAAACACAATTACAGTCTCCAGTCGGCACGTACTCAAACCATAATCCATTGACTTTGTAATCTGCCGCAGGACTGACTTTAGCGATGTTTACCGTCAGCTGTGCCAGAATATGCTTGAATTCCAGATTGACCGTACCATTAGTAGGCTGGGAAAGATATTGCTCGGCTGTTCCTGCGCTAGTGGCCACAAGGTAATCTATCTCGTCACCATCTATCTTCTGCCATTGGGGAATACCATTGATGGTCAGCGTCTTGTCTACAGAACTATACCAAGTGACGGATTCTGATTCTGTCCAAGGTGCATAAGGTGCATAAGCCACAAAGCGGTAAGCGGCAGTGCGGTCCCAGTACTTCGTGGGTTCATAGTCCCAGGGAGTTCCAAATACCTTGATATTCTCAAAGACCAACTGCGGAGAAGATTTCCCTACCGTCTTGTCACCATACACACCAAAACCAGGCGTACGCAAATCATCCGTTGTACTGATAAGCGCACGTGTGCCCACCTCCTCAATGCGGTGGGTATGGAAACCGATGGCTGCGGGTTCCATCTCGCCTTCACCGGTATGACTAGTACAAGAGGCTATTGCCCCTAAAAACCCTAAAAACCCTAAGAACCCTAAGGACTTTAAGGACTTTAAGGACTTTAAAGCCTTCAAAAACTTTAAAGACATTCTTCTCACCATTAGTTCTTACTTTACAGGGATTTCTGCGTCAATTTCCTGCTCCCATTCTTCAACAGAAGCGGTGAAGTCTATGACGTTGCTGGTTCCGTCTGCATTGATGGCTGGATTTACAGCCAGTGTGTAGTTATAGATACAGTTGGGGTTCCATACCGTCAAGGCTCCACCCGTATAGGCGGCCTTAGCCAGAGGCACTTCTTTCTGCAGGAAGCAGCTGGTGCCATCCGTATAATGGATACGGTATGATAGTTTCACCACCTTGGCGGCATCTGTCAAATCCTGAGGCAGAAGCAGAAGATCCTTGCTGAGGGCGACGACCTCTGTGGCAGAGGTCACTTCGCCTGTGGTTACCACAGGGTGGTCATATACATCGGTTCCTTCCACTGTCCAGACACCCAACACACGGCCTGTGGCGTCAAAGCCATTTTGGAGATAGTCGCCGGTGCTGTTAAGACCCTCTACATCAAACGATACCACTTCCACCTTGCTCACACCTGCGGCAAAGTCGAAGGTGCTTACGGTCTTGAAATAGAAGTTCACGTTGGAGAGCAGATGGTCAAACTGCAGTTCCACTAGGTTATAGGGATGTGTGGCGTTCTTCTGTGCAATCATCACATCAGTCTGCTCATCGGTTGTGTTGGCCACAACAAAGTCCTCAACAGAAAAGTTGCCGGTTGTCTCGTCAAAGGCATAGGCAGAGGTGCTATAGGGATATATGGCATGGAAAGCATAGGTTGAGGTGAGGTTCCAATAGCGCAACGGACTGTAGGTCCAGGTATCTGCACTTACCTTTTTAACCTTCTGGTTGCTGAAGATGCGGTCTGTGGAATTTCCTGTAGAGGTCTGGAATCCATAGACGCCTATTTCGGTTCCCGTGGGGAATCCTTCTGTCGCAGTCAAGGACGCACGCGTGCCATTTACAGGATTGGTGTCGGAAAAACGGATGGTTGCATCCTTCAACTGCACCTTTACATCTACTTCTTCCACCAGTACTTCCTGGGAACAAGAGGCTGTTGCACAGAGCAGTGCGCTCCATAACAGATTTCTGAACATTTTCTTCATTGTGTGTTATCTTTTTTAATTGTTTATTTTCTCTAATGACCCTAAAGCCCCTAAGGACTTTAAGGACCCTAAGGACCCTAAAGATTTCAAGGACTTCATGGATGCTGTTTCAAAGTGTTCCGCCCAGCTGTCCACCTCCGCGTCAAAGAGGATGGCATCGGGGGCTATCAGGAACGAGATGGTATAGCTGTTTCCACTGACAAAGTGCGAGACTGTGCTGAACACCTCGCGCAAGGGCATGCGGTAGGTGGTCTGCTCCTTGCGGGCATCGCTGTAAGTGGCGGTGTAGACCAGGCGCACCTCGGTTTCGTAGGGGATGGCCTGCGGTATGAGCAGACTCTCCATAATGTATTGCCATTTGTTATTGGCATCACAGGGTTCCTGCCGCAGATAGGTCAGCTGGGGTGTCCATGAGGGAACGGTCCATTCTTCCTCTGTGCCGTCGGCCGATGGTGTGGCGTCATAGAGCTGGTCAAAGCGTCCTCTTGCCGCCAGTTCTCCGATACTGAGGGTATCCACCGTAATCTTCGTTAGGCCAGGATCGGCAGCCAGGGCATCTGAAAGGCGCAGACGCACATTGAGTTTGGCAAGCACATGCTGCAGGGTGAACGCCACCTGGGGACGCACGTTGCCGGTGGTCAGCTGTCCGTTACGTGCCACCATCCAGTCCACATCATGGGGAGCAAGTGCTGTGCTGAACACATTCTTCTGCTGGGCAGAGGGCACAGTCTGCAGGTTGTCACCCTTTATCTGGACTCCTTTGATGGACAGGTGATAGTCCACCACATTGATGCGCACCTCTGCATGGCCGCCTTTCTGGTCGGTATAGTGGGGCGCATAGGCATGGAAGCGATAGGTGCAGCCGGAGTCCCAATAGCGCAACGGACTGTAGGTCCACTCCCCTGCCGAATAATAGATGGGATGATTAGAGAACAACAGGGTATGAGAGATGTCTTCCAGCGTCTGCCAGCCCCACACGCCCATGGTGGTGGAGTGGTCGCTTAGCGGATTGATGGCAGCACGTGTGCCCACGGCATGATCCAGAAATCCGTCGTCAAAAACAATGGGTACGACACATGCTTCGGCTTGTGGTTCGTCGATGAGAATCTCACCGCCGCAAGCTGCCAGCCCGCACGCCATTGTCAAGCCAGCCAGTCGCGTCATTGCCTTTATCATTCTGCCCTTTTCTGTCATTCTCTCTTTGTGACCAGGAGGGGACATTCAACCCCACCTGGCCTGGATATGATTGGTTTTTTGTTTAATTGAGGGGTTATTTGATAGGAAGTTCTTTTGTCACTTTATCATCCCAAGGAGCGGTATTAGCTGTAAATACTATAGCAGCGGGGGATAAGGAAATAGTCAATGTATTCTGCCAACCTTCATTAAACTCAAGTTCACCAGATTCTATTCCAAATACTTTTGCCAAATTATAACATGCGGTAAAATATTCAGTTGTTGAGCCAGATGTTAAACTATAATTTATTCTAATATAAGCTTCATCCATATCTCCTGTTCCATCCAATTTTACTTCTTCAGTTTTTGTAGTTTGGGGCATAATAAGTGCTTCTATTACATAATTGTTTTGTGTACGATGTACAGAATAATCTATATCATAACTATAATCTTTCTTATCTGTAGTTTTAGTCCAACGGCTGTTTGTTCCTATTGTGTTATCGGCAACTCCAGTTTCTTCATCAAAGGTTCCTTTGTATTTCATATTACCAATTGTAATATTTTTTACTAGTATTGAAGTTGAAGAATTCACATATTTGTTGATAACAATATTCAATCTTGACAAAATGTGAATAAAATTCAAGCCAACTTTACTAGCGTAAGCGTTTGACAATGAAGTTCCGTTCAGATGACAAGGTGCCGCTATCATAAGATCTTTCTCAGTTTTTTCTTTCCAAGATGTCTGAGCTTCCTCGCTATTTTTGGGGGAAATATTTAGAGCATCTACTTCATATTCTGAACCAGTCGTTCCAATAGTAAACTTACCATTATCTTGTGTACCAGTAAATATAAAAGGTGCTGTTATAGGAGCACATGCATAGAAATAATAATCCGTTGCGGCTTTATCCCAATAACGCAATTCATCATATTTCCAGTGCGCAGGAATGGTACTTCCATCACCATTAGTAGACGCAGCTACATATTCAACATTAACACCTGCAAACACTGCTGCAGTTGTTGATGTGTTCTTAAAACCCCAAACACTGAAAACATTATGATGGATATTCATTTCTTGAGAATATTCTTCTTCTGAATTCTCCGCCCTTGTAGCCTTATCCACAAACGTACTGAAGCCGATTGCTTTTTGGGGTTCTTCGGCGATTTCTTCAACCAGACCGGTTTGGGCACAGCTTGCCAACATTGCGGCGGCCATTGCCATCATTAAATAATTCCTTTTCATAATCTTAATTTTTTAATGGTTTTATTATTTTTATTTTTACTTATCAATTGATGTTTACACCTGCATTCTCGCCCTTTGCCCAATTGCTTACCTTGGCATCGAAGGTGATGACAGACGGACTGATGGTGAAGGTTATGGTATAGTTTGACCCCTTGTCAAAGGTGGTTGTGGTAAAGATGTCCGCCAATGACTGGGCGTAATAATAGGTCTCCTCATATCCGCCAGTGCTAATGGTGTACTCCATGTTCAGGATTCCCGCCATGGCCTGCGGCATCACCAAAGATTCCAGGAAATAAAGCGCCTTTGTGGCATTTACCTCTACGCCAGTGGCATCATTGAACTGCAGTTTGTAATTGAGGTCTGTTGCGGTTGCACTCCAGCCGGCAGCATCGGTATATGTGCCGGTATCCTTCAGTCCGCTGATGGTGATGTTCTTCACCTTCACCACCGAACTGCCCAGCGAGGCATTGAGCTTCACTGCCACGTTCAGTTTGGAAAGAATATGGTGGAAATCGAAGTTGACAATGCCTTTGGTTGTGCCGTTGGCTGATACCATGGGCGCCAGCATGATGTCGGCATCCTTACCTGCTTCGCCTGTAAAGCCGGTATAGATTTCTTCATTGGAAGTGCTGTTCTGCAGGTTCTGGCCCACAAGGGTATAGGGGGCAGAGGTCTGGAAATGGCCACCAGTTACCTTACCATCAGTATGCAACACATACGCCATGGGAGCCGATGCGGGGGCAAAGGCAATGAACTCGTATGTGGCCTGCTTGTCCCAATAGCGCAGGGGCGAATAGGCCCAATCATTGGGTGTGCCTCCAGGCGTATAGGTAAGTGTCACGTTGTTAAAAACGGTCTGCACTGTCACATTTTCCTTCACGCCATAGACGGCAATGGTGTTGTGATAGTCTTCCATCAGGACAGACTGGCTTCTAACCTGCTTGTCGGCAAAGGTTGCGAAGCTGATAGGTGTCTGCACCTCTTCCTGGGGATTCTGCTGTTCTTCCACCAGCACTTCGTTGGAGCATCCTACCGCCAGGAGCGCCAACCCAAATCCCAACACAAACTTTTTCATATCCATATTTATTTTATGTGTATTATACATTATTATATTATATATATGGGCATCAGATGGTGATATCGGCATTGATCTCGTTTTCCCATTCCTTCACCGTGGCATCGAAACCACCGCCTCCAGTACCGGGATTGGGAGCTTCGGGGACCGTCTCTGCATCAAGTTCAATGGTGATTACACCTCCTGCCGGATATTTCTCCAACTGCTTGGTGATATTTTGCTGTATGGTATAGACCGTACCGTTGTTCAGCGTGAGACCCACACCCACATAGCAGGAATCGACAAGCTGTACGGTTTTGCCTTCCTCCACCACCTTCAAGGGGTCAATGGCCGGTACTCCCCAAGTGAGCATACGGGCAGCCATCACGTCACCAACCTGCTTTGTGCCGTCGGGGAAAGTCAGCATTCTATCGGCCTGGAGGGGCTTTATGTCTTCTGTTGTCACCGCAATGAGGCTGTCTGCATTGATTCCGGTATACAGGTCTACGGACTGCGCCAAACCCGAGAGGGTTATTCCGCGGGCGCCTTTCACAATGCGGTTGCCTTCAGCGTCCACATTGTTCTTGATGAGCAGCTGCACCAGATAGATGTAGCTGTGGGGACGCAAACATGCATTGAGGGTGCTCACATAAACGATGCCTCCGTTCTCGTCATACTCTATGGTATAGTCCTCTGGATCTATGGACACCTGGTTCTTTTCCATGAAGACGGCAAAGAATTCATCGGGTTGGTTGTAGTCTACAAAGGTGCGGGTTCGCGGACGCTGTACATAATGGCTGCGAGAGGTGGAGCGGGTGGAAGCGTTGTAATAGGAATAATGTTCATCGCTCTCGAAGAGGATGTATTCGGTTCCGTTGTTATAGAAAAGCAAGTCGTACCACTCACCGCCCTGCAAGGATATGCGTCCGCCATGAATGCTGAAGTTCTGGGTAAAGAAGTTGCTGCGCGAAAGGTTCTCATCCAGCGAATAGATGGTTGAACGCACGCCAGTAGGCTCGCTGTATCCCAACTTGCCGTATTCCTGCTCATCCCATACATACTGCCAGCGCGTCTGCCAGTCAAAACCCCACATGATTTCCAGTTTGATGTCATAGACACTGGTCTCTACCTGCAGATTGCCGGGCACTTGCAGATAAAGGGGCTTACGTTCGCAAGCTACCGTACATGCCATGAGCAACACCAACAGAAGGGTGCCCAGCAAAGCTCCGTATCGTTTCATCATCCTGTTCATGGCCGTTTCCTATCTTCGGTTGCCGACTTCCTGTCCGATTTTCTCCACAAGAGGTCATAACTGAGGGTCACACCAGCACCGGTGGGACCCAAATAATTGATTTTATGGTTACGACGTTTGAACAGGTTGATGCCTCTGTCCCAATCGTAATAATACTTTCCGTTATAAGGTTCTCCGGCATGGTAGGGGTCGTATCTGCCGTAATAATAACCCAGCTGCACATGGAAGTCGAGCTTCCAACGCTGCTTGCGGCCAAGGGGCATGGCATAGCCGTAGCCCAAACCCACACTGGCGCCTTCACCCTGCCAGCCACGTTCCTTGTCCAGGCCGATGTCATAGTATCCGCCCATGAGGTAGGCAGAAAGATAATGTCCGGTGTGTGTGCCATCGTGACGGAAATAGCGGCGTGTTTCCATCTGCCAGTTGAGGATCTGGAAATAGTCATGACGGCTGTCATGCTTCCACCAGGGGAAATCATACTCACCCACCACAGTCCAACGGCTGTTGCGGGGGTAGAACTCCACTTTTACGTTAAGAATGGGCGCAAAGCCAAAATCGGGCATGGTGAAGAGGTCGTACAATAGATTGGTCTTTACGCTTAACAGGGGTTCGCGCAAGTGTTCTATCAGTACCGTATCAAGAACTTGGGGTTGTGGCAAAGTGTCCGCCTTTTCGGGTTCCAGTGGTTCAACCTTTGCAACTTTCTCTACAGGCTCTTCCACCTTTTCAGGGATTTCGTGGATGGGGCGCCATACGGTTATCCATGTGGCATAGCGCAAAAGCGGCATAAGATTGTCAATCATCCAACGCCAAGAACGACCGCCATCAAGGCCTTGCAAAAGCTCCTTCTTGCGGGAAGTGGAGATGGTGGGATTATCAAGAATGGAAATCACAGAATCACGGTCATGAAGATGATATGACTCCATCACCTCCATCCGAAATCCTTCCCAATTCTCTGATTCGGGCATCAGACTGAAGACAGAATCGGAAAGCACACGACCTTTGGGCACATGCTCCAACAGATACTTCTTGGCGGCAACTCCTCTGTCATGAGCCAGACGGGCATTCATGAACGGTGTGCCTTCTGGCGAGGCATAGGAATAGATGGTAATGTGCTTGATTTCCGGCGATGATTTCAGATAGCGTAAAATGTGCTTGAGCGTGCTGTCATTCCCCATATATTCAGGATGAATATCCGTTTTGTTCACAGGATAATAGATACGGAAAGACTCGCTCTCAAAAGAATCTTTTGGGAGAAAGTTCGCGAAAGCCTGACAACATACAAATAACAAAACAGACAGGCTTATCAAGCGTTTGTAAAAAAAGCTTTTACCTGAAATCAAAATCAATCAAATAAATTGGCGTCCATATCCACATGGACTGCTTTAATCAATGTATACATTATAATATGCAAAATTAAACATTTTTTATCAAACATTACACATCGTATAATAATAATATAATATATATAGAAGATTTTAACTTTTATTAACACACGGTTGTCGTATTTGTCATATTTGTGGCATCTGTCATTAGACGATGAACGAAAGGCGCTTTCTTCACAAAGTAAAGGCGATTCATTGCGGAATGAAAGGCGATTCATCGGCAAAGTAAAGGCGATTCATGAATTTCTTCATGCTTCTATATAACAGCCCAAAGTAGACGGTCATGCAGAATTCGTTTCAGCATGACAAGAAGGTTATAGACACACGTTATGTCATCCCGAACTCGTTTCGGAATCTGTCTGCGGAAAATGGTCAGAAAAAGGCTCGCGGTGAGATGCTGAAATAAATTCAGCATGACAAGAAGGCACACACAAAGTCATCTTGAAAACAACACAAATGGGGTTAAGAAACCACTTGTCTCAGGTTTCTTAACCCCTTTATGAGTTGTTGCCTATAGGATTACATCATTCCCACTTTACCCAAGCGGCATTCTGTGCGGAAGAACTTACCACGGCATCCACGAACTGCATGCCTTCTATTCCATCCTGGACAGAGGGGAAATCGGTGCAGCATTCGCAAGGTGTTTCGTTGGCGGCATCTGCCTGGAGCGTAAGGGCGAAGTTGCGGTAGAGGTTTGCAAACGCCTCAATGAATCCTTCGGGATGACCACCGGGCACACGACTATTGTGCAGGGCTGCTGGCGAAACCATACTGGGTGTGCTGGTGCGAATCATCTCAGCCGCTCCGTCTACGGGACGGAAAATCATGGTGTTGGGGCTGTCCTGACGCCATTCCAATCCACCCTTCTCACCATAGATGCGGATATTGAGTCCGTTCTCCACACCGGCGCAAACCTGTGAGGCACTGAGCAGACAACGTGCGCCACCTTCGTAACGGATGAATACGGTTCCATCATCGTCCAACAGACGGTCGGGCACAAAGGAGTTGAGTTCGGCACACAATTCCAGGGGCTTCAGGCCTGTGATATAATTCGCCAAGTGGAAGGCATGGGTACCGATGTCGCCCATACAGCCGGCCTTACCGGAACGGGTGGGATCCACACGCCAAGCGGCCTGTTTGTTTACGGCAGCACAGTCTGTTGAAAGCCATCCCTGGGGATATTCCACATAGACACGGCGAATCTTTCCCAAATCGCCTCGCTGCACACGGAAACGCGCTTCCTTCACCAATGGATAGCCGCTATAAGTGTGGGTGAGCAACAAGCGCTTGCCGGTGCGAGCAACAATCTCGGCCAAGCTCTTGGCCTCTTCAAGAGAAAAGGTAATAGGTTTGTCAAGCGCTACATTGAAACCAGCCTCCAGCGCCATGGCAGCAGGAGCGTAATGTACATGATTGGGGGTGACGATGGAAAGGAAATCCATACGTTCTTCGGCAGGAAGCTGGGCTTCCTTTTCTATCATTTCCTGGTAAGAGGTGTATATACGGTTCTCGGGCAGACAGAGTTCCTTGCCTGTCTGGAGAGACTTTTCGGGGTTAGAACTGAAACATCCGCAAACCAGTTCAATCAATCCGTCCAGACTTGCAGCCATGCGGTGTACAGGACCAATAAACGAACCCGGTCCTCCGCCCAGCATTCCCATCTTGATTTTCTTTTTCATGATTTTCTATTTTGTCGTTAATAATTCATATTCCACTACAATGGGGGCATGGTCTGACATCTGTACGGGGGGAACAATGGCAGACTTCACCTGCCAAGCCTGACGCGGATAGGCAAACACATAGTCTATCTTCGTCTCAGGTTTTTCAGAGGGGTAAGTATAGGCATCGTTTGCCATGGCTGGCATCCATTCGCTCATGCCATACTTGATTTCCTTTTCATCGGGTGTGGCATTGAAATCGCCCGCCACAATGGAGGGAAGATTGTTGGCCAGCATCACCTTGTTGATGTGTTGTACCTGTGCCATGCGTGCATCGGCATGGAGGTCGAGGTGTGTACTGCCCACGCAAATCTGGTCTCCGTTGTCCAACTCCACAATTGCCATCAACAGCGAACGTTGTTCGTGATTGGGCGAAAGCATGGGGAGCAGCACACGCTCCATCTTTACAATGGGATACTTGGACAAAAGGCCCAGTCCGTAATAGCCACCGGAGAAGGAGATGGACTTGCCAAAGGCAGAGAACATCTTGGTATGATAGCCCAGTTCGGCAATGAGGTTGCGGTCATGCAGATGCTCCTCATTCTTGCGGTGGGTATTGATGTCTATTTCCTGCAACATCACCACATCGGGGTGAAACTGGCTGATGAACTTGCTCAATTCCTCCCACGGTGCCATGGCGCCATGGATGATGTTGTAGGTCATTACTTTAAATTCCTTTTTTTCCTGGGCAAAAGCGCCAAGCACTGCCATAAAGGCGAAAAGTGAAATAAAGATCTTCTTCATTTTCTGTGTTAGAATCATGGTTTATAAATGGGGAAAGGAGAGGCAGAAAGCAGAATTACTTTCTGTCTCCGAAAAATCTCAGCAAATAGAGGAACAAGTTGATGAAATCCAGATAGAGCGTAAGGCTGCCAAGCAAAGCCAGTTTATTGGTTTCGTCGGTCACACCAGCTGCTCCGTAAGAGAGCATCATGTGCTTGATCTTCTGGGTATCATAAGCGGTGAGTCCCACAAATATGGCCACACCGGCATAATTGATGATCATGGCAAGGCCCGAACTGGCCACAAAGATGTTCACCACGGTGGCGATAATCAAGCCAATCAGCAGCATATACAACATGCGACCCATAGTGGACAAGTCTTTCTTGATGAAGAATCCCACAAGTGACATGGCACCAAATGTGCCGGCTGTGATGAAGAATGTCTGGGCTATGCTTTGTGCCGTATAAGCCAGGAAGATAAACGAGAGGGTGACACCATTGAGAATGGCATAGGCGGCAAACATAAGGCCAGCTGTAAGGAAGGACATTCTCATGATGCGGGCAGAGAGGATGATGACCATTGCCAGTTCGGCAATGAACAGTCCCCACATCAATGCGGGAGTGGTGGCAATGGAATAGACCAAAGCTTCGCTCTTTGAAACAAAAAGTGCCGTAAAGGCTGTCATGACCAGTCCAAGAGACATCCATGTATACACATTACGCATCAGGACTGAGAAACTGCGGGACAGGACTATCTGTTGTTCCTGTGTCAGATAATTATTTGCAAACATTTTATCAGTTAAATTTAATTGTTCAATTCTTTTGGTTAATACAAACAGACGCGATTCTATAAGAAAAAGCACAACTGTCTGATGCAAAGATACAAAAAGATTCGTTACGAAATTTCTTTTTTCGGTAATTTTAAAGGTCCATGCAAGAATTTGCTTTTTATATTGAATTTTTCAAGGTAAAAATTTGTGTATATCGTAATAATGCACTAATTTTGCACCCGCAAAGCAGAAATGCAGCGCAAATCAAAGTTTGCGGAAGTAGCTCAGTCGATAGAGCACTAGCCTTCCAAGCTGGGGGTCGCGGGTTTGAGCCCCGTCTTCCGCTCACAAGAAAAAAAGAAGCAGCCTTTTGGTTGCTTCTTTTTTTCTTCTATATAACAGCCCAAAGTAGACGGTCATCCTGAACTTGTTTAACGTTGTTCAATTTGCTTACGCTCAGCATAGTTCAAGCAAGCTTGACTCTGCTCTCGCTCAATCGCAAATATCAGGATCTGTCCGCGGAGAAGAACAAGAAAGGCTCGCGGTGAGATGCTGAACTAAATTCAGCATGACATTTGGAGTCATTTGTTC
>JAFYQQ010000052.1 GCA_017559845.1 Bacteroidaceae bacterium | reverse complement strand
GGGGGGGTCAGATTTCCTCGGGGCGTATTTCGTTCCATGCGGGAATGTCGGGCAGGAAGCGGTATCCGCCCGTGTCGTAGTCCATGGCAATGCACACGTGCTGCATGCCGTTGCTCAGCATCAGGAAGGGCACGCGCAGGACCATGTTGTAGCGCCAAGCTTGGTCAAGGACCTGCTGTGTGAGCGGGATGTGTGGTGCCTTGTACTCTATGATGATGAGCGGGCGCGCCTCGTGGTCATACACCACCGTGTCGCAGCGTTTGGCGGTGTGGTTCAGGCTGATGCCCACCTCGTTGGCCATCCTTGCGGCGGGAAATCCCTTGTGGAGGAGCAGGAAGCTGACAAAGTGCTGCCGCACCCATTCCTCGGGCGTCAGGCTTACGTATCGTTTGCGCAATACGTCAAGGACGGCGAGCCTGTCCCCCTGTTTTGTAATCTTCAGACTTGTTTTTGGTAGATTCAGTGCCTGCATGTGCGGAAAATGTTTTATCTTTGTCTGCAAAAATACGCAAAAATCATGAAGACAAAGCAAGAAATCGTGGAAAATTGGTTGCCGAGGTACACCTTGCGCCCCCTTGAAGCGTTCGGGGAGTACATCCTGCTCACCAACTTCAACAACTATGTGGACATTTTCTGCGACAGGTTCGGCATTCCCTGTCCCGACTTTTCCGCCAACATGCGCTCTGCCACGGCAGACGGCATCACCATCATCAACTTTGGCATGGGAAGTCCAAACGCCGCCATTGTGATGGACCTGCTCGGCGCGGTCAACCCCAAGGGGTGCCTGTTCCTTGGCAAGTGCGGGGGTATAAGCGACAAGACGGAGCGCGGAGACCTCATTCTGCCCATTGCCGCCATTCGCGGCGAGGGAACGAGCAACGACTACTTCCCTCCCGAGGTGCCTGCCCTGCCTGCCTTCATGCTTCAGCGCGCCGTCTCAAGTACCATCCGCGACGCGGGCATGGACTATTGGACAGGAACGGTCTTCACCACCAACCGCCGCATTTGGGAGCACGACGACGCCTTCAAGGCCTATCTGCGCACCACGCGCGCCATGGCAGTGGATATGGAGACCGCCACGCTCTTCACCTGCGGTTTTGCCAACCACATCCCCACGGGAGCGCTGCTGCTCGTGAGCGACAATCCCATGACGCCCGAGGGCGTGAAGACCACCGAGAGCGACCGCGAGGTGACCGAACGCTTTGTGGCGGCGCATGTGGAGATGGGCATCCGTGCCCTTGAGATGATTAAGCAGGAGAAGAAGACCGTGCGCCACCTTAAGTTTGACTATTAAGGCTCCTCTGAGCGTCCTTAATTATAAAAGAGAAAAAGAAAAATGGCAGAACACACATTTGACAGCGTGTCCCGAGACCTGCGCGCAAGAGCGATTGCGCCTGTGTATTATCTCTGCGGTGAGGAATCCTATTACATAGACCGTCTTGGCGGCCTCATTGTGCAGGCGGCGCTTGCGCCCGAGGAGCAGGACTTCAACCTCGACGTGCTCTATGGCGGAGACACCGCCATGGAACGCATTGTGGAACGCGCACGCACGTATCCCATGATGGCGGCGCGGCGCGTGGTTATGGTGCGCGAGGCACAGCAGCTACGCAGCCTTGAGGGCTTGGAGGCCTACCTGCAACACATCACGCCCACCACCGTTCTCGTATTTTGCCACAAGGGCGGCAAGCTCGACGCTCGCAAGAGTGTCAGCAAGCTGTTGGCGGAGAAGGGGGTGGTCTTTGAGAGCAAGCGTGTTTATGACAACCAACTGCCTGCCTTCATCGGGCAGTACCTACGCGCCAAGGGTTCGGGTGCGGACGAGAAGGCGGTGCAGATGCTTGTGGCGTCTGTTGGTGCCGACCTCAACCGCATGGCGTCCGAACTTGACAAACTCCTCCTTGCCCTGCCGAAGGGGCAGAAGGTGGTTACGGCGGAAATGGTGTCCGCCCTCACGGGCATGAGCAAGGACTTCAACGCCTTCGAACTTTGCGAGGCGTTGGCAAGGAAGGACATCCTCAAGGCCAATCAGATTCTTGCCTATTTCCGCGGCAACCCGCGCGGCTTTGCGCTGCAACAGGTGCTTTCCAATTTATTTACATTTTTTTCAGACCTCCTCACTGCTTTTTATGCCCCGCAGAAGACGGAGCAGGGCGTGGCTGATTTTCTGAGCCGCCCAAGATGGAAGGTGAAGCAGGAAATTATGCCCGCCATGCAGAATTACGGTGCCATGAAGGTTTTGCACATTTTAGCCGAAATCCGGAAGACAGACGCCGCCTCAAAGGGGGTGGGAGGGTGCAAAACTCCCCACGGCGAACTGTTGCAGGAACTCGTATTTTTCATTCTCCACTGATTTTTTTCCCGTTTGGCGTCATTGGTACCAAAGCCAAAAATGCCCATATCTTTTGTAAAATAGAAGGTTAGGGCATTTTTTGTGCGCTGAGAATCGCGCGAAAATTGGCGCGCTTCCCGCTGCTCTTGAATACACGATTTTTCCCGAAGAAGAACGTTAATAAAATGTTAGTATTCGGGATTAACTTTTCTTCACATTTGGATTTGTAAAACTGAATACAGACAAACAAAACACGGTTTTATTCATTACCCCGAATGTTTGCATCTACAAACTTGCAATGTTGCCTAATTTGGGTTCCGAATGCGGAATCATAAATCCAAATCTTTGATTCCGAATGAATGAATGAATAAAATACAAACGCGTATTCATTCCCATAAGATGCAAAAAACCAATAAAATAAGTTAAAAATGTGAAATCTTGTTTATCTAAAATGTAAAATATTGTAAACAAATATGCCACAGGGCACTTTTGCACCACAAATGGATATGGTTTTACGAATATAACCCCCTAAAACTCAGTTTTAGGAGTTTTAAACGTTAAAGCACCTGCTTTAAGTGGGATTTGTGACGGTTCGGTATTCGGAATATTGGATTCATGAAAACGATTTATAAAACCGTTTGTATTCATGGATTCAAAAACGCGAACGGATAAAGGAAAGCGATATTCGCATTTTATGCTTCCGATATTTGGTTATATGAATCCTTTTTCCTACCTTTGTCCCTGAAAATTGCCCCCACATGGGGGTGCATCCCAAAAGCAAGATGAAAGACCGCATATACCAACTGATGTTGACGACAGGCAAAACGCAGAAAGATTTTGCCGCTGAACTGTGCATCGCTCAGGCAAGCCTAAGCGCCATTCTTAAAGGTACAACCAAACCAAGCGCCGCAGTGGTTGCCGCTGTACATGAGCGTTTTCCCGAGGTAAACGTAAATTGGCTCATGTTTGGCGAGGGCGATATGTATGTGTCCCACGGCACTGTGGGCACAGAGTCCCGGGCCATGGGTGCTGAGCAAGACCCCGTTTTGGACGAGCCGCACGTGCAGGGCGACCTCTTTTCCACCCCCACTGCCGTCCCTGCCGCTGTGCCTGTGGTGCGCGAGGTGGTAAAATATCTTGACAAACCGCAACGTCGTATCACAGAAATCCGCGTCTTCTATGATGACGGAACCTATGAGACATTTTCTTGACTTTGGGGGGTGATGGGACATACCTAAGCAGACTTGGTTCTGCTATCACTCAATGGTAATTTTTACAGACGCCTTTGAACTTTTGATAGTTGAGTAATGAGCTCTGAGTTCTGAGCGATAAACATCTGCCCCAAACACTTGGAGCGGATGTTTTTTTTTAGTATATTTGCACTTGAAAGTGCTAATTTAAAACAAAAATAATATAAAACAAATGAAAAAACACATTATCGACCTGCGCATCACCTTTGCGGACAGGCTTCACCCAAGGTATGTCCTCATAAAGGGTACGCCTGCGGACGGCAGCCGGCTGCCCGAAATGTTGCCGGGACAGTTTGCGCAACTGAAGGTGGAAGGCTCGCCCGAGACCTATCTGAGACGCCCCATCAGCATACACGACGTGACAAGTGACACAGTGACATCAACAAACAAGGGGGAGGAGGTTAGCTTCCTCATAGCCCTTGCTGGCAAGGGCACCCGTCAGCTCGCCACCTTGAAGGTGGGCGATACGCTCAACTGCATCATTCCCTTGGGCCGGGGCTTCAGCATGCCCACCACGGACGCGCCGCGCATCCTCCTTTGTGGCGGAGGCGTGGGCATAGCTCCACTTCTCTTAATGGGCAGACGCATGAAGGAAGCCGGCTTCGAACCCACTTTCCTGCTTGGCGGACGCTCGGCAGGGGACATTCTTCGCCTCAGCGAATATGAAGCGCTCGGAAAGGTATATGTCACCACCGAGGACGGCTCCATGGGCGAGCAAGGTTTCGTCACCCAACACTCGCTGTGGGACAACGCGGCGTTTGACCGCATTGCCGTGTGCGGCCCCATGCCCATGATGAAGGCTGTGGCCCGTTTGGCCAAGGAGAAGGCGATTGACTGTGAGGTGAGTCTTGAGAACCTGATGGCATGCGGCATAGGCGCCTGCCTCTGCTGTGTGGAGGACACCAAGGAGAAGGGACACGTATGCGTGTGCAAGGAAGGACCTGTGTTTAACATAAACGAACTGAAATGGCAGATTTAAGAACAAACATAGCGGGGCTGCAAATGCAGAACCCCGTAATGACCGCAAGCGGCACTTTTGGCTATGGCATTGAGTATGCCGACCTTGTGGACATAGAGAAGATTGGCGGCATCATCGTCAAGGGCACCACCCTGCAACCCCGTCAGGGCAACGCATACCCCCGTATGGCCGAGACGCCCCACGGCATGCTGAACTGTGTGGGCTTGCAGAACAAGGGCGTGGATTACTTCTGCAAGAACATCTATCCCCAGATTAAGGATATCGACACCAACATGATTGTGAACGTGTCCGGCAATACGCCCGAGGACTATGCCGAATGTGCGGCACGCGTGAATGAACTGGAGAAGATTCCCGCCATCGAGCTGAACATCTCCTGCCCCAACGTGAAGCACGGCGGAATGGCGTTCGGCACCACCTGCGAGGGTGCGGCCAGCGTGGTAAGCGCAGTGCGCAAGGTCTATGACAAGACGCTCATCGTGAAACTCTCGCCCAACGTTACCTCCGTTTCCGACATCGCACTGGCGGTACAGGATGCCGGAGCCGATGCCGTCAGCCTGATCAACACCCTCATGGGAATGGCCATCGACGCCGAGCGCCGCAAGCGCGTGCTGAGCATCGGAACGGGCGGCATGAGCGGTCCCGCCGTCAAGCCCGTTGCCCTGCGCATGGTGTACGAGGTGGCACACGCCGTTAAGGTGCCTGTGATTGGCCTGGGCGGCATCAGCTGCGCCACAGACGCCATCGAGTTCCTGCTGGCCGGAGCAAGTGCGGTGCAGATTGGCACACACAACTTCGTGGACCCCGCCATAACGGTGAAGGTGGCCCAGGGAATCAACGAATACCTCGACCGCCACGGATTTGCATCGGTGGCCGACATCGTGGGAACAGTGGAATAAGAAAGAAGAAACCTAAAAAACGGAAATACAATGAAACGCAGAGACTTTATCAAGAATACGGCCCTGCTGGCTGCCGTGGCCGAAGTGCCCGTGCTGGCCAACGCCAGTGTACACGCACCCCAGACCGCGCCGCAGATGCCCCAGGCGCCCGAGGGCAAACTCATCGACACGCCGCCCGCGCTGATGAACTATGCCGAGACCAGCATGGGCATCACCTTTGGCGTATCGGCCTTGGCGAACGGATTTGTCACCTATGGCGAGAAACCCGACCTGAGCGACGGCATCACCGTGAAATGCGGCGGATACCGCGTTACCCGAATCGACGACAAGGTAATGCAGGTACGCCTTACGGGGCTCAAGCCTGCCACCACCTATTATTTCCGCATCAGTGCAGACCGCATAGAATACAAGGGTGGTTACAAGATGAAAATCCTGGGCAAGGAAACGGACGACAAGATTTACAGCTTTACCACGGCGGGCAAGAAGGCGAAGAGCCACTTTGCCGTGATGAACGACACGCATGCCAACTGGAAGAGCTTTACGCCCACCATTGAAAAGGTGTGCGCCATCAGTCCCTCCTGCGTCATATGGAACGGCGACGCGCTGAACAGCGACGAGGAGATGGACAAGCTGAAGCAGGTGTTCCTCAATCCGCCCATCGACGCCAACAGCGACTATGCCAGCCGCATTCCCCTGCTCCTTGCACAGGGCAACCACGAACTGCGCGGATGGGAAACGCGTACGCTGGAGAACATCTTCCCCTTCCGCCAGCCCGAGGAGCGCTCGTCGCGCGACTGGGACCTGGGCCGCAACTTTGCCGTGCGCATGGGCGACATCGCCATGATTGGCCTGGACACCGGCGAGGACAAGCTGGACACCAACCCCCTCTTCTGCAACCTCTTTACGAGCGGTCCTTACCGCGAGGCGCAGGCTCTGTGGCTCAAGGACGCCTTGCAGCGCCCCGAGATTAAGTCGGCGCCCCATCTGGTGGCCTTCTGCCACATTCCCCTGTTCGACAGCAATCCCAAGGAGAACCCCGGCGACCTGTATCCTGCCGACAAGCATCCCGACTACAGCCCCGACTTCGCCTCCTGGCAGCGTACCTGCAATCAGTTGTGGAGTCCCCTGCTGAACAAGGCCAAGTGCCAACTGGTGATTACCGCCCACACCCATCTTTACCGTTATGACGAACCCGGAAAGGACCGTTGCTGGGCGCAGATTGTTGGCGGAGGCCCCGACCTGAGCGGAAAGCCCGGACGTTTCCCCACCGTTGTGGAGGGTAAGGTTGAGGACGGCAACTTGGTGGTGCGCGTTCACAACATCTATTCGGGCCAGGTGGAGGCCGAACATGTCTTTGCACCGCGCAAGAAGATGAAGTAACGCCCCCGCGGTACTTCCCCTTAGAATATACTCCTCCTCTGGACTTTCTGGAGGAGGAGTTTTGCAACAACGGCAACAGCCATAAACACACACACACACACAACCATGACCAGAAGAATATTTATCCTGCTGACGGCCCTGTTCCTGGGCATCGGCATACAGGCACAGGAGAAGGTACAGTTCTCCGTGCAGAAGATATGGGACAACGGCACGTACAACGCCTTTACCTCGCTCTGCAAGTTCAAGGGCCGCTATTACGTGGCCTTCCGCGAGGGACGCGGCCATGTCTTTGACGAGAACGGAAAGGCCGAGGGAAAGATACGCATCCTCAGCAGCCGGAACGGACGCAAGTGGACATCCGTCCTCCTGGTGGGCGAGGAGGGGAAGGACTATCGCGACCCCAAGCTGTCCGTCACCCCCGACGGGCGGTTGAGCCTCTCCATCGGCGTTTCCGTATATGTGGACCAGCAATTCGTTACGCAGAGCCCGTACGTCAGCTTCTCTGCCGACGGACGCACCTTTACCGCGCCCCAGGCCTGCACCGTCGAGGACAGCCAGGACCACCAGTACGACTGGGTTTGGCGCACCACATGGCATCAGGGCACCGGATATGCCGTGGACTATTATACCCGCAAGGACGGCACCCGCGGACTGGCCCTTATGCAGACCAAGGACGCCCTGCATTATGAGACGGTAACCGAACTGCAGGGCCCCGACTATGCCAACGAGGCCACCGTCCGCTTCCTTCCCGACGGCCGCATGGCCATTATGGTGCGGCGCGACGGCGGCGACTGCATGGGCTTCTGGGCCGTCAGTCCCGCGCCCTATACCCAGTGGCAGTGGAAGCGTATGCCCATGCGACTGGGCGGTCCCGACTTCCTGCCCCTGCCCAATGGCAAGGTGGTGGCCACGTCGCGCTGCCACCACATCCCCGGATGGGCCACCACGGCGGTCTATACCGGCGATGCCGAGAGCGGCCGCTTCCGCCAGCGCATTGTCCTGCCCTCGGGCGGCGACACCAGTTACGCCGGCATGTTGGTGGAGAAGGACGAGCTGTGGGTAAGTTATTACTCCGGCCACGAGACCCACTGGCCCTGCATCTATCTTGCCCGCATCCCGCTTGAGAGTCTGGAATAAGAAGATTAATTACATAACACATTAAAAGGACAAATGAAGAAACTCGTTTTTGCGGCACTTCTCGCCGCGCTCTCATGCCTCACGGCTCACGGCTCACGGCTCACAACTCACAACTCGCAGCACAATTGGCAGCAGATGGCGGACGGCATGACAAACGCCCTCATCAAACGTTTCTGGGGTGCGGAGTTCCCCGGATACAAGAAGCGCTACTACTTCAATTACGGCAGCGACTTGAGTAACATGACCACCGAGCACTATTGGCCGCAGGCCCATGCCATGGACGTGATTGTGGATGCCTACATGCGCACCGGGGACAAGAAGTACCTTGACATGTATCCCTTGTGGTGGAAGGGCGCGCCCAAGTTCAACTTTGCCGGACGCAAGGAAGACGCATGGTGGAACCCGTTTGTGGACGATATGGAATGGATGGTGCTCGCGCAGATAAGAATGTACGAAAGCACCTCCGAAAAGAAGTATCTGAAGAAAGCCATGCAGATGTATAACGACTGGATTTGGCCACAATGGGGACCCGAGGACGAAGCGCCCTGGTACGGCGGAATCACGTGGAAGACCGATGTGGAGAAGTCCAAGAACGCCTGCTCCAACGGCCCTGCAGCCATCATTGCCGCACGCCTGTACAACTTCTATGACGTGGCGGGCATGAAGGGCAAGAAACCCCGTGAGGAATACTTGACGGAGGCCAAGAAGATTTACCATTGGCTCAAGTCCACCCTCTTACAGCCGTCGGGAGCCGTGGCGGACAACATGGCAAGGAACGGCGAAATCAACCGCAAGTGGATATTCACCTACAATCAGGGGACCTTCCTCGGCGCCGCACACGAACTGTACAAGATTACGGGCGACAAGCAGTATCTTGCCGATGCCGTAAAGGCTGCCGAGTATGTAATGGACCACATGTCCGGCAACCGCGGTGTGTTGGGAAACGCCACCGAGGGCGACGGCGGACTGTTCCACGGCATCTTTTTCCGCTATTTTGTAAAGCTCATCAACGACGAGACTCTGGACATGGATATCCGTCGCAAGTTCCATGCCTACCTCACCCACCTTGCCACGGTGATGGCGGAGCACGGCGTAAACAAGAACACCATGCTCTATGGCGGCAGATGGTGGAAGGCTCCTGCGGACAATGCGCCTGTGGGCCTCACGCCCCACGTAACGGGTTGCATGCTCATGGAGGCCATGTGTGTGCTGAAGCCCCTGTAAGTCTCGGTGCATAAACGTATAAAGAAAAGGCTGCCCGTTCGGAAGGCAGCCTTTTTCTGTAGTTGTGTTGGAGAAATGCGGATTTACTCGTAATAGAAAATCTCCACCATGCCGGCTTCAAGGTAGTGTCCGGTATCGTAGAGCGAGGCCTGCACGGAGGTTCCGTCCTGTCTGAGGCGCTGTATCTGCTCATCGGTGCGGATGTCCATGCAGATACCGCGGTTGGGATTGGTGTTCTGCACAATGATGTAGTGGCGCTTGCCGTTGGTGAGATGGGAAACCAAGGCGGGCTGTCCGTGGCTGTCAATCTGCAGGAAGTGGGGTGGCATTGCGTTCAGCGGGCGGGTGCCCTGCGGAATCTGCGCTCCCAAGTGGTGCACGCTCTCCACCTTGCATCCCATGAACACGTCGGCGCGGCGCTGAAGTTCCTGGTTCAGGGTGCGCACTTCCTCATAGACGCGGCTGCGCAGTCCGTCTTGTCGCACGGGAGCCTGGTGGAAATCCCACGTCTCGGTGCCGGGGGTCCAGTAGGTAAAGTATTGCAGTGCCTGTGCGCCATAGAGCAGGTTGCTGTACATCTGCAGGCGCAGCTGTCCCATGGTGGGGACGGGATAGTCCATGTGGGCGGTGCTCAGGGCAAAGGCCCAGAAGGGTTTTCCGGTTCGGCGCGATTCGGCCGCCACCAGTTCCAGATTGTCATAGTATTCGGGGCGCACGATTACGCTGTCGCCCTGGCGCAGGAGGGGGTAGTGGTCGAAGGAAATCTGCGGCAGGTCCACCAGTTCGTCGAAGAGTCGCATGTGTTCGATGTACCCCTCCGATCCGAATACCTGCACGGGGAAGAGGTTCAGGTAGCACGGGTGCTTGGTGTCCTCGCTCTTGATTCGGCTGGCCCACTTGCCCAGTTCTTCCAGGTCCTTGTTGTGCGGTTCGTCTCGCAGGAAGTATCCGCCCAGTCCGGGATGCTTGCGCACCTGTCGCACCGTGGCTTCGGGTTCGGTCTCCAGTTCGGGGCACATGAAGATGGACTTCAGGCCCGCCCGGTGGCACAGGTCCAGCGCCTTCAGGGCGTCCTCCTTGGAATAGATGTGGGCAAAGGAATAGTTGAATCCGCATTCCTTCAGTTCGCGGTAGCGTTCGATGTTGCTGTATTCTCCGGGCGGGATGCTGTACCACGCAAGGATGGGTATTTCGGCCTTCTGTCTCTTCTGTTTGCCACGGGCCTGCATTGGGGCGGGAAGCAGCAATGCGGCGCAGAGCAGCATTGCCAATAGGGAATGATGGGTCTTTCTCATGGTTGTTTGTGTCTTGTTATTGAATTGTTACGCCGGCAAAATTAGGCAAAAAAGCGCTATTCTGCAAATTGCCGGCTCCATTTCAGCCCTGGCATGGCTATAAATGGGGGCTTTTTTTCTTAAATCAATGAAATTGTCTTATCTTTGCATACATATTATATAATAATTAGGAACATACATTACATACAACGTATGCGAATAGACATCATAACCGTTTTGCCCGAATTGTTGCAGAACTTCACCCAAGAGTCCATTGTAGGCCGCGCCCAACGCAAGGGTTTGGTGGAGATTCATGTACACAATCTGCGCGACTATTCCACCGACAAGTGGCGCCGTGTGGACGACTATCCCTTTGGCGGTTTCGCCGGCATGGTGATGCAGTGCGAACCCATTGACCGCTGCATCAGCAAGCTCATGTCCGAGCGCGAATATGACGAGATTATCTTCACCACGCCCGACGGCGAGCAGTTTGACCAACCCATGGCCAATACGCTGAGCTTGGCGAAGAACCTGATTATCCTGTGCGGACACTACAAGGGCATAGACTACCGCATCCGCGAGCACCTCATCACCAAGGAAGTGAGCATTGGCGACTATGTGCTTACGGGCGGCGAGTTGGCTGCCGCCGTAATGACGGACGCCATTGTGCGCATTGTGCCCGGCGTGATTGGCGACGAGCAGAGCGCCCTTTCCGACTCCTTTCAGGACAATCTCCTTGCGGCGCCCGTCTACACACGTCCCGCCGAATACAAGGGATGGAAGGTGCCCGACATCTTGCTCTCGGGCCACGAGGCCAAGATTAAGGAGTGGGAGCTGAACCAAAGTTACGAACGCACCAAAAGGCTTCGGCCCGATTTGTTAGAAAAGAAGTGATTATGAAGAAACATCCAATGAACCTGTACATCATTGCCGGATGCAACGGAGCGGGCAAGACCACAGCAAGCTTCACCATGCTGCCGGAAATGTTGGATTGCCGAGAGTTTGTAAACGCGGACGAGATTGCGGCAGGACTGTCCCCCTTCAATCCCGAGGGTGTGGCCATACAGGCCGGCCGACTGATGATTGACCGCATCATCTACTTGTTGAAGGAGGGCGAATCGTTTGCCTTTGAAACCACACTGGCCACCCGCAGCTATGTGAAGCTGATTCAGCAGGCACAGCGCAGAGGCTATTTCGTCACCTTGCTCTTCTTCAGCCTGAGCACGCCCGAACAGGCCGTCATGCGTGTGGCCAAGCGCGTAAGTCTGGGCGGCCACCATATCCCCACCGATGTGGTTTACCGCCGTTACGAGGCCGGACTGCAGAACCTGTTCCAGCTGTACATGCCCATTTGCGACTATTGGGCGCTATATGACAACAGCGACTGTCCCGCACACCGCATTGCCTGCGGTTGGAAGGACCGCCCCACAATGGTGCAGGACGAGGAACGCTTCAGCCGCCTAAAGGACGAGTATGGAGCAGATGCAGGAGAGGAGGTGAAGCCATGATGGGACGTGATTTGCTTGACCTGCAACGCAGGATTGACGAGGGAATATTGCTTGCCCAACGCCGACTGGCGTGCAGAGCCAAAAGGGACAACCTGGCGCTGGTGATGTTCCGCGAGGGCGAGATTGTGGAAATGGTGCCCGAACCCGTAGACGAAGAGGACCACGGCCGCTGTGGCGATCCCCTTTCGAGAACCCGATATAAGGCCATGAGCGGTGAGTAATGAGATATGAGTAATGAGAAATGAGTGATGAGTGGTGAGAGGTGAGAGGTGAGCGGTGAGGCTCACAACTCAAAGCTCAAAGCTCACAACTCACAACTTTAAAAAAATATGGATACATTGAAACCCGGATTGACATATACGTCGTCTTTGGACGTAACAGAGGATAAGTTGGCACTCCACGTGGGCAGCGGCGACCTGCCCGTCTTTGCCACTCCCGCCATGATGGCGCTGATGGAGAACGCCGCCATGATGGCGGTTTCCGCCCACCTGCCCGAGGGCTGCACCACGGTGGGCTCGGAAATCAGCAGCACCCATCTGCGCCCCACCGTGCTTGGCGGCAAGGTTTCCGCCACCGCGGAACTGGTGGCGGTGGAGGGCCGAAAGTTGGATTTCACCGTCCAGGCACAGGATGCCGACGGCAATCTTCTGGGCAAGGGCACACACACGCGCTATGTGGTGGACCGCCTGCGCTTTATGGAAAAGCTGAAGAAGTGATTTTGCTTTTCCACCGCCAAACGGATTGGAAATGATGCCGTTTCGGACAATTTCAGCCCGAAAGACATAGATAGTTTCCAATCCGTTTGGCCGTTTCGGTCGGAATCTTTATTTTTGCAACTAAATACATCAAAAACCAATAAAAAAAGCGAGACAATATACAGAATCTTCAAACCCTTAAACACATGACGCTATGAAACAAAAATTACTTTTTACCATTCTTGCCCTTCTGGGCTTTGGACTGGCTGAGGTGCAGGCGCAGTCTTATTTGAACAATCGTTCACGGTGGACGGAAATCCGTCTGGACACCCTTTTGTATGATTCCTGGTACAGCGCCGTTGAAACAGAAGAAGGAACCACTTATGTCCCCAACTTTGAAATTGTGGAATATCATATCAATTCCGAAATGCAGGCGTTCGAATATGAATGGGGTTCCTATGATTTGCAAGATGTGATTGCCACCACGCCGGACGGACATAGCCGTCTTGTTTGCTACCGTTGCTATTCTCTGGACAAAGAGGGTGTGTGTCTGGGAACTTATGACCAGTTCACGCACATTGCCATAAGAGACCAGGCCGAGCCGTTTGCCGTGATGGAACCTGCCGAAACCTATTGTTGGGCAGACTGGAAAGTGGGTGAAGACCTGTATTTCATTGATTTGTTTACCAGTCAGACCACCGGATTCCCCAGAACCACTCCCTATGGAAAAATAGTGGAAGTGGGCAAGGACTTTTTCGGCGGAGCAAAACCTCTGGAATATGCGCTTCTGGACAATGGACGGCGCATCATCAAGGGCATTGGCGTAACCACATGGAATGGCAAGGAATGTATCGTGGGTCCGGCATACGTGAATGAATGTGCGGATTGGTATGTGAACGACAACATTCTGCAGGACGAGGCAAAGATGGATGAAATCAAAAACACCCACCACCGCTCCATGCTTGTACGCTTTGAGCATGACGGCGAAGTGCTCTACAACATGTGGCCCAACGCCAAGGGCGAGATCACACAGGGCGTGCCGCAGATTGCCGGCGCACAGAAGGCCAAGGGCATCTATGACCTGCAGGGCCGCAAGCTCACCAGACAGCCCGACAAGGGAATGTACATTGAGGACGGAAAAGTGATGACAAGATAAAGCATACACAATCATGGCCGGCGGATGACTTCATCCGCCGGTTGTGTTTTTATAGCAGAGCCGACGAGCTGATGGGTTTCTTATCCTCTTTTGTCCTTTTACCGCAAAAAACTCACGGCTCACAACTGAAAACAATTGTACAACCCGCCGCCAAGTCAGTCGAAAGGAGCAGGGGAATCAAGCGCGGCAAACATGAGAAAAGAATCGGCCTGAGTTTTGTTTTCATGCTGTGTGGAAGAGGCTAAGCCTTTTGTTGGACGGAACGGGTAGCCGTTTGGGGTTTCCAAGCGTTTCCGCAGGCAGAACGGGTAGCCGTTTGAGGTTTCCAGGCGTTTCCGCAGGCAGAACGGGTAGCCGTTCAGAAGTTCAAGTCAATATCCACCTTAAAAATTACATTTATGATGATTCAAATTCAATCAATCGCATTCACTTCCTATAATTTGGGATTACACTGCGACTATTCGTTCCTCCGCATTTGCAATGCGAAGGTCATGAGCCAGGGGATTTGTAATCCCCATTCATCAACGACAGCTGATGAATGTTACGGGCGCATTACAAATGCTTATACTCCCAACATCCGCATTTCGAAATGCGGATGGACAGATAGTGAGCGGTGAGCAGTGAGTAGCTTCTTTTCTATATAATAGCCCAAAGTAGGCGGTCATGCTGAACTCGTTTAACGTTGTTCAATTTGCTCACGCTCGGCATAGTTCAAGCAAGCTTGACTCTGCTCTTGCTTAATCGCAAATTTCAGCATCTCACTGCGAGCCTTTACTTACCCCCTCTTTTCCTCGGTGATGGCAGACGCCTTTGAGCAGTGAGTAGCGAGCAATGAGTTTCTTCTGAACTTATGTTCTTCTGTCAAAAAGTTCATCGCTCATCACTCATTGCTCATTTCTCAAAATGTTCTTCTGTCAAAACACTCACTACTCACCGCTCATCGCTCAAAAAAACAGCCCCTCCAAGGAAGGAGGGGCTTGCAAATTACCAGATGTCTTCGGGTGTTTCGGGATTGTCATAGACTTCCTTGGGGCAGAACTCGAAGTAGTCCATGTAGAACTGCTTGGTTTCGTCGTCCATGACGTTCTTGAACTTCAGATAGTAGGTCTTGTCGGGGTCCATGGTGGCGGTGACCATGATGCGGCGTGTCTTGTAATAGTTGTCGCGCGCGGTCTTGGTGGTTCCGGGCAGTCCGGCTGCATAGTGCTCGGGGGCCTTCATGAATCCGTTGTTGCGCATCTTCTTGTCCACCTCGGCGTTGTAGTCCTCGTCGTCGTCGAGGTCGGCTTCCCAACCCACTCCGCTGGGGAAGTTTCCGACGGGGGTGATGCGCTCGATGCCGTTGAGGCGGAAGTCGAACGGTGTGCCGGTTACGGGCAGGTTGTTGAGGTCATCGCCCCAGTAGACCTGGGCCATTCCGCGGTAGTTGCAACCGCAGGAGTTGGCTATGCGCAGTTCGTATGTGCCGCGCTTGGGCACGGGGGGCAGGCGCAGAATCATTTCGTAGCGGCCGATTACGTTCAGCTCGTCGGCCAGATAGTTGGGCCATCCCTTTCCGCGTCCCATGAGGTAATAGAAGAGGGTGAGGTCGGAGATGCTGAGGTCGTCCAGATACTTGTACACGTTGTCCGATGGGATGCCCACGGTCATGTGCTGGGGTGTGGTGACGGTCTGTCCGCGCAGGTCGTTGTTGATGAACTCGGGGAAGATGCCCGCCACGTCGAAGCGCAGGCGCTGCTTCTGCAGGTTGGAGCGCACGTCGTCGCTGTAGTGGAGCAGTCCGTTGATGGGATAGATGACGGCGTTTACGGCGGTCATGTTGGCATGTTCCTTGTCCACGAAGAGACCCACCTTGTCGGGGTCGCAATAGTCCTCGTGATAGTTGCCTCGGCGTCCGTTGTTGAGCACGGGGAAGCGGTTCAGGTATACGCCCTCGCTCTCGCGGCTCTCGAAGATCTTGAGCAGACGGCGCTTGCCCATGGTGGTGTACAGCTCGGTCATGGCCACGGTGGGCGTCTTCTTCTCCAGGCTGTATCCCTTCTCGTTATAGTGGATGATGATCTTGTCCGGCGAGAGGCGGAAGGGGATGAGGTGGTAGGTGATGAATTGGTAGACGATGTTCTTGGGGTCCTTGTAGTTCTTGTCGGTGCTGCTGCCGGGATAGACATCCTGTGCCACCAGATAGTCCTTGACATCCTCTACGGTGATTTCCGCCACGGGTTTCTGGATGGCTTCCTGCCAGAAGGCGTCGGGCTCGGCAAAGAGCGTGTAGCCATACTTGCGGTGTTCGGGCAGATAGCCGATGTTGCCCTCGGTGGGGTGGTTCTTCAGGTTTTCCAGCTTGCCGTCCAGATACATCATCTCGTATCGCTCGTCGCGGATCTTGCTCAGTGTGTCAAAGAGTCCGCAGGCCTGAATCACCTTTGCCGCCACAAGATAGCCCTCGCGGTTCTCGTCGATGAAGCTCTTGAGCAGGTCGCCCAGCGTGTTGTTTGCGGGTGCGATGACGCCCTCCACCTCATGGATGACACCGTTGGTGGCGGGTATGTCGCGGTTCTTCAGCGAGATGAGCGCGTTGTTGTTGATCCACATGCTGTCCGGGTTGGTCTCGCTGTAGTTGATGCTCAGCTTGCGGTCGCCCATAGTGCTGATGGCAAATTCCTCGTTGTTGTTGGTGGGGAAGTCGTAGGTCTCAAAGTAGACGCGTCTTCCGGAATAGTCAATGTCGCCTCCGTCGATGATGCTGTTGTGCACAATGACCTTGCGGATGGAGTCCAGCGTGGTGCTGTCCGGGAAGGCGTCCCAACTGGGGCTGCTGATGAGCTGGCGTGCGCAAAGGCTGTCCAGATAGGCCTCAATGGCCTCGTTGTTGGGCGCAAAACAGGTGTAGTTTCCGCGTGCGGACATGAGCTGCCTCACCGTTGTTTCTGAACGCGGACTCACTTTCACAAGTCCCATCAGCTCCACATACTGGCTGTACTGGGGCTGCTTTTCCAGATAGCTGGCAATGGTCTCCTCGGTGAAGACATAGCGGGACGATGTGTCAATGTCCTCGGTGCAGCTGTAGCACAATGCCGCCAACATGGGCAGCATGGCTTTTCTTAGATATCGGGAAGGTTTCATGATGTTGGTGTGTGTGTTTGATTTCCTTTATTTGATGTTCTTCTCTTCCAGACCGTATCCTTTCTTCTTGTCCTCGCGCAGAAGCAGCAGGGCAATGACGATGGCGATGATGCCGAAGGAGGTGAAGGTGGTCATTGTCTGGGTGTAGTCAATCATGCCCTCCGCGTTGGTGTTGGCCTGGTTGATCTTGCCGATGGCGATGGGCACAAGAGAGAGTCCGATGTTCTGGATGTAGAAGATGAGCGCATAGGCCGAGCCCAGCAGATGTATGGGGATGATCTTGGGCACAGAGGGCCACATGGCGCTGGGGACCAGTCCGAAAGCCACGCCCAGCACAATCATCATGCACACGGCCACGCCGATGCTGTTCACCGTCGGGATGGCAAAGACGGCATGGACCAGCGTGAGCAGCACGCTGCCGATGACCATCAGTGTGGCACCCTTTCCAATGCGGTCATAGACGTATCCGAACAGGGGGGTGAGCACAATGGTTCCGTAGGGGAGCATTGAGGGAATCCATCCGGCCAGGTCGGCTTCCACGCCATATTTGATGACCATCAGCTTGGTGGCGAACTTGAGGAAGGGGAACACGCCCGCATAGAACATGAGGCAGAGCAGGGTGATGTACCAGAAGCCTCTGTTGCAGAAGAGCAGTTTCAGGTCGGCCATGCGGAACACCTCTTCGGGTTCGCTTCCGATGCTTTCTGCCGCACTCTTGTCCAGCTTGCGGTCCATTACGCAATACACAAGGAATGCCAGCACGCCGGCGCAAAGCAGGGCCGCACCCAGTGCCACACTGGCGCTCACACCGCCAAACTGCTGTGCAAAGGGAAGTGCAAGGCTCAGGGCTGCGGCTGTGCCCAGACGGGCCAGTGCCACTTGCGCTCCCATGGCCAGTGCCAGTTCGTGTCCGGTGAACCATTTGGCAATGACCTTGGTGGCGGTGATGCCCACAATCTCACATCCCACGCCATAGGTGGCAAAACCAAGGCAGGCGATGATCACCTGGGTCTGATAGCCGAAGAGCATGCCCTCGAATGTGTGTGAAACGGCATACCACTTGATCAGCGCGCCCACGAACATGAGGGTGGTTGACATGATGCCGGTGAAGCGGATGCCGAACTTGTCGAGCACGATTCCGCCAAAGAAAAGCAGCAACAGGAACACGTTGAAGAAACCGTAGCTGCCCGAGAAGAATCCATATTCATCGCTGCTCCATCCCAGTCCGCCATCTTCCGCGGCGGCGGTGAGCAACGGCTCCAGGGGAGACATTACGTCCGTAAAGAAATATCCGAACATCATGGTCAGGCTGACTATGATGAGGGCGGTCCAGCGTGCGGCCGAACTGTCGTTCAACTTTGTTTTGAGTGTTTGTGTCATGATTTTACCTTATATATTTTATTCCTTATATATATTATATTAGATGGGGAAGCCTCGTCTTACTTCTTCAGCCAGCGGTCCAGCCAGCGGAAGAAGGTGCGTTGCCAGAGGATTCCGTTTTGGGGCTTCAGCACCCAGTGGTTCTCGTCGGGATAGAGCAGCAGCTGTGCGGGGATGCCGTGCATGCGTGCGGCGCTGAATGCGCTTTGGCCCTGCGAATGCAGAATGCGGTAGTCCTTCTCGCCGTGGATGCAGAGGATGGGAGTGTCCCAACGGTCCACATACAGATGGGGGCTTTCGGTGAACACCTTGTTTGTGCCTTCGCGGTCGGGTGTGCCGCCCAGGTCCCAGTTGGGGAACCACATCTCTTCGGTCTCGTAATACTGTTGTGTGGTGTTGAAGATTCCGTCGTGGGCAATGAATGCCTTGAAACGCTTGTCGTGGTTGCCGGCAAGCCAGTATACGCTGTAGCCTCCGAACGAAGCGCCCACGCATCCCAGTCGGTCCTTGTCCACATAAGGTTCGCGCACAATGTCGTCAATGGCGCTCAGATAGTCGCGCATACACTGGCCGCTATAGTCGCCGCTGATGCCTTCCAGCCATTCCATGCCGAATCCGGGAAGTCCGTGGCGGTTGGGGGCGATGATGATATAGCCGTTTGCCGCCATAATCTGGAAGTTCCAGCGGAAGCTCCAGAACTGGCTTACGGGACTTTGCGGGCCGCCCTGGCAATAGAGCAGGGTGGGGTATTTCTTAGAGGCGTCGAAGTGAGGGGGATAAATGACCCAGCAGAGTTCCTTCTTGCCGTCAGTGGTGGTGACCCAGCGTTCCTTCACCTCTCCCATGGTGAGTGCGGAGAGCGTTTCCTTGTTTTCCTGGGTCAGTTGGGTCAGCACCGCGCCTTTCTTCTTCACGGGAGTAATCATGTAGAGGTCGTCCGGAGCGCAAATGCTGTGGCGGTTCACCAACAGTTGGCGGCCGTTGGGCATAACCTGTACGCTTCCGTAATCATAGTCGCCCACGGTGATGGACTTAACGGCACCCTTCAGGTTGGTCTCGTAAACCATGGTGCGGGCTTTCCATACACCGGTGAAGTAAAGTGTCTTGTTGTCTGGCGCCCAAGTGAAGTTGTCCACGTTACTCTCGAACGTTTCCGTCACATATTTGTAGCTTCTGTCCTTGAGGTCCATTACGCAAAGACGCATGCGGTCGCTTTCGTATCCGTCGCGTGCCATGCTTTTCCATGCAATCTTTGTGCCGTCGGGGCTGAACTGCGGGTCTTGGTCGTATCCGGCATGGATGTCGGTCTGGCTCAGGTTCTTGTCCTGTTGGCTCAGGGACTTCATGGCGTCGGCCTCGGGCTCCTGGTATCCGGCAGGCTTGCACAGGTTGGTTGTGCTGCCGTCGGTGATGTCATACAGATAGATGTCACTATCGGTGCTGATGGCATACTGTACGCCGGTCTTCTTGCGGCTGGTATAGGCAATGCTCTTGCCGTCGGGGCTCCAGCACAATTGCTCGCTTCCGCCAAAGGGAAGTACGGGACACTCGAAAGGCTCGCCCTCCAGGATGTCTTTCTGGATGTTGAGCTTGCCGTTCTCCACAGAAGCCAGGAAGATGTGTGGAATGGTCTGCACATACTGGTCCCAGTGCTTGTAGTTCATGTCATCAATGACCAGACCGGTGGCCAGGGGCAGGTCTTCCTCCTTGGGCTGGATGCTGCTTGTGGCGGGAATTTGGCGGATGACAACAACCTTTGTGCCGTCTGGCGAGAAGAGGAAGCCCTCCAGGTCGCCCTTGTCATAGAGCTGTGTGCGGTCTGTTCCGTCAATGGCCATGGTCCACAGGTTTCCCTTGCTCAGGTAGGCGATGCGTTTTCCGCCGTGCAGAAAGGCGGGTTGCGACTCGCTGTCCTTTCCCGTGGTCAGCATTTGGCGTCCGTTTCCGTTTGCCTCAATCAGGCAGATGCCGGTCTTGATTTTGTTGGCCTGGATGTCAGGTGTGGATACTGTATAGGCAATGTGCTTGCCGTCGGGGCTTGCTACCTGGCTGCCTATGCGGTTCATGGACCACAATTTTTCGGGTGTCAGCAAATCGTTCTGTGCCATAGTGGTAGAAGCGGCCACGGCTGCCCATGCCAGGGCAGCCGTAGTCATGATAGTTTTCATTTTTACCATATTGGTGTGTTAGTGTATTTCATTTTTTTGTCTTATTATCTCTTGGCGTTCATCCGTGCCTGCTCTTCCTGCATCTTCTGAAGGGCTTCCAGGCGTGCGGCCAGTCCGCTCATCTTCTTGGGGTCGTTCTTGTGCTGTTGGCGATAGGCTTCCAGCTTGGCAAGCAACTTGGCGTCGTCTGTGGTCTTGCGCAGGAACCACATGATGAGTACACTTGACAGTCCGGATAGGAAGTAGTAGTAGCACAATCCGGAGCTGTAGTTGTTGAACATGATGAAGAACATCAGCGGCATCACATACATCATGTACTGCATCATCTTCATCTGTTGTGCCTGTTCGCCACTCATCTGGTTTTGCTGCTGGCGCATGTTTATCCAGGTATTAATAATGTTGGTGAGGCAGAAGAGCAGACAGAAGATGCTCAAGTGGTCACCGATGAGCCAGAGGTTCTTGCCCCAGCTGATGACGTCGTCGTATGCGCTCAGATCGTCTGCCCAGAGGAAGGACTCTCCGCGCAGTTCGATGGCGTTGGGCAGGAAGTTGAAGAGGGCAATCCAGATGGGGGTCTGAAGGAGCATGGGCAGACAGCCGCCCATGGGACTTACGCCATACTGGCTGTAGATCTGCATCATTTCCTGCTGCTTCTTCATGGCGTCCTCCTGTTTGGGATATTTTTGGTTGAGGGCGTCAATCTGGGGTTTCAGCACACGCATCTTGGCGCTGCTCATGTAGCTCTTCTTGGTGGTGGGATAAACCAGCACCTTCACGATGAGGGTGAGCAGCAACAGCACAATGCCCATGGGCAGACCCCATCCGTTCAGCCAGTCGAAGAGATAGAGGATGAAGAAGCGGTTGATCCACTTGAACAAGGGCCAGCCAAAGTAGATGATGTCTTCCAAATCCAGGTCGGTCTTCAGGGTTCCCTGCTTGTTGGTGTCCTTGAGGATGTGGAAGTCGTTGGGACCCATGTACATCTGCATCAGTGTGGGCTGGGCACCGTTGATGTCGAATGCGGTCTGCATGGAAGCCTCAAAGTGCTTCAGCACGCTTTCATAGCGCACCGCCGTTTCGGGTTTCTCGTTTCTGATGCTCTGCAAGGTGGCGTCAGTGAAGTCCTGATGGCCGATGAGGATGCAGCTGAAGAACTGGTTCTTGAAAGCCACCCAGTCCAGGGCCGTTTCCATCTTCTCGCTCTCGTTTCCGGTCTCGCTCAGGTTGTCCACGCCTTCGCCCTTTTCCTTAAAGGTGAGGCTGCTGTAGTTGTTCTCAAAGTCGAAGCCCTTCTCCAGCATCTTGGCGTCCTTCTCCCATTGCAGGTAGACGGTCTTGGTGTTGGGCTCAAAGTATTTGCCCATCTGGCGGGCCTGTACACTGATGTCCAGCATATATGACTCGGGACGCAGCTTGTAGGCAATGTCAAAGGTGGCACCGTCTGCGTTGGTCAGACGCATGGTCACGGTGCTGTCGGTCTGCGCGGTGGGGGTGAAGTAGTAGTTGCGGGTGTCAATGTTGTCATGTTTTCCGCTTACCATCATGTAGAGTTGGTTTGAGTCGTCCATGATGCGCACGGGGTTGCCCGTCTTGATGCCCGAACCGCTCAGGATAGTGGCTTCCTTGGGAGCGCCTCCCTTGGTGTCCAGTACCACTTCCAGGTACTCGTTCTTAAGGGTGACGTTTTCCGATGTTCCTGTCAGATGGCTGAAGAACAGGGCGGCCGAGTCGGCCTTCATCTGTGCCACGGCCTCTTGTGCCGCCTCTTCCTGTTGCAGGGCCTGTGCCTGCTCTGCTTGTTTTTGTACCTGCTGGATGGAATCCTGTCTGGCCATCTCTTGCAGTTCTGCCTCGCTGGGTCTGCTATACCAGCTAAATCCGATGATAACTAATGCAATCAGTACAAAACCTGTGATTGTATTCTTGTCCATAAAATAAAATTGGTTTGTTT
Source organism: Bacteroidaceae bacterium (assembly GCA_017559845.1). Classification (GTDB taxonomy): domain Bacteria; phylum Bacteroidota; class Bacteroidia; order Bacteroidales; family Bacteroidaceae; genus Physcousia. The sequence continues at coordinate 53,484 of JAFYQQ010000052.1, read as the reverse complement.
GCTAAAAAATGCTGTAAAACTTAGGTAAAACAAGGGTGTAATCCCATTTTGGACTGCAAAAATACAAAAAAAAGTCCAATGACTTTATATAATTGTATTGAAAATGCTTATCTTTGCCCAAAATTAGGAAACTATGAATAGAATTTGCACCGTTTTGGTTGCTTTTTTTATATGTCTCTGCGCCTTTTCCCAGGCTCCTTTGGACACTGCGGTTGTCCAGAAGGATAGCCTTGCGGCGGCTCGTAAAGACTCCCTTCCAACCTTGCCTTCCCGGCCCGATTCGCTTGCCGTGGACTCTCTTGCCGTGGACTCTCTGTTCAATGACAGTGCCGCTGTGGCGCTTCCCCCTGACACCCTTGTAACGGACAGCCTTTTGGCCGATTCGCTCCTCACCGATTCTTTGCAGAAGGACTCCCTGCTCAAGGACACCATCATCAGCGAACGCCCGCCCGTAATCATAAAGATTGATCCGTTGGACACCATCAGAAGGGCCTATATGCACCGTATCGAGAAACTGGCTCTCAAGCGCGATTCCGTGGCCAACACCCCCGCTGTGGTGGAGCTGGATGCCTACTATTACCGGCTCATCCTTCCCCCCACACTTTACAAGAAGGCCGTCCACGGCGTGCTCACCACGCGCGATTCCTGTTTTACTGACCAAAAGACGCAACGCATCCATGCCATACACCATGCCCTATTCCGGGCCTATGTGCAGTATCCCTGGCTGGTACAGCAGACCGAGGACGAACTCTCAAATGTGGGTACTCTGCGCAACGATATTACGGGCCAGTCCATCCAGAACGCCGGAAAACTGTCCGAAAAGTTGGTAGAGGTGGATCTTCCCACTGAAATCGTGGATACCGTGCAGGTGCAGACCCGTCGTCCTAATTTTTGGGCCACATCGGGCCGCGGCACCTTCAACTTCTCGCAGAGCTATTCGTCCGACAACTGGGGCGGAACCCGAAGTTATTCGGGTCTCAGTACGCTTGATCTCACGGCTAACTTCAATAACCAGCGCAAGATTCTTTGGAACAATTCACTGAACGCACGCCTCGGATTCCAAAACGCCAGGGGCGACAGCCGCCGTGCCTTCCGCCCAACGGACAACAGCCTGCGCATAAACTCCAACATCGGTTACCAGGCATGGAAGAAGCTCTATTATTCTTCCGACGTGACCATGAACACCAAGATAGTCCCTCAGTACAATACCGGTACCGACGTCTGCAACTCCGACTTCCTCTCGCCTTTGGATATGACGGTGGGTGTGGGTCTTAAGCTTACGTTCAGCATCTTCAAGAAAAAGTTCAACGGAACCATCCAAATGTCCCCCGTCTCTTATCAGATGCGCTACGTTCAGCGTGAGCGACTGGCAACAGGCTTTGGCGTGCGCCCCGGCCACCAGTCCTACCACAAGTGGGGTCCCAGCCTTAATGCGAACGCCAGCTGGCCTTTGGCTAAGAACATCAACTGGAGCACGCGTTTTACTTGGAACAGCAACCTCAGCTATACCTCCTTCCAGTGGGAAAACAACTTCTCGTTCCAAGTGAGCAAATACATCAACGCAACGTTGCACATCTATCCCCGATATGACGACAGCAATCCTGGCGCAAAGAACAAGAACGGCCGCTACTTCTTCTTCAAGGAATCGCTCAGCATGGGTATGAACTACAGCTTCTGATTGGCGGCGTAAACAAAATATAAAAAGGAAAATTATGACAATAAAGAGTGCGGAATATTTAATAAGTAGCGCGAAGGTGGAGCAGTGTCCCGCCCACGAATCTACGGAATATGCCTTCATTGGCCGAAGCAATGTGGGCAAAAGCAGTCTCATCAACATGCTTACTGGCTATGGCAAACTGGCCAAAACATCCTCCATGCCTGGTAAGACTATGCTTATCAACCACTTCCTCATCAACAAGGAATGGTATTTGGTAGACCTTCCCGGTTATGGATTTGCCAAGCGTAGCAAGAAAGCTCAGGACGAGTTGGAACAAATGATTTCCTCCTACATCCTGGAGCGCGAGCTCATGACCAACCTCTTTGTCCTCATTGACGTCCGCCACAAGCCCCAGCGCATAGACATGGAGTTTATGGAATGGTTGGGCGAGAACGGCGTCCCCTTCAGTATCATCTTCACCAAGGCCGACAAATTGGGCAAGGTGCGTTGCCAGGAGAATGTAGCAGCCTATCTTCGTGAACTTTCCAAGCAATGGGAAGAACTGCCGCCCCATTTCATTACCAGTGCGGAGACTCGCCAGGGAAGGGAAGAAGTGCTTGACTACATTGAGCAGATTAACCGCGATATTCGGAACGCTTCTACGGAATAAGTCTTAAGGGTGGTTCTAAAAATTCTGGATTTAAGTTTTCACCGATTCTGATCTTCTCCGTTTCGGCCGCTTTTCGTCTTTTATCGTTGTCATTTTGTCAAGTCTCATCAGTCACATAGCCTACTAGGCTCCTTCTTCAACTTACAAAAGCACACACGAAAGGGACGATTAAGCGAGCGAAAACTAAACTTGTTTAGGATTTTCTGAGCGGTAGTCCCTTCGGCGACAGCCAAAGAACGAAAATCAATTCGACGTAATTTATAGCCCCCCCTTAATACCTCCATATCTCTTTCTGGTAAAGAGGACTGTATACTGCCAAAATTTTTTACAAAAACAGAATTTAAGCAAAAACAGTTGGAAAGCCGGAAAAGCTCAGTTGCAAAAATATTTTTTCTCAACAGGAAAATTATTATTTCTCAGTTGAAAAATTATTTTTTTCCAGTTGGGCCTTTTTGTTTCGCCTTTTCGCTGCATTTTTGTTCCTTTTGACCCTTGTTTTACCTTGTTTTTTGTTCATTTTGGCCTTTTTGGCTGATTTTATAAATGCTAAAAATATATTTACATTTCCATCTCAATTTTTAGAATCAACTTTTAACTGTTTCTGACTATTTTTTATGCCACTGTTGGCCGTTAACGATTGGCGGACATTGACCATAAACATAAAGCCAAACAACCCTCTAAAGGAAGCAGTTAATTCGCCGTTCGATGATATAAAAAAATAAAAGGTCGCTTCTCAGCGCCCTTTTATCCAAGTTTCTTTAGGCATTAGTTTTGTTTAAGGTAAAAAGATTGTTTTCAGGATAACGAGTGCAAAGTTAGAACCTTTTTTCGCATTTGGCAAGCTTTTTTATATGTTGTATAACATAAAAGGTGTGTTTCTCCTTTTTACTCCCCGATTGGGCTTTGCGTAGTGTGAAAAGCGGTGAGTTCTTGTATTGGTTTTTGGATGATACGGCCAGTTTTGAACCCTTGCGCATGGATGGTTTCCTGCAATTCCTCGCTGAAGATTTTGGCGATGCTTCCTGTGAAGTTGAGGGGCATTTCAGGGTGTCCATAGTGGGCGACATTGCGAGTAAGGAAGAGAGTGAACTGTTCTGTTAGCAAGCGATGGATGCCTTCGGTGTGGCGGTGGCTATGGATGAAGGGTACAAGTGATGCCAGGAAGCGGTTGGGCTGTGGCTGGCGGTATACCTTCTCAATGATGGCTGTGGGGGTGAGGCTGTATTGGTCCAGAAACGCTTCTTTAAGGCTTGTGGGGAGCATGTCCTTGAGCAGGAGGCCGAGGAGATGGCGTCCCAGTACAGCTCCGCTTCCCTCGTCGCCCAAAATGAATCCCAAGGGCGATACGTTGGCGGTGATGTGCTTTCCGTCATAGAGGCAGCTGTTGGAGCCTGTGCCGAGGATACAAGCTATGCCGGGACTGTTTCCGCAGAGGGCTCGTGCTGCTCCCATGAGGTCGGACTCTACTTCAGTGTGTGATTTTGGAAAAAGGCGGGCAATGCATTGTTGGAGTTTGTGACTGAAGGGGGGGATGCAGCCTGCTCCGTAGAAGAAGATTTGTGTGATGTGTGTCGCTGGGGGCAACTGAGGCATAAGCTGTTCGGCCAAGACAGAAAACATGGCATCTTCGCTATCTCTTACCGCATTGATGCCGGTGGTGTGATATTCAAAGATGCCATGCTTGCCGGAATGGAGTATCCAGTCTGTTTTGGTAGAACCGCTGTCTGCTATGAGTGTGCAGTTCTCCATGATGTTTTTTGTGTTTTAGTTCTTGGCTTCGGTATCGGCCTTGGGCTCTTCTGCGGGAGCTTCAGCTGCGGGAGCCTGCTCGGTGGCTGAGGGCTGGGTGATGCCGGGCATGTTGTTGGGGTTTACAGCTTTCTGCTCGGTTGCCTGCTTCAGAATAACAGACTCGCTGCTCTGGGTTGAGGGCAGGAAGCCCACGCTGAGGATGCTCAGCACAATCATGCAAGCTGCGAGGGTCCATGTGGCCTTCTCTACAAAGTTGGTTGTCTTGGGCGCACCCAGGATTTGGTTGTTGTTGGAGTAGGCTGCTGACAGACCGCCTCCCTTAGACTCCTGAATCAGGACGATCAGGCACATGAGGATTGATGCCAGAACTACCAGAATTACAATTGATGTGTACATGTTTTTTATTCTTTTTTATTTTTATTATTTATTATCAACTTCTCTAAAAAGCGAATTTGGTCTGCAAAGTAACGATTTTTTTTTGGATATTTCAAGGATAATCGCCGGATAATTTCGATTGCGCGTTCAAATTTGCCTTGTTTGATGTAAATTCGTGCCAATGCCTCGGTGAAAATTTCCGTATCTGCCGATGAATCTGTAATTAGTGCGGGCTTTTGCAGTTCTTGATCGGGCACGTCCTGGAGTACAATTCTTCCCTCGTCCTGCTGGTTGAGGAAGTTGTCTATGAGGTCATCGCCGTGCATGGGGCTGACCTCTTTCTCATCTGCAAATTCCTGCTCGGTCTGCAGGAGGTATTCCATGTAGTCCACCGTGGCGTCGGCCTTCACCTTGCGTGTCTTCTTCTCTTCCTTCGGCAGGCTGTTGAGGAAGTTGTCAATGAGGCTTCCGGTCATGTCCATGCTTTCTTCCTCGTCGCGCTTCATGGCGGCCTTGGAGAGCATCTTTTCCTCGCGTGGAACGTAGTTACGCTCTTCTATGAGGCGGAAGATGGCGTTGCGGTTGGGCACAAGTGGGGCGGAATGCCTCAGCTCGGCATCGAACTGTACGCTTTGGGTCTGATACAGCGCTCTGAGGTAGAGTATGCGTGCGGCATGGAAATAGGGATAGCGTTCGGTCAGCTTTCTGAGCATGGCCACGGTATCTTCATTCATGGTTTCCGGATGTTCTATGATGGTCTTGAGCGATGTCTTGTGTATCATGTCTGCATGGGTTTTAGCTGTGGGGGAGCCGTTAGTCCTATCTTACCAGTTGGCCACGGTTGTGTTGAATATTTGGTCGGTAATGTCCTTAACCATTTGTGTGACGAGGTCTTCCTGCACGCTGGTGAGCTGTTGGCTGGAGTCGTACTCGGTGGTGGCTGAGAACTGTCTTTCGAAGTCCTCGTTGTGGTTCTTATTGTTTACAAAGCGCACGTTTACAGTCATCTTGAGCTGTACCTGGCTGCTATATCCATCGCTTGAGATTCCCTTGTTGTACTGGTCGAATCCTGTTATTTCGCCGGCAAGTTGCAAATCGCCGTTCTTCTTTACCAACCTGAGCTTGGTTTGGGTGGCATAGAGGTCAGTGAGTTTGTTCTGGAAGATGCTCTGCATGGGTGCCCACACATAGGCGCTGCGTAGGGGGAAGTTGTCAATCTGGATGGTCTTGGTCTTCTCGTAGTCTATGCTGGCACCGTTAAATTTGTAACTGACGCTGCATGCAGTGCAGAGGAGCACCAGAAGGAGTGCGTTGGCGCACCGCCTAACGAGGTTGTGTATCTTTTTCCCCTTAGTCTTCAATTCCATAATCTTTGATTTTTCTATATAGTGTACGTTCGCTGATGCCAAGCTCGTCCGCAGCGTTCTTCCGACGGAAATGGTGGCGTTGCAACGCTTTCATAATGAGTCGTTTCTCCATTTCTATGAGGTTGAGGCTCTCGTGTTCTACAATTTCCTCGGCGGTCTGTATGTCATCCTCCTCGGGGTGTATTTCCGCATGAAGGCTTTTCACGGAGTGGGACTGGGGCAGATGGGGATGTGTCATGTCCACGTCCAATTCAGAAGGCATGGGCTGGGTTATGATTGGCAGTGCCGAGGCGTGAATGGGTGCGGGTACAAGGGCTGTTTGGGGTTCTTCCTGCTCCGAGGGGTGCTTGAGCATGCTTTTCAGCTCGTTTACCTCGTGGCGCAGTTCCAGCACGGCGCTGGCAAGCATCTTTATCTCGTTCTCGTAGTCGCGGTGTGAGGTGTGTGCCGAGGATTGTTTTGTGCAGGCCACGGCGGTAGATTCATCCATGTTGGATACCACCCCGTATTCGGCAAGAATCTGTGGAGTCACTATTCTGTCCGTACAGAGGATGCTCATTTGCTCGGCCACGTTTTTAAGTTGTCGCACGTTGCCCGGCCATTTGTATGAGGTAATCACTTCCTCTGCCTCGGGGGTAAGCCGCAGAGGGGTGGGGATGTTGTACTTCTCTGCCGTGTCCAACGTGAATTTCTTGAACAGAAGTACGCTGTCCCGCCCACGGTCTCTCAGGGCGGGCATCTTGATGTTGATGGTGCAGAGGCGGTAATAGAGATCTTCGCGGAATTTTCCCTCGCGTATGGCATTGGGGATATTTACGTTTGTGGCGGCAACGATGCGCACGTCTGTTACGCGAGGCTCGCTACTTCCCACACGGATGTATTCGCCGGTTTCCAATACTCGGAGCAGGCGGGCTTGGGTGCTCATGGGCAGTTCGCCCACCTCGTCGAGGAATAATGTGCCTCCGTTGGCTGCACCGAAGTAACCTTCGCGCTCGCCTATGGCTCCGGTGAAGGAACCCTTTTCGTGTCCAAAGAGTTCGCTGTCAATCGTACCCTCGGGTATTGAGCCGCAGTTGATGGCTATGTAGCGTTTGTTCCGGCGTTTGCTACAGTCGTGTATGATACGCGGTATAACCTCCTTTCCCACACCACTTTCGCCCTGTATAAGGACGGTAAGGTCTGTGGGGGCTATTTGGATGGCGGTGTCAAGAGCCTTGTAGAGCTGTTCGTCTTGCCCGACAATTCCATAGCGCATTTTCACGTTGTTCATGTCCATAGGTGTGCTGATGCTTTTTTGCTATTCAATGCGTGTATGGCGTCTGTCTTCGCGTTTGTCGTGATAGAGTTTCTGCAGAGGGTCTGCATGAGCTTCGTCATAGGCTATGCGGTTGCGATGGATGTCTATGGCCGCATAAATGGCTTGCAGGAACGAGGATGGGCTTGCCTTTCCCTTTCCGGCAATGTCGTAAGCGGTGCCGTGGTCGGGGCTTGTGCGCACGATAGGAAGTCCGGCGGTATAGTTCACACCGTCTTCCATGGCCAGCAGTTTGAAGGGTGCCAGTCCTTGGTCATGATACATGGCCAAAACGGCATCGTAATGTCTGAAGGCCGCTGTGCCGAAGAATCCGTCGGCAGGGAAGGGTCCGAAGCAGTGGATGCCTTCTTCCTCAGCTTGTTGCATTGCGGGAATGATGATTTCCTGTTCTTCGTTTCCGATGAGGCCATTGTCTCCGGCATGGGGATTAAGCCCCAACACGGCGATACGGGGTGAGGAGAGGGTGAAATCGCGCTTGAGCGACTGGTTGAGGATACGCAGTTTGTTGAGGATGCCTTCCTGTGTGAGAGCGCCTGCTACCTGGCTCAGGGGCAGATGGGTGGTGGCCAGGGCAATACGCACCATGCTGTTCATCAGAATCATCATGGCTTCCTGTCCCTCGCCAGTGCGGTTCTGTATGTACTCGGTATGGCCGGGGAACTGGAACTCGTCGCTCTGGATGCAATGTTTGTTGATGGGGGCTGTAACCAGCACGTCAATCAATCCCTGTTTGTAATCCTCAATGGCGGCTTCAAGGCTTTGCAATGCAGCTTTTCCGCTTTCTTGTGTGCCCTGTCCCAGGTCTATTTTGACTTCCTCTTTGATGGTGTCCACCATGTTGAGTTTTCCTTCGGTAATCTTGTCTGCCGAAGCTACGGTGTTGAAACTGGTGCCCAGTTCCATGGCTTTGCGGTGATAGGTGGCTACCTTTGGGCTGCCATAAACAATGGGAGTGCAAAGTTCCAGCACGGTGGGGTCTTCAAATGCTTTCAGTATCACTTCATAGCCCACTCCATTGGTGTCGCCGTGTGTGATACCTATTTTAATTCTTTCCATAAAATGTTATTACCTTAATTATATATATTAAATAATATGTAGTCTAGAATGGTATGGCCTTGTTGAGGGCGTGTTAATTGGCGTTTCCCTGTCCTTCTGCCGTTTGTGCGGCGGTCTTGTCCTCTTCAATGTTTCCTTCTATCTCGAAGAAGGCCTCCTGTTCGTGGGGGAGAGCCAATGTGTAAAGCGAGCCTTCAAGGCGTCTCATGAGTCCGCGTTTCATCTTTTCCGGGGCATATACGAAGCCTTCCACCACAATTACCTTGTTGGCTTCCGTGTCCACTCTGCTAATGCTTACGAAGGGACCACCCATGCAATCATTCTCCATGTACCACAATCCGCGGGCTTCCATGGCAAACTCCTTATGGACCACAATGGGCTTTACCACCGTACACAAGGTGTCTGTGGCCATGTACATGTTGGGCTTTTCGCCGGGCAGGTTTTTTTTCATTATGCTGTCACGCTTGGCCAGCATATATTCTTTGTTGAAGGTCTCGGGGCCTTCGTAGGGATAACTGTACATGCAGATATTCTCCAGGCCGGATGCCGTGTTGTTGCTGGTCCAGAAGAAATTATCGCCTTTCTTGTAGCTCTTCAGTTCCTTGGGAGCAAAGAACTTGCACTGGAACATCTGCCAAGCCAGGTCGTATGTGGTCTTGGAGTATTCCTTCTGGAGTTGTTTGATGAGGCGGTTCATCTCGGTCTTGGTGAGAAAGTCTACAATGTCTTGACGGTATTGGGTGCAGAACTTCTCCAATTCATCTTCCGAGGGGCTGTTGATGGTCAGCACAATCTGGTCCAGCGCATACTTGTCGCGTATGAACTTCATTCTGGTTTGCGAATATTGTGCCGGGTCAATGTTTACCCGGATGATGTTGCGGAAGATGTTGAGCGAGCGGTTGAAATTTTTCTCTTCCACCTGTGAGATGCGGAATGAACGCTCGCTTTGCGGAAGTCCGGGCACATCGGTGTCAAGCACGTTGAAGAGCGCACGTCCAGCGGGGCGTTTCCACACTACGCTGTCCAGCACCACCATCACCTCGTAGGGCCTTCCGCTGGCTACGGGGAATATCATTTCTTTCTTGCAACCGCAAAGCAGTGAGCAGAGAACAAGCAGGAGGCCTGCCATCTTTTGTCTTTTCTTCATCTTAAAAAGTTCCTTAATGTTCAGATTTTGTCATTTACCTTGGCCGTGGACAAGAGACCGCAGGCCGCAAATATGTCTTGTCCGCGACTTGCACGGATGGTGGTCGTTACGCTGTGGCGTGTCAGATAATCGCGCAACCAGGTCATTTTTTCCTCAGGAGCGCCCTTGAAGGGGCTGTCTGGGATATCGTGGAAACGTATCAAGTTCACGCGGCACTCTATGGGGGCGAGCAGACGTACCAGTTCGCGGGCATGTGCTTCAGTATCGTTCAGTCCGCCGAAGACGATGTATTCAAAGCTCAGACGTCGTTGGTGGGTCCAGTCTTCCTGTCGAAGCAATGCAATGCAGTCTGTCAGGCTAAAAGCCTTTTCTGCGGGCATAATCTGGTTGCGTTCGCTGGGGAAGGGGTTGTGCAGGCTTACTGCAAGGTGGCAGTCGCTCTCTTTCAGGAAACGCTCAATGCCTTTCCTTACGCCAACGGTGGACACGGTGATGCGTTTGGGACTCCATGCTAAACCATAGTCGGCAGTGAGGATTTGCATGGCTTGTAGCACGGCATCCAGATTGTCCATCGGTTCGCCCTGTCCCATGAAGACAACGTTCGTAATCCTTTCGCATTCTTCAATGCTGAATAGTTGGTTCAGAATGTCAGTTGTGGTGAGGTTGCCATGAAAACCTTGTCTGCCGGTCATGCAGAAACGGCATCCCATTCGACATCCTACTTGGCAGCTCACACATACGGTTCCGCGCTCGCCGTCGGGGATGAAAACCGTTTCTATGTATTGCCCGTTGTCGGTTGGGAACAGGTATTTGACCGTGCCGTCTACGCTACACATGCGGTTTGCCGGTTCTTTGGCTCCGATGCAATATTTGCTGGCGAGCAGTTCGCGGTTCCGGGCGCTGATGTTGGTCATTTCGCCTATGCTTTTGGCATGGTGTGTGTAAATCCATTGTGCCATCTGTTTGGCGGCAAAGGCGGGCATCCCCACATCCTTTGCCACATCTTTCAGTTGCGTCATGTTCATGCCAAGCAAGGCTGTCTTAACCGTAGTCTCCATTCTTTTGTGTATGCTTTAATAATGCAAAGGTAAGCATTTTTTATGAAAAACAAACGTATGTTTGTCTCAGAAACCATTATTTTAAGAATAATTTATATCTTGTCCTATAGATTATTCTGGCAAATGTTTTATCTTTGCATGCAAATGTCAAATAATTAAACAAATAATAAACAGACAAACATGAAACTCAAAAGAATTTTGTTCGTATCGGCCATGGCGTTTTTCATGGGCGTCAGCGTTTTGGCGCAGAGCCTCAGTTCCAGCACCAAATGGCATTGGGACAAGGGAACAATGGTAATAGAGACTCCAACCCGTCCTGCCGGCCAGAAACATGTATTGGGCCTCACCGCTCCCAAATTGGAAACCGTCCGTATCGGTTTTGTGGGGCTTGGAGGACGTGGCCCATGGGCGGTAAAGCGATATGCCCACATTCCCGGAGTGGAGATTGTGGCGCTGTGTGACTATGAGGAGGCACGTGCAGAGAAGACTCAGAGTGAACTGCGTAACAGAGGCTTGAAGCCCGCCGATATCTACTTTGGTCCAAAGGGCTATGAAGAACTTTGCAAACGCGATGATATTGACCTTGTTTACGTGGCTACTGACTGGAATCACCATTTTCCCATCGCCAAGTTTGCCATGGAGAACGGAAAGCATGCTGCCATTGAGGTTCCTGCGGCAATGAACCTTGCCCAGTGTTGGGAACTGATTGACCTTGCCGAGAAGACCCGTCTACATTGCTTCATTCTGGAGAATTGTTGCTATGATTATTATGAGATGAACGCTCTTGCCATGGCTCAGGATGGTGTGTTTGGTGAGATTATCAGAGCTGAAGGTGCTTATATTCATACACTTGACGGTGCGTGGGACAATTATTGGAAAGACCCCAACGACAACGATGTAAACGACCTCCACTGGCGTCTGAAATACAATAAGGAGAACCGTGGTGACATATATTCCACTCATGGCCTTGGTCCCGTGGCCCAGTGTATGAACATCCATCGTGGCGACCGTTTCACAACCCTTGTAGCAATGGATACAGAAAGTTTTGCGGGCAAGGCGGCGGTGAAGAGAAAGACCGGTAAGGAATGTGAGGATTTCCGAAACGGCGACCACACTACAACCCTGATGCGCACAGCCCAGGGCAAGGTGGTGGAGATTCAGCACAACGTAATGACTCCCCAACCTTACAACCGCCTGTTCAAACTTACAGGAACCAAGGGATATGCCACCAAATATCCCACTCCGGAGTTTGCTCTTTCTGGCGAGGCGCTCAAGGGTACCGATGCACCCCAGATGGACAATCTTAATGCCCATAAATTCATGGATGCCAAGCAGAAGGATGCCCTAATGAAGAAATACTATCACCCCATCCTCACCGAATACGGCGAGAAAGGACGTTCAATGGGGCATGGCGGTATGGACTACATCATGGACGCGCGTCTTGTATATTGTCTCCAGCATGGCCTTCCCCTTGACATAGACGTGTATGACATGGCAGAATGGTGCTGTCTGGCCGAACTGGGTGCGCTTTCCATGGATAACAATTGTGCAGCCGTAAGCTTCCCCGACTTTACCCGTGGCCACTGGAACGAGGTGAAAGGCTTCAAGCACGCTTATGCTCCTGCCGCAGAAGAAGCAGAAGTAGAAGCCAAGGCCGAGGCTTACACCGCCGCACAGAAGGAGGCTGTTGCCGCAAATAACCTGTGGGCACTTTACGATGCCGTAAGAAAGGCTGAGGGAGACAAGGCAAAGGCCAAGGCCGAGAAGGCATACCGCAAGGCTGTTGCCAAGGCCGAGAAGCAGATTGGAACGAAACTGGCCGCAAAGAAATGATTTAGAACCATACATGTTTGTGGCAGAAAGCATAATTTTAAGAATAATTTACATCTTGTCCAAGGATTATTCCACTAAAAGTTTTATCTTTGCACGCAAATACCAAACAATTAATCAAAAATTAACTGACAACATGAATCTCAGAAGATTTTTATCCGTATCGGCCATGGCTTTGTGCATGGGCGTTACCGCTGTGGCACAGAGCCTCAGCCCCAACACCAAGTGGCATTGGGACAAGGGAACAATGGTTATTGAGACTCCTGCCCGTCCTGCTGGACAGAAACATGTATTGGGCCTTACCGCTCCCAAACTGGAAACCGTGCGTGTTGGTTTCGTGGGTCTGGGTATGCGTGGTCCCTGGGCAGTAATGCGTTTTGCGCACATCCCCGGAGTGGAGATTGTGGCACTTTGCGACTATGAGGAAGGACGTGCAGAGGCATCGCAGAAATTCTTGCGCGAAGCCGGTTTGGCTCCTGCCGATATCTACTATGGCGAAAAGGGTTATGAGGAACTTTGCAAGCGACCCGACATTGACCTCGTTTATGTGGCTACAGACTGGAACCACCACTATCCCGTGGCAAAGTGCGCTATGGAGAACGGCAAGCATACAGCTGTGGAAGTTCCCTCTGTTATGAATTTGGACCAGTGCTGGAGCCTGATTGACCTTTCAGAGAAAACCCGTCTGCATTGCTTCATTCTGGAAAACTGTTGCTATGACGAGTATGAAATGACCGCTTTGGCCATGAAGCAAGACGGCGTTTTTGGTGAGGTAATCCGTGCCGAAGGTGCTTATATCCATGCTCTTGACGCATTCTGGAAGAGCTATTGGAAAGATCCCAACGACAATGACAAGGATAACCTTCACTGGCGTCTGAAGTATAACAAGGAGAACCGTGGTGACCTCTATGCCACTCACGGTCTTGGTCCCGTAGCCCAGTGTATGGACATTCACCGTGGCGACCGCTTTACCACTTTGGTGGCTATGGATACCGAAAGTTTCTTCGGTAAGGATTGGGTGGAAAAGAACACAGGCAAGGAGTGTAAGGAATTCCGCAATGGTGACCACACCACAACCTTGATGCGTACTGCCAAGGGTAAGGTGATTGAAATCCAGCACAATGTAATGACTCCCCAGCCCTACAACCGCTTGTTCAAGCTCACTGGAACCAAGGGCTATGCCACCAAGTATCCCACTCCCGAATTCGCTCTTTCAGGCGAGGCACTCAAGGGTACCGATGCCCCCCAGATGGACAACCTCAATGCCCATGGCTTTATGAATGCCGATCAGAAGAAGGCGCTTCAGAAGAAGTACTATCATCCCATCCTTACCAAGTATGTGGAGAAGGGACGTCAGATGGGTCATGGCGGTATGGACTATGTAATGGACGCTCGTTTGGTTTACTGTTTGCAGAACGGTCTGCCTCTTGATATGGACGTATACGATTTGGCAGAATGGTGCTGTTTGGCAGAATTGGGCGCCCTCTCAATGGATAACAATTGCGCAGCTGTAAGCTTCCCCGACTTTACCCGTGGTCATTGGAACGAAGTGAAGGGCTACAAGCACGCTTATGCTCCCGCTGCTGAAGAGGCAGAGGCAGAAGCCAAAGCCGAGGCTTACACCGCAGCACAGAAGGAAGCTGCTGCCGCAAACAACCTGTGGTCACTTTACGATGCCGTAAGAAAGGCTGAAGGAGACAAGGCAAAGGCAAAGGCCGAGAAGGCATACCGCAAGGCTGTTGCCAAGGCTGACAAGCAGATTGAAAAGAAACTGGCAGCCAAGAAGTAATTCCTCCCGAATCAGAATTTGTAATAAATCAGGCTCTGTACGTTAGCTCGTGCGGAGCCTGATTGTTTTTTGGGGTGCAAAGATTTGGGAATTTCCTCATTTCTGCGTAAATTTGTGGTCAGAATGTATTAAATTTTCAAGAATCAGTCACATGAAAAAAACTTTATTGGCTGCAGCGTTCGGTCTGTCGTCCCTCTTGGGCGCCAGCGCACAAGCCAAATACGAACCTACCGAAGCCAATCTAAAATCCCGTGAAGAGTTTAGGGATATGAAACTGGGAATATTCCTCCATTGGGGCATTTACAGCACATTTGCCCAAGGCGAGTGGTATCTTCAGAACGCTGTCCCCGACCGCTATGAATATGCCAAGGCCGCAGACGCCTTTTATCCCCATCGATTTGACGCACGCCAGTGGGTGCGCAGTTTCAAGGAAGCCGGAGCAAAATATATCTGTTTTACCAGTCGCCATCACGACGGATTCTCCATGTGGAATACCAAGCAGAGTAAGTATAACATAGTGGAGGCCACGCCCTTTGGACGCGATGTGATAAAGGAACTGGCTGAGGCCTGCAAGGAAGAGGGCATACGTCTGCATTTCTATTACAGCCATTTAGACTGGATGAGGGATGACTATCCCATGGGACGTACCGGAACAAACGTTGGAAAACCCCGAGATAAGTCCGATTGGAAGAGCTACTATTCTTTCATGAACAACCAGCTCACTGAATTGCTCACCCAATATGGTCCCATTGGTGCCATCTGGTTTGACGGTTGGTGGGACCATGATGAGGACAGCGTGCCCTTTGACTGGCATTTGCAGGAGCAATACGAACTGATACATCGTCTGCAGCCTGCCTGTCTGGTGGGCAATAACCATCACGGAGCGCCTATGGAAGGCGAGGATATACAGATTTTCGAGCGTGATTTGCCCGGAGAGATGACCACCGGATTTGCCAAGTCGGTGGCAGAGGTAAGCCGTTTGCCCTTGGAGACTTGTGAAACCATGAACGGAATGTGGGGATATAAGGTGACAGACAACAACTATAAGTCAACAGCCGACATTATCCGTCTTCTCATCAAAACCTCTGGAAAGGGTGCCAACCTGCTGATGAACATCGGTCCCCAGCCTAATGGTGAACTTCCTGCCGTGGCTTTGCAGCGTTTAAAGGAATTGGGTGAATGGACCACAGCCTATGGCGAAACAATTTACGGAACGGACGCCGGTGATGTGAAACCCCAGCCATGGGGTGTTACCACTAAAAAGGACGGTAAGCTTTTTGTGCATGTGCTTGCTCCAGAGTGCCTTGTGCCTGGCGATGGCGGAAACCCTGTGCTTTATCTGCCTTTGGACTGGAAGGTTAAGTCGGTAACCGAATTCATCGGAGGTGCAAAAGTGGAATACCGCAAGACGTCAAATGGTATTGCCGTGATGCTTCCACGCAAGATCGAAGCGGTTGATTATGTGTTGGTTGTACAATGATTTTTAGGAAAGAAAACAAATAGATGATGAAAAAGACTTTGATAGTAGCTTCGCTCGTCCTTTTATGTTCCCTGGCGTTGAAGGCGCAGACCGCATTGAAAAAAGTGTATGACGAGAAGGCAGACCCTATAGAACAGATTGACAAAGCCTTGCTGAAGGCAGAGAATGAGAACAAATTCGTGATTTGTCAGGTGGGTGGAAACTGGTGTCCGTGGTGTTTGCGTTTTGCGGATTTCATGACCAAGGATGCCGCCATCAGCAAATTGGTGAACGAAAACTTTGTCTTCATACATACAAACTACAATCCGCGTAACAAGGCAGATGCCGCTCAGACCAAACGTGCGGAAAAACTGATGAAAATGCTGGGTTTTCCTGGACGCTTCGGCTTCCCTGTCTTTGTGGTACTCAATCCAGAGGGTAAGGTGCTTCACATTCAGGATTCCGGTTACCTGGAAGAGGGAAATAGCTATGACCAGAAGAAGGTGATGCGCTTTTTCCAGAACTGGACGCCCAAGGCCGTCAAGGGAATCGCCGTAAAATAAAAGAAGAATTATGGCAAGCCGCTCTTGTAGAGGTTTAATGTGCAAACCACGCACCTTTCCGAATTTTTTACACGGCTTTTCCGATTTTTGCTTCCCACGTCATGCAAATTGAATTTCATGGCGTGGGAGTATATTTTTCCTCGCGAGGGAAAAATAACAGCCAAGCTTGGCGAAAAATCCCGATTCCAAATATATTTTACAGATTGGGTGGATTTACTGCAAATCCATCGTAAACCGATGCGGGCCTTTGTCAATTTAGGTGAGGCTTTTCGTGGTTTCGATGTAACTCTTTTCCAAAAAGAAAAGGCATTGTGCTAGGGAACACAATGCCTTTTTCCTAAGTTATGAAAAATATTTATTTCTCCATATTGATGGTCTGCGCGCGGTCGGGACCTACGCTTACGATAGTTACGGGCACTCCGGTTTCCTGCTCGATGAACTTGATGTAGTCGTTCAGCTCGGCAGGGAATTCTGCGGGCGAGGTCATCTTTGTGAGGTCGGTCTGCCAACCGGGGAAGTCCTTGTATACTGCATTCCAACCTTCTGTGTTATATGGCATGTGGTTGAGGGTTACGCCGTCCTTCTCGTATGCTACGCAGACGCGAATGGTGGGGAAGGTATCCAGAACATCTGCCTTCATCATGATGAGCTGAGTTACTCCGTTTACCATGATGGCGTATTTTAATGCTACCATATCCAACCAGCCACAACGGCGGTTACGTCCGGTTACGGCTCCGTATTCGTGGCCAATCTCGCGCAGCTTGTCTCCAGTCTCGTCAAACAACTCAACGGGGAAGGGACCGCTACCAACGCGGGTACTATATGCCTTGAAGATACCGAAGATTTCGCCAATGGTGTTGGGAGCAACGCCCAGGCCGGTACATACACCGCCACTAACGGTATTGCTACTACTTACGAAGGGGTAGGTGCCGTGGTCTATGTCGAGCAGGGTTCCTTGTGCGCCTTCTGCAAGCACGTTCTTGCCAGCCTTTAGGACTTCGTTCAGTTCCACTTCGGTGTCGGTGAGGGGGAACTGGCGCATGTATTCAATACCCTTGAGCCACGCCTCTTCTTCGGCAGTGATGTCATAGTCGGTATAATTGAGGTCTTTGAGAATCTGCTCGTGACGGGCTTTCAAAGCCTGGTATTTGGCGGTGAATCCTTCTAAGATGTCACCAACGCGCAGACCAGTGCGGCTGGCTTTCTCGCTATATGTGGGGCCGATACCCTTTCCGGTGGTCCCCACCTTGGCCTTTCCCTTGGCAGCCTCGTATGCACGGTCCAGTACTCGGTGTGTGGGTAGAATCAGATGGGCGCGTTTGCTGATGTGGAGGCGGTCCTTAATGCTGTATCCGGCAGTCTCCAGTTCCATTGCCTCTGCCATGAAGAGGTCGGGAGCAATGACACATCCATTTCCGATGATGTTGATTTTCCCTTCATCGAAGATTCCAGAAGGAATGCTGCGAAGCACGAATTTCTTTCCTTCAAATATGATTGTATGGCCAGCATTGGGGCCACCTGCAAAGCGGGCTACAACATCGTAACCTGGAGTAAATACGTCTACTACTTTGCCTTTGCCTTCATCTCCGAAGACGATACCCAGAAGGGCATCCACTTTTCCTTTGTTCATTATTGTATATTGTTCTGTTTCTTTTATACTTGTATTGTGTCACTGTGGTTTGGCGTCTGACTTCAGTCTGCCATTTCCTTTCTTCTTTTTTCTCAGCGCCGCTTCGCACTTTCTGCATGTGCCGCTTAGATAGAGAATCTGTGTTCTGATGGACATCTTTCTGGACTTTATGGCACTGAGTGTTTTCTCAAGTTCCTGTTTCTCCATCTTTTCTGTCTTTCCGCATTGCTCGCAAATGAGGCAGATGAGCGGACGTTTGTCCATGTGGCATTCGTATTGTGCGGCGCGGCCCAGCGTGTGTTTCACAATGATCTGTGCATTGTTGAGCAGTTCCAATACGTTGAATATCGTGGCGCGGCTCACTTGGAAACTGGCTTCTTGGCTCATGATTTCCGCCATTTTGTCCACGGTGAATAGTCCTTTTGTCTGGACTGCGATGCGCAGTATTTCGTATCTTTCGGGTGTCTTCCGCATTTGGTTTTGCGTCAGATATTCCGTCAGTTTGGCATTGGCCTGTTCCAATATGTTTGCTCTACTGTCCATCCGTGGCCACAAAGATAACGAATTTATTTTAAGGAAGGATAAGAAATGCGTCAGAATTTTCCTAATTAGACATATTTTGATGTGGAAAACGTTGTCATGCGTCCAATCTGTCAAGCACAGCATGGATGGCTTTTTGCAAATGCAGGTCGGCTTGAGGTAGGGTGGCTTCGGCTTGGTCGCGTATTTCAAGGATGGATGGTGCGTTGAATTCGGCGCCTTGTACCATCAAACGTGCCAGTATCAGATAACCACAAAGCTGGCGCATGGGATGCTCGCCCGCAATCCATTGGAAGGCTATGTCTGATGCCCATGATGTCCTGCTGAAGAGGAACATGACGGTGGTCTGCGCAATTTCTGCAGTGGGCATCTCATCGGTCCATATTTCCGCCACTTCCGGAAGCATCTCTTCAATAGGCATGAGCATGGCGGCCAGCATCTTGCACTCGCGTATGGGCTGGTTCCAGAGGGTTTGGGCCAATGCCCTGTCCGAGGGGAATTCCTTGGCAATCTCTCTTAGCCGGGGAAGTTCCACTCCGAACACTAGCCGATAAGGCATTCCAGCCTGTCTCATCTGTGCGGAGAGGACACCGTTCATGGCTGAACGCAGCGCCTTTTTCACTTCCCTAACGGTTTCTTCTGTAGTCATTTTTTTGGGGTGTGTATAAGAAAATATTGGGAAACGGAGAATGTTGTACCCTCTATTTCCCTTTTTGTAACTTATTGTTGGTTCTCTTGTATAGCGGCGTTTTCCTGCTTCTTCCGGATACGTCTTTCCTTTACCTTCTTCCGCCTTTCATCCAACTTGCCCTGCAACTCTATTTCGTTCTGCATCCTGTAATCGCGCGGTGTCATGCCTGTGCGCTTGTAGAAGGCGCTATAGAACGATTGGCGGTTGGAGAATCCCACGTTCAGCGCGATGTCTTCCATGGTCATTTTTCTTGAATGGAAGTTCTTCAGCAGATACATGGCTTCCTTGATGCGGAATTCATTGACCATCTGTGAATAGTTGTCTTGATAGCGCATGTTGATGACTGCACTGATGTAGCGGGTGTTGGTACCTAACTCATCGGCCATTTCTTTTGCGGAATAGTCCGGATCTCGGTATTTTTTCTCCACAACGAACTTGGCCATGATCTTTTCAAACAAATCCTCAATCATGTCAGCATTGAGTAACGACCTGTAAAGAGGAGCCTTGCTCTTTTTCTCTGTAAGGTTGTATTTTGCCATGCTATTTAATTTTAAAAAAGATTGTCAATAAAATTTATTTGCTACAAAGTTAATAAAATTTATTTACAATAGGTGTTTGTAACCTTAAAAAATGATATCTTTGTCATAAAAAAGCAAAAAATATAGCTCTGATGATAGAAAATTTGTTGAAGCAGTATTTCGGATATAGTGCATTTCGGCCAAAGCAACGCGAGATTATCCAGCATTTGCTTGATGGAAAAGACGCATTGGTGCTGATGCCTACGGGCGGAGGAAAAAGTATGTGCTACCAGTTGCCGGCTCTAGTGATGAAGGGGGTTACTATAGTGGTGTCTCCTTTGCTTTCGCTGATGAAGGACCAGGTTGAGTCTTTGTTGGCCAACGGTATTGAGGCAAGGGCAATTAACAGTGCGGCATCGGAAACGGAAAACATGCTTGTGCGCAGGGAGTGTGCCCAAGGGCAGGTAAAACTGCTCTACATTTCGCCTGAACGTCTACTGACAGAACTGCCTTTCTTGCAGGAGAGCGTGGAAGTGTCCATGTTTGCAGTGGATGAGGCACATTGCATTTCAGGGTGGGGACACGATTTCCGTCCCGAGTACACCCAGCTAGGTGTCTTGAGGGAAATGTTCCCCGACGTGCCCATTGTGGCATTGACGGCAACGGCGGACAAGGTGACTCGGACAGACATTCTGGAGCAACTGAACATTCCAGAGGCGCGTATGTTTGTCTCCTCTTTCGACCGCCCCAATCTGAACCTGGATGTGAGAAGAGGACTGAATTCTAAGGAAAGGAACCAGGCCATCCTGCAATTCATGTTGCGGCATCAGAACGATTGCGGTATAATATATTGTCTGAGCCGAAAAACCACAGAGAGCGTGGCGGCCTATCTGCGCAGTCATCAGTTTACTGCTGCGGTTTATCATGCTGGGCTGAGTGTGGAGGAGCGCGAAAAGGCGCAGGAGGATTTTGTCTGTGACCGGGTGCAGATTGTATGTGCCACCATTGCCTTTGGAATGGGCATAAACAAGAGCAACGTGCGTTTTGTAATTCACTATAACCTGCCTAAAAGCATTGAGAATTTCTATCAGGAGATTGGACGTGCTGGCCGTGACGGACTTCCCTCGGACACGCTGCTTTTCTATAATGTTTCCGATATTATACAGCTGAACAAGTTTGCGCAGGAAAGCGGTCAGCGCGAGATAAACATGGAAAGGTTGAGGAGGATGCAGGAATATGCTGAGGCTAATGTGTGCCGACGTCGCATCCTGTTGAATTATTTCGGCCAACCGTATTTGTGCGACTGCGGACATTGTGACGTCTGCCAGCATCCGCCACAGCGTTTTGACGGTACGATTTTGGTACAGAAGGCATTGAGTGCCATTGTAAGGGGCAATTCAGAACTCACTTTGCGTATGGTTGTGGACGTGTTGTGCGGAAATTATTCTGCAGAAGTCAGACAGAAAAACCTTCATGCGATAAAGACATTTGGGGTGGGGCGCGATGTGCCTCATCGAGACTGGAACGACTATATCTTGCAAATGCTGCAGATGGGCTACGTGGAAATCCAGTACGATCGTTATAATTATCTTCGCGTAACAGATGCGGGAATGGACGTGCTTTATGGTAGGCAGCCTGCTAGTCTTGCGGTTCCTCACCGCGAGGATGAGCCTCGTCCACGCCGTAAAAAGACGGCAAAGGAACTTCAACGCAAGCTGGAATTGACTGTGTCCGGAGCAGAGACGGAACAGATGATGGATGAGGCTCTGTTTGGCGCGTTGCGCGATTTGCGCAAGCAATTGGCGCAAGAACAGAATCTGCCTCCCTATATTGTTTTCTCCGACAATGTTCTGCGTGCCTTGTCGACAAGAAAACCCGGAAGTCTGGACGAATTTGGCGAGACTCCGGGTATAGGGGAATATAAATGCAGGAAGTACGGGGCTGTATTCCTTGAAATAATCAGAAAATATATGTAGGCCAGATGACGCCCAGGGCTTGTCTTTTATTCGGACTGGCTTTGGGATGAGGCTTCTGTTTCCGTGCCTTCCAACGAAGCCTTTTCGTGCTCTTCCAGGGCGATGTCCAACTTGGCTATCTGCAATGTGATGTCATGCAGTTTCTGCTCAAGGTTGGCCCGTTGGGTGACAAGGTTTTCCTGCAGGTTGGCGTTGTCTTCCTGTATGTAGACTCTTCCGCCTTCAGCCTGCATCACGGTCAGCTCTGCCTGTAACTGTTCTATCCTGTTCTGGCAGATTTTGATGTCGAGATGCAGCTTTCGCACTTTTTTACGGATGGTTGCCCAATCGTTGGGGTTTTGGAAAAGCTGTTCCAATTCCGAATACTGCACGGGCGGATGCTGGGCGTTGTAATTGTGTATCCACAAATCAAGTTTCTGCCGTTGCTCGGCATGCTGCTCGTTTAACTGCTCTCCCCATTGTGAAATGGCTTTCATTTGGCCTTGCAGGGCATCAATCTTTTTGCGCATTTGCGAGGTGCGCTCTTGTTCCTCAGACAGATTGTGGTATGCGTCCGATGCCAGTTTTTGCAGATCCAAATAGTAGTCTTTGGCCTCTGATGCACCTAAGGCTTTCTCGTGCTGTTTGTGGCACTCCTGAATGTCGGTGGTGCATTCTTTCTGTCTGGAGGTAAGGAGCTCAATTGTTTGGGAAACAGTCTGTACAAGAGACTTTAATGCGGTCAGATTGCTCTCGCCCTCTTGTAGGTCTTCCTTTGTGCTGTTTATTTTTTTGTTCACGATACTCCATCCGTCCGCAAGTTGCAGGATGCGTTGTTTCAGATTCTCGTTGTTTTGCTCCCATTCCGTAAACCAGTCGGGGATGGTCATGAGCGCGCCGACACTTTCGTAGGCCTGCCTGAAGTGGCGGTTGGTGTAGTCAATGTTTTCCTGTATGTAGTCAACTTGTCCTGCCATTACCTGACATCCGGTATTGACTTCGTTCAGACGGGTACTCAGTTCGCTCTTCTCTATCTCCAGAGTGGCAATCTTTTCGCTCAGTTCCGTAATGCTGTTCTGGCGGTAGTTGAAGAAGTCCAGTTTTTTTTGCGCCTCTTCTTCGTCTTTTGTCACATTGACAATCAATTGCCTAATCATGGCCATGCGAGCCTCTCTGTTGGTGCTTGGCGTACAGTCGTGGAAGCTGATGTCCAGCGTGCTGAAAAGTTGCCACTCCTTCACGTCCTCTTCCTGGCGTTGCAGGGCTGTGAGTAGGGTGGCCTCTTCGGCTTTTCGCTGTCCCTGCATTTCGCTGAGTTCAAGTCTGAGGTCGGTTCTGAGGGCTTCCTTGTTTTGCAATTCAGCATTCAACAACTCGAATTCGGTCTTGAACTCGCTGATGAGCTTGCTTTGTTCCAGCATGGTGTCGCTGTGGTAGGGGTGGTGAGTGGCTCCACAGACGGGACATCCCGTACCTTCCTTCAAGTCGGCTCTTAGCTGTATGATGTCTTGTCCTTTACTTAATAAATAGGTGTATTCCTTTTCATGGCACATCCGGCTAAGTTTGTTGATTTCGGTCTCCAAGCCTTTGAGGTTTGTTGTGGCATGCTCAATCTTTAGCCTGAGCGAATTAAGTTGCTGTCTTTTCTCCTCGATGACCGTATAGCCGGTGCAGATGCGGTTCCAGAGGGACATGGCCGAAAGCAACATCTGACGGCGACTCTTCAATTGCATGGCGCGCTCTTGCAGCTGGTAGCTGTCCAGACCTTTTATTTCTTGTCGGTGGATTTGCAGTTCGTCGTTGTATGTCTGCATTTTGGCCTCGACTTCCTGATACAGGGTAAAGGTGCGGCCCAACTGTTCGTTCAGCTCGTTCTGCTTTTTTGTGCGCTCCTTTTGCCGGTTTGAATAGTTTGTCAGATTGGATTTGAGCTCACTCAGAAGATCAAGTTGTACCAGAATGCTTTCGGCATGGCCAATCATGCTTTCGTGCATTTCGATACTCTGTCTTCCTGCCCTCAAGCGTTCCAGCTCTGCTTTCAGGATCTCGTTCTCTTCACTTTGCGATTCGGCCTGTTGTTCGAGAGCTTCTTTTTGGGAAGTGAAGTGGATGATGAGTTTCTGCAGATTGTTCTTTTCTGCCGAAAGAGTGTTTATCTGTCCGTCAAGGAAATGCCCTTGCGCAATGAGGTCTTGCGACTGGTGTAGTTGCTTGGAAGCCTTGTCATATTCTTCCAGCTGCTGCTTCAACCGTTTGAGCTGTTCTTCCCATTGTGCCTGAAGCGTGTCTGTTTCCTGGCCGATGCCGGTCTGCTGCTTTCTGTTCTCCTCAACGAATTTTTTTAATATCAGCATCCGCTCAAAGTCGCCCTGGATTACCTCGAATGACTCGTATCTGTTCAGGTTCTCTTCCTCCTTCGATGTCGTGTTGTGTTCCCTGTTGAGCTGGTACATGCGGTCCTTTTCTTCCTTAAGGCGCATGGTCAGCTTGGTGTATTTGCGCAGCCATTCCTGCTGGTCGTGCAGGCGCTGGATGCTTTCTTCCAGGTTGTTTCGCTTGGTCTCGGCGAGCCGTTTGGCCTCTCGGGTGCGTTGGAGCTGGGGCGCGCTCATCAGTTCCCTGGGGCGCTGTTGTCTGATGGTCTCCTGCCTCACCCATTCTTGCTGTGGTTGTGGAACCACGAACTCCTGGACGTTCTTGTCCTTTTTATCTTTGTTTTTTCCGAAAAAGTTCATCTGTAAATAAATTTACCGCAAAGATAACATCTTTTTTTTGTAATACCCGTATTTTTCCACTAACTTTGCGCCATCAAATTTAAAAACGAAGAAAGAAAATGGCACAAAAACCCAATATACCTAAAGGAACAAGAGATTTCGGACCACAGGAAATGGCCCGTCGCAACTATATATTCAATACCATTCGCCAGGTGTATGCCCTCTATGGCTTTCAGCAGATAGAGACGCCCGCAATGGAGAATCTGAGCACGCTCATGGGTAAATATGGTGAAGAAGGAGACAAACTTCTGTTTAAGATTCTGAACAGCGGAGATTTCCTTCGTGGAATAGGTGAAGAGGACTTGAAAAACGGAGCAACCGGCAAGCTGGCTTCGCAATTGTGCGAAAAGGGTTTGCGTTATGACCTTACTGTCCCCTTTGCGCGTTATGTGGTGCAGCACCGTGATGAGCTGACCCTTCCTTTCCGCCGTTACCAGATCCAGCCCGTTTGGCGTGCAGACCGCCCGCAGAAGGGCCGCTATCGCGAGTTTTATCAGTGCGATGCTGATGTGGTGGGTTCTGACAGCCTGATTAACGAGGTTGAGCTGATGCAGATTGTGGATACCGTGTTCAACCGCTTCGGCATCAGAGTATGCATCAAGATCAACAACAGAAAGATTCTGACTGGCATTGCGGAAATGATTGGCGAGGCCGACCGCATTGTGGACATCACCGTGGCAATTGACAAGCTGGACAAGATTGGTCTTGAGAAGGTCAATGAAGAGCTTCGCGCCAACGGACTTTCCGAGGATGCTATCCAGAAACTGCAGCCCATCATCAACCTTTCCGGAACCAACCAGGAAAAGATGGCTACCATGCGCCAGGCGTTGGCGCAGAGCGAAATCGGACTGAAGGGAATCGACGAGGTAGAGTTCGTGCTGGATCATCTTTCCGGACTTTCTTCACAGGTAGAACTTGACCTTACCTTGGCCCGCGGACTCAATTATTATACCGGATGCATCTTTGAGGTGAAGGCGCTGGATGTGCAGATTGGAAGCATAACCGGCGGAGGCCGATATGACAACCTCACCGGCATTTTCGGCATGCCCGGAATCAGTGGTGTGGGCATCAGCTTTGGAGCGGACAGAATCTACGATGTCCTGAACCAGCTGGAACTCTATCCCGAGGAAGTTACGACAGCCACCCAAATTCTCTTCATCAATTTCGGTGAGAAGGAGACGGAATATTGCCTGCCCATTCTCTCTGACCTGCGAGCTGCCGGCATTCGTGCCGAGATATATCCCGATGCGGCAAAGATGAAGAAGCAGATGCAGTATGCCAATGTCAAGGCCGTTCCTTTTGTGGCGCTGGTGGGCGAGAACGAAATGAGTGCCGGAATGGTAACCCTCAAGAACATGACCACGGGCGAACAGCAGATGGTGCCTGCCGCTGAGCTGCTTTCGCATTTGTAAAATATTCTCAATAGTGAATACGCATGGGTCAAAGCTATTCGGTGATGTAATGGCTTTGACTCATGTTTTTTATGTAAAAACTACTGATTCTCTTTGTCATATTGGGAAAAAGTAGTACCTTTGCACGCCGATTATTATCGAAAGGGCTGAAAAAGGCCCGACAACATGTGTGGATAGTTCGTTCTTTGGCCAGGCGGACGGTTCG
Organism: Bacteroidaceae bacterium; assembly: GCA_017559845.1. GTDB lineage: Bacteria > Bacteroidota > Bacteroidia > Bacteroidales > Bacteroidaceae > Physcousia. The sequence continues at coordinate 27,721 of JAFYQQ010000052.1, read as the reverse complement.
TGAATCATGTTGAGAGACAATTAAATAAGTTATTTTTAGTTCAACAAACAAAGACAAAGAAATGGACACTTTGAGTTACAAAACCATCTCTGCCAACAAGGCTACAGTAAAGAAGGAATGGGTTGTAGTAGACGCTACAGACCAGGTTCTGGGCCGTATGTGCACAAAGGTGGCAAAATTGCTGAGAGGCAAGTACAAGCCCGAGTTTACTCCTCATGTAGACTGTGGTGACAATGTGATTATTATCAATGCTGACAAGATCAAGCTGACCGGTAAGAAGATGACTGACCGTATCTACTATTCTTACACTGGTTATCCCGGTGGACAGCGCGAGGCTACTCCCGCCAGCATTCTGGCTAAGCCCAACGGTGCTGACCGTTTGATCCGTAAGGTGGTTAAGGGTATGCTGCCCAAGAACAAGCTGGCAGATCGCCTGATTACCAACTTGTACGTGTACGAAGGTGCAGAGCACAAGCAGGTAGCACAGAACCCCAAGTCAATTGATATTAACCTCTATAAATAAGAATAAGTGATGGAAGTAGTTAATGCATTAGGTCGCCGCAAGTGTGCCGTAGCTCGTGTTTATGTAACCGAGGGTACCGGTAAGATTACCATCAATAAGAGAGATCTGGTGGAGTATTTCCCCAGCTCAATCCTCCAGTACGTTGTTAAGCAGCCTCTGAACCTGCTCAATGTAGCTGAGAAATATGACATCAAGGTAAACCTGTTCGGCGGTGGTTACACCGGCCAGTCTCAGGCTCTGCGTCTGGCTATTGCCCGCGCCTTGGTAAAGATCAACGCCGAAGACAAGAAGGCTCTGCGTGCAGAAGGCTTCATGACTCGTGACAGCCGTGAAGTTGAGCGTAAGAAGCCCGGACGTCCCAAGGCACGTCGTCGTTTCCAGTTCAGCAAGCGTTAATTTGTGGAAACGAGCGGCTTAGTTTAGTATCTAAATTCACGAGACGCCTGATTGCGGCATAAAAGCCCTTCAGAAACCTACCCGTGGATTGATTCTAAAACAAAGACAAAAATAGAATTAAAAAGAAGGTAAACAAACACAAAAAAGAAAATTAAAATGTCAAGAACAAATTTTGATACACTGTTGGAGGCCGGATGTCATTTCGGTCACCTCAAGAGAAAATGGAATCCCGCAATGGCTCCCTATATCTTCATGGAGCGTAATGGCATTCATATCCTGGACCTGCACAAGACCGCAGCTAAGGTTGAAGAGGCTGCAGAGGCTATGAAGCAGATTGCCAAGAGCGGAAAGAAGATTCTGTTTGTTGCAACTAAGAAACAAGCAAAGCAGATTGTTGCAGACAAGGCAACTTCTGTAAACATGCCCTATGTGATTGAGCGCTGGCCCGGCGGTATGCTGACCAACTTCCCCACAATCCGTAAGGCTGTGAAGAAAATGGCCAATATTGACAAACTCGTTGCCGATGGTACTTTCAGCAACCTCAGCAAGCGCGAAATCCTTCAGGTAAGCCGTCAGCGCGCCAAGTTGGAGAAGAACCTCGGTTCTATCGCTGACCTGACCCGTCTGCCCGCAGCTCTGTTCGTAGTAGACGTAATGAAGGAGCACATTGCCGTACGCGAGGCTAACCGTCTGGGTATCCCCGTATTCGGTATTGTTGACACCAACTCTAACCCCGACAACATCGACTTCGTTATTCCCGCAAATGACGATGCAAGCAAGAGCATCGAGGTAATTCTCGACGCTTGCTGTGGCGCTGTTGCAGAAGGCTTGGAAGAGCGTAAGGCTGAGCGTGTTGACATGGAGGCAGCTGGCGAGGCTGAGCAGCCCAAGAAGGGCAAGCGTGGCGGTAAGGCACGCGAGGAAGCTCCTGTAGCTGAGGCAGCAGAGTAATTTTAATATTCCAATCACCCACTTAAAATAGATAAGAACGATGGAAGTTACAATGAATGATATAAAGAAGCTCCGCGAGATGACCGGTGCTGGTCTGGCTGACTGCAAGAAGGCCCTGGCTGAGAGCGAGGATATGGACGGTGCAGTTGCATACCTGCGCAAGAAGGGTCAGGCTGTAGCCGCAAAGCGTAGCGACCGTGAGGCTTCTGAGGGTTGTGTACTCGTGAAGGCTGAGAATGGTTTCGGTGCCATCATCGCCCTGAAGTGCGAGACCGACTTCGTTGCCAACAACGCTGATTTCGTGGCGCTGACACAGACCATTCTTGATGCTGCTGTTGCAAACAAGTGCAAGACTCTGGACGAGGTTAAGGCTCTGCCCATGGGTAACGGTACCATCCAGGATGCTGTAACCGAGCGTAGCGGTATCACCGGTGAGAAGATGGAGCTCGACGGATACAATGTTATCGAGAGCGAATTCATCGCCACCTACAACCACATGGGCCGCAATTCTCTTTGCACCATGCTCGCGCTGAACAAGGCTATCGAGGACGCAACCGTAGGCAAGAACATTGCCATGCAGATTGCCAGCGCAGCTCCCGTTGCCATTGACGAGAGCGGTGTTCCCCAGTCAGTTAAGGACAACGAAGTGGCTGTAGCCATTGAGAAGACCAAGGCTGAGCAGGTTCAGAAGGCAGTTGAGGCAGCCATCAAGAAGGCTGGTTACAACCCCGCACACTTCGACTCTGAGGATCACATGGAGAGCAACCAGGGCAAGGGCTGGATCACCGCAGAAGACGTTGTTAAGGTGAAGGAAATCATCGCAACCGTATCTGCAGAGAAGGCTGCTAACCTGAACGAGCAGATGATCAAGAACATCGCAATGGGCCGTCTCAACAAGTTCTTGAAGGAGAGCTGTCTGTTGAGCCAGGAGTACATTTGGGACAAGAGCATGACTGTTGCTTCTTACCTGCAGTCAATTGACAAGGACTTGACCATCACCGACTTCAAGCGCTTTACTTTGCGTTCTGAATAATCCGTTGTTCACACAACAGATTGTTTAAAACGTACCTAATACGAATAGGGGATGTAGCCATTCAAGGTTGCATCCTCTTTTTTCATTCCTCATTCAGCGCAATGCCGCTGTTTTGATTTGTCTGTTCATCAGGAGCCGATAAACATGTTTTTCTCAATTTACCGAGCAAACGGGATCCGATAAATATACTTTTTTCGATTTATCGAGCAAGCTGGAGCCGATAAATAAATTTTTCTAGATTTATTGAGCAAACGGGAGCCGATAAATCTACTCTTTACAATTTATTGAGCAAACGGGATCCGGTAAATCTACTCTTTACAATTTATTGAGCAAACGGGAGCCGATAAATCTACTTCTTACAATTTACTGAGCAAACGGGATCCGATAAGGGGTGTCTCATAAATTTATTATATCCCCTTGCATGTGTAAAAAGTTTTGTATACTTTTGCTGCTGAAACCATGCAAATTGATTATGGACAGACTGATGAAACCCCAATTTACGGTGGACGACGTTTACATTTCGCCGTTCAAAGGCCGCCGCGTATTCGATACAAACACGGGAAAGGTTAGCTATGTGCCGACAGATAGAAATCTGAACCCCACAGGTGTGAAAGTGTTTGACGCCTACATGCGCTATATCGGCTCGGACAATATTTTCTCGCTTATGAGTTTTACCGAACAGAATGGTGTGTCCAGGCCCGACTTCGCGGGGTTGTGCCGCATACTGACGGGTATGACGTCTACTGATTTGTTCCACGAAATTCTCTTCCGTCTGGCCGATGACTTGTTGCGCTACACGTCAATGCCTGTCAGTGAGGTGGCAAGGCGTTGTGGGGCTAACACGCAGCAGAATCTCTGTTTGTTGTTCCGCAAGAGGTACAACTGCACGCCCACCGAGCGCCGCCGCAGTTTGCAACGCAAGGGCGAGGCGGATATGTATTGTGTATAAGGTGTAGCAGAAGCGCAAATCTGTGAAATTCATGCTATAAGAACGAATTTGGCGCAAGAAACCACAAAAGTGCGTTGCTTTGGCCGTTCGTTTTGGCGGAAAATGCTAATTTTGCATAACTTGGAATAAAAAGACAGGAAAGTTGTCGCTTTAAATACGAAGAAAAATGAGGAATAAACGCCATTTTTTATATTGTGTTTTCTTTTGGACGCTGTGTCTCGCATCGTGGGGCAGGGGAGCGCATGTCGTTACCAATCGTCCTAATTATAAATTCTCTCTTGAGCACCCCTTTGCCGAGCTGAAGGGACAGGAAAGCGAAGGTGCGCTGCGTGCCGACGCGTCTTTTGAGGAGGGCTTCTGCCTGAGTTTTACGGCAGACTTCCAACCCGATTTTTCTGACGGCGAGATTCTTGCCATTGACGATGTGCTGTCCGTCTCCCTCCGTTGGCAGCAACCCGGCGAGAACGACGGGCAGAACTATGCCGCCTTTCCCCTTGCCGACGGTCGTGTGCCGGTGGTGAAGGCCACTTTGCAGATGTGTATGGTCGACGATGCCGGCGCATCGGGCACGTTCCGCATTGGTGCGCCGCTTGCCATGCTGAAGAAGCCTTGGGGACGGCATCAGATTGTGTTGAACTATACCGGTATAGCCTTTACGCTTTATGTGGACGGAATGTTGGCCGACAACGACTTTGTCCTGGGCTATCCCTCGGCAGAGCGTTTTACACGTTGGCACAGGGATGCACGCAGCGTATCCTATGCCGCTCTGGACAATTCCGCCGGAACTGCACAAGTAAAGGGCGGAAAGGAGATGAGGTCTGAACTGCAATATTTCATCCCCGAAGGACACAATGCCTGGATGGGCGATGTGGCAACCTGCTGGTTTGGCGGACGATACCACATCTTCTATCTCTACGACCGTCGCGGCCACAGAAGCAAACTGGGACGTGGCGGACATTATTTCGAGCATCTTTCCACCGCCGACTTCAAGACATGGACGGCCCACGAAGCTGCCGTTCCCCTGGAATATAAATGGCAGACCTTGGGCACGGGAACGCCCTTTGTCTATGGCGATTCCCTGTATCTGAGCTATGGTCTGCACAGCACCCGAATCACCGCCAAGGCCAGACAGACGCTTGCCGCGCAATGGAAGCGCTACGAGCAGGACGGCCACACATCGGCGGTGCTGATGGATACCCTGCAGACCCCTCCAGCCGGTTCCACCTATGCGGTTTGTACCGATGGTGTTTCTCGTTTCCGCAAGAGTAATGTCCTGTTCCATCCCTGCGAGAATCCCTCAATAAGCACCTTGCCCGACGGCACACTGGTGATGTTTGCCAGCTACGGGGCGCGCGGCACATGGAAAGCCGATCGTCCGGACGGCCCGTGGCGCTGCGTGGACGAGAATTTCCCTTTGGGTGGCGACTGCACTTTCTCCTTCCCCTGGGGAGAATATGAATACATCATCGGCGGCTTCACGCAAATGTGGAGAAAGTCGGCCCAGGGAACCGATGACCTCATAGCCTTGGGACAAGACATCTACGACGGCTTGAGTGTGCCTTGTGTAACGGAGGTGATGGACGGCCGCAGGCTGATGGCAGGATGGGTTCAAGTGGCGGGCCATTGGGGCGGTGCGCTTGTGGTGCGCGAGCTGATGCAGTGTGCCGACGGACGCCTGGAATCCCGCTGGATGCCCGAACTGATGCCGCAGACCTCCCGAATGCGCGTTCTGGAGAAGAGCCTGGGCGGAGCAAAGGAGTTTGCCACGGACGGAGCGTCTTTCCTGCTGACCTTTGACGTGGTGGCGAAGTCGTCCTCTGCCAAGATTGACCTGCAGCTCCGCCCGCGCCAGGGCGCAAAGTCCGCCACTTGGTGGAGCATGGATATGGAGGAGGGCAGGGCGCAGTTTGCCGACAATCCCGCCAACCGCGAAAAGACCGTGCGCGAGGGTGCAAAACCCCACCATGCCGGCAACTACGCCATTGAAGGGATTGCGTGCGACGAGCCACGCTGTCCGGTAAGGATAATTGTGAAACAGACAGACAAACTGGGCGGCTCGCTCGTGGATGTGGAGATTGGCGGACGCAGAACCATGATTTCCTACCGTGGTGGCCTGGAAACCAGCATCCTGCGCCTTGTCCCGCAGAACGCCATGCTGGAGAACGTCTGCCTTGCTCCGCTCAAATCCGCAGAAAACTAGAGCGCAGGCACAAACCTCCCCCGTATACCCCCAATAAAAGACAGCACACATAAAAAATAATTTTACAAGATGAAGATATTTGGAATTGGCATGAACTATGCCGCACACAATAAAGAACTGCATAATACGTTATTATATACAGAAGAGCCGGTGGTCTTCACAAAGGCCGACTCTGCCTTGCTGAGCGGAGGAAAACCGTTCTTTATCCCGTCATACACCAGCCAGTGCGAATACGAGACGGAGCTTGTGGTCAGGATTAGCCATCTGGGGCGCAGCATCTCCGAGCGTTTCGCCCATCGCTATTACGACGAGATTACGGTGGGAATTGACTTCACCGCCCGCGACCTCCAGAAGCAGTTGTGCGCCAAGGGATTGCCCTGGGACCTGTGCAAGGGATTCGACGGTTCGGCCGTAGTGGGCACTTTCGTTCCCGTGAGCCGTTTCCGCAGCATACAGGACCTCCATTTTCACCTCTGCATCAATGGCAACACGGTGCAGCAGGGACACACAGCCGACATGCTACACCACGTAGACAAGCTGGTGAGCTACATCAGCCAGTTCTTTACGCTGAAGACCGGCGACCTCATCTTCACCGGAACGCCGGCCGGAGTGGGGCAGGTGCACATAGACGACCACATAGAAGGCTATCTTGAGGGCGAGAAACTCTTGGAGTTCAACGTGAAGTAGCTCCGCCCTTACCATGTTAAGATAATGAATAAAACAGAACATTGCCTCTGATGAGAAGATATCTTATCCTATTGATATGCGTGTGGCAGAGCCTGTGGCTTTGCGCACAAGAATTCACCACGCTCGACTGGAGTGTCCTGCGTATAGACTCGGTCTTGCCGGTTTATACCGAGGTGGTTCCCCTGGAGACGGACTACCGGCGTTTCTCCTATAGCGTGCAGATAGACTATCCCCAGTATACCGAGCTTACCGCCGCCGAGACGGAGGTGGCGAAGAAGTTTGCCCATTCCCTCTCCGATACGCTGAAGGTGGACCACCGCATTGGCGTACAGCGTGGCGAGGGTATGCTGGACATCTCCTTTGTGCCCGTGGTGTGCCGCAACCAGCGCTATTACAAGCTCCAGAGCGCGCGCATCCGCATTGTACCGCGTCTCCTCCCCCAAACGTCATTGGCGGCAAGGAAGACTCGCGCAAGCGCCACATCCTCTTCGGTGCTGGCATCGGGCAAGTGGGTCAAGATTTCGGTTACCCAGGACGGCATCCATCAGCTCACACGCCAGGCATTGCGCAAGATGGGCTTCTCCAAGCCCGAGAATGTCCGCCTCTACGGATATGGAGGACACCGCATTGACGAGACGCTGAAGAATGTCTATGAAGACCTGGAGGAAGTGCCGCTCTACTACAACGCCACGCATGACAACTGGCTTTTCTGGGCAAACGGACTTCTCTACTGGGACGGCAACGAGCGTGTCTTCAATCCCTATGCCACCGAGGCGTGCTATTTCCTCACCGAAGCCGACAGCCCCTCTGCTCTGGCCACAGCTCCGGCTCCCATTGGCAGCGTGCGCCAGACCTACGATTCCTTCACTGACCATCTGCTTTACGAAAAGGACGACTTTGCGTGGTTCACCGTTGGCCGCAATCTCTATGACGCGCAGAATTTCTCAGGCGGAGGCTCCCGCACGTACAAGTTCACCACCGTCAATTCCCTGGGCAATGAATTGCTGACCGTGGCCTTCACGGCCGGCGCAGAGTCGCGCACCACGCTCAAGACCAGCGTCAATGGCAACGCCCTGCCCGAGCAGACGCTGAGCGCCACAAGCAAGTACATCTATGCCACGGCGGTGAACCGCACCACGGATGTCAGCAAATATGCCGCAGGAGCCGATTGGTCCGTGCGCCTCTCCAGCACCTCGGGCAACGATGCCCGGCTCGACTATCTGAGCCTCCATTACACCCGCCGCCTTGCGCTCTCGCAGGGGCAGCTGGCTTTCCGTCAGAACGGATCGGGCGTGTCGGCTTTCCGCATTGAAGCCCCAGAGGGAAGCCAGGTTATGCGCATCGGCACGCCAGGACGCGCGGCAGAACTGATTCCCACAACCCGTAGCGGAGACATCCTCACCGCCGTTGTGGACAACCCCAAGGAACGCTTTGTATGCTTTGACCCCTCATACGCATCCTTCCCCCAACCCACGGCCAGGGGAGCGGTGGAGAACCAGAATCTCCATGCCCTGGACAGCCTGGATATGGTCATCATTGTGCCCACGAGCGGAAAGCTCACCGCCCAGGCCCAGCGTCTGGCCGATGCCCATGCCTCGCATGACGGGCTTCGCTCCGTTGTGGTGCGTGCCGACCAGGTCTATAACGAATTCTCCAGCGGCACGCCCGACGCCACGGCCTACCGCCGTCTCATGAAGATGCTCTACGACCGCGCCTCCAGCAAGGACGAGGCTCCCCGATACCTCATTCTCATGGGCGACTGCGCATGGGACAACCGCATGCTCAGCCCTGCATGGCGGGCTGCCGATACCGACGACTATCTGTTGTGCTTCGAGAGCGAAAACAGCATGAGCGATACCCGAAGCTACATCATGGAAGACTATTTCGGCCTGCTCGATGACGGCGAGGGAGGCAACCTGCTGAGCGACAAGGCCGACCTGGGCATTGGACGCTTCCCCGTGACCACGGCCGCGCAGGCCGCTGTCATGGTGGACAAGTGCATTGCCTACATGGAGAACCGCCATGCCGGCGCATGGAAGAACGTGGTTTGCATGATGGGCGACGACGGCGACGAGAACGAGCACATGAAGTATGCCGACGACGTTTGCGACCAGATGGAAACCACCAATCCGCAGATGGAGGTGCGCAAGGTCATGTGGGATGCCTATACCCGCGTCAGCACCGCCAAGAGCAACACCTATCCCGAGGTGGAGAACCTCTTGAGGAAACAGGTTGAAGACGGCGCCCTGGTGATGAACTATACCGGCCATGCCAATGCCAGCGCCCTGTCCCACGAATATGTGCTGGAGCTGGACGATTTCACCGCCTTCCGCGGAACGGCGCTCCCCCTTTGGGTGACGGCGGCCTGCGATGTGATGCCCTTTGACGGCACCGCGCCCAACATAGGCGAGGAGGCGGTGCTCAACCCCTCGGGCGCCGCCCTGGCCTTCTATGGCACAACCAGAACCGTCTATGCCATACAGAACCGCACCATGAACCTCTATTTCATGAAGTACCTCTTCGGCACGGACAGCAAGGGAAGGCGCTATACCGTGGGCGATGCCATCCGTCTGGCCAAGAACGCCATCATCACGGCGGGCGAATCCAGCCAGAAGGAAAACAAGCTCCAGTATGCCCTGCTTGGCGACCCCGCGCTGGTCATCGGCGCACCGCTGCAGCGCGTTGTCGTGGATTCCATCAACGGCAAGCCAGCCGCCACCGCCGCTGACATCCGCCTGCAGGCCGGTTCCCGCGTAAGGGTTTCCGGACGTGTCAACGGTGCCGACCGCCAGTTGCTCTCCGCTTTCCAGGGCGTGGTTTCCTGCCGTGTCTATGACACCTCCACCCAGGTTACCTGCAACAACAATGCCGGAGCCACCAACGCCTTCACCTTCACAGACCGCAGCAGCCTGCTCTTCGACGTGAAGGACAGCGTGCGCCAGGGACGCTTCTCCATCTCCTTCACCGTGCCCGTGGACATCCATTATGACGACGGTGCCGGACGCATGGTCTTCTATGCCCTCTCGGACGACCGCGCCACCGAGGCCAACGGATACACCGAGAACTTCACCCTCTCTGCCGCCGAGCACGAACTCACTGACACCATTGGCCCCGACATCATGGCCTTCCTTGGCGACGAGGAATTCCAGGACGGCGATGCCGTGCCCAGCCAGCCCCACTTCATCGCCCTGCTTGAGGACGAGAGCGGAGTGAACGTGAGCGGAAACGGCATTGGCCACGACCTCAGCCTGTGTGTGGACGGAAGGGCCGACCTCACATTCAACCTCAACGGCGGCTATCAGGGCGAGTTTGGCAACCCCACCCGCGGCAGCGTGGGCTTCACTCTGCCACAGCTCCAGGACGGCCCCCACAGCCTCACATTCCGCGCTTGGGACGTGCTCAACAACACCAGCACCGCCACGCTCAACTTCGTGGTCAACTCGCGCCTCAAACCCCAGCTCATGCAGCTCACCGCCTCGCCCCAGCCCGCAGTGGAAAGCACCACCTTCATGGTGGCGTATGACCGTCCCGGAGCCGACTGCACCTTCACGCTGGAGGTGTTCGACTTCTCCGGCCGCAAGCTCTGGAGCCACACCGCCACCACAAGCACCCCCACAGGCCTCTACACCGTGCCCTGGAATCTCACCACCTTGCAGGGCGGACGTCTCGGCTCGGGCATCTACCTCTATCGCTGCACCCTCCAGAGCGGAAGCGCCAAGGAGGTGTCCAAGACGCAAAAAATTGTGGTGCTGAACAATAAATAACCCCTCATGTCAGTTTTTATCCTATATGCAATACAACAATAAGATGAAACGAATCCTTGCAGCCCTGCTGCTCCTGCTCTCTGTCCACGCACTCCATGCCCAGGACAAGCAGAATATGTTCAACCCCGTGAACACCAGTGTGACCAGCCTTTCCATCGCCCCGGATGCCCGAGGAGGAGCCATGGGCGACGTCGGAGCCGCCACCGAGGCCGATGTGAACTCCCAGTTCTGGAACCCCGCCAAGTACCCCTTCAACATAGCCCGTGCCGGAGTTGCCGTAAGCTACACCCCCTGGCTGCGCAAGCTGGTCAATGACATCAATCTGGCCGACCTCGTAGGCTTCTACCGCATTGGCGACTATTCCGCCATCCACGGCTCGCTGCGCTTCTTCAGCCTGGGCGAGGTCTACCTGAGCGGAATGGACGACATGACCATCAATCCCTACGAGATGGCGGTGGATGTGGGCTATAGCCGAATGCTCAGCGAACGCTTCTCCATGGCCGTGAACATGCGCTTCATCTATTCCGACATCAAGTACGACTACACCGCCGAGAGCAGCGCCGGAAAGGCCTTTGCCGCCGACATCGCCCTCTACCGTCTGGGATATCTCATGGCAGGTAACCGCGAGTGCAGCTTCGGATGGGGTCTCAACATCAGCAACATCGGTAGCAAGATATCCTTCGGAGGCGATGACAACAGCGAGTTCATCCCCACCAACCTGCGTTTGGGAGCCAACTTCACCGTCCCCTTCAACGAGTACAACAAGTTCAGCGTGGCTGCCGACCTCAACAAGCTCCTTGTGCCCACCTATCCCAAGCAGATGGACGACGAGGCCGACAACGACTACGAAGACCGCGTACAGCGCGAGTATTACGATATTTCGCCCATTGCCGGAATCTTCAAGAGCTTCCACGACGCCCCCAACGGCTTCAAGGAAGAGCTGGAGGAAATCCAGTGGAGCCTGGGTTGCGAGTACACCTACAACGACCGCTTCATGATGCGTGCCGGATACCACCACGAAGCCGCCAACAAGGGAAACCGCAAGTACTTCACCGTGGGAGCCGGCTTCCGTATGAGTGTCTTCACCGTGGATGCCGCTTATGTCTTCAGCACCAGTCAGACCAACCCCTTGGACCAGACCATGCGCTTCACCCTGGGCTTCGACCTCGACGGCATGAAGGACCTCTTTGGTCGCAGAAGATAAAGGAAAACTGATTTTTTCAGCACAACCCTCACAAGTGGGGGACAATGCCGCTCCGAGCCGTGTTGTCCCTCCCTTTTTTTATATCATGTTGATGATGTGAAAATGCAAAACGCAAAACACAAAGCTGCGAGTAAGTGAGCGCAATGAAACTTGTTTCAATTGCCGAACGGAAGCAGTTTCGCATTTGTAAAATGCAAAAACGCAAAAACACAAAATTACAAAATTACAAAATATTATTTATAACATACAGACAATCAGCAGGATATGATTTGTGTACCTTTGCAAAACCTTGCGCTTCCTTTGCAAAAAGGCTAAAAATAGGACGTTTTTAGGTGCGTTTTCACAGATTAAATTTGTAATTTTGTATGGCAATAAATATAATCATTAACATTATAGGCGTTATCATGAGAAGACTTTTATTTTTAATTTGCTTTCTGACGCTCAGCGTTACGGGGGCAGTGGCACAGGATTTTTATGTTGGCGATATTGGATATAACATTATCTCTGATACGGAGTTTAAGGTTGAGGCTTATAGGCTCAAAGACGAGAATGTTCAAACCATTACCATACCACAAAAGGTACAATGGAATGGGGCGGAATATTCAGTTACAGGCATCGGAGTCCAGGCGTTTGATTATTGCAGCAAACTCGTTTCGGTCCACATTCCGGAGAGCGTGGTCAGTATTGGTAAGTTAGCCTTCTTTAATTGCAGTTCCCTCCGCTCAATCCACATACCGGAGAGCGTGACCAGTATTGGCGATAATGCCTTCAGAAGTTGCAGATCCCTTTCCTCAATCAACATACCAAAGCATGTGACCAGTTTTGGCAAAGGGGTGTTCTTGGATTGCAGCAAACTTGCTTCAGTCAGCGTAGCAGATGGCGTGCCCGGTTTGGGCACCGAAACCTTCAAGAATTGCGTTTCCCTCACCTCAATCCACATACCTGGGAGCGTGAAAGAGATTGGCTACGATTCTTTCAATGGTTGCAGTTCACTTGCCTCGGTATACATTGAAGATGGCGTGACATTTATAAGTAGCTATGCTTTCATTGGTTGCGTTTCACTCACCTCAATCCATATCCCGGAGAGTGTGACATTTATTGCCTACGGTGCCTTCATAAATTGTAGATTCCTCGCCTCAATCCATATCCCCGAGGGCCCGACAAGTATTGGCGAACAAACCTTCCGAAATTGCAGCTCTCTTACCTCAATCGTTATACCAGAGGGTGTGGAAAGTATTGATAAAAATGCCTTCGAAGGTTGCAGTTCCCTCGCCTCAGTCAGTCTGCCAGAGAGTTTGACAAGTATTAATTTCTATGCCTTCTTGGGCACCAGACTTCAAACCATTGTGTCTAAAATGCAGACGCCTTCTAAGTTATATGAAGAAATTTTTACCCAGAATGAGTTCAACCATACGCAGTTGTATGTTCCCGAGGGCACATACTGGGATTATGCTTTCTGTGATTGGGGTAATTTCATCCACATCAAGGAAATGGCCATGAGCGAAGAGGATTTGGAAGCACGCAAAGCCTATATGATCGCCGATGCCAAGGGCTGTAACTATACCGTGTACGATGCTGGGAAGGGTACATTGAAAAATGTGGAGTACACCCATTCTTTGGACGAGGAGAATGAAGGAAGTTGCTGGACGGTGCTTCAGGAGGAAGGCAAGTCATACTTGTACAACCTGGGCGCAAAGAAGTTCGCTTCCATGGACAATGACGGCAAACTGGTTCTCGCAGACGCTCCCGTAAGCCTGGACATCACCACAACAAAAGATGGAATTTCCATCAACGGTAACGCAAGGATGTTCGTGTTGAATAACAACATCAATGTAACCGCCGACGGAATAGAAGGCATCCGTATTGACAATGCGCAGCCCAAAGGCATGGGAATCTATTCTTTAGACGGCCGTCGCTTGAACAAGCCCATCCGTGGCATCAACATTGTGAACGGACGCAAGGTGGTGGTAAAGTGAACCAGCTAATGAGCAAAAATGGAAAACCACAAAACCCACCTATTTGGGTGGGTTTTTGTGTTTTTAGCGTTAGTTTACTCATTTCTCAATAATTGGCACACAGATGACGCCGATGCGACAGATGACCACAGATTTTTTGAGTTTTGAGTGGTGAGCGGTGAGTAGTGAGCCTTTGAGTTTTGAGTTTTGAGTAGTGAGTAGTGAGAGGGGTCCTACATTTCCTCTTTAAGCTCATCACTCATTGCTCATTACTCACCGCTCAAAGGCTCAAAGGCATGAATTCAGACCAAGCGTAGTGGCGATGGCCGAAAGGATACTGATTACGGTTTGGATGATTAGTTTCCAGGTTTCTTTGTTTTTCATACTCATAAATGGACTACGGACCCCCTCTAAATCTCCCCCCAAGGGGGAGACTGATTACCAAAGGCAGAGTGGGGATTTTGTTAAAGGGTTAGTTTTTAGTTTGTTTTACTTTGGCTATTGGCTATTGGATGTTGGCTCTTCATATTGTCATACTGAACTCGTTTCAGCATCTGTCCGCGGAGAAGGACAAGAAAAAGGCTCGCGGTGAGATCCTGAACTAAATTCAGGATGACAATAGAGCAACGCTAAAACACAAAACCCACCTCACTTGGTGGGTTTTGTGCTTCAAAAGGCTTGGTTTTGCCACTGAAAACGCCCTTTTTGGGGCTTTTTTTTTGGTGTTTTTACAGGATTTCACAAAAACGCAAAATCTTATGTTATTGAATATTAGTGTATTATGCGCAATTCTTTGTAATTTTGTGTTTTTGCGTTTTTGCATCATTGAGTTGCCGCAGTGATGAGCACGGTGGCATAGGCTGAGATGCCTTCCTGGCGGCCGGTGAAGCCGAGTTTCTCGGTGGTGGTGGCCTTGATGCTGACGTCGTCCACGTCTATGCCCATGACCTGTGCCAGGCATTCCTGCATTTGGGGGATGTGGGGCTTTAGCTTGGGCTGTTCGGCACATACGGTGGCGTCTATGTTGCCCACGGCGTATCCCTTGGAGGCAATGAGCTGCACGGTCTTGCGGAGCAGAATCTTGCTGTCCACGTCCTTGAATTCCTGTCCGGTGTCCGGGAAATGGTAGCCGATGTCGCGCATGTTGGCCGCGCCCAGGAGCGCGTCGCAGATGGCATGGATGAGCACGTCTGCATCGCTGTGGCCCAGCAGCCCCATGCTGTGTTCAAGGCGAATGCCGCCCAGCCATAGTTCGCGTTCGGGGACAAGGCGGTGTACGTCGAATCCCATTCCTACTCTTATCTTCATATCTGTTCGTTTTTTTTTTTACTTGAATCTGACGGGGATGACTTTTGTTACCTGTTCGCCGCGCCATTCGCCCAGCAGGATGCCGTCGGCCTCGGTGAAGAGCACGCCATAGCCGTTGCGGATGTCGTTCTCATAGGGACCGTACCAGATGTCGCCGTTGGCATAGTAGTAGATGCCGAAGCCGTGGCGGCGGTTCATGAAGATTTCGCCCATGTACTGGTCGCCGTTGGCATAGCGCATGGTCACGAAGCCGTAGTTGTACTGCTCGGGGCCTTCCATAATGAGCTGTTCCTGGTTGCGCACGATGTATTCGGGCCTGCCCGTGGTGTTGCTGTAGGAGACGTACTTCTCGGGGCTTCCCACAATGGTGCTTTGGCGCGTCTGTGTGATGCCGAAGAGCAGTTTGCCCTCGCGGAACATGCCAGTAACCTTGGCGCCGTCGTTGCCGATGAACATGCCGTAGCCGTAGGGGAGTCCCTCTCGGCTGGTTTGTCCGATGTATTCGCCCGTGGGCGTGCTGAACGACTTGCCTGTGAAGCGTGAGACATAGTCGAAATAGACTTCCATGTGTCCGTTGGGTACAAGCTCGTATTTCTCTACGGGTGTCCTCTGTGCGTGGCTGACGGATGCGGTGAACGCAATCAGTGCCAGGGTTGTCCAAATGTGTTTCATCTGTAATATCCTTTTGTGTTGATTTCTTTCCAGACGGCGGGGTGGAGTCCTTCTCCCTGGAAGGTGCCCCGGCGTATGCTTTCTCTGATCTGTGTGCTGCTGATGGGGATGAGGGGCGTCTGTGCCACGGTTACGCTGGGCAGCGTGTCCTGGAGGGTGTGTCCGGGACGGGGGTAGACGATGATGCGGTGGTGGCGCATGATTTCCTCGTGCATGTGCCAAAGGGGGAAGCGCTCCCAGTTGTCGGCTCCCATGACCAGGATGAACTCCTTGTCGGGGTGTTCGCCCCGGAGCGTCTCCAGGGTGTGGACCATATAGGAGGGGCGGGGCAGACGGAATTCCACATCGCTGACGCGCAGGCAGGTGCTTTCCTCTACAGCGAGCCGTGCGAGCGCCAGGCGTGCCTCGTCAGCCAGAAGGTCGGCGTGCTGCTTGTGCGGGTTATGGGGAGAGACAACGAACCACAGCTCGTCCACCAGTCCTGCACGGCAGAGTGCCGTGCCCAGCTCGGTGTGGCCGTTGTGGATGGGGTTGAACGAGCCTCCGTATATGCCAATGGTGCGTCTTTCCATTCCGTTCCTTGTCCTTTGTATGTTACTGCTCTCCGGAGAGGAACTTGCGGAGCATGTCCAGCGTCTGTTGTTTGGCCTCGTCGAGGTTGTCGTTGATGACGATGCGGTCGAACTGGGGCGCAAAGCTCATCTCGTATTCGGCCTTTTCCACGCGCTGCTCAATCTGCTCCATGCTGTCCGTGGCCCGGCCTATCAGGCGGCGTCGCAGCTCTTCCACTGAGGGGGGCTGTATGAACACGCTGAGTGCCCCGTTGCCGTAGTGTTCCTTGATGTTGCATCCGCCCTTCACGTCCACGTCGAAGACCACGTTCTGCCCGGCCTTCAGCTGGTTGTCTACCTGCTCCTTCAGTGTGCCGTAGAAGCGGTCCTGATAGACCTCTTCGTACTCCAGGAACTCACCGGCTGCAATGCGGCTGCGGAACTCTTCGGGGGAGAGGAAGAAGTATTCCACGCCGTGCTGCTCGGTGCCTCGGGGCGGACGGCTTGTGGCGCTGATGCTGAAGGCCAGCTTCAGTTCGGGGTGTTCGGCCATGAGCCATTGTACAATGGTGCTCTTTCCGCTGCCGCTGGGGGCGCTGAAGATGATGCATTTTCCGTTTTTCTCCATAATAATAGCTTACATTACGTTGAGAATCTGTTCCTTGATTTGTTCCAGCTCGTCCTTCATGCGCACTACGATGTTCTGCATCTCGGCCTGGTTGCTCTTGCTTCCGGTGGTGTTGATCTCGCGTCCCATCTCCTGTGCGATGAAGCCCAGCTTCTTGCCCTGTCCGTGGCCTTCGTCCATGGTCTGTCGGAAGTAGGCGAGGTGGTTGGAGAGGCGCTGCTTCTCCTCGCTGATGTCCAGCTTCTCAATGTAGTATATCATTTCCTGCTCAAGGCGGTTGCGGTCATATTCCACCTCGGGAATGCTCTGCAGACCTTCCACAATGCGCTGGCGTATCTTCTGGACGCGTTCCTGTTCGTAGGGGGCAATGCTTTCCAGCAGGCGGGCAATGTTGTCCAGCTTTTCGCAGAACTTGCTCTGCAGCGCGGCGCCTTCCTGTGTGCGGAAGTCCATGAGCTGGCCAATGGCCTGTGCGACGGCTTGCTTGGCTGCGTCCCATTCCTCGGCGGTGAGTTCGGCCACCTCTTGGGTGCGCGCCATCACGTCGGGCATGCGCAGAAGGCAGGGCATCCAGTCGGCTGGTTCGGGAATGCCGTATTGTTGGCAGATTCCCTGTATCTGGCGGTGGTATGCCTCGGCAAGCACAGCGTTGATGGGCAGTTCGGCGGGGCCTTCTGTCTGTTCAATCCAAAGGTTGAACTCCACCTTTCCGCGCTCGAGCGCCTGGGCAATCATGCCGCGTATTTCCATTTCTTTTTCACGATAGGCAGGAGCCAGTCTTGTGGACAGGTCAAGTGCCTTGCTGTTGAGAGATCTGATCTCTGCCGTAATCTTTTTTCCTTGGTACTCGGCGCTTGCCTTACCGTACCCGGTCATGGATAGAATCATAATTTTAACAACAATTTTATGCAAAAGTAGCAAAATAATAGCAGAAAGTTGTAATTTTGTAGCGAAATTAAAAGGAAAAAACGATTTTATGTCTTGCATATTGCATATTGATACCAGTACACGGGTGTGTTCAGTGGCCCTGAGTCAGGACGGCGAGGTCATTTTCAGCCGCGAAGACCTTGAGGGCCCCAGCCATGCCGTTTCGTGTGGAGTGTATGTGGAAGAGGCGCTTTCTTTTGCCGAAAGCCATGCCATCCCCCTGGATGCCGTTGCCGTGAGCAAGGGCCCCGGAAGCTATACCGGCCTGCGTATCGGCGTTTCCATGGCCAAGGGAGTGTGTTACGGCCGCATGGTGCCCTTGGTGGGGCTGTCCACCCTGGAGGTGCTCTGCGTGCCCGTCCTGCTCTATCATGACGAGATTGAGGACGACGCCCTGCTGGTGCCCATGATTGACGCCCGCAGAATGGAGGTGTACGCCGCCGTGTACGACCGCGCCCTCAAATCCCTGCGTCCTGTGCAGGCAGACATCGTGGAGGCCGACACCTATCTGGAGTTCCTGGAAAAGGGTCCTGTCTACTTCTTCGGCGACGGAGCGTCCAAGTGTGCCCAGGTAATCACACACCCCAACGCCCGTTTCATTGATGGCATCCACCCCTCTGCCCGCAACATGGCCCCGCTGGCCGAGATGGCGGTGGTGCGCGGGAATTTCGAGGACGTGGCATACTTTGAGCCTTACTACCTGAAAGAGTTTGTCGCCACCAAGTCAAAGAGTTTATTGTAATACAGAGTAGATATATATAAAAAAAAGATGAATAACGAACAGCATAGCATGCCCGCCTACAACAGCAACCAGGAAGCGTTGCTGATGCCGGAATACGGACGCATGGTGCAAAGCATGGTGCAGGCCGCAATGGAGATTCCTGACAAGGCTGCCCGCCAGCAGTGTGCCAGATACATTGTGTCCATCATGGCCCGCATGCAGGATGTCAAGTCTGAACGTCCCGATTTTGAACATAAACTGTGGAACCATCTGGCCCGCATCTCGCATTACCAGCTGGACATTGACTATCCCGTGGACATCGTTCCCGAGCAGGAGGCGCTGGCGCATCCCGCTCCCATGGCCTATCCCATGAAAAGCATCCGCCGCCGCCACTACGGCTATCTGACAGAGCAGATGATGAACTATCTGAGCGAATGTGAGGACGAGGAGGAGCGCACCGAACTGCTTGACCTCACGGCCAACCACATGCGCCAGAACCTGTTTACCTGGAACCCCGACTCCATGGACGGGGATGTGGTGCGCCAGGACCTCAAGGTGTATACCAGAGGAAAGGTGAAGCTGCCACAGGATTTCAGCTTTTCCCCCATTGTGCAGGACGAGACCCAACAGCTCATGGGAAAGAAACGTAAGAAAAAGAAGAACAACGGATGGCGGCCTTCATAATTGACGGAGGATATCCTCTGCAGGGCGACATCACGCCCCAGGGCGCCAAGAACGAGGCGCTGCAGGTGCTGTGTGCCGTGCTGCTGACCGACGAGCCTGTCCGTATAAAGAATCTTCCGGACATTGCCGACGTGAACAACCAGATAGGCCTGCTTCAGCAGATTGGTGTCTCCGTGGAGCGCAATGCCCCCGGCGACCTCACATTCTGCGCAAGGGGAGTGTGTGCGGAATCCGTCACGTCGCAGGAGTTTCTGGAAGGATGCAGCAACTTGCGCGGCAGTGTAATGATGCTCGGCCCGTTGCTGGCCCGTTTCGGACAGGCCGCCATGGCGCGCCCCGGAGGCGACAAGATTGGCCGCCGCAGGCTGGACACCCACTTCATGGGAATGGAACGCCTGGGCGCATCCTTCGCGTATGACGGCGCCCGCGGCGTATATACCATCCAGGCCAAGGAACTGCACGGAGCATACATGCTGCTGGACGAGGCTTCCGTAACCGGTACGGCCAACATCATCATGGCTGCCGTTACCGCCAAGGGAACCACCACAATCTACAACGCGGCGTGTGAGCCTTATCTGCAGCAACTCTGCCAAATGCTGGTGGGGATGGGTGCCCGCATCAGCGGCATTGCCAGCAATCTGCTCACCATCGAGGGCGTTTCCTCGCTGCACGGAACCACCCATACCATTCTGCCCGATATGATTGAAATCGGGTCTTTCATCGGAATGGGTGCAATGGTGGGCCACGGCATCCGCATCCGTGGCGTGCATCTGCCCCAGCTTGGCGTAATTCCGCAGACCTTCCGCCGCTTGGGCATTGAAGTGATTGCCGAGGGAGACGATTTGATTGTGCCCCGTCAGGACCACTATGAGATTGAGACTTTCCTTGACGGCTCCTTCATGACGCTTGCAGACGCGCCCTGGCCAGGTTTGACCCCAGACTTGCTGAGCGTGCTTCTTGTGGTCAGCACACAGGCAAAAGGCTCGGTGCTGATTCATCAGAAAATGTTCGAGAGCCGTTTGTTCTTCGTGGACAAGCTCATTGACATGGGGGCGCAGATTATCCTGTGCGACCCTCATAGGGCAGTGGTTGTGGGCCATGACAGGCAAATGCGCCTGCGAGGCCGCTGCATGACCAGCCCCGACATCCGTGCCGGAATCGCCCTGCTCATTGCGGCGATGAGTGCGGAGGGAACGAGCCGTATTGAAAACATCGGTCAGATTGACCGTGGATATGAGAAGATAGAAACGCGCCTGAACGCTTTGGGCGCCCATATAAGCCGAGTATAATGATTGCTGAAGACAAAGTTTACCGAATAGGACAGATTACGCGCACCCACGGTGTGAAGGGAGAGGTGTCGCTTTCCTTTACAGACGATGTGTGGGATCGTGCCGATGCCGATTATCTGGTGTTGCGCATTGACGGCATTCTGGTGCCTTTCTTCATGGAGGAGTACCGCTTCCGCAGCAACACCGTGGCGCTGGTAAAGTTCTTGGGGTACGACACCTCGGAGGAGGCTCGCGAGTTGTGCGGCAC
This sequence comes from Bacteroidaceae bacterium, assembly GCA_017559845.1. GTDB lineage: Bacteria > Bacteroidota > Bacteroidia > Bacteroidales > Bacteroidaceae > Physcousia. Next base: position 7,032 of record JAFYQQ010000052.1, on the reverse strand, counting down.
TGGTGTGTACTTCCCTTACGAACTGACACCCGATGTGCAACCCGATGACGAGTTTGCCTGGAACCATTTTACGGGTTTCCGTGTGGTGGACCGCCAGGCTGGATTCCTGGGCGAAATAGATCAGGTGGACGACTCCACATCCAATGTCCTCTTCTACGTGGGTTCGCTGATGATACCCGCTGTGGAGGAATTTGTCATGGAGGTTGACCATGCCGGACGAACGGTGTTGGTGGACTTGCCTTCCGAATTGCTCGATTTGAACGAATAATGAACTATGGGAAACGATAACGCAAACAAAAAGAAGAAGATATGTATTCTGGGCAGTACCGGAAGCATTGGCGTACAGGCTCTTCAGGTCATTGAGGAGCATGCAGACATGCTGGAGGCTTATGTGCTTACGGCAAACAGTCAGGCCGACTTGCTGATTGAGCAGGCAAGGCGTTTCCAACCCGCTGCGGTGGTGATTGCCGACGAGAGCAAATATGCCTACGTAAGCGAGGCGCTGGCCAACGAACCGGTACAGGTTTATGCCGGAGCCGAGGCCTTGTGCCAAGTGGTGCAGATGGAGCCGGTGGACATGGTGCTGACCGCATTGGTCGGCTTTGCCGGGCTGCGTCCCACGCTAAGTGCTGTGGAGGCAGGAAAGCCCATCGCCCTGGCCAACAAGGAAACCTTGGTGGTGGCTGGCGAGCTGGTAACGGAAAAGTGTCTGGAAAAAGGCGTGCCCATGTTTCCTGTGGATAGCGAGCACAGCGCAATTTTCCAATGCCTCGTAGGGGAGGTGAGTCCCGTGGAGAAGCTGATTCTTACGGCCTCGGGAGGTCCTTTCCGCTCCTTCACGATGGAGCAGATGAAGGACGTGACCCCGGCAATGGCGCTCAAGCATCCGAATTGGGAGATGGGAGCCAAGATCACCATTGACAGCGCCAGCATGATGAACAAGGGCTTTGAGGTCATTGAGGCCCGTTGGCTTTTTGATGTCACCCCCGACCAGATTCAGGTGGTGGTGCATCCGCAGAGCGTTGTACACAGTGCCGTGCAGTTCCAGGACGGAGCCGTGAAGGCGCAATTGGGTTGTCCGGACATGAGAGTGCCCATCCAACTGGCTTTCACATATCCTTATCGTGTCTATAGCGATTTCCCCCGAATGGATTGGTGGCAGATGGGCGACCTCACGTTTGAAGCCCCCGATATGAAGCGCTTCCGCTGCCTGCAACTTGCCTATGACGTAATGCGTACAGGCGGCACGGCTCCCTGCGTGCTCAATGCCGCCAACGAGGTGGTGAACCTTGCTTTCCGCCGTGGACAGTGTGGTTTCCTACAGATGGCCGATGTCATTGAGGAAACGCTCCAGCGCATGCCGCTCACCGTAAGCCCCACACTGGAGGATTATCTGCAATGCGATGCCGAGAGCCGTAGAATGGCGGCATCTATCTTGGGTATATCTTGATTTTGTCAATTAAGCATAATATATTAGAAATTAAAACGATAAATGGATTTACAAGTAGTAGCGATTAAAGCTTTGCAGCTCCTGTGCTGCCTCAGCCTTCTTGTGGTGCTTCACGAGTTTGGCCACTATGGTTTCAGCAAACTCTTCCGCGTGAAGGTGGAGAAGTTCTATATGTTCTTCAACCCCAAGTTCCATTTGTTCAGTACGCGTGACAAGTGGTTCACCCGACTGTTCCCTTATTTCAAGAACAATGAGACGGAATACGGCATAGGCTGGCTTCCCCTGGGCGGTTATGTGAAGATTGCCGGAATGGTGGACGAGAGCATGGATACCGAACAGATGAAGCAACCTGCACAACCTTGGGAGTTCCGTTCGCAGAAAGTGTGGAAGCGTTTCTTCATCATGGCAGGTGGTGTGATAATGAATCTCATTACCGCTTGGGTCATTTACAGTGCCGTGCTCTTCACTTGGGGCCATGAATATATTCCCATGCGTAACATCACGGATGGTTTCCAGTTCAACGAATATGCCCAGTCACTTGGTTTCCGCAACGGAGACATTCCCGTGGCTGCCGATGGCGACTCCATCATAGAGTTTTCTGTATCCAACCTGCGTACTATATCAAATGCTTCGGTGGTAACGGTTCTCCGCGGTGGCGAGGAAGTGCAGCTTACTATGCCCGAAGATGGGCTGAACATGCTGGAGATGCTGGAGATGGAGCCGGCCTTCATGGCACCCGTAGCACCCATTGTTGTAGATACGGTAATGCCCGGCTCGCCTGCGGAAAAGGTGGGTATGCGAAGCGGAAGCCGCATCTGTTCAATTGACGGTATAGGCCTGGAGACCTGGGGCGACTTTGATGAGAAGATTTATCTTCGCCGTCGTGACGTCCTTGAATCACCCGAATGCACCAATGCCGACAGCCTGCGTCTGCGCACAATGGCGGTGGTATTCGTCAATCCCGGTATGGAGCCGGACAGCTGCGTGATGGAACTTGGCTCAGATTACATGATGGGTGTGGTTCGTGGTGTGCCCGGAATCAAGCCTGCTTACAAGGAATATACCCTGCTGTCAAGCATCCCGGCCGGATTGAAGTTCGGATGGAATGTGTTGAGTGGATATGTGAACGACTTGAAATACATCCCCTCAAAGAAGGGAGCGCAGAGCGTAGGCTCGTTTGTTACCATTGGCAGTATCTTCCCTGCGCAGTGGGACTGGCTGAAGTTCTGGAACATGACCGCGCTTATCAGCATCATTCTGGCGGTGATGAACATCCTGCCCATTCCCGGCCTGGACGGCGGCCACATCGTGTTGTTGGGCTATGAGGCTATCACTGGTCATGCGCCTTCGGACAAGGCGATGGAGTGGATTGAGCGCATCGGCCTCCTTCTCATCTTTGCTCTGATGCTTTTGGGATTCGGCAATGATATCGTTCGTTTTGTATTCCCCTTGTTCGGACTTTAAAATTCCAAGGAATGATGGATAATTTGCCCAAAGACCCTTTCATGCTGCTCAGTTATGTGAACACACAATTGCGCGATGTTTATCCTTCGCTGGACGAGTTGTGTGGCAGCCTGGGCGTTGAGTCCACCGCCTTACAGGAGGTGTTGGGTGGAGCCGGATTCGAGTACAATGCTGAGCAGAACCGTTTTTGGTAGTAACCTTCGGAGCGGTTCTGTGGAGCAGAGAAAAAAATAATTCAGTAATTAGGACATAACAGCATAGATTATGAAATACAGTTTTCTTATAGTCGCAACGCTTGCGCTTTGTTCTTGTGGCGGTGTTTCGCCCGAAGAAGAAGGCGCCCGCATGCTTTCAGAAGCTCGTGCAGCTTTGCAGGCCAAGGACTACAATGCGGCCAGAGACACCATTATGTCGCTTCGCAAGCGTTTCCCCACAGCCATTGAGGCGCGCAAGCAGGGAATCCTGCTGCTGGACAGCGTGGAACTGTTTGCCGCAGAGGACAGTCTTGCCAAGGCTGACAGTGCGGAATGGGAACGCCTGGATGTAAAGGCAAAGTTCTTCAGACGTAAACTGCAGGAGGACTTCAAGCGATGAGGGAAATCACCCTTGACCAGATGCGGGAACTGCTTGACAGCCCCATCTTCCACCGCATAGGCGAGACGGCAGACGAACTGGGCGTTGAGTGTTATGTGGTGGGAGGCTATGTGCGCGACCTCTTTCTGGAGCGTCCCAGCAAGGACATCGATTGTCTGGTGGTAGGCTCGGGCATCAGCGTGGCCGAGGCTTTGGGACGGCGTTTGGGTAAGGGGGCGCATGTAAGTGTGTTCCGCAATTTCGGAACAGCACAGGTCAAGTATCGCGGCATAGAGGTGGAGTTTGTAGGCGCACGCAAGGAAAGTTACAGTCACGACAGCCGCAAGCCCATTGTGGAGGACGGCACCCTGGAGGACGACCTTTGCCGTCGCGACTTTACCATTAATGCCTTGGCGGTTTGTCTCAACGGCAATCGTTTTGGCGAACTGGTAGACCGTTTTGATGGGTTGGCTGATATGCAGGACCGCATCATCGCCACACCCCTTGACCCCGATGTAACCTTTAGCGACGACCCTCTGCGCATGATGCGTTGCATACGTTTTGCCACCCAGTTGCGGATGTGCATTGAGGACGAGACACAACAGGCGCTGGAACGCAATGCCCAGCGTATTTCCATTATCAGCCAGGAACGCATTGTGGACGAGCTGAACAAGATTATGCTTTCTTCCGTGCCCAGCCTGGGATTCATTGAATTGGCCCGCTGCGGACTGCTTCCGCTGGTCATGCCCGAGGTGGCTGCATTGGAAGGAGTGGAAGTGAGGGGAGGACGCGCCCACAAGGACAATCTTTACCACTCGCTCGAGGTGTTGGACAATGTGGCCCGCGTTACGGCAGATTGGCCAGATGAACCGCAGGCACAGCCCGATGAGGGAAAGGCGGAAACCTTCTCACACAAGTTATGGCTCAGATGGGCGGCACTTTTGCATGACATAGGAAAACCCCGCAGCAAGCGTTGGGAGCAAGGCATAGGATGGACATTCCATAACCACAACTATCTGGGCGAAAAGATGATTCCCGGCTTGTTCCGCCGCATGAAGCTTCCCATGGACGAACGTATGAAATATGTGCAGCGCTTGGTGGGACTCCACATGCGCCCCATTGCCATTGCCGATGATGAGGTGACGGACAGCGCCGTGCGCCGATTGCTGTTCGAGGCTGGGGAAGACATTGACGACCTGATGCTCCTGTGCGAGGCAGACATTACAAGCCGCAACCAGCAGCGCAAGCAACGCTTTCTGGACAATTTCCGCATGGTACGCGAAAAGCTTTCCGATCTTCAGGCACGCGATTCCTATCGTACTTGGACCAATCCCATCACCGGAGAGGAGATTATGCAGACCTTCGGCATAGAACCCTGCAAGATCATCGGCGAACTGAAGCAGATGGTCAAGGATGCCATCTGGGACAGCCAGATTCCCAACACACACGAGGCGGCACGCGAATATATGTTGAAGTGTGCAGCCCAGAAAGGGCTTTACCCCGTGAACACAGAAAACAAGACCGAATAGAGATGAAACCCTCAGAAATCACTCATTGGGAGACCGAAACCGAGAACCGCGCCGAAGCGGCCGTGGCATTCTTTCGCCAGGGCTATAATTGCGCCCAATCAGTAACTTTGGCGCTGGCAGACTTCTATGGCCTTGATGCGGCCACGCTTGCACAATTGTCCGCCTCGTTCGGTGGCGGCATTGGCCGAATGCGCGAGACCTGCGGAGCTGCTTGTGGAATGTTCATGATGGCGGGCATGGAGGTGCAGAACCCCCAGGACAGCCCTTCGGAACCCTCCTGCTCGTATCCTGATGCCACGCTCAAGAAAGCCAACTATCAGGTGGTGCAGCAACTTGCGGCCGAATTCTGCAAGCGTTGTGGCACATTGCTTTGCCGCGAACTGCTCGGATTGGCAAAACCCCTTGCCGATGGTGTGGTGCCCGCAGTGGCGATAACGGCCACGCCCGAAGAACGCACCGAGGCATACTACCGTCGTCGTCCCTGCACCGCAATGGTCGAGACCGCCGTCCGCATCTATATGGAATATCTGCAGCAGAAATATAGCAAATAATAGATTCAAATAACTATCTCAGAGAAGCCTGCTTACCTCGCCAAGTAAGCAGGCTTCTTTTTTCCTATCATATTTCCCTTGATTTTCCACCATGGTGCGTAGCCCGATGCATGCCGTTGCGTTGGCCAACACACCAGCATGCAACAGCCATCGCACCGGCATGCGTTGGCCATTGAAGCCTATTGCCTTTTTCAGAGTAGTAGTACTGCATCTGCCATCGCAGTATATCTTCATCAGCCTGTGCAGTATATCTGCGTTGCCACTTGCAGTACTACTGCTCTGGGATGCCGATATTATGAAAAAACTTGACCATTATTCTTTTAAATGGAAAATAATTCCTAACTTTGTGCCTGACTAAGCCAGTCCCAACGGGTCGGGCGGGTCAAAAACTTATTGGAATATGCTTCCGCTGCCACAATTGGGGTCGCGCACCTCGCCGGGGCAAGGAGCATGAAAGGACGTTTTCTTAACGTTATCTTCTACTATCAAACTTCGCAACTTTGATTATGCACAAGAAGATACCGCAACGAAGCGTTCACGTGGGGTGTATTATACCCTATGCCTGCAAGTCAAAAGACCTGCAGTATACATTATATATAATACCCAACGGCGTGGGCTGGCTGAGTTGCTTATCCTTGTGCATAGGCAATGCGAAGGCCTGGATAGTGGGGTAAGCGATGAATGTTTTTCCCACGTCTTTTTTTATTTCCATGACCAAACTTAATATTAACCGCTGAAGCAGGGGAAGTGGTAGGCAAGAGATTTTTTTCAGTATGATAAGAAAGATGAAGGCATGCCTGGCAATTGTAGTCTTGTTATTGAGTTCCATATCAGCGAGTGCTGTTGATTTTATAGTGGATGGAATTTATTATAATGTTACGTCTTATACTGATAAGACTGTTGAGGTCGCGAATAGTCGCAGATTAATAGTATCTACAAATACTGTGGTTGATTATGAGGGTTCTATAATAATACCGGAATCTATTACAAGAGGAGACGAGTTGTATCGTGTTACTGGCATAGCATCAGATGCATTTTCCCATTGCAGATTACTGGAAAGTGTATCTTTCCCTAATTCAATAACAAATTTTGTGGGAAATTTATTTGATGGTTGTTATTCCCTGACAAGTATAACTTTTTCAGATTCTTTTACGAGTTCATCTAATAATATAAGCATAGGGAACGAGGTCTTTAAAGACTGTTCGAGTCTGAAAAATGTAACTTTCCCTAATTCTCTTGTTAGCATAGGTGAATCTGCTTTTAGGGGTTGTTCTGCCCTGACTTCAATTACTTTCCCTAATTCTCTTGTTAGCATAGGTGAATCTGCTTTTAGGGGTTGTATTTAGAAGCCCAAAACAACCAAAAACAACCAGAAATAACCATTTGTAAACCTTTAATTATCAGTACATTCTAAAAATTAACACTTTCAGACTGCTTTTTGATGGTTCCCAAATTTCCACATATT
>JAFYQQ010000051.1 GCA_017559845.1 Bacteroidaceae bacterium | reverse complement strand
TGGATTGATTTCTCCTATATCATCAATGCCTGATTGGGCAAAAGAGGCAACACGACTGAATCCATTGCGATATATCATTACCGCCATGCGTGAAATCTATTTGAAGGGTAGTACATTCTCGCAACTCATCACGCAATTTGGACCTCTTTGTCTGTACGGAGCAGTTGCAAGTATATGGGCTGTAATTAGTTTTCAGAAGAATAATTAAAAAATCAAATATTATGAATAAGAATCAACCATCAAAAAGCAGCCTGAAAGTGTTAAATTTTAGAATACGCTGATAATTAAAGGTTTATATTTGGTTATTTCTGAATGGTTTTGGTTGTTTGGGGCTTCTAAATACATTGGCTGGAGAAGATATCTTAAAGTGGTGATGCAGTACTACTGCACCACCACTGTTGTGCCAGGCGTGTGGGACTGGAACTCTGGTGCATAGACACAACGCAGGGTGGCGGCACCAGTCTGGTAGGTTCCGGAATGTGTCATGAGCCAGTCTTCCTCTATCACGTATGTACCCTTTGGCAGAGAATCAAAGAAGTAATCGGTGCGGGCATCATGGATGGCACGGTAGCCAGAAAGATTTCCCCAACACATATAGCCGGAGAGCGGTTCGGCCGGTTCGGCTGCCGCAATGCGGGGGGCGGAAAGGACTACATATTCCAGGTCGTGGTCTATCGTCAGCGTGTAACGGACATACAGACGGTCACCCACTCGTGTGGAAAGCCGGTCTACATCCCGGCGCACGGTAAGTCCCTCGCGCTGGGCTTCAATTTTGTCAATCGGCATGAGGTACTGGGCATAGGCCGCGCCCCAACTGATACCGGGCGTACGCTTGTCCACCTGCAAGGTACGGGGACGATTTGCGTCCATGTGTTGACGCAGATAGCCCAAACGTGTTTCCGGACAGTGAAGAAGATGGCGGCCAGCCTTGTCTGTCAGCGCTACCTTGTCCACCGAAGCGTCTGACAACTGTCCTTCCGAATGAAGAAGCAAGGCGTAAACGGCATCAGCCGTCTGCACCGGTTGTCCCCAATCTTGTGTACGCTTCTGGCGGAGAAGCCATTGCTGCAAGCCACGCATCGCCACGGTGTCCGAGGGAAGTACCTCGGCAAATGCCTCCATTACCTGTACATGGTGCTGTATCTTTGTGTCCGGCTGGTAAGAAGCGCCACCGGGATATGCCAAATAAAAGCCGTCAGACTGGGCTATGACGCGACGGAGTTCGGGCATCAGTTTGCTTGCGGCAGCCTGATGGCCGCTACGGCAAAGCACCACAGCCGCCAAAGCGCGTTTCTCGCGCTGCAATGTTTCTGCCTGAGCACGAAGTTGTTCGCTCCATTTGTGCATGTCGGCTCTCATTTCTTCCGGAAGCGGAATGTTGCTTCTGCTTACAATATCCAAGAACGGGAGCAATGTGCCGACAGAAAGCGGTGTTCTTTCAGACTGGCGGATGAGCGTGCGGTGGAGATAGCGCAAGCCACGCAGAAGCACTTCGCCACGGAGACGGTCTATCTGGGACACATCATTTCCATCCGCCAAATGCTGCAATCGGGAAAGTTGGCGCAACACTTCGGTGGTCAGATAGGCATTGCCTGCCATTCCGGGGTACCAAGCAAAAGATCCGTCGGGGCGCTGCACCGCCTCCAACTTTTGCAACAAAAGCATCAGATGGGAAGGTGAAGAGGCATCGGTAAGGAGTGATGCCAACTGCGCCCGGCGCTGCGCTTCTTTGCGGTCGTCCATGACCCAGGGCATTTCCTGCATCAGCAGGTCTGTCAATGAGGCATTGGCGCCAAGGGTTGCAGAAAGCGTGTCGGCACCGGCATTCCATTCGGCAACAGCCTCGCGGAGTTCCGGCACACGACGGGATATGCCGCGTGCCATTGCGGTGGCATAGAAAGCGGATGAAAGAGATAGCACATCTGTTGCCTTGGCGTCCACCAACGAGGGAAGCGACTGCAACGCCAGCCATTCGGGACGGGCGGTGTACTCAACCGTAAGGCTGCGGTTGCTTGCAGCGGGATGGTCGTATGCAAACAACTTGTTCAAATCCATCTGCCACTTTTGCGGACGGTCAAGACTGAAGGACTTGGTCTCCGTGATGGCCTGCACATCGGACAGGACAGGCAAAGGATGCTGTTCGCCGTCAGAAGCCTGGGGTGTTTTAGCCTGCCAGCGCACAAGAAGCAAAGAATGACCCTGCGGCACAGAGAAGGGAAGAAGGCAAACACTGTCGGCCCGCGCCTCCAGGGAGAAAGGCACACGAAGCGTATGCAGGACTTTCTCTGTACGGGCATCGCAGACCTGCAACATGGCCTCGCCCTTTTGCTCCGTTTCGGTAAGATTACGTAAAGTGGCGGTCAGCACGGCATGGTCTCCCTCTCGCAGATAACGGGGAAGATGGACTTGCGCCATAAAGTCCTTGCGTGCCACAACCGTATCGTTCAGTTGGGTGGTAAACATGTCCTTGGTGTGGGCCAGTCCCAGCAAATGCCAGCGGGTAAGTCCCTGCGGCAATGTGAAAGCGATGCTTACATTGCCTTGCTGGTCTGTCCGCAAATCGGGACGGAAGAACGCCAGTTCGGAATGGTTTTTCCTCACCTCAGAAGATGGTCTGCTTTCTGTCACTTCTGTCATTGCCGGAGCGGCATCGGCCATTGCATCTTGCGCAACCTCTTCTTCTGAAATAGCCTTCGCCGCCATTGAACGGTTCATCAACTTTCCCGTTGCGCGGACCGCCGTTGTGGCCACTGACATGTATTCCATACCAGCATGTAAAGAGGATTTTACAAAGGGTACATTGAAATAGGACGGATTCCATGTGGGAACGGAAAGGGCGGGCACATCGTTCAACCTGAGACAGAACGGGATATCGTAAGAATGGGGATAATGGGACCAGTCGCCGACACTTACCGAAGGTATGCGATGACCCTGATAAAGGGAAAGTTCCATGCGATGAGGATAGATGGCATCCAAAGCCTCATCATAAAGGGTACACATCAGGTTGGCCTGGACAGGTGTGCCGTCCGGGTGCAAAAGTGTAAGGCGCCATTCCTCTTTCTGTCCGGGTTGCAGATGGTTGCGGAACGTGTGCCAGCGTACCTGAAGCCGGCGGGAAGGAAGCTCGCGGTAAAGGCGAAGGCTTTCCCGGTAAAGGCGTCCCTGATGGTAAAGCGACACCTGAAGACTGGCACCGTCGGCATATTCTTCCTTATACGGAAGGACAAGAAGGCGCGCCTCATCCTTCAGGCGCATAAGCGTATCCAGCCCCACTCCATTCTGTGAAACCAGCGTACAATAAACATAGGCCGTATCCAGACTGCTGCCCAACTGTATGCGGGCAGGACGTGAAAGGGCAAACGTATCGTCCGGGCAATAGACCCACAACACCGTATCCACCGGAACACGGGAATCCTGCAGGTCAAACAAGGTGAACGGAAGCGTGCAAGACGCTGTGTCTGCCCCTATACGGACATGAGCATGCAACTGATAATCGCCAGAAGCGACCTCCTTCAAACCTACTGGAACGGTGTCGGTTCCAGCCTGCACCTGAGTGCGGAACACCACATTGCCTTTCTTGTCATGCAAAAGACAATCCACCATACCCCGAACCGGCAAGTCTGTCGGTCCAAGCAGTTTGAAGCACCAAGAGGAAAGGTTTCCTCGTTCCTGCCAACGGGGAAGCGAAAGGTGGAGCCGCAAGGGGGCGGAGCACAACGGAACGGAAAGGGTGCTTCCCTGCACCTCTCCATAAGGGCTAAGCGCATCCACCTGAACAGACAGACGGCGTCCCCAACGGAAATAGTCCGAAGACTGACTTACGGGCAGAGACAGGATGAAACGGCCATCCTTGTCCGTATATACCGTATCCGACTGCAGGGAGCGGGTGTAATCATTTCCCGGCCAATAGCGCCAGAGCGCGTTCGTCCAGCGATAAGTTCCGGTGATGCGGGAGTTTCCAAGAGGCACACCGCTATACGTCCGCACCCAACCGGTAACCGCAATGCTGTCCACCGGCCAGGCCACTTGTGAAGGCTGTTCCAATTCCACATAGAAGGTGGGACGTTTGTACTCTTCGACACGAAAGGTACAAGAAGAACCGTTGCGGACACTGATGCGGAACTGGCCGGGCAACAATGATGAGGAAAGGGTTATGGAATCGCTGGCCACACCGAAAGAATCGGTAAGCAACGTGTGTTCCGCTATCTTTTGACGGTTGGCGTCATAATAAAGCAACGTGATTTCCCGTGACGGACGCACTGCGGCACGATGGCCCTGCGAATCGTATGCCAAAGCTGCCACATAGACTTTCTGGCCAGGACGGTAAACGGAACGGTCTGTAAAAAGACGGACATTGCTGAGGCGTTGCACGCCAGTCTGGGGGAAAAACACCGTCTGTAAAGGGAGGGGTGCCAAAGCGCTGTCCGGGCCGTTGCTCAGATGAAGAAGTATATTGTGGCGAGGCCCCTGCCCCACTGTGAACTCAGTCATGCCACGCCCGTCGGTCAATGCTTGTTTCAACAGATGTAGGGAGTCTTTTCCCTCTTGCAGATAGCGGGCTTGCACGCCCTGCAGAGGAGCGCCACTGAGCGCATCCACCACCACCTGACGGAGAACGCCGTTTGGGAATCCCACAGAGAAACTGCCAATGGAACTGACACGGAAAAAGGAAACCTGCGGTTCAATCTTCTCACAAAGACGGGCAGGAGTCTTCGCCTCCATGACCAAAGCATAGCGGCCATAACCGGGTGTCTGCCAACAGACGGTATCGGAATATTCCGTTATGGGACTCTCTTTGCGAAGCGTATGTGTAAAGGAATGAATGCGTTTTCCTTGACGACAAACCTGACGGAGAATGTCTTTCTGCGTCTGGTCAAACGCCACGGGCAAACGATACAGGGAGAAACGGACAGAAGTGAGGTTACGCACCCTTAATGCCGTCTCGACCTTCCTGTTGGGATAATAGACATACAAGCCATTCCATAAGAGTTGGGGATGGGCCAACTGCAAAAGGGCATTCTCCAATGCCTCCTTCCGCCAATAAGCGGGATAAGCCTTTATTCCCCGGTGCAGGATTTCTTCCCTCTCCTCCGGAGTAAGGCCGGGCAATTGGGACAGGCGGAGATAGACTTCAGCACAAGCGTCACACGATGCATACTCTTCTTTGAGTTGATAAAGCGACGCGCTATCCTGTGCCGCAATGCCATTGCGGTCCAAGGAATCGAGCATCAGGGTCAAAGCCTCACGGCACTTTTCCTTGGAACGGTAAAAGGACACCAACCGGGCATAAGTGGGGATACGGACTTTCTGGCGATAGGCTGCAGGAAGGTCATTGACCGCCGCATTCCATATCATGTTCAGCATATCGCCGGAAAGCGCCTTATTCAAAGATGACTTTTCCACAAGCGGAATCCATTTTTCCACCTGCTCCCCATAAAGCGACTCGGGGTTGCGCAAAGCGTCCGCATAAAGTTCTGCCGCATGTTGAAGGTATTCCTGCCGAGACCATTCCTGTATGCTGTCAATGTGACTTTCTGTATCCCGGGCATTGGTTTGGGCAAGATGGGAATGAAGAACATACAAATGGGCCAAGGTAGCCGAACAAACCACCCGCGAAACAGTGTCCTGTTCCTGGCGGATGGTTTGGCGCAAATGATTGGCATATACATAAAAACTATCCGGAGTCACTTCCTGGGCTTTCTGCATGTCGGCAAGCAATGCCACCAAACGGCGGGTGGGTTCCGTCACTTTTGCTTGCAAAGGCAAAATGCCATTATATATATATATTATAATGTATAGAGAAACAAGTAGCAGGCTTCGCATAGTCTCGTTGTATTAAAAAGGTTTAGGGACTAAACGGAAAAGGGTTTAGGGATTGGATGGTCCCAAATCCCTAAACCCTTTCTTGTCTAAAAGATTATTCAGGCTTCACGGCAAGAACCTCCACTTCAACCAAGGCGCCCTTGGGAAGGTCTTTCACTGCCACAGCGCTGCGGGCAGGATAAGGTTCTGTGAAGAATTGTGCATAGATTTCATTCATGGCAGCAAAATCTGCAATGCTGCTCAGGAAAACGGTGGTCTTCACCACATGAGCGAGGTCTGTACCGGCCTGCTTCAAGATGTTGCTGGCGTTTGTCAGCGCCTGACGGGTCTGTTCCTGGATGCCGCCTTCAACAAATTCTCCTGTTGCGGGGTCAATGGGAATCTGGCCGCTGGCAAAGACAAAACCATTTACTTCAATAGCCTGGCTATAAGGTCCGATGGCCGCAGGGGCCTGAGTTGTATGAACTGCTTTCATTTTTTATTTGTTTTAATATGTGAAAAATAATTATCCGATAATTGAGAATCCTTCGGCAAACAAGGCTTTCTTGATTTCTTCAATGTGCGCCTCGTTACGGGTTTCCACCTTGACACGCAAATGACAGGCAGTAACACGGGCACTGTCATCGTTACGCTCGTGATGCACGCTGATGATGTTGCCACCCAAGCGGGCAAGGATTGAACTTACATTCAAGAACTGTCCGGGTTTGTCGTCCAATTCCACAGCGAAGGTGAACACTCGTCCGCTCTTGGCCAGACCGCGGTTGATGACACGGCTGAGGATGGTTACGTCAATGTTACCGCCACTGACCAGACAGATAACCTTCTTTCCGGCCACAGGCACCTTGTTGAACATTGCTGCAGCCACAGCCACTGAGCCCGCGCCCTCGGCCACCATCTTGTGCTGTTCAATCAGCGCAAGGATTGCGGCACAGATTTCATCCTCGGTAACGGTTACCACACCATCAAGATACTTTCCACAGGTTTCGTAAGTGATGGCACCGGGTTCCTTCACCGCAATACCATCGGCAATTGTGCTTACGTTGGAAAGACGCAAAATCTGCTGGTCCACCAGACTCTGGTACATACTGGGCGCACCGGCAGCCTGCACACCCCAAACCTCAACCTTGGGGTTCAACTGTTTAATGGCAAATGCCACACCGCTGGCCAAACCGCCACCACCAATAGGCACAATGACGGTATCCACATCGGGGAGCTGTTCCAGCAATTCCAAACCAATGGTTCCCTGTCCGGCAATCACATTCTCATCGTCAAAGGGATGTACAAAAGTATAACCTTTTTCGTCGCGCAACTCAATGGCACGCTGGTAGGCATCGTCATAGACGCCGGGCACCAGACAGATGTCCGCACCATAACGGCGGGTTGCCTCCACCTTGCTGATGGGAGCGCCTTCGGGCAGACAGATAAGGCTCTTGATGCCATTGTACTGTGCTCCCAATGCCACGCCCTGGGCATGGTTTCCGGCAGAACATGCAATCACACCGCGGGCTTTCTCCTCATCAGTGAGCTGCGAAATCTTGTAACAAGCGCCTCGCACCTTGAAACTACCGGTTACCTGCAGGTTCTCCGGTTTCAAATAAATGTCGGCTGCGGGATTCAAACGGGGAGCCTGAACCAAATCTGTCCGACGAATCACCTGGCTCAGAACATATCTGGCCTTGTAAAAACTGTCTAAATTCAACATTATTTCTCGGGTATTTGTGCCAACAAGGCCTGTAAGAAAATCCAGAATTTTTCAACTGAAGGAATATTGCAACGCTCGTCTGGCGTGTGAGGACTGCGCAATGTGGGGCCAAAGCTTACAAGATCCATCTGTGGATATTTGCCGCCAATGATGCTGCACTCCAAACCGGCATGGCAAACCTGAACCTGGGCATCTTCCTGGAAGATTTCCTTGTATACATTCACCATTGTGGCGGTGATGGGACTCTCAAAGTTGGGTTGCCAAGCTCCGTATTGTCCGCCATATTCCACCTTCATTCCGGCCATGTTGAAGCAGCATTCCTGCATTTCCTGAATATACTCCATCATGGTGTCATTGCTGCTTCTGGCAAGAATCAGAACTTTTGCCTCGCCAGAACCAATCTCTACGATGCCAAGGTTGCTGCTGGTCTCCACCACAGAGGGGATGCTGGGGATGTTGCGCAAAACACCGTCATGGCAAGCCATCAAGGCATCTACCAGATTGTCCTGAATTTCAACAGGCACTTCACCAGCCGGCATTTCTGTCTGTTCCAATGTGAGGGAGATACCTTCTTCCACTCCATAGAATTCGTTTGCGAACACGCCTTCACAATAAGCCACCAAATCCTTCAGGTCTTCCAGATTCTCGGCAGGAACGGTAAGCACAACCTGTGCTGTACGGGGAATGGCATTGCGCATGTTACCCCCGCTCCAACTGGCCAGACGGGCCTCATCATCGGCAATGGCCTGACGCACGAAACGTGCCATCAACTTGTTCGCATTGGCACGACCTTGGTTGATTTCAAGTCCGCTGTGACCTCCTCTGAGGTTCTTGAGCGTTACCTTTACAGCCACATCTCCTTCTTCGGGCTCCACTTCCTTGTACTGCATGGTGGCAGAGATGTTCACACCACCGGCACTTCCGATCACGAATTCACCCATTGTCTCATTGTCTATATTGAGCAGGATGTCGCCCTTCAGCGTATCTTCCGCCAAGTGGTTCACGCCATACATGCAGGTCTCTTCATCTGCCGTAATAAGCGCTTCCAGGGGTCCGTGTACCAAATCCGTAGCTTCCAGCACAGCCATGATAGCAGCCACACCGATTCCGTCATCGGCACCCAGAGTGGTTCCCTTGGCCTTTACCCAATCGCCGTCAATATATGTTTCAATGGGGTCAGTCTCAAAATTATGGGTACTCTCATCCAGTTTCTGGGGTACCATATCCATATGCGCCTGCAGAACAGCAACCTTTCGGTTTTCCATTCCCGGAGTCGCGGGTTTGCGCATCACAATATTCTCGGCATTATCCTTGAAGGCTTCAATGCCTCTTTCTGCCGCCCAGTCCAACAAGAACTGCTGAACCGCCGCAAGATGGCCGCTGGGACGGGGCACCTGGGTCAGCAAATAGAAATTACGCCAAACCGACTGAGGTGCAAGATCTTTGATTGATGTTGTCATAAAATTTGAATGTTTTTGTATATTTAATTTAAGGATTTTCTGTATGGGTTGAAGCATCAGGCACTGTCCGACGCTTGTCCAGGCCGATTGCGGCCAAAGCATAAAGCCCCAGCAATGCCACCAGCAATGTCTGAATAGAATGTACCAACAGGGCAAACATGGCTCCGTTCACAGCACTCACGCCAAACAACACCAGTACGGTCTTTACGGCAAAATGCCAGGGGCCGGCTCCATTGGGAGTGGGAACGAGCACAGCAAAAGAACCCACAACGAAAGCCACCAGTGCCACCATCGGGCTCAGATGCGCTGTAAAGTCAAAACAAAAGAACGTGAGATAGAAGTGCAAATAATATGACACCCAAATTCCCACTGAATGGAAAAAGAACCAGAACGGACGCTTGAGCCGGAAAACCGACAACAATCCGGACTGCAACTCACGGATGACGGTGCGGGTGCGGGAAAACACGTTCAGTTTATAAATGATAAACACTCCCGTAACCAATGCCACGAGCAGGCAGGCTCCGGCCACCAAGTAGCCGGCAGAAGTGAAAGTGTGCAACAATCCGTCCAAAGAAACGCCGGTATACTTGCAGAAGCGCACGAAAACAGGAATCTCAACAAGAAAGGTGAAAGAGCTTATCAGCAAAACCATAAGCATATCCACCACTCGTTCGCTCATTACCGTGCCCACCAGTCGGCTGAAGCTGACTCCATCCTGTCTGTTTAGCACACCGCAACGCAGCACTTCGCCCACACGAGGCACAACCAGACTGCTTGCGTAACTGAGATATATGGCATGGATGCAACTGCTCAAGCGCACCCGACCATCTGTCGGAGCAAGCATCTCACGCCAACGCAAGGCGCGGAAAACCTGAGCCAGCACACCAAAAGGCAGGCTCAGAAGCATCCATGTCCAGGACATGTCCTCGGACAGTGCGGCAGAGACCTCTTCCCATTGGAATCCCCTGTACATCCACCACAAGATGGCAACAGCAAAAACAACGGGCAAAACACATTTAATGGTATAATTGATGAGTTTCTTCACTATTCCGTGCACAATTATTGATGAAAAATTGTATCTTTGCCTACAAAATTATAAAATTATCAGCACATATGAGACTCGTTAAGCCGAAAAAGTTTCTGGGGCAACACTTTTTGACAGATTTGGGCATTGCCCGGGATATTGCCGACACCGTAGATGCGTGTCCAGACATCCCTGTCCTTGAAGTAGGACCGGGAATGGGAGTCATGACACAATATCTGGTACAAAAGCCACGCACGGTTAAGGTTGTGGAAATTGACTACGAATCCGTTTCCTTCCTGAGGGAAAAATTTCCCTCTCTGGAGGAAAATATAATTGAGGACGATTTCCTGAAGATGCATCTCGAAAACGTGTTCCAGGGGCAGTCTTTTGTACTTACCGGAAACTACCCCTATAACATCAGCAGCCAAATCTTCTTCAAGATGCTCGACTACAAGGATCTGATCCCTTGCTGCACGGGCATGATCCAGAAAGAAGTGGCCGAACGCATTGCCGCAGCACCGGGAAACAAGTCCTACGGCATTCTGAGCGTCCTGATTCAAGCCTGGTACTCCGTTGAATATCTTTTCACCGTACATGAGCATGTCTTCAACCCTCCTCCAAAGGTAAAAAGTGCGGTCATCCGCATGACCCGCAACAGCACCACCAGCCTGGGATGCGACGAGCAATTGTTCAAGCGGCTTGTCAAGACCACTTTCAACCAACGACGCAAGACGCTCAGGAACAACATCAGACCGCTGCTGGGCGAACTGGACACCCAATGTGCAAAGGAGGGATTCCCCATCCCCGACCACTCCACACTCCTCCAAGACCCCATCTTCAACCAACGCCCGGAACAGCTCAGCGTCCAACAGTTCATCGAACTCACCAACCGCGTTAGTGATGAGTACAAACGCTGAAACAGCCAATAGAATAAAGACTATCTTAAATCTTAAGCATAAGACACCATGACAACAAGACGACATTTCCTCCGCCAGTCTGCCACCGCATTGGCAGCAGGACTGATATTGCCGGAAACCATGCGAGGCAGCAACGCCAACATGAAAGTATCTGCCAACGACCAGCTCAACATCGCACTCATCGGATGCCGGGAAATGGGATGGAGCAACCTTAGGGACACAATGAATCATCCCGGGCTGAACTGCATCGGCCTGTGTGACATTGACAGCAACATCCTGGCCAACCGTGCCGCCGAAGCGGAAAAGAACTGGGGCAGACGTCCGGAACTCTACGGCGACTACCGCCGCCTGCTTGAACGCAAAGACCTGGACGCCGTCATCATTGGAACACCCGACCACTGGCACTGCCTCATGATGACCGATGCCTGCTCCGCCGGCAAAGATGTATATGTGGAGAAGCCCATTGCCAACAGTATTGCCGAATGTGACGCCATGGTCAAGGCAGCGAAACGGTATGGTCGGGTTGTACAAGTAGGCCAACAGCAACGCAGCTCGCAGATGTGGAGAAGGATGAAGGAATACATCGACAGCGGCAAGCTCGGCACCATTGCCCAAGTGAATGTCTGGGCCAATTTCTCGTATGCGGCGGTGCTCAATCCCCAACCAGATTCCCCCGTTCCTGCGGGCATTGACTTTGACATGTGGCTGGGCCCGGCCCCAGACCGCACGTTCAACAACAGAAGATTCCACGGACTGTGGCGAATGTTCTGGAATTACGGTGGCGGTCTGATAACAGACTGGGGCGTCCATCTGCTGGACATGGCGCTGTGGGGAATGAATGTCAAGGGAATGCCCAACCGAGTGGTGGCAGCAGGAGGCAACTTCTCATATCCCGACAATCTCTCGGAAACCTTCGACACACTGAATGTCGTCTACCAATTTGACAAATTCAATATCCGCTGGAGCAACACCGCCATTGAGACCGGGCCTTACGGCAGAAATTACGGACTTGAGTTTCAAGGCACCAACGGCACACTGATTGTCAACCGCGAAGGAATGGAAGTGATACCGCTGGGTGGCAGAATTGAGGCAATGAAAGACAAACCCTCGAACAACGACCATTATGACCACACCACCAATTTCCTGGATTGCATAAAGACAAGGAATCTGGAAACGGCTTGTCCCATCACCAACGGAAGCCTTTGCGCCAAGTACGCGCACATCGGCAACATTGCCGCCCGCACGGGAGAAAGCCTCACCTACGATGATCAGAAACAGACCTTCAACAACAAGCAGGCAGACAAGTTCATCACACCCGAATACCGCAAACCCTGGAAATTCCCCCGATAATCCCCGTTTCGGACAACATACAGGGAGGACGAAAAGCAAAATTTCGCCCTCCCTGATTTTATTTTTAGGCGGATTTGCTTGCTATTTAGCGGAAAAACCTTAACTTTACACCCTGAAAGAACGTTTGGAGGCAAAAAGGCTGTCAAAATGCCAACTGCCCAGGTCCGTTTGCGGAACAAGCAACGGCCCCCGAACCAAAACAAAAAGTAAAACAGCAAAATGGACGACTATCACGCGGAAACCCTGAACATGTAGACTGCCGGGAGCATGAACAAAACATCACGTTCTCCCGGAGAGTTAATCAACATCTGTACTAATTCAATACTGGAGGACTGAACAAATGCGCACATATTGGCATACTACAGGCGGACTGAAGACGCTTGATAAATGGCAACCCAACTGCTGGGTGCAGGTTACCTGCCCCACACAAGAAGACAAGGATTTTCTGGAAAACACACTCGGAATCCCCGACTATTTCATTTCCGACATTGCGGATACCGATGAGCGTGCCCGCTACGAATTTGACGACGGATGGGTACTCATCATCCTTCGTATTCCATACGTAAAGGAAGTGCGTTCACGCACACCCTTCACCACCATTCCCTTAGGTATCATTCTGAACAAGGACGTCTGCATTACGGTCTGCAACTTCGAGACCAACATGATGATAGACTTTGTTTCCTTCCAACAGAAGCGAGGCGTGGGATTCACCGACTCCGTAGACATGGTTTTCCGTCTCTTCCTCAGCAGTTCCGTGTGGTACCTGAAGCGGCTGAAGCAAATCAACACTCTTCTGGAAAAGTCAAAGGAGAACCTTGACCACAAGATTGACAACGCCGCCCTCATCAACCTGAGTAAGTTGCAGGACAGCCTCACCTACTTCATCACCTCCATCCGCGGAAACGAGACCCTCCTTTCCAAACTGAAGTTCAAACTGCCCGTGGACGAACTGGACGCAGACCTCATCGAGGACGTAAACATCGAGATGTCACAGGCACGCGAGTCGGCATCCATCTATGCCAACATTCTCGACTCCACCATGGACACCTACGCCAACATCATCAACAACAACATGAGCAGCGTCATGAAAATGCTTACCAGCATCACATTGCTCATGATGTTCCCCACACTGGTGGCCAGCCTCTTCGGAATGAACCTTGTCAACGGAATGGAAAACGCTTGGTGGGGTTTCCCCCTTGCCATGGGCATAACCATAGGCGTAACCATACTTTTATTGTGGTATTTCAGACGGAAAACATGGATTTGACGCCTATTTTAGCAAAAAACTTAGTTTTTTTTAGGCGATAAGAATATTTTTGTCTTATTTTGTAAGAAGATTATCGACAAAAACCTATATTTTAGATAAAAACTGTACATGATGGACTCATTAGAGACGAATGGAACCACTGCCATAGAGCAGACTTCTCAACAACCCATTGTAGCCGAAACAGCTCCCATTGAAGAGACTGCAACATCTACAACGGTAAGCACTCCCCAGAACAAACAGGAAGTTTTGGCACGCGCCAAGGAAATCGTTGCCAGCGAAAACCCCATTGACAAGCAAGAGGTTGAAGCGCTGAAACAGGGCTTTTACAAGTTCCACAATGCCGAAGTGGCACAAGCACGGCAGAAGTTTGTGGATGAAGGCGGAAACAGCGAAGAGTTCGTTCCCGAACTGGACACCGCAGAACCCGAATTCCGTGCCCTGATGCAAATCATCCGCGACCGCCGCGCCAAGGAACTGGAAGAAATCGAAAAGCAGAAGCAGGAAGGTCTGGCACGCAAGCTGGAGATTCTGGACCGCATACAACAAATGGCCACCACCCCCGAAGACGCCAACCAGCACTTCGACGAGTTCAAGCAGCTCCAGGCCGAATGGAAGGAAATCAAATCCGTTCCCGCCGAGCGCGCCACAGAATTGTGGAAGAACTACCAGCTCTATACAGAACAGTTCTATGACCTGCTCAAGCTCGGACACGAACTGCGCGAGTATGATTTCCGCAAGAACCAGGAAGTGAAGACCCGTCTGTGCGAACAGGCCGAAGCGCTGCAAAACGAAGAAGACGTGGTAGCCGCCATCAACCAGTTGCAGGGTCTGCACCAGGAATGGAAGGAGACAGGCCCCGTGGCAAAGGAAATCCGCGAAGAACTGTGGAACCGCTTCAAGGAAGCCAGCACCATCATCCGCAAGAAACACCAGGCCCACTTTGAAGCCCGCAAAGCCGAAGAGGAAAACAACCTGGCACAGAAGGAAGCCCTCTGCGTGGAAATCGAGAACATTGCACTGGACGAGCTGAAGACCTTCGCACAATGGGACGAGATGACAAAGAAGATCATCGAACTGCAAACCCAGTGGAGAACCATCGGCTATGCACCCCAGAAGATGAACACCGCCATCTTTGAACGTTTCCGCAAGGCCTGCGACCGTTTCTTCGAACAGAAGTCCAACTTCTACCACGACCTGAAAGAATCATTCAGCCAGAACCTGGCCAAGAAGAAGGCACTGGTGGAAAAAGCCGAAGCGCTGACCAACAGCACCGAATGGCGCTCCACTGCCGACACCATGATTCAAATGCAGAAGGAATGGAAGGAAATCGGAAACATACCCCGCAAGGCCGCCGAAAGCCTGTGGAACCGCTTCATCACTGCCTGCGACTACTTCTTTGAGGAAAAGCAGAAAGCCGAGGCAGAAGCGCAAGGCGAGCAGAACGCAAACCTGGAGAAAAAGAAGTCCATCATAGAAGCCCTCAAGGGACTGGAAGAGAACAAAGATGCCAAGGACATCATTGCCAAGGTGAAGGAACTGCAGAAGGAATGGAACGCCACCGGCCATGTACCCTTCCGCGAGAAGGACAAGCTCTATCAGGAGTACCGCGCCATTGTGGACAAGTTGTTCCAGGCATATAACAACAGCCAGACACGCCGCCGCTTGAACAACTTCAAGAACGCTTTGGCCAACAAGGCCGAGGCACAAGGCGTTTCACTGACCGTTGAACGCACACGCATGATGCGTGCCTACGAAAATCTGCGTACAGAAATCCAGACATACGAGAACAATCTGGGCTTCCTCTCCATCAGCAGCAAGAAGGGCAACAGCCTGGTAGACACCATGAAGAAGCGTGTAGACCGCCTGCACAACGAACTGGCACTGCTGGCCGAGAAGATTCGCGCCGTAGACGAGCAGCTCAAGAAAGGCGAGGCTGAATAATCCCCCTGTCCTTTCCTCATCAAAATAAACGGTCCGCAACCTATCTCATCCAAGGTTGCGGACCGTTTCTCTTTCCGTTTACCGGAAACTCGGAGTATTATTCTCCAAAGATTTCCGCCAATGTCTTTCCTAATTCCTCTCCGCGGATACCAGACTTGATAACCTTACCGTCGGGTCCGTAGAGAATCGTTGCGGGAATGGCCTTTACGTTATAAAGATCGCTGGCTCCACATTCCCAACCCTTAAGGTCGCTTATCTGAGGCCAGGCAATACCCATTTCCTCCACACACTTCGCCCAGTCCTCCTTTTTGCTGTCGAAAGAAATGCCCACAACCTCAAAGCCTTTCGCCTGATACTTTTCATAACAAGCCTTAATGTTGGGAATTTCCGCACGGCAGGGACCGCACCAGCTTGCCCAGAAGTCAACAAGCACATACTTGCCCTTACCTACATAGTCGGTCAGATGAGCCTCTTTGTCCTCAAGGTCTTTTCCTGCGAAGTCTACCACCTCTGCGCCGGGCTGCTTGTTGCGCTCGCCTTCGAGCATGCGGTACACAGAGGCCAACTGCTTGCTGTCCTTGTATTTATAGTCAGTAAGGAAACTGTCCACAAACTCCACACCTAAATCGCTTGCATATCTGCACAGGAAGAATACGGGCACAAGATTGTCCGCATTGTTCAGGACTGCTTGTTTATTTGCAGCAAGCATCTCCTCTTCCAAGGCCTTCCAGCGTTCCATCAGGCTGTTTACCATTTCTTCAGGAACGTCGCCATTGTGCTTTTTATGCAGTTCGCCAAATTCCTTCCTGAGCGCACCGCTCTTTTCTTCCAAGGTCTGGAACATGTTGCGCGCCTCTGCCAACTTCATGTTCTGCTCAGAGCCTTTGGTAATCTGACCCTTTCCGTCCTTGATGGTCACTTCCACCGGGGTTCCGTCAGCAATTACGCTGCACACAGAAGTGCGCTTCTGGTCAGCCGTGCGGTCCACAGACACGTATACATCCGTTGTGTCGATGACAAACGTAACGGTACTGTCTTCTGCCACCTGCGATTCCAGAAGGAGATCACCTGTGTAAAAGGCCCTAAGGAACGTTGGCTTGGGGTCGCCCAGTTCTCCTGTTACCTTAATCTCTGTACTTGTCTTTGTCTCGGTGCAAGCCGCCAGACAAAGGGCGGGAATCATTGCCCATAAATGTAACTTTCTCATGTCGTAATTATTATTATATTAATGTCCTATATGCATTAGTGAGTGCAAAATTAGCAAAAATAACGGAACAAGCAACGGAAAAAGAGAGAAATAAAGTTTTTTTGCCTTCATTTAGAACAGCAGTAGTACTGCATTGCCCCTTTAAGATATCTTCTATAGCCGATGAAGATATACTTCGTTGGCACATGCAGTATATCTGCTCTGAAATCAGTTTTAGCCACTTTCAAAGAATGGCCTCTACTTTGCCGATGAATCGCCTTTCATTTTTTAATGGCACGCGGATGAGTAGTGAGGGATGAGGGGGTAGGGACGTTGCGTGCAGCGTCCGAAGAGAACACAAGAGTTATAATCTCACGCTCTCACGAAAAGGACTAGACATAAGAACATAAGAATCAAAAGGGAAAAACATGTCTTTCTGTTACGGTGAATATGTTATTCACTGTTTCTGAGTATAAGGGTCTGTGACCCGATAGCATAGAAGGGGATTGTAAATTCCCACCTCAATTCCATCGGATGGCATATCCAATGGTACGGAACATTGGGTTATAATCCCACGAATCTCGCAAAATATTGCTATAAGCCTTTGGCGGGATTGGCGTGAT
>JAFYQQ010000050.1 GCA_017559845.1 Bacteroidaceae bacterium | reverse complement strand
CCGTCTGTTCTTAGGTATGGCCAACGGTTTGGGCAGCCCCATCTACGAGGCTAATCCCGAAAACCTGACCGAGGCATGGACTCCCGTGTTCACTGGCGGTACTTTGGACAAATACGGCGTAACATGGGTTGGCGATGACAAACAGGCTGGTATCGTAGTAAGCTTCGCAACTGCTGGAACAGGTAAGGATCTGAAGCTCTATACATTGGCTGGCGAACGCACAGACAGCGCTTCAACCGCAAAGGATTACTATGCATACTACTACAACCTTGGCGATGCCAAGTCTTGGACAACTGCTCCCAGCGGTCAGATTGACTCTTTGATGAACCAGTACACCAGCACACCTCATAACGTGAACATCGAAACCGACGGACAGGGTGGTCTGTGGTACCTCCAGGAGGTTTCTTCTGCAAGCAAGGCAACTCCCACTTTGAAGCACTACGACGCTAATGGTAAGGAAGACTTCTCTAACACTGCAAATATTTATCCTGGTGCAGCTATTGCGAAGTACAACGGTGGCGAAATCATCGCTCATCCTATCAGCAACAGTACTATCGCCATCTATGCTGTGAACTATGATCCCAACGATGCAGGTAAGATCTTCCCCGAAGGTATCTACACAGTTCCCGTTAGCGAGTCTAAAATTACCGCAATGGCATTTGACTATGCAGGTAACTTGTATGTAGCTTCTAAGGACTCTAAGAAGATGAGCTGCTACGCTATTCCTAACCTCACCGGCGACAAGACCGCCACACAGGAATTCATCACTCCTTCTTCTAAACGTACCAACTTCACAGTAGGTGAATTGCTGACTGGCATTGAAGATGTGAACACCACTAACACCAAGAACGAAATCTACACCATCGGTGGTGTACGCGTTCAAAAGGCTCAGAACGGTGTGAATATCATCAACGGCAAGAAGGTTATGGTGAAGTAAGTTAAGACACTTCATAATCTGATAATTGGGGATGCGTCCGATAACGGTCGCATCCCTTTTTTTGATATAATCGGCATGACTAGGGCGGAGACAGGAAACGACAAGGATTTCAACACCCATTGCTCAAAAATATGCCCCTATTGTTATGCTGCCTAATCCAAAAACTCACTACTCACAGTTCACTACTCACAGCTCATCGCTCATCGTTGCCGTTCCCCGTCCTTCAGACGGCATAATAGGAGTACTATTTGATTCCACGGGTTCAAGAACCCGCGGCTATTCGCCCTTAGGGCATCGCGTCTTTCAGACGCCACACCTTCAGAACGAGGGATAATCATGAACATGCGTCTGGAAGACGCGAAGTTAAATAGCCGCGGACTTTCAAGTCCGTGGAAACAATGATAGGCATCATTTAGGAAAGCCGTCTGGAAGACGGGAATCGGCAACGTAGATTTATCAAGCGATATTCATTAAACGCTCACCGCTCATTGCTCACAACTCATCACTCAAAACCTTCTTATATCGAAATTTTTTCGTACTTTTGTGCAAAATACACAAGCAACATGATGAAAACACTCAGAAAAACATATATTTTTCTCTTCCTCACCGTCCTGACGGCTTGCACGGAATACCACGACTTTGAGCGCCGCCTCTCGGTGGCAGACACCTTGATGAACGAACAGCCCGATTCGGCCTATCGTATGCTGTGCGCCATGAACGAGGAGGCCAATCACCTGCCCGAAGCATTGCGGATGCGGCATCTGCTGCTGCGCTCCAATGCACAGAACAAGGCAAATGTACTGTTCACGTCAGACAGCATCGGCAATCTCCTGGTGGACTATTACAATCAGCACGGCTCGCCCAATGAGCGGATGCTTGCTCATTACATCAAAGGTTGCGCTTATCGGGATATGGACGACTTGTCTGCTACCTTGGATTGTTATAATAATGCTGTGTTTGCTGCAGTACCCTCTTCTCCAGATTGTAATTATGACCAACTCGGTATTATATACAAACAAATTGCAGCTATTTTCCACAAACGTGTAATGTCAGATGAGGCTATTCAGGCTTATGAACTTGCAGAGCGCTATTCGTTAAAAGCCAAAGACACAGTCAACATACTTACCATATGGGATGAAAAATCCAATTCACTTCTCAAAGAAGGGTATATTTGGGAGGCTTTGTTTATTAAAGAAGATGTTGCCAGAAAGTTTAGAGAGATGAATTGCCCCCAAAATGCAGCGAAAATTATGGGACTTTGCGTCAAATGGTATGCCCGGCAAGGAGAATTTGATAAAGCCAAAGCGGCAATGGAAGAATATGAAACCCATTCCGGCTATTTTTTAGAGAACGGAGATATTGAACCCGGAAGAGAAGATTATTACCATATCAAAGGGGTTTATTATTTTCAAAAAGAAATGTTGGATTCAGCCCATTATTATTTTAGGAAATTACAAAAAAATGCTAAAACCCGAAACAGTCAATACCTTGCCGCATGGGGGCTAACTCGGTTCTATAACCGGTATGGAAAACAAGACTCCGTAGCCAAATATGCTCTACAAACATTAAAACACTTTTATAAAATATCCACTAGGCAAAACCAACAGAATGCACAGGCTGTATACAACTATTCCCGATATTTTGAAACGGTGCATCGCAAAGAGGTGGAAGCCAAAGACACACAATTGCGTTTTTTCAAATGGATTGTCGGAAGTATTGCAACGGCCTTTGGCTTGACACTCCTCATTCTGCTCCTACACCTGCGGAACAGGAAAAAAACGCAAACCATTGAAGGACTTAACGGCCTGATTGAAGGAATGAATAAAGTAATCAGCCAAAATGCAACAGACCTTCAACTGAAAGAAAAATTGGAGGAATCTGTAAGTATGCTGGAGGAAAAACTGGAATCTTACAGAAAAAAAGAAAAGATTCATTCGCGCACACACAATCTGAACACCCTGCAGCAGCAACCAGTGGTAAAACGCATGATAGAGATGGGAAAGGCAAGAAAAGAATACCCCACATACAATGACTGGCACACGCTCTATCCCTTGGTGGAAGAGTTCTACCCCCAACTGGCGGTGCTCAGAAAAGACATCAGCGATGCGGAGTACCAAATCTGTGTCCTCACCAAATTAGGGTTCAGGCTTTCAGACATCGGACACCTGATGAATGTTAGCAAAGCATATATGTCCACTACCCGAAAACGTTTATCGGAAAAATTGTTCCATACCGATGAAGGCAGTGCAAAATTGTTCGACCAACGTATAAAAGAGTTGTAAATTAGCGTCCGCCCTGTCCTTTTCCTATACTTGTTTACTTTTGTTTACTTTTAAGAACGCGTGCATATTTCTGATAATCAGCATGCAAATCATTTTGTTTACTTTTGTTGAATCTTTTTCTCGGCTGCTTTTTACATAATATTTAACTTTGCAGCGGACATTCAAAATTAACAAAAGTATTACATTTATGAAAGTATCATGTTTAAAACACACATTGTGTATCATCTTTGTGCAGGCTGTATGCCTGTCATCTTTTGCACAGGACAGAAATACCATCTTTGTCTGCCAGTTTGTGCGTGACTCATTTACAAAATACGGTATACCCGATGTGCTTATCACATTGGCGGATTCAAGCGGTGTCCTTATTGACACCATGCGTACCGAGGAAGGAAACGCTTCACACGGAGCAAGGATGTGGCACACCATTGCAAAACGGAAACCGCAGACTTTTATGGTGAAGGCTGAACATCCCGACTATGAAACCGTTGTACAACGACTGGAGATGAACAGACCTGGAAGATTGACCGAATACACATTTCCGGACTTGTTCATGAAACGGAGCATGAAGGAAACCGACATGAAGGAAATGACTGTTACGGCCACACGCGTGCAACTTGCCTACAAGGGGGACACCATTGTGGTGGACGCAAGGGCGTTCAAGATTCCCGAAGGCTCCATGCTGGATGCACTGGTGGCCAATGTGCCGGGAGCGGAACTGCACGATGACGGTACAATATACATGAACGGACGCAAGGTGGACTATCTTACACTGAACGGAAAGGACTTCTTCAAGGGCAACAACCGCATCATGCTGGACAATCTGCCGTACTATGTGGTTGACAAACTGAAGTTCTACGAAAAGGAAGTACCGCTGAGCCAGATGGTCCATCAGAAAACCGGGCAGAAGGATTTTGTGATGGACGTGGAACTGAAACAGGAATACTCCATCGGCTACATGGCCAATGCCGAAGCAGGCGCGGGTACTGACGAGAAATGGCTGGCACGCCTGTTCGGACTGCGTTTTACGGACAACTCGCGCATCGTACTTTTCGCCGGAGCGAACAACACGAACGAGGTGAGGCCTCCCGGAGGCGGCGGATGGTATGCCAAATCGAAGATCCTTACCGGAGAAAAGGAAGTGAAACTGGCCGGAGGAAACTTCTCCGTGGACGACAAGCACGGCCGGTTCAGGGAAAACGTGGATGCGATGGTACACTGGACAGACAACCGGGACGAGACACGCACGGCACGCGAGACATTCCTTGCCAACGGAGCGGAACACGGCAGGACACAGGACATCAGCCAAAGCAGCGACTTCGGCGGTTCGCTCACAAACAAGCTGCATCTGGGGAAACTTGGACTGACCTTTGACACAAACGGGAGCTACAGCAGGAAAAAGGGTGACGGACTGTCTCGCGCGGCGTCATTCATATCCAACCCTTCCGCATACGGTTCATGCACGCAAGTGCTGGACTCCCTGTTCTCCACTTCCGTCAGCCCCGCGCTGCAAAGCATCAACATCAACAAGGTGCTGGACCAGACATTGCACAACTCCACCGGTTACGGATTGGGGCAAAGCCTGAGTTGGGACAAGGAGTTTGCCTGGGGTGACAACCTGTCGGTTTCCGCAAGCGGGAACTATAACCGTTCGGAAAAGGACAACTTCAGCCGCTATGCCCTGACCTACCCCGATGCGGCACAGCCCGACAACCGGCAGGAGAGATTCATGCCCTACAGGAATCACGGATACTCCTACAATGCGGGCGGATACTACCGCATGAACCTTTTGGGCAACATCAAGCTTACGTACAGCTACAAGTACACGCAGGACTACAGCAATACGGAAAGCTCGCTCTACCGCCTGGACTGGCTGGGCACGGAAACGGAATTTGGCATACTTCCCTCGCAGGCGGACTACCTGAAGGCCCTGGACACCGGCAACAGCTACAGAAGCCTTTACATGACCAAGACACACAGCAACGGTTTTGGTCTGCAACACAACCATGACGGAGAGAAGGCTTACACAATGGTGGTGGCGCACGCTGCCATACTCCACAAAGGCGAAAACGTACGCTACTGGCGGTCGGGACAGCGTTACGGGAACGGACAGGGCAACTGGTTTCTGGAACCTTTCTTCTTGCTGACGAACAGTTTCAAAGGAAATAAGCCCATGGGGCTGCTGAACAGAAGCGAGCTTAAATATGAAAGCAGCGTGCAGACGCCCAGCCTGGTGCAGAGGCTCAACATAGAGGACACATCCAACCCTCTGGCCGTAACCAAGGGTAACCCGAACCTGAAGACCGCAAGGGTACACCGTCTGGAAATGACCACGGAAACCGGAGGTATCAGCCCGCACTGCCACATCAAGTTGTTCATGAACTTCCTTGACAACATGGTGGCAAACGGGTTCACCTACGACCCCACCACCGGCGTATACACCTACCGGCCGGAAAACGTGAAGGGGAACTGGAACACGAAAGCTTATATCTTTTATCGGACGCATGCAGACAAGAAGAAACGCATCCAACTGCAGGGAAAAACCGGCTTTGACTATGCGCACAACGTGGATCTGGCACAGGTGGAGGGCTTCAACACAAGCTGGCTGAGCAAAGTGGACCACTACATCACATCACAAAATGCGAAGGTATCCTACAGCAAGGAAAGCCTGCGCCTGGAACTGGAGGGAGATTTCGCATGGAACGTGGCGGAAAGAAGAGGGGCGGAAGCCAATGGCATCAACGCGTTCGACTTCAGTTATGGACTGAGCGGACAATATACCCTCCCATGGAAAATCCAGATGGCGACCGACCTGAAGATGTACAGCCGGCGCGGATACGAGGAATCATCCATGAACACGAACGAACTGGTGTGGAACGCCTCACTCTCACGAGCATTCCTGAAAGAGAAACTTGTCGTGCAGTTGAATGCCTACGACTTGTTGAACCAGCTTTCCACCACCAGATATGTGGTGAACGGACAGGGAAGAACGGAGACATGGCAGCTAACCGTACCACGATACGCCATGCTGAAAGTGGCATACAAGTTCAACAAGAACCCTAAAAAGAAATAATGGTGACTTGCCTTTCTTGCACTCGCTAAAAATGTGTGCAAGAAAGGCTGCGCAACAATATATAATAAAAACAAGCTGTAAAAAGTTTTTTATTTATTCTTCACCACTCTATTATGAGGGTTTCTACACAACAAAACCACATTATCATATAACCCCCTAATTTAGGGTTTCCAACTGGAGAGAAAAATTTTTCCAACTGGAAACATATTTTTTCCCAACTAGGCACTTTTTTCCACCTAACTGGGAATTTACTTGTTTTCGACCCAAATCCGCACGAATTTTAGATTTATGTTTTGTAAAAGATTTTCAACAGCACATGTGATTCTTTTTTGACAAAAGAACATAAGTATTGAATTGGCTTTTTCAAAATGAGTGTAGAAATAACAAGAACCTCCCAAAGTCATCCTGAAATTTGCGATTAAGCGAGAGCAGAGCCAAGCTTGGTTGGGTATGCAGAGCGTGAGCAAATTGAACAAAAGTTAACTTGTTTCAGGATCTCACCGAGAGAAGGGGGTAAGTAAAGGCTCGCAGTGAGATGCTGAAACGAGTTCAGCATGACCGTATACTTTGGGCTGTTATATAATAGAAGAACATATTTTGGAGGTATTGGCAATGAACTCATTGCCCACAACTCATCTGCGTACCATTATTAAACGATGAACGATGAGCGCTGAGCGAAAAAACGAAAGGCAGTTTCTTCGCAAAGTAAAGGCGATTCATTGCGGGATGAAAGGCCTTTCGTTGGCAAAGTAAAGGCGATGCTCTCAATCTAGAGCTATAATAACTGAAAATCCTAATACTTCCTGAAGCTCAACTCGACGGTTTCCGTGCTCAGTGTCATACGGTCAGAAGTGAGGGCATCCACATGAAAACGTCCGTCAGCTGGGACACCGAATGATTCCAACACAGACATTGGGCAGACACTGTCGGTGGGATAATGGACAATCTTACCGATGGTGAGGCTGTCTTTCCGATGGGAAAAATAGGCCAGATAATAATTCATTGAGTTGCCTTTCCGGGTAAACTTCATGAGTTTGAGCTGTACACAATAATATATGCCGTCATTCTTGTCGGCCACGACTTGTGCCGACGATTTGTCATACCAACGGAGCATCTGCCACATGCCGTCAAGGTCACCATTGGCATCGTATTTGGTCTCGCAAGCCGTCCATGTAAGCGAAACGGCCAATACAAAAAGGAATGATATAAGCTTTTTCATACGTAAATTATTAAGCGTCCTACATTGCTGTAGAACATTGTTTATATTCAATTCAACTATTTGAGTTTTTCGAAAGACAAGAAAGAATAGCACTCATAGTATTACAAGTGCGGCTATTGTTCCATAAAATT